>CAZNOI010000004.1:0-144502 GCA_964574685.1 uncultured Dehalococcoidia bacterium
TCACAAACTGCCTCACCTCAGTGCCGTTTCCCGGACAATCCACGGATTAAGGCTCGTGGGGGGCGCAGGCGCGCGTAGCTATTGTGTTTTGAGGAACCCTATGCTAAACTTGGTTCCGGCCAAACGCAGGTTCAACCAAAGGGGGATCTGAGCTGTGTCTGGCTATGCCACGCAGGGCGTTGATTCAGGAGGGGGGTAGAGGTTACCAAGATGGCAGAGCCTATATCAATGAAGCTGCTCCTCGAAGCGGGGGTGCATTTCGGTCACCAGGTCTCTCGCTGGAATCCGAAGATGAAGAAGTACATCTTCAGCCAGCGAAACGGCATCCACATCATAGACCTGGAGCAGACTGTCGTTTTGCTCGGGAAGGCCTGTGACTTCGTCAGGCAACTGGCCGAGAGCGGCGAGGAAATCGTATTTGTAGGCACCAAGAAGCAGGCCCAGGACGCAATCGAGCAAGAGGCGAAGCGGTGTGGGATGTTCTATGTGAACCAGCGATGGCTGGGCGGTATGATGACCAACTTCAGCACCATCCAATCGCGCATTGACCACCTCGTGCGACTCGAAGACAGGCAGACCAGGGGCGACCTGGACCGTCTTCCCAAGAAAGAGGCCCTCAAGATTGACAAGGAGATCGCTCACCTGAACCGCCTGCTGGGTGGAGTCAAGGAGATGACTCGAATACCGGGCGCCCTGTTCATAGTGGACCCCACGAAGGAGAGAAACGCCGTCAATGAAGCCAAGCGGGTGCATGTGCCCATCGTCGGCATTGTTGATACGAACTGCGATCCGGATGAGATAGACTACCCGATACCGGGGAATGACGATGCCATACGTGCTGTAGCTCTCTTCTGCTCGGTAGTTGCTGACGCCGTTCTCGAAGGCAAGCAAGCTCGGGAAGCTCTCGAGGAGAAGGAACTGACTGACGAGGACTTGGCGATGGCCGGTGTGTACGAGGCATCATTCGAACCGGAGGAAGTGCCCGCCAGCTCTGCTGAGGAAGAAGCCTAGGAGACTTGTCGATGGAGATATCGGTTGCCGCGATCAAGGAATTGCGCGAGTTGACGAATGCCGGCATCATGGAGTGCAAGCGTGCCCTGCAGGAGACCGACTGCAACGTGGAGGCAGCCGCGACCATGCTCAGGGAACGTGGACACGCGATTGCCAAGAAGAAGGAAGAGCGCGCCGCCGATCAGGGATTGGTGGAGTGCTATGTTCATACCGGCGGGCGCATAGGGGCCCTCATCGAGTTGAACTGCGAAAGCGATTTCGTGGCTCGGACTCCTGAGTTCAAGGAAGTGGCACATGACCTGGCCATGCAGGTAGCCGCGACCAACCCCAGGTTTGTGGATGCGGACGAGGTCCCCGAGGGATGTGAGTGGGCGGAGGAGGACTGCCTCCTATTGCAGCCGTTCATCAAGGAACCACAGAAGTCAGTCAGGGACCTCATCGCCGAGACCGTCGCGAAGGTCAGGGAGAACATCAAGATCAGAAGATTCGCTCGCTTCGAACTGGGTGTAGAAGGGAAGGATGCCTGAGCCCAGGTACAGGCGCGTCTTGCTGAAACTCAGCGGCGAGGCGCTGGGGGGACGGAGCGAGAGCGGCATTGACCGCTCCGTCGCTGATGACATCGCCGGACAGATTGGGGAGGTGCTGGGGGAAGGGGTCAGTGTGGCGCTGGTGGTAGGGGCGGGGAACATCTGGCGGGGGTCTGTCGCCGAGGCGATGGGGATGGATCGTGCCACAGCCGACTACGCGGGAATGCTCGCCACCATCATCAATGCCCTTGCTCTTCAGGATGCCCTTGAGAAGGCGGGGCTCGACACCAGGACCCAGAGCGCCATATCGGTACAGGCGGTGGCCGAAAGCTACATCCGGCGGCGCGCTATACGGCATCTGGAGAAGGGTCGAGTGGTGATTTTCGCCGGCGGCACCGGGAATCCATACATGACTACCGACACCGCCGCTGCGCTTCGTGCTGTAGAAGTCGGCGCCGACATACTGCTGATGGCCAAGAACGGTGTAGATGGCGTCTACGATTCGGACCCGCGATCGAACAGCCACGCGGTGAAGTACGAGCATATCACATATATGGATGCTCTCCGCAGGCGGCTGGAAGTCATGGACTCGACCGCATTGTCCCTGTGCATGGACAACGGGCTCCCAATAGTCGTCTTCGACATCAGGGAGCCGCAGAGCGTTGCGCGGGTAGTCAGGGGCGAGGCCCTCGGTACCCGGTTGGACGGCAAGGCGTAGCTCTCGGTTCTCCCGGCCGCTTCTATGCAATCCCTGAGATTCTGAGCTAACACCACTAAGCGGGGGGTCGCAAATGAGCAGTGACGATGCCCTACGAACTGCCGAAAGCAAGATGGAGAAGGCCATAGAAGTACTGAAGAATGAGCTTGCGACCATACGTACCGGAAGGGCCAGCCCTGCCCTGGTCGATAATGTGAAGGTCGACTACCACGGAGTACAGATGCCCCTCAACCAGGTGGCCAGCATCTCCACTCCTGAGGCGAGGTTGATTGTTATTCAGCCCTGGGAGCGGCAGATACTGAGCGACGTAGAGAAGGCCATTCTCAAGTCTGACCTCGGCCTCAATCCCAACAACGATGGCAACGTCGTCAGGCTCGTGATACCCCAGCTTACGGAGGAAAGGCGAAACCAGCTCGTGAAGGTGGTCCGAAGGCGGATAGAAGAGGGACGGGTGGCCGTGAGGAACGTCAGGCGGGAAGCGCAGGACAAGCTGCGACAGATGAAGGACAGCAAGGAGCTGTCAGAAGACGAGCAGCGAAGGGCTCAGAACAAGTTGCAGCAGATCACCGATGGGTTCATCGAGAAGATCGATACCATAGCCAAGGATAAGGAAGCCGAGCTACTCGAATTCTAGACTCCGGGGGACCGACTTGCCGGGCACGTCCCAAGCACAAGCCAAGCTGAAGGCGATAGCGCCTCTGCCCCGGCACGTCGCCATCATAATGGATGGTAATGGGAGGTGGGCGAGGCAGCGAGGCTGGCCTCGCGTCAGGGGACACCGGTCGGGAACAGACAATATCAGGAACGTCGTCGACTGGTTTGGCAGGTACGGTGTCCCGTATCTCACGCTGTATGCCTTCTCGACGGAGAACTGGGCGAGGCCGGAGAAGGAAGTCAAAGGTCTCTTCAGTATCCTTGCGGAAGTCATTGACCGCGAGAGCATTGAGTTGCACCGGAAGGGCGTGAGGCTGAGACACATGGGCAGGCTGGAGAGATTGTCTCCGGAGATCAGGGACAAGGTGCACAAGGCCATACGGATGACGAAGGGCAATACCAGGCTGAACCTCAGTATCGCGTTCGACTATGGGGGGCGGGCGGAGATTGTCGAAGCTGTCCGGGGCATTGTCAGGGACGGGATACCTCCAGAGGATGTCACAGAAGACTTGATCAGCAGCCGTCTCTACATCGCGGACGTTCCGGAGCCCGACCTCATCATTCGCACGGGCGGCGAGATGCGCATCAGCAACTTCCTCATCTGGCAGTCGGCCTACAGCGAGTACTACTCGACGTCCACACTGTGGCCTGATTTCGGCGCTGCCGATATCGAGGATGCCCTGCTGGCCTATGCCGAGCGCGAGCGGCGGTACGGGGGCTTGTCCACGAAGGCAGATGCAGAGTCGGGTTAGGGCGCCCGATACCATGCTCCTGGTGGCGGATGCTTCGGCATAGGCTTCTTACCTCAGTAATTGCTCTCCCCATTCTCATCCTGCTGGTCTGGCTCGGCTCTCCCTGGTTCACTGTCCTGGCGTCAATCTGTGCGCTGATCGCGTTCTACGAGTTCAGTTCCATGGCGGCCCGCAGCATCCCGGTTTCGATACGCGTCTTCGGTGGTCTGCTGACGCTCTTCCTGGTACTGAACGCTCACTTCGTCAACCAGTATGGTTCTGACGCACATATGTGGGCGGTGTCATCGGCCCTAGCAGCCGTTACCGTGGTCGCCTTCACTGCGGGTGGTGCGATCGACGGAGGAAGAGATGCCGAAGGGGTGGTCAATCCATGGGTCTGGTATGCAGCAGGGGTCGTGTATGTAGGCCTCCTCACCGGGTACTGGGTCCTGCTGATGAATACGCAGGGCAGCAACTGGGTCTTCCTGGCCCTGCTCGGTACGTTCGCAGTGGACACGACGGCCTACTTCGTGGGCCGCTCTTTCGGCAGGCACAAGCTTGCGCCTGTAGTCTCGCCGGCGAAGACATGGGAAGGGTCGGTCGGAGGGCTGGCCGGCGCCGTTGCGGTGGTCCTGCTCCTGTCGACGGCCTTCAGTCTTGACATCGCTGTCTGGAGTGCGGCTGTCCTCGGTGTGCTGCTCGGTCTGGGCGCTCAGCTAGGCGACCTCTTCGAGTCCAAGTTGAAGCGTACAGCGAACGTCAAGGAAGCGGGAAGCATTATCCCGGGACATGGCGGACTGCTGGACCGGCTTGATAGCATTCTCGTGACTGGGGTTGTAGTATATTACTGGGCTACGTACGTCGCCTGAGTGTGCAACTCATGAAGCGGATAGCGGTACTGGGATCGACGGGATCGATAGGTCGGCAGACGCTTGAAATCGTCCGGCGCTTTCCCGACAGGCTGTGTGTCGCGGCCCTGGCGGGTGGCCGGAATGCGGCTCTGCTGGGTCAGCAGATTGCAGAGTTCGGACCCGACCTGGTGTCCTGCAGCGACCCCGAAGCGCTGGTTCGGAGGCCCGGATTGCGCGTCGTATCCCTCGACGAGATAGCGCTCGAGCCCGATATCGACCTGGTGGTAGTTGCCACCTCGGGCAAAGCGGGACTGGAACCAACGCTGGCCGCGATTCGTTCCAGAAAGCAGATAGCCCTGGCGAACAAGGAAGTGCTGGTCATGGCAGGCGGGATCGTGATGGAGGAGGCTGTCAATAGCGGCATTGAGGTATATCCGGTCGACAGCGAGCACAGCGCGATCTGGCAATCCCTGCGCGGAGAAGAAGGCAACGGCATAAGGCGGCTTATCCTCACCGCATCGGGCGGGCCCTTCAGGGGCAGGACCGACGAGGAGTTGGCCGTTGTGACGCCGGAAGAGGCGCTGGCGCACCCGACCTGGCAGATGGGACCCAAAGTCACTATCGATTCCGCCACGCTGATGAATAAGGGAATGGAGATCATCGAAGCGCACTGGCTGTTCGACGTGCCATACGAGAGAATCCAGGTGGTCGTTCACAGGCAGAGTGTAATTCATTCGATGGTTGAGTTCGTGGATGGCTCGATCAAGGCTCAGTTGAGCCTTCCCGACATGCGGCTTCCGATCCAGCATGCGCTTACCTATCCGGAGCGATGGGAGAGCGACTATCACTCTGAGGTCGATTTCGCCTGGACGCGTTCGTTCGATTTCGAGAGCCCAGATGTGTCGAGGTTCCCCTGTCTGCGTCTCGCGATGGAGGCGGGAGCCGAGGGCGGTACCTGTCCCGCAGTGCTGAGCGCCGCCGATGATGTTGGAGTCTCGCTCTTCCTGGAGAAGAAGATAGGTTTCACCGATATCGCTCGCGTCGTGGAAGACACGCTCGCGCTGCACGAGAGGACGGAGAGGCCGACCATTGAGCAGGTGCTGGCGGCGGATGAATGGGCCAGGGAGACTGCCCTGGCTGTCGCAATGAGTTGATATGGACGTGGCGCTTACCATAATCGCATTCGTGCTTATACTGGGTCTGCTCATTGTAGCTCACGAGCTTGGCCACTTTGTGACTGCCCGACTCGCAGGCGTGAAGGTCGAGGAGTTCGGGCTGGGTCTGCCGCCGCGGATCTTCGGAATCAAGCGTGGGGAGACCATCTACTCCCTGAACTGGCTGCCGCTCGGGGGCTTCTGCAGGCTCCTCGGCGAGGAAGACCCTTCGCATCCCAGAAGCCTTGCGAGCAAGCCGGCCTGGGTCCGGCTGATAGTGCTTGGTGCAGGGTCCTTCATGAACGCGGTGCTCCCGATCATACTGCTTACCGTGGCGTTCATGGTGCCGAGGGACGTTGTGGCTGGCGATGTCATAATCCAGGAGGTGGCGCCGAACTCGCCGGCTGCAGAGGCGGGAATTGAGCCGGGTGACACCCTGCTGCAAGTGAATGACGCGGCGGTCACCAATATGGGAGACGTGGCCTACGAGATTCATATGAGCCTTGGAGAGGAGACGATACTGCTGCTCGAAGATGAGCAGGGTGTCCAGAGGACAGTGACCGTGGTGCCTCGCTGGGACCCGCCGGTGGGCGAGGGCGCGGTTGGAATAACCATGAGCCTGGAGAACACGCAGGTCGAGAGCCGCTCCTATCCATTCTGGGAGGCGGTCCCCGAGGCCGGGCAGTCACTGTGGGAGACCTTCGAGCTGATGCGCAATGAAGTGACCAGTTGGTTCGTCAGGGGCGCGCCGCCGCAGGTGACCGGACCGGTGGGCATATTTCAGTTGACCGGCGAGGCGAGCGAGGCCGGACCATCCTACCTGATACAGTTCGCTGCTTTCCTGAGCCTGAACCTGGCCATCATCAATCTTTTCCCGATACCTGGTCTGGACGGAGGACGCATAATATTCGTGCTGCTGGAGATAGTGAGGCGAGGCAAGAGGGTAGCGCCTCGGACCGAGGGGCTGATACATCTTGCGGGGTTCCTGCTCCTCATAGGGCTCATAGTCGTCATTACGGTGGCTGATGTAATGCGCGTTGTCGAAGGAAGGCCGCTTCTGGAATGATCAAGCGCCGAGCGTCAAAGGTGGTAAGGATTGGCGAGGTCGAGGTCGGGGGTGACCGCCCGGTTGTTGTCCAGTCCATGACGAGCACGGATACCCGCAATGTGCACGCCACGGCGGCGCAGATACTTCAGTTGGAGGAATGTGGCTGCGAGATTGTGAGGGTGGCTGTGCCGGACAAAGAGGCCGCTGCTGCACTTGGGGAGATAAGGGGTCGGACCCGTCTGCCGCTGGTCGCCGACATCCATTTCGACTACAGGCTGGCTCTAGCGGCTCTTGAGAGTGGCGTCGACGGCCTGCGGTTGAATCCCGGGAATATCAGCGACCCGGACCACATAACGACCGTGGTCAGGGCTGCGAAGGAACGCGAGGTGCCCATCCGCGTCGGCGTGAATGCGGGCAGCCTGCCCAAAGACGTCTCCGAGGAAGCGCCGGTGGTCGACCGTATGGTCGAAGCCGCATTGTACGAGGTCCGCCTGCTGGAGACCCTGGACTTCGAACTGATCAAGGTGTCTGCCAAGGCATTTGATGTTCGGACAACCGTAGAGGCGTATAGAGCACTGGCTGATGCTACTCCGTATCCCCTTCACCTTGGTATCACTGAGGCCGGCCTTCCGTGGACGGGGGCCATTCGCAGTTCGGTGGGCCTTGGCATACTGCTTTGGGAAGGTATTGGAGATACGATCAGGGTCTCGCTGACTACTCCCGACCTCTGCCGCGAGGTCGAGTGCGCATACGAGATACTCAAGGCCCTGAAGATGAGGGAGCACGGCCCGACGCTGGTGAGCTGTCCTACGTGCGGCAGGTGCGAAGTCGACCTCGTAGGGATGGCGGAGGAGGTCGAGCGAAGGCTGAGGGGCGTAGACAAGGCCGTGAAGGTGGCGGTCATGGGCTGCATAGTGAATGGTCCAGGCGAGGCAAAGGACGCCGACGTGGGGATAGCGTGTGGGAAGGGCAGGGGGGTGATATTCCGGAAGGGGGAGAGGATCCGCTCTGTGGAGGAGTCAGACTTGGTGGATGAGCTGATGACGGAGGTGTCCGCGCTTATCGGGGCGAGCCACGGTTGGGGTCACAGATAGCGGAAAGGCAGAAAAGAGTGCGAGTATCGAGGCTATTCGGGAAGACTATGCGCGAGTTGCCGGCGGAGGCAGAGACGGCAAGCCATCAACTGATGCTGCGTGCAGGGATGATCCAGCAGGTCGCCGCCGGGGTCTACTGTTACCTGCCGCTCGCCTGGCGCGCCCTGCGCAAGATGGAGGACATAATCAGGGAAGAGATGGACGCCGCGGGCGGTCAGGAGATCAGTATGCCTGTGCTGCAGCCGATGGAAATCTGGGAGGAGAGTGGCAGGGACCACGCCTTTGGAAGAGGACTCTTCACGCTGAAAGACCGGCGTGACCGCTGGCTGGCCCTCGGCCCGACCCACGAAGAGGTCGTGACCGACCTGGCCCGCCGCTTTGTGAAGAGCTACCGCGATCTGCCTGTCATGCTCTACCAGATTCAGACGAAGTTTCGAGATGAGCCCCGCCCGAGGGGTGGACTGATCAGGGTGCGCGAGTTCACCATGAAGGACCTCTATAGCTTCGACCTCGATGAGAAGGGTCTCGACGTATCATACGAGCGCATGAAGCTGGCCTATATGAACGTCTATCGTAGATGCGGCCTCGATGCCATCATGGTGGAGGCCGACAGCGGAGCAATCGGCGGCAAGGACTCGCATGAGTTCATGGTGATAGCCGAGACCGGCGAGGACGAGATCATATTCTGTGGCAAGTGCGGGTATGCCGCAAACGCCGAGAAGGCCGTCAGCTCGAAGCCGGCCGGCTCTTCCGATGAGCAGATGCTGCCATTGGATGAAGTGTCAACGCCGGGATGCAAGACAATCGAGGAAGTCGCAAGCTTCCTCGGAGTGCCGAAGGAGAAGACGCTCAAAGCCGTGTTCTACTCGGTCGATGGTTCCCTCGTGTTCGCCGTTATCAGGGGTGACCTGGAAGTCAACGAGGTCAAGGTCAAGAACGCGCTCAAGTGCGCGGACTTGAGACTGGCGAATGACGAAGAGTTGCGGGCGAAGGGAGTAGTGGCGGGCTCGGCATCGGCTGTGGGCATGAAAGACGTCAAGGTGGTAGCCGACGAGTCTATCAAGTCAGGCAACAACTTCGTGGTAGGAGCCAACAAGGCGGACTGTCACCTGAAGAACGCCAACTATCTGCGCGACTTCGACGCCGACGTCGTGACGGATATTGCACTTGCAAGGGCAGGAGAGGGATGTCCCCATTGTGGCGCCGAGCTTCAGTCAACACGTGGCGTCGAGGTGGGACACATCTTCAAGCTCGGTACTGTCTTCAGCGAACGACAGGGCGCACTGTACCTGGACCAGGACGGTGCGCAGAAGCCCATGGTCATGGGATGCTATGGGATAGGCGTGGGCCGCCTGCTCGCAGCGGCTATTGAGCAGAACCACGATGAGAAGGGTATAAGGTGGCCGGCACCGATAGCGCCCTTCGACGTATACCTCTGTGTCCTTGGCGGAGACGAGCCGGAGGTCATGTCGGCAGCAGAGAGCGCGTGTGGCGCTCTTGAGGCGAGAGGGCTCGATCTTGTCTTTGATGATAGGGCCGAGTCCCCCGGCGTGAAATTCAATGACGCCGATCTAATGGGAATGCCCGTTCGAGTTGTGGTGAGCAAGCGGAGCCTCAAGTCGGGTGGAGCAGAGGTGAAGCTGCGTCGCGGGAGTGACGTCGAACTGGTGCCCATGGACGAATTGGCGGACAGAGTTGAGGCACTGCTGGCGGGGTAGGGACTCTGGACCGGCAAGCGCCTGGATCTAGCCCCAGCCCGCCTCGCTCTCCTCGGCTGGCGCCCAGACAGCCAGGCTGAGCGCCAGTATGATCATTGCTGCAATGAGTAGGTGTGCGCCGGCACCCTGGATCGCGCAGTCGATTAGCAGCACGAGCGCGATTGCTGCCCCGTAGATTACGCCCTTGACCAGCACCTTCTCACCCCCGTGTGGACCAGTATGGAGTCTTCTACCCTCAAGAACCTATGTAGAGCCTCGCGGCGTTCTCACCCAGGATGGCGTTCACTTCGTCCTCTGTGAACGCAATCCCCTCCGGGGCGCTCCCGGGCAGCCCTCGTATCAGGTCGGCGTAGTCCCTTGTTGACATAAGTGCCGCCACGAAGGGATTATCCGTACCGAAGAGCACCCGGTCCTTTCCGAGCCGGTCGATCGCGTGCCTGAGGACGACGCAGAACTTGTGGAAGTTTGCCTTCGCGACGTCCTGCCAGGCTGACACATCGGTGGCCAGATTGTACTTGAGACCCGCAAGGTAGAACAACTGCTCATGCCAGCCGAAGGCCATGTGTCCTGCGGTTATGGTGATACTCGGGAAATCCTGAACCACGTCGTCGAGATGAATCGGATCACCGTACTTGCCTCGAAGTGGAGCAGCGCCCAGTTGTCCCGTGTGACACGTGACCGGCAGGCCCAGGTCTGCTACCTTCTCCAGAACACGGTAGGTTCTCGCCTCGTTTATGAAGAACCCTGTCTGTGGGTAGAAGTTTATTCCCTTCAGCCCCCATTCCTTCACCGCGTGTTCGACGAACTCGGGTGCGTCGGGACGGCGCGGGTCGACGGTGGCGAAGGCGAGTATCCTGTCCGGGTGCTTTCTTTGTAGTTCGCCATACGCCTTCAACTGGGCTTCCAGAGACACCTTGGGCTCACCGTACAGGACCCAGTAGTCCATCGGCAGCAGCACGGTCTTGTCGATGCTGTTTGCCTCCATGTCTGCTATGAGCGCTTCACCCTCGGGGTCCCAGAGCGACGGCACCATTGTCTGCCGAACAACCTCGGGCTCCATCTCGATACCAAGTGGCTTCATGCCGTTAACGTACATAGATGTTACTGTTTGCCACCAGCCCTCCGGGTACCACTCTTCGGCCACCAGATGATAATGGGCATCGATCAGCATATCCGCCTCCTTCCTCGCAGCAGGATCGTGCGGCTCCTAGGGTCGGGGAAGACCCAGTCCAACGAGAGCTACTATCAGGCGTTGGACCTCGTTCGCGCCTCCGCCCACGCCCTGCATGATAGAGAACCTGTATTCCCATTCCATGTAGCCGTCGTAAGGGGCCCAGGACCCTTCTCTCAGCTCGCCGTAGAGTCCGAGGGTCTGGACCGCAAGGTTGCCCAGCCTGCGCTCCAGTTCACTCGTGAATATCTTGGAGATCGAGGCCTCGGAATAGGGCACTATGCCTTGTGCCAGCATCCACGCGAGTCGATAGCCCAGAAGCCTGCCGACTTCGAGGTCGATTGCCATCTGTGAAAGCCTCTGTCTGATGTGAGGGACCTCGCTGAGCAGTTGTCCGTTCCGGCGTGTCTCGGTTGCGTACTTCAGGAGGTCGTTGTATATGCGCTTGTATCCCGCAATGGTCGCGGCCATGAAGACGCGCTCGTGGTCGAGAGCCTGGGTGATGTAGTACCAGCCCTGGTTCAGCTCGCCGACGAGCCTGCTCGCAGGAACCCGCACGTCATCCAGGAAGACTTCGTAGACCGCATAGTCGAACATGGTCTCCATCCGGTTCATGGTGATGCCGGGCGTGTCCATGTCGATGATGAAGATGCTGATGCCCCTGTGCTTCTTGACTTCCGGGTCGGTCCTGACCCCGATCCAGCAATAGTCCGCCTGTCCGGCATAGCTGCAGAAGACCTTCTGCCCGTTCAGCAGGAAATCGTCTCCATCGCGCACCGCACGGGTCTGCATGGACGCAAGGTCGGAACCCGCCTCGGGCTCGGTGTAGCCCAGGCAGAAGGTGACCTCACCGCTCAGTATCTTGGGGAGGAACTCCTTCTTGTGCTCCTCGCTCCCGACGTTGATCAGGGTTGGGCCGACCATATTCTGGCCCAGGATGTGGGCGCCTGCCGGGGCCCGATTGTAGAGCATCTCTTCGCTGTACGCGAGCTGTTCCATATAGGGTCGGCCCAGGCCGCCGTACTCGGCGGGCCAGCCTATACCGAGCCAGCCCTTCTTGCCCAACTTGCGACTGAAGTCCGGGCGAAACATCTCCGCCGGCGTCCGCCCCTGGTATTCGGCCCCCAGTTCCTGGTGAAGGAAGTCACGTACTTCCTTTCGGAAGGCCTGCTCCTGGTCGGTGAACTTGAAGTCCATTGCGTGTTCCTCCCGGTATGACGACTGGGTCTACAGGCCCAGTTCGCATGCAACCGCTTCTACATGGAAGTCGGTGTCTCCGAACGCGAGTTCTCCGGACTTCGACCTGCGATAGTACAGGCCGATGTCGTGATCGCGAGTCGTGCCAATTGCCCCGTGGCACTGGACCGCCCTCTCCGTAACGAACTTGTAGGCCTCATTTGTCCAACTCTTGGCCGTAGCCACGTCCCTTGATGCGGGCAAACCCTCCGCCAGCCTCCATGCCGCATAGTACAGGACATTCCTGCTCGTATCGACCTTCATCCACATGTTGGCGAGGTAGTGCTGGATAACCTGGAAGCTGCCGATTGCCCTGCCGTACTGCTCGCGTTCCTTCACGTAGGTCAGCGTCATGTCCAGCGACGCCTCCATTCCGCCGACCATCTCCGCGCACTTGGCAAGCGCCGCATGCTCGAGCGTCTTCGTCATCAGCGGCCAACCCTTGTCTACCTCACCGAGGACGTTCTGCTTTGGGACTTTGACTTTGTCGAAGGAGACCTCGCACAGCTTGTCCGCGCCTATAGTCGGCATCACCTCAGTCTTGATGCCCTGTGTGCCCGCCTCGACAAGGAACAGGGTAATACCTTCTTCAGGGTTCTTGGAGGTTTTGGTCCTGGCGGCACAGATGATGTAGTCGGCCACATGCGCGTTCTCGACGAACAGCTTGGTGCCGCTGATGGCGTAGCCGTCACCTTCCTTCTTCGCCTGAGTGGTTATGCCCGCCGCATCGTATCTGGCGTTTGGCTCCAGCCAGGCCAAGGTCATGATCAGTTCGCCGTCAGCGATTCTGGGGAGCAGCTCCTTCTTCTGTTGTTCGGAGCCAGCGTACAGAACGGGCATCGCGCCAGTGACAACCGTACAGAAGAAGGGACCTGGCAGTATGTTCCGTCCCATTTCCTGCAGCAGGACTATCAGATCCTGGAAACCCATTCCCATACCGCCGTATTCCTCGGGCAGCACGAGTCCCATCCAGCCGAGTTCGGCCATCTTGTTCCAGAGGCCGGAGGAATAGCCTTTCTCGTCCTCCTCGAGTTCTCTGACGAGGGTCTTTGGGCATTCCTTCTCCAGGAAGTCCCTTGCGGTCTTGCTGAGCATCTCCTGTTCTTCAGTTAGGTCGAGATCCATGGCCAACCTCTCCAGGGGGTTTCGATTTCCCAGGACCGGCGCCCATCCCAGTACTCCTCGCGCTCGACCACCATTCCCGTGCCCTGTCCGTAGCCGCCGCAGATGTTGGCACAGCCCCATCTCGCACCGCGCCGCACCATCTCGTGTGAGAGCGTGCCGACCATGCGTATTCCGCTGGCGCCGATGGGGTGGCCGATACAGAGCGCGTCTCCGTTGACGTTCATCCTCTCATGAGGTATGTCCAGGAGCATGCACTGTACGATCGGAGGTACCGCGAAGGCCGCATTGCACTCCCAGAGCTCGATGTCCTTCGGCTTGAGCCCGGCCCTCTTGACGGCTTTCTCTGCCGCCATGGTCGCACTGTAGCCCATTATCGCCGGGTCACACGCTTCCCAGGACAGTGAGCGCACAGTGACCATCGGGACGAGACCGAGTTCGCGGGCCTTCTCCTTGGTCATGAAGATGGCCGCTCCGGCGGCGTCCGATTGCTTGGAGGAAGTGGCGGCCGTGACCTTCCCGTTCTCCTTGTACATGGCCGGCAGAGTCCGAAGCTTCTCGATAGTGGTATCGGGTCTGACGTCCTCGTCATAGTCGACTATCTTCGTCGTCCCGTCCGGGAACTTGCCCTCCATGGGCAGTATCTCGCGCTTGAACCAACCCTTCTGGTAGGCGTCCGACGCGTCGAGGTTGCTCTTGAGGGCCCACTGGTCCTGCTCCTCGCGGCTCACGTCGTACTTCTCGGCGAGATTCTCGGCGGTGATACCCATCGCTATCATTGCCCCCGTATCGACCACCTGCCACAGCCTGTCGTTGGGAAGGCCTCGGGAGGCAGCACCTGTGGCTATCGCATCCTCCATCATCTTGTCCATGTCTGTGTCGAAGGTCCAGAGAGGGATGGGGAAATGCGAGCAGCTCTCCGCGCCGCCACAGACCGCGATTTCTTCCAGACCGAGCTGTATCGCCATGATGGCGAACTGGGCCCCCGCCATGCTGGACGTGCAGGCGCGGTCCACGCTGAGCGCTCTCGTCTCGAAAGGGCACGTGAGCAGACCCACGGTCCGGCCGGGGTTCTGCTGCTCGCCCGTAAGGTTGGGAGAGCCCATGGTGACCTCGTCGACCATGTTCCTGTCCAGGCCGGTTCTCTCGAAGAGTTTCTCGACGACATAGCACGCGAGATCATCACCCCTCATGTGGGCGAAGAACCCGGGCTTCTTGGCGCTTCCCCTACCGTGCGGTGTGCGGCAGTAGTCCACCATTACCACTTCGTGCAGTTCAGTCACTTCAATCTCCTCCTGTGATTGCGATTGCCAGCTACCAGCTTCTGGGGAGTCCCAACCCCAGTGAGCATACCAGGTTGCGCATAACCTCTGAGGTGCCGCCTCCCATGTTAAGGCTGGGAGATTGCTGGTACTCTTTCTCCAGCTTTCCCTGCAGGGGCGCCCATTTGGAGTCGGCGACCTGACCATACAGGCCGACGATCTGGCTGGCGGCATAGGTGAACTTCTGGTTCAGTTCGGTGGCCATCACCTTGGCGCCGGCGGCCAGATGACCGGAGGCTACAAGACCAAGTGTGTGTTGCCTCCATACAACCGAGTAAGCGAAGGCGCGACCTGCGTCTATCTCGACCGACAGCTCGGCCAGCCTGTGTCTGACCAGAGGATTCTCAGCCAGAGATCGACCACCCCACGCCGTTTCCTTGCAGAACTCGATCATTTCCTCCAGCTCCCGCCTGAGGAACGAGAAGAGCATGATCATCGAGCGCTCGAAATTGGAGGTCATCTGCGAGGCCAGCCAGCCCTGGTTCTCCTCGCCGACCCGGTTCCGCACAGGGATTCGCACGTCATCCAGAAAGACCTCGTTGAAGAGGTGGGAGCCCTCCAAGCTGGGCACCGGCCTAATGCTGATACCCGGCGTCTTCATGTCCACCAGGAAGAAAGAGATGCCGCGGCTTCGCTTGGCTTCCGGGTCGGTCCTAGCCAGAAGGAAGCCCCAATCGGCCCGATGAGCACCGCTCGTCCATATTTTCTGACCGTTGACCACATAGTCATCGCCATCTCTTCGTGCCCTCGTTGTGAGGGAGGCCAGGTCCGAACCTGCACCGGGCTCGCTCCAGAGCTGGGTCCAGAAGCGTTCGGCGCTAGCTATGTAGGGCAGATGTTCCCTCTTCTGCTCCTCGTTGCCGCTTACGAGTAGGGTAGGGGCGAGCATCTGGATTCCCCAGGGATCGACACCGGCACCCCGGTGGTAGCCCTGGACCTCGCTGAATATGAACTGCTCGATGAGGGGGGCGTCCTCGCCACCGTACTCCTTCGGCCAGGCCCGGGTCAGCCATCCCTTCTCCGCCAGCTTCCTCGCCATCTGCTTGTGGAACTCCCAGCAGACGTCAAGGCCGAACATCGCCTCCATGGATGTCCCCCACTCACGGGGCGCCTTCTCCATCTCCGTCCGGAAGAAATCATCGAATTGCTTGCGCAGGGCTTCCTGCTCCGGCGTGAATCGGAAATCCAAGGCTGTCCTCCTTGCCTGTCACCGGGATAGCGGGCGAGAAACGAGGAGCGGCGGAGTAGTTTGCCCTTTACCCGAGGGGGCTTCGGTGCAGCTAAGTATAGTGATAGTCACGAAAACAGTCAACTTCGCACTCGGCACGGGCTTCCCGTGGTTACGTCTTTGGGAGGGACTCAGTAGGGTCGAGACGCGCTGGTCACTGGTCCCGGAAGAGGGTGTACAGCCGCTCGTGCAGCTCCAGCACTTCATCCTTCAGATGCCGGACCAGTTCGCCAACTGAGGGGATGTCATGCAGCAATCCCACGGCCTGACCACACGCCAGCAGGGTACCCTCGGCCTCGCCCGCGGACAGGGCGTTCTTGCCTTTGCCTCCGCCAATAAGCGCGTACACCTCACCCCAGGCCGCTCCGCTTGTCTCCATCTCAATCACCTTGAGCGACATGTCGTTGCGCAGCGCCCTCATGGGGTCGCCCTTGCTATACAGAGTAAGTACCGAGTCTGTCTCGCAGGCCTCCATGAGACGTTGCTTCAGGTTTGGATGGATTGGACACTCCTGCGTTGCCAGGAAGCGGGTACCCATGAGAACGCCTTCGGCGCCCAGGGCCAGGGCGGCGAGGAACCCCCTCGCATCGGCTATGCCCCCGCCTGCGACGATAGGGATGCTGACTGCATCGGCTACCTGAGGTACAAGCACGATCGATCCGACGTTCTCTCTACTCGGATGACCGCCGCATTCGCAGCCAACGATCTCCACCAGGTCGGCGCCGATGGCCTCCGCCTTCCTGGCATCGCGGACGCGCGCGCACTTGTGCATGAGCTTCAGGTTGCCCTGTCTCACCAGTGGCATCAGGTGCTCCGGGCTGCGCCCCGCGGTCTCGATGACTTGGATGCCCTCATCGACGACGACCTCGATGTACTGCTCGTTTGGCACAGGGCTGACCATAGGGAAGAGGTTGATGTTGACGCCGAACGGTCTGTCGGTCAGGTCTCTGGTGCGCCGTATCTCCTGGCGCAGCGCCTCCGGGGTGCGGGACATGATTGAGCTCAGGCTGGCGAAGGCACCGGCGTTGACAGCCGCGGCGATGAACTCGGGCGTGGACTGGTAGCCCATTGTGCCCATGACGAGTGGGAACTCGGCACCGAGCAACTCGGTGACTCTTGTTGTGAGCAAGGTCAAGCGATGCTCCCGATTCTGACGTACTGCGGCTATCGACCCTTGAACACGGGTTCTCGCTTCTCCAGAAAAGCGGCGGCTGCCTCCTGAAAGTCCTCGGTGTTCAGCATCTTATCCTGAAGCTCGACCTCCAGTTTCATCTGTTCGATAATATCGGTCGTAGACGCGGAGCGCAGGAGCGACTGCTTGTTAACCCCTACGGCCAGGGGCGGATTCTTGGCGATCTTGTTTGCAAGCTCCTTGGCAGCCGGCAGGAGTTCCTCCGGGGGAACGACCTTGCTGACCATGCCGATCCGGGCCGCTTCGTGGGCGTCCACCGTTTCCCCTGTGAGAAGAAGTTCGTAGGCCTTGGGCCAGCCCACTATGCGCGGAAGCGTGAAGGAGCCGCCGGTGTCAGGAGCCAGGCCCCTCTTAACGAACATCATGCTGAACCTGGCGTTCTCGGAAGCGATCCTGATATCGCAGGCGAGGGCGAAGGAGACGCCCATCCCCGCCGCCGGACCGTTGACTGCGGCGATGACGGGCTTCAGCATGTTCCTGATGACTACGACGGCACCGAGGACTGTGCCCTTGCCCCAGGGGACCTCGCCCTCCTGCTCGCCGACACGGGATGAGGCCACTCCCTGGTCCAGCTCCTCCTTCTCCACCTGCTTGTCCGAGCTGGCGAACATCCCCAGGTCTACACCGGCGGAGAAATGCCTGCCGGAACCTGTCAATACGATAGCCCTGACATCGTCGTCCTTATCCAGGTTCTCACGGAAGACATGGTCGATCTCCTCCATGAGCAGGAAATCGAAGGCGTTCGCGGAGTCAGGACGATTGAACGTGACCGTGGCTATGTGACCCTCTTTCTCCAGAATGAGGCCCTTATACTCCATATGACGACTCCTTCCTCGAAGGTCGGATCTGTCCGCCGACCAGCGGCCACCGCTCGTGGGCGACCTGTGGCCGGCGACTCCAGTGTAGGGATCAGGCCGGAGTGATGGGACTCGGACTCATCACCCCGGCCTTCACTTGCAGAGCCAGGCACCAGCCGGGAGGACACCGCTGCGACGAATCCCTAGATAGCGGCGGACGGCATCCCCAGCTCACCCAGCTCGCTGATCCTCTCGGATATCTCCTTCGGCGTCCACTTCCTCTGGATGTCGATCGTCTGGGCGAGCTGGGGTGGCAGCCAGAGTTCCAGCTTGCCGCCTCTGATCGAGAGCCATCGACCCGTTATGCCCGCTGCGTGATCGGAGCCAAGATATGCGACCAGCGGCGAAACGTTCTCGGGGGCCATCTCGTCGAACTCGCCTTCCTTGGCCTCCCCGAACATGCCTCCAAGAGCCGCGGTCTGGGTCGTCATCCTGGTACGCGCCATCGGGATGATGGCGTTGGATGTGACGTTGTACTTCTGCATTTCCCTTGCCCAGACCATAGTGAGGGCGCCGATACCGAGCTTGGCCGCAGCATAGTTGGGCTGACCCGCGTTACCCAGCAGGCCGGCGTGGGACATCGTATTGATTATTCGGCCTGCAACTGGTTGACCTGCCTTGCCCTGCTCCCTCCAGTACGAGCAAGCCCATCTGGCGCAGTTGAACGTGCCAGTGAGATGCACGTCTATCACTGCATCCCACTCGTCCTTCGTCATGTTGAAAGTCATCTTGTCGCGGAGAAACCCGGCGTTGTTCACCAGGATATCGAGCTTGCCGAACTTCTCTATGGCCGTATCTATGATCTTCTTTGCGCCGTCGAAGTCCGTCACGCTATCGAAATTGGCAGCGGCATCCCCGCCGGCACCCTTGATCTCATTCACGACGTCCATAGCGGGTCCCTGCGCCTGGCCGGTGCCGTCCCACTCGACACCGATATCGTTCACGACTATCTTCGCGCCCTCTTGCGCCATGAGCAGTGCGTGGTCACGGCCGAGACCCCTGCCGGAACCGGTTATTACGGCGACCTTCCCGTCAAGCATTCCCATCTCTTTCTAGTACCTCCTTTTCATTTTGGGAAACAGGCTTCTCGCAGGCCCGGATCCACCGGGGACAAAAAGTGAATACGCCCGTCCTTTCTGTCCGGCATGGCCGGGAAAGAACAGGCGTACTTGATCCAAGAGAAGTCGGGTGCCGATTCCCGAAGTCTATCAATGGCACTCCAGACACGGAGATGCTTGAAGTACGGTGGTCTGCGCTGGTCCGGATGGGGCCTGACATGCAACCAGGCTCAGCAACTGTCAAGTCACCCACACCATTTTATACCGTTGTGCCCACGTGTCAACAACAACGCGGCCTGAGGGATGACCGTCGCAGTGTACTTCCCTCAGCGGGAGGTTCTCTGATGATCGCAGCCGGAGGCGGTGGCTATGACGAGCACGAGGCGAGGATCGCCATTCTGAGGAACAGCCTTCGGGACCGGGGGCGGGGTTTGGACTAGGCTGGGGCGTCATCATGCTGGTGGTCGGAGTGTTTACCCTAATAGGGATGCTGGTTGGCCCCGCACACGTGGTTGGGTATGTGCTGGCTGGAGTGCTGTCTGCCCTGGGTGTGACCATGTCTGTGCTGTCTGTCCTTGCACGGAGGAGCAAAGAGGGAAGCCCTGCTGCGGCTTCGGAGGGCCAAGCCCGGTATACTAGGACGTCGGGACTCCCGGATAGCCACGGCGACCACACTGCGAGGATGAACGGGGACCATCCCGACAGATGATGATGCTGCCAGGCGTCGACAGCTAGAAGAAGGACTTGGCGATGTACTCGTCACCGCCGATCACCTGCTCTTCTTCGAGGCTGGCTATCTCTTCGTCAGACAGCCCTATCACCTCTCTGAACACGTAGTCGTTGTGCTCACCCAGGCATGGCGGCGGTCTTCGTATGCTCAGAGGTGTCTTGTTCATCTTCCACAGCATACCGGGATACATGTGGGTGCCCGCCTCGCGGTGACTCACGATCTCGAAGAAGCCCCGGGAAAGGAGCTGAGCATCATGGTATGCATCCCTGTGGTCGGTCACCGCGCCCGCCGGCACGCCGTGATGCTGCAGGATATGCATCGCCTCGTAGTTGTCGTGACAGATAGTCCATTCTTCGATCAGCTTGTCCAACTCATCCTGGTGATCGAGCCGTCCGAGGACGGTTGAGAACCTTTCGTCCTGTGCCCAGGCCGGGTTGTCCAGTGCACGGCAGAATGCCTGCCAGTCCTCGTCCGACCGGACCGAGATGGCAATCCATCTGTCATCGCCCCTGCACGGGTAGACGCCGTGGGGGGCCATGGAAGTATGACGATTCCCCATCGCCGACTGGACTCGTCCGTTCATTGTGTAGTCCATCACAGCGTCGCCAAGGTGGGGAATGACCGTCTCGATCTGGGCCAGGTCTATGAACTGCCCCTTGCCGGTACGCCTGCGATACCGGAGCGCACAGAGGATGGCGAAGGCGGCGGTTGCGCCTGAAGAGGCGTCTGCGTGGAACAGCAGCGACTGCGTCGTGGTCGGGTCGAGGTCGGGATACCCGGTCAGCCAGGTGTGACCGGCGAGGGCCTGAAGCTGAGCCCCGAAGAGCGAGCAGTACTTGTGTGGGCCCTCACATCCAAGACCCGGCATGCTAAGGTATATGAGGTCCTCCTTCACTTCCTTCAATACGTCGTATGTCAGCCCGAGCTTCTCCATAGTCGCGGCGGAGTTGCTCTCCATGAAGACGTCGCTCTTGCTGATGAGCTTCTTGAATACCTCCACGCCTTCCGGCCTGTTGAGGTCGATACAGCAACTGAGCTTGTTCCTGCCGAGTGCATGGAACAGGACGAAACGATCCCAGGGGCGGTCCCCACCCCAGTGATCCACGTAGGTCTGCAGCCCGCCGGTGCCCCCGAAGGTCTCACCTGTGGTCGGCACCAACTCCTGCGGTGGTCTCGCCAGATACCCCCTGGTTATCATGGGGAAGTGGTGAATCGACTCCACGAGAATGACTTCCGCTCCCAGGTCCGCAAGAAGCATGCTGCCAAAAGGACCCGCGAGGACCACGGGTATTGCAAGGATTCTTACTCCTTCCAGCGGCAACTTGTCCATGGCCTGCCTCCTTGTGGTAGTGCTCTAGATGGTGCCAGCCTCGCGCAGCCTGACGAGTTCCGCGCGGGAGTAGCCGAGGCGGTCGCAGTAGACCTCCTCGTTGTGCTCGCCCAGCAGCGGCGCCGGTCGGCGGACGAGCCACGGTGATTCCGACATCTTGAACGGGGCACCGGGACAGGTCAGCTTGCCCGCTTTCGGATGATCGATATCTGTGAAGTACTGCCTGTGGGCCAGGTGAGGGTTGTTGACCAGGTCCTCGGGAGTACTCACCGGTGCACTGGCGATCTGCGCGTCAATGAATATCTCGAACAGCTCCTGCTTGGTACGATCTGCCAGCCAGTCATACCAGATAGCATCGAACTCCAGACCGGCCTCGGCGCTGAATATGTTCTCAAACCTCGGGTCTTCTGCGAGCTCCGGCATGCCCAGCGCCTTGATGTACCTCGGCCACCATTGTGGCAGACTCAATGTATTGACGAATCCATCCTTGCAGGGATAGACGCCCTGTGGCATGACCATCATCCTGACTGCTTCCCTTGGAGGCGGCCAGCGTGTAGTGGTCACTCCCGCGCACGCGTAGCCGAGCAGGTAAATGCTTCTGCGATCGGCACTGCCGGCCTGGGTCTCCATTACAGAGATATCCACGTGCTGTCCTTCACCGGTTTGGTCAACCGAGAACAGCGCCCCCAGCACGGCGACTGCTGCCACGTTGCCCGCCTGGAACTGCACCACGTTCCCGCCCAGCTTGATGGGCTCTCTGCCCGCGATACCGGTTGAGTACATCTCTCCGCCCATTGCGTACTCGACGATCTCGGTTGCTTTGAAGTCCCGGTAGGGGCCGGTCTGACCGAAGCTGGAGATCGAGGCCATGATGAGATTCGGGTTTGCTTTGGAGAGCTCCTCGTAGTCGAGGCCAAGGCCTGGCATGACCCTTGGGCTGAAGCTCTCGACCAGTACATCAGCGTCCGCTACCAGATCCTTGAGTATCCTCTTGCCCGTCACTGTCTTGAGGTTGAGCGTGATGCCGCGCTTGTTTGTGTTGAGATGAAGGAAGAGGCCGCTCTTCTCCGGGTCCGGATCGTAATGAAGGAAGGGGCCGGCCTTGCGTGCGGGGTCACCATCCGGGGGTCTCTCGACCTTGAGCACGTCGGCACCGTAGTCGGCTAGTAGCTTCGTGCAGTAGGGCCCGGCTATGTACCAAGACAGGTCGATTACCTTGACATCGGATAGAGCTTGATCGGTCATAGATTTCCTCCAGGAACTTTGTGAGCCTGGATTCATGACGATGGCACAGGCATACAACGGAACGGCGGTGTGCGGGTCGCAGAGACGGAAGCGTCCTGCTGTGGCGCTTACTATATCATGGCCGGCACGCTTGTCAATAGAAGTCGAGGCAGCATGTTTTCGGCCATCGGTGTACACCATGTCTTTTGGCATGAGGGCTAACCTTTTGGAGCCGCCATCGTTAGTAATGGGCAGGAATAACAACACAGGGAGGGCAGTAATCATGACGAAGGCAATGACAAAGGTAGTCGGAGTAGTACTCGCGCTGGTGATCGCGGTGGCCGGGATGGGCACAGCGTTCGCCCAGGAAGAGGTCAAGGAAGTACAGGCAGAGCCGCTGGTGAAGGTGCTGGCGGTGAAGGCGCCGAATGTGGTCGAGGTAGGAGACGAGGTTACCATCGCGGTGACAGAGCGGCACAGCAGCACGCCGTTCGAGGGCGCCTACGTCTATGCGCTGAGTCGGCCGGTACCTGCCACCGCCGCCTCAGTCAGTGCGGGTGTCCTCGATTGTCCGGAAAGCTACCATTGCGAATTCCTCGGCACATCGAACGCACATGGGGAGGTCACCCACCGATTCAGCAATCCAGGGAGGCTGCTGATATCGGCGACCAAGGACGGCTACGGGCCGGGACTCTGCAAGCTTATCGTGAAGCCCAACGTGATGAAGGGAATGAAGATTGAGGCCCCGGCGCGGGCCGAGGTTGAGCAGCCGGTCGATATCAAGGTAATAGACCGGAACGATGGGACCCCCGTCCCCGAGGCAGATATCTGGGCCATCGGCTGGCCGTTCAGGGTTAGCACCGACGAAGGTGCTCCTGCTATCGAGGATGCCAAGAGGATGCTCGAGGAGCTTAAGGCAGGCGACTCCACAGTGCTGCATCAGTTGGGCGCCGAGTACCTTGGGCAGACCGCTGACGATGGCGTGCTCATACACGCTTTTGGCGAGACCGGCAGCTACTGGCTGATCGCCACCAAGAGCGAATACAGGCCAGCGATGGACAGAATAACCATCGTGCACAACAACGCACTGCGGATCAGAGCGCCACGGGTTGCTCAGCCCGGAGACGACGTGGTATTCCAGGTGCTGACACGCGGTCTTGGCGATCCTGTCAAGGACGCTTCCCTGTATGCCGTGAAGCTTCCATGCGAGGGTCTGGACAGCATGACCCCGCCGTACACCGACGCGGACAGCAGCGTACTGGAGAA
Organism: uncultured Dehalococcoidia bacterium; assembly: GCA_964574685.1. Classification (GTDB taxonomy): domain Bacteria; phylum Chloroflexota; class Dehalococcoidia; order SZUA-161; family SZUA-161; genus CAZGDV01. Next base: position 23,243 of record CAZNOI010000004.1, read on the forward strand.
CCTGGCAACCGACTGCGGGCACTATCTCGGCGATACGGACGAGAACGGGACGCTGACGCACGCGTTTGAAGAAGAGGGGAGGTACTGTGTACTGGCACTCAAGGATGGTTACGTCCCCGCTGTGCACTACATGAAGGTTGGCAATCCGGTTGCTGATCCCGTAGTGGAAAGGGCGTCCGGTGCAACGTCGATCACAGAGCTGATGCCGTTCAATGGCATAATCGAGAGATTTCGCGGCAATCCCAGCGGCGAGGTCGCGCCGTGGAGGAGCAACTATGGCAAGCTGCGGATAGCGCCTACGCCGGAGCCTGTCGACGCTACTCAGGTGTCGCCTCGTCCAGTCGAAGAAAACGATGAAGCATAGGATGGTCAGGTAGAGCGTGTGGTGCACCAGCACATTGATTTACCGGCACTCCTCCCTTGGGTTATACTGGCAGGAAACGCCAGCCAGGGAGGAGTCGCTGGTGCACGACGAGGGCGCTTTCGCCCGAAGGCTGAAGGAGAGGGACCCGGAAGCCTGGACGAAGTTGTATGAGGAATACATGCCGAGAGTCTATCGCTACGTCGTAGCGAGAGTGAATTGCCAGGCGGAGGCGGAGGACCTGACAGAGCAGGTTTTCATGAAGGCGCTGGAATCCGGACCCTCATACAGATGGCGCGGGACACCGACGGGCGCGTGGCTCTTCCGCATTGCGCGGAACCAGGTAATCGACTACTGGCGAACGAACAAGTCGAGCAGAAATCTACCGTTGGATGAGGGTATTGTGGATGGGGCTGACGGCCCGGAGAGAATGGCCGAGCTGAGTGAAGATATCAGGCGCTTGAATGACGCCATGACACTCCTGACCGATGCACAGCGGGAGGTCATACACCTGAGATTCATGGGAGGCCTTAGCACCGCCGAAGTCGCGAAGGTCATGGGGAAGAGCCAGGGGGCAGTTAAGGTGATGCAGCACAGCGCGCTGGCATCACTGCGGAAGAAGATGTGCGGGTGGGATGGATATGAGCAAGCGAGTTGAGGACATACTGGACATATGCCTCGACCGCATGACGCGGGAAGGCTGGACACTGGAGAAGTGTCTCGAGGCATACCCCGAGTATGCCGATCAGCTCGAGCCCCTGTTGCGGGCGGGTGCATCCTTGACGCAGGCTTCCTCGACGGAGCCGCGACCCGAGTACAAGCGGGCACTCAGGCAGAGGGTGGTTGCCTCCATCCATTCGAAGGCGTCGGACGGCGAGCGCCGGAATAGACGGCTGGTCTGGCAGCGCGGCTGGGCACTGGCGATCGTGGCAGTCTTGATCGTACTGGTGGGTGGCGCCGGCGGGACCGTGGCTGCATCGTCGGACAGCTTACCGGGTGACACCCTCTATCCTGTGAAGACCGCAACGGAGAGGGTCCAGGGGTTCTTCATGTTCGGCGATGAAGCGAAGGCCAATTTCTACATGAAGATCGCCGAGCGCAGGCTGCATGAAATGCAGGTACTGCAGAGCAGGCAGAGGGTTGTGCCGGCATCAGTGGTGAACGTGATGAATGTCGAGACTGAGAAAGCTATCGAAGTATTGCAGAAGAACCGGCAGATCAACGCTGGAACTGCGAGACGCCTGGTGGGACTTACGTCCGATCAAAGGGAGGCGCTCGTGGGACTCGTCAAGGAGGCGCCACCTGAGGCGAGGGCCAAGCTGGTCGATGCATTGCGGCGGAGTAACGCATCCCATGTGAGAGCTGTTGATATTGAGAACAACGCACCGCCAAGCCATCATATCCAGCAGGTTGTACCGTCTCCAGGCAATGCTAGGCCCCGGCCGGGTCCGGCGGACTCCCTGTCAGGCAACAAGGGCAACAGCAAGTGTCCGGAGACGGACGCTCACCGCTAGACTGGAGTTGCCTATTCTTCTATTGAGGACAGCGCTGGACACAGGCTCCTGGGCCGCCGGGGGCACCGGGCGGTCCTAGCCCACAATCACCACCACTCTCCTTATCATGGGACCCTGGCCCGGCGCACGTGAAGGAACAAGCTGTTCCTCCACATTCGCTTCGTCCATGGCCTCCTTCACTCCGTCTATCTGATTAAGGACCTCGACAAGCCTTGTGGGGGCCTTGCACGTCATTCTGATGGTTATGCCCTTATCTACGGAGCCGCCGAAGTTGAGGACTTCGAGGTCCGGCGTCTGCTTCAGGTCCTTGTGCAGTTGCATGACCTGGTCCAGGCCGACGGGTGGCGGTATTGCCAGTTCCACAGTACCGCTGTAGACCTCCGGGTCCTCCGGCTGCTCCTGATTGGCGGCGCTCTCCGAGGACTCTTCCTGAGGCTCTTGCGTCTGATCGACTTCTGAGGAGTCAGCAGTCGGCTCATCAGTTGCTTCGGCAGGTTGCTGGTCAGTGTCGGCATCCTGCTCGGCTTGTCCGTCTAGGGGCACCACGGAGTATTCAGACTCGGCTGTGTCAGGTGACTCCTCCTCCGAGGATTCCGCAGAGCCGTCTTCTCCGCTCGATTCATCGTTCTCCAAGCCTGCCGGTGGCTCCTGCTCGTGCTCGGATGCATCTGCCATTACGGGCTCTTCAGCGGAGTCCGACGGTAGCTGTCCGTCACCCTCAGAGGGGGTATCATCGGCCGGTGGTCCACTGTCACGACTGTCAACCGTGGTAGGCTCCTGTTCGTCGACCTGGAAGTTCGCCAGGAGCCTGCCGTAGGCCTGGTCGAACATGCCCTTGATTTCGGCCTCGACGAGTTCCCTGCTCTTGGCGAGGAGTCTGTCGGCCTCCTCCTTGATGAGCTGGGCGTCCTTCTCGGCCTTCTCGCGAGCTTGCCGGGCGATGCCATCCGCCTCGGCCCTCGCTTCTCCGATGATATTCTCGGCCTCGACCCGCGCTTTGTCGGCCGCTTCAGCTACGATGCCTTCGGCTTCCTTTTCCGCATCGATAACGGTCCGCTCGGCAAGGCGAGTGAGGGAGTTGAGGTGATTGAGCTTCTCGACGTCGAAGCCGGGGGCATTGGCCGGGACGCCGCCGTTGGCGGATTCGATCTGCGATAGCCGGTTGGCGAGGAGTTCCAGGCGCTCCGTGACTCCGGTTACCAGGGAGTCGATGTGTCCAGTAGCGTCCCCGTCGGCGGGGGATATGCCGGCGCCGCCGGCGGATTCGAGCTTACCCAGGACGCCGTTAAGCCTGTCTGCGAGCTCCGACACAACTGAGTCGAGACGAGCAAGCCGCTGGCCAATGATGGGGTTGTCGCCGCCGGAACCATTGCCCTGCTGGAGGCTCTCGACATAGGTAATGACATCGTCCTCATCGAGGCCGTTCTTGACAATCTTGAACCTGTGCCCCCAGAGCTCTCGTTCTTTGTCCATGTTTCGGCTGTCCTGTCGAGGCCCTCTCGTTCAATTCTGATGCAGTACATACATGTTGACAATGCGACTTTTGTACCCTCGCAGCTTAGTCATTTAGTCTTGGTGAGCAGCGACGGAGTCATTTGAGGGCTGAAAATGGCATGTCGTCCAGCAGGGCATTGCGATGGTCTTGGTCGGTCGGGAGGATGAGTATTCGGCGGGTGGTGCTGACCCACCGAAGAAAGGGGGACGCGGGGCTGGCGATGCGACGCTGGCATCTGCCAAACGGGCACCAAAGACCCCGCGACTACTTCTTGGTCGAAAGGACGAACTTCCGTACAGCGGCCTTGCCTGACTGTCGGCCGCTATTGGCCTTACCGGCCTCCTGGATACTTTCCACCTCTGGCAGTTCGCCCAGCACCTGGAGCAGCGGCGTCGGTACCTGCAGGAGCAGCCTGATTGTTATACCCTTGTCGGCGGATACGCCGAGGTTGAGTACCTCTACCTGGGGTATAGACCTGAGATGCTTATGGAGCTGAAGCATCCGATCCAGACCGACTGGAGGGGGAATGGTCAGCTCGACCGTTCCTTCATAGAGCGCGGTCGTGTCAGCCTCCACCTCCTCTACTGGAGCCTCTTCCGCCTTCGCCTCCTCGGCTGATGGGATCTGCTCTTCCTCGACAGCGACCTCCTCTGCTTCGGTCACAGTCTCGGCCTCAGCTATGGCTTCTGACTCGGCCGTGGGCTCGGCTTCCTCAACGGGCTCCGCCTCCTCGACGGGCTCGGCCTCCGCCCGGGCTTCCTCGACGACCGGGGCTTCCGCGATCTCTTCCGAAGCAGCCTCTGAAGAAACCGCCTCGACCGAGGGCTTCTCCTCCTCGGCCACGGGCATTGGCTCCTCTTCGACTTCCTCCAACTCTATCGAAGCAAGTAGCTCCTGATGCACCTTCTGAAGCTTGGTCTTTATCTCGTTGCGAGCCAGCTTCTTGCTCCGGTTGAGGACCAGTTGGGCCTCGGCCCTTGTGGCTTCAGCCTGATGCTGGGACTCTTCGGCGATGCGACTTGCCTGCTCCTCTGCCTCGCTCAGGGTCCTTTGTCCCTGCTCCTCGGCTCCAGCCGTGATGGTTCTGGCAAGCTCCTCGGCCTTCTGCCTGGCCTCGGAGACGATTTGGGTGGCTTCTTCTTCGGCGGGGGCCTTGATCCTCTGCGCCTCTTCCTCGGCCTCCTTGAGCATCTCCTCCGCCCGCCTGTCAGCCGCACTGATCCTGGCTTCGGCCTCTTCCTCGGCAGTGGTCTTCGCCTTCTCCGCCTCCGCTCTGATGCTGTCGGCCTCGGTTTGAGCTTCCTGCTTGAGCTTCTCGGCCTCTTCGCGGAGGGCCTCAGCTTTCTCCTCGGCTTCCTTGAGGGCCTCCTGCGCCTGATTCTCAGCGGCGGTGACCTTCTCCTTGGCAGCCTGCTCGGCCTCTGCTATGACGGCTTCGGAGTCCTTCTTCGCGCTCTCCTCAGCTTCGGCGACAACCTTCTCGGCCTGCTCCCTGGCGTCTTCCTCTGCTTTGGCCAGTATCTTCTCGGACTCTGCTTTGGCCTTCTCTTCAGCTTCCTTTACAATCGTTTCCGCCTGCTCCTCGGCGGCGGAGATGCGCTCACGAGAGGCGTCCTCGGCTTCGGCAACTATGCGATCGGCTTTCTGTTGGGCGCGGTCCTGCGCCTCAGCCACGATTTGCTCGGCACGCTCGTTCGCCTTCTCTTCGATCTCGATCTTGATGGCCTCTGCCTGCTTGGTGGCCTCAATTACGGTATTCTCAGCAAGCCTTCTCAGGGAGTCGAGATTCTCGAGCTTCTTGGCATATTCGTTGGTCTGGTCGATGAGGCTGCCGACAAACGCGAAGACCTCGTCCTCGTCCAGGCCGTTCTTGACTATCTTGAACTTACGTCCCCAAATCTCTCTGACCTTGCCACCCTTCGTGTCCATGTTGGTTCCGTCCCTTCGCGGCTTGCCCCGATTTGTCAAGCCTTTCGTTCTGGTAGCAGCATACTCAGGAGTTGTTGGCCGTGCGCGAATGCAATTCTAGTGAACTCCAGACAACTTGACAATGAGATTATGGTACTTGCCCTCAATAGGACTTTAGTATGAGAACCGCTCTATGGCAAGCCTGTGCAAGGCCATGGGGCGAAAAATGGGTCGCTCCGCGCAAGAAAGCGCAGGCATGCTCAATTTCCGTAGGTAATGGTAGGTTCTGTGTAGTTGACGTCCAGGAACGTGAGTGTTACGAATATTCTACTAGGTGGGTTCCAGGGAGTCGCTGAGGCATGCGATGTGAGGGCATAGCCTCAGCGGGTCAAGGAGAGAAGTGGTCGTGTCAAAGGGCTCCAGCCAAGGGACTGAGAATGAGCTTACCGGTATACCGAGTGCCGGGGGGACGTTGACTGCAGCCGAGCTATTGAGGCAGGGAAGACACGAGGAGCTGTGGCGCAGGTGCTGCGGATTCCTCGATATGAATGTCCAACAGTTCATGGAGATGCAGAACACGCTCCTGCTTGAGCAACTGCAACTGCTCAAGAACTGTGAGTTGGGTCGACATCTTCTGAAAGGGGCCGCCGCTGACAGTGTGGAGGAGTTCAGGCGGAACGCACCCATAACTACCTACGCGGATTACGATCCTTTCCTCCCCGATCAGATTGCGGAAGCCCTTCCTGAGCGGCCGCTGTTCTGGCAGCGTACTTCGGGTCGCTCCGAAGAGTACGCGTATAAGCGGGTACCCGTAACTGAAAGGATGTATCAGGAGCTTGACGATACTCTTCTTGCCATCATGATACTGGCGTCGTGTGGCAAAAAGGGGGAGATAACCCTTGAGGAGTATGACCGGTTCCTCTACGCCATGGCCCCCCCACCGTACGCAAGTGGGTGCTGGGGGCGCAGGGCGGCCGAATGGGGCGTATTCAGTTTCTTGCCGCCCATAGACGAAGCCGAGAAGATGGATTTCGAGGAGAGGTTGGCCCAGGGCTTCCAGCAAGGGTTGTCGGAGGGCGTCGACATCCTGTTTGCACTGACGGGACTGCTTCTGGCTCTCGGCGAGCAGTTCGGTCAGGGCGGTGGCCTCGGCAAGCTGAAGCCTTACCTGAGGAAGCCCGGAGCGCTTCGGCGAATGCTGCTGGGGTTCGCCAAGAGCAAGCTGGCCGGGCGCAAGATGCTGCCTCGAGACCTCTGGGCGCTCAAGATGCTGATTGGCTTCGGTACGGATACCTCCGTATATCGAGACAAGCTGAAGGAAATGTGGGGTCGGTACCCGCTGGATGTGTACGGATCAACCGAAACGCTAATCCTTGCGACACAGACATGGGACTACACAGGCATGACCTTCGTGCCTCAGATCAACTACCTGGAGTTCGTCCCCGAGGATCAGTACCGCAGGTTCCATGCGGAAGCGGGCGGCCAACCTGATATCTACGCTCTGGACGAGATTGAGCCGGGACAGAACTACGGCCTTGTGATAACGAACTTCCGAGGGGGTGCATATGTCAGGTACTTCCTCGGAGACGTGGTCAAGATCTCTGCTCCTGGGAACGAGCGTCTTGGCATAGCGCTTCCTCAGATGGAGTTCTTCACCAGGGTCGAGGGGTTGGTAGAACTCGACGGCTTTGTTCGGCTGACGGAGCGTACCATTGGCAAGGCGGTAGAGGACTCTGGGCTTCCCTATAAGGACTGGCTTGCGCGGAAGCGCTCGACGCCCAACGGGGACAGGCTGGAGTTGTTCCTAGAGCCGAAAGGACATGGGCTGATTTCCGTCGAAACCGCCGTGGCAGAGATACACGCACAACTCCGGGAGTTGGACACCTACTACTCGATACACACTTCGCTGAGCGGCAGCCCTCCACTGGACATACAGATGCTGCCTGTCGGTGCCTTTGACCTCTATATAGCCAGGCAGCGCCAGGCCGGCGCCGACCTTGCACACATAAAGCCGCCGCACATGAACCCCTCGGATGCCATCGTGGCGACGCTGATTACCAGCGAACCGGCGACAGCCGCCGCGGCCGCATAGCCCGGAGAGCCATCCCCGGTGCCGATCGCGGCGTATAGCGGGACTCCCATGCGCCTCTGACTGCACTCACCATGACCATCACTGACGCCTGGTCCCTAAGAGTTCTGTGAGACGGGTACTGGTACCATTTCATGCCTGCCAACATTACCACTGTGGGATTGGCAGTTATCTGCATTACTGCATAATGGATTGTGACTGCGCCGACGTTGAACGCGCATGTCGAGAGGCTTTGTGCAGTAATGAATACCTACTCCATCGTCCAGTTCGCCTCGCTCGCTATCTACCTGCCGCTGGCCGTGATAGTACTGCGGAGTATGCGCACCAGGGTGAGGCGTCTGTTCCTGGTCTACTTGCTCGGGTCAATGGGCTGGAGCTTCAGCAGCTTCATGGCGCACGCAAATTTCCTCCCGGATTCCCTGCCGATTTGGGGCGGGCTGTTGCCCGTGACGGGCCTTTGGGCTGTGATAGCCTACTATCATTTCATCTCCTCCTTCACGCACAGGCGCAACGATAAGTTCGTCTGGTTGGGGTACGCATTCCTACTGGGGATTTCCGTGATTGCCATGATAGGGTTGATGCCCAAGCATATCGCGTACCTCGGTGACGGTGAAATAGCCATTGAGTACGGCCACTGGCTGTACGTACTGACCGCTGGAGGCGCATGCTTCTGGGCGCTGTCGGCCTATCACCTGGCAAGGCAGTACAGGAATGCGAAGGACGCCCTGAACCGGACCAGGTCACTGTACCTGCTCGTAGGACTCGGCCTCATGTTCGCATTCGCAGTGCGAACGGCCATACCACCGTTCCCCAGGTACCCTGTCGAACAACTTGGGCACCTGTGCAACGCGATCGTCATCATCTACGCGATCACGCGCTACCAGCTATTTGACATAAAGGTCGTAGTGAGGAAGGGCCTGGTCTACTCGCTCGTAACGGTCTGCATAACTGCAGTGTATCTGCTGCTCCTGTTCAGTCTGCACTACTTCCTGCAGGGATGGACCACATCGGCGGGTCTTGGTGCGACCATTGCGGTGGCCCTTCTCATGGCCTGGCTGTTCAACCCGCTGCGTACGGCGGTGCAGAAGGGCGTTGATCGGCTGTTCTACGGGGAGCGCTATGACTACAGGGAAATGGTCCGCACCTTCGCGCACCGAATGAGTAATGTTCTGGACCTGGACGAGCTGGCGGAAGCAATGCTCCAGCCGATAACGAAGGCCGTCCGCGCCACGCATGCGTCGCTGTTGCTGCCGGACGCGACGGGGTTCTCGTCGCAGTATGGCCAGAGCCTGTTGGCGGACCGGCCGTTCAAACCGATCTCGTTCCGTGACGACAGTCCGGTGGTCAAGTGGCTGTGTCGTGAAGAGAAGCCGCTCACGAGGAACACGATCGAGACCACAACAGAGTTCAAGGCGCTATGGGACGTAGAGAGGCAATCGATGGCGACCGGAGCCGTGGAGGTACTATGTCCTATTAAAGGGAAAGGGAGGCTCATCGGCATACTTGCCCTTGGGAAGAAGCACGGGGCGGGGTTCTACTCCAATGACGACCTCGACCTGTTGATGACCCTGGCGACCGAGGCAGCGGTAGCAATGGAAAACGCGCAGCTATACGACAGGGCCAAGCAGCGCGCCCATACCGACGAGCTGACGGGCCTCTACAACCATCGCTATTTCCATGAAAGGCTGGACGAGGAGATAAGCAGGTGCACCAGATTCGGAGAGATATTCTCGCTCCTCTTCATGGACCTTGATCTGTTCAAGGCCTATAACGATATCTATGGCCATATCGAAGGCGACGGGGTCCTCCGAGATGTTGGAAGGTACATCCAGTCGTCTATCCGCGGAATAGACATAGCCTTTCGATATGGCGGGGACGAGTTCACGGTGATTCTGCCGCAGGCCTCGCTGGAAGACGCGCGCCATATCGGCGAGCGGGTGCGCCGCAAGGTCGAGCAGGAGATGGACTCCAAGGGGGCGCCGCTATCATGCAGCGTCGGCCTGGCATCATGGCCGACGGACGGCGTAATGCGTGAGGAGATCATCCGAGCGGCTGACGCAGCGCTCTACCACGCCAAGCAGACCGGCAGAGACCGTGTAGTGCTCTTTTCCGAACTGGGTCCGGCTCAGCGCGGGGAGACGGCCGTCAGCCCTGACGGCGAGCCCGGTATCCTGAGCACCATCTACGCTCTTGCGGCGACAGTCGACGCCAAGGACAGCTACACCTATGGGCACTCGAAGAAGGTGGCCAAGTACGCGACCGATATCGCCGAAGAACTGGGCTACTCTCCCGAGCGAATCGCGACATTGAGAGCGGCGGCGCTCCTTCATGACATAGGCAAGATCGGCATATCGGACGAACTGCTTGTCAAGGTCGGGCCTCTCAACGCCGAGGACTGGGAGCCAATACGGTCGCACCCGAAGCTGGGCGTCGCGATCATCAAGCACGTGGAGAGTCTCGGCGGATGCCTTGCGGCAATCCAGTATCACCACGAGAGATTCGACGGCAGCGGATACCCATCCGGCTTGAAGGGCGAGAACATACCGATGGATGCCCGGATACTGGCAGTTGCCGACTCGTATGATGCGATGACGTCACTCCGGCCGTATCGCCACGGCAGGTTCACCCACGAGCAGGCTGTGGCGGAACTGAAGCGGTGCAGCGGAACTCAGTTCGACCCCCAGATAGTGGAAGCCTTTGTCAGGGCTCAGGACAAGCATACGGCGAGGGGAGTGAAATCCGAACGGACGAAGCCTGCACAGGCTCTTGTCCAGGGCGAGGCGCCATGATAGACATCGATGAATTGCTAAAGATGGCCATGCAAATGGGTGCGTCCGATGTTCACCTTGCTGTGCCCGCGTGCCCGGTCTATCGCCTCTCGAATACGCTGGTGCCGGCCTGCGATGAAGCGCTGACTCCCATGTCTGTCAAGCAGGCATTCGAGAGCATCACGACTGAGAAGCAGCAGGAGGCGTTCTATCGAGACCTGGAGCTGGACTTCGCATACAGCATTTCGGGCACGGGTCGCTTCAGGGTAAATGCCTCTCTTCAGAGGGGAAGCATCTCGCTCACGTTCAGGTGCCTGCCTCTCAGGATCCCCAGCATCGATGAGCTCGGCTTGCCGCCGATATGCAAGAGTCTGATCCTCAAGCGCAAGGGCCTGGTTCTCGTGACGGGACCCACCAGCAGTGGCAAGTCCACCAGCCAGGCCGCGATGATCGACTATCTCAATGAGCGCGAGAGCAAGAAGGTCCTTACGGTCGAGGACCCGGTGGAGTTCCTGCATTCGAACAAGAAGTGCCTCATAGTCCAACGAGACCTGGGCGACGACACGACGTCGTTTGCTGCGGCAATGCGACACGCACTGAGGCAGAACGCGGATGTGATACTTGTTGGGGAGATGAGGGATGTCGAGACTACAGCCGCCGCGATTACGGCGGCCGAGACCGGTCACCTGGTGCTGGCGACTGCTCATACCCAGGGTGCTGCCAACGTGATAGACAGGCTCATCAGTGAGTTCCCACCGGCCCAGCAGGAGCAGGCCAGGACCCAGTTCGCGCTTGTTCTGGAAGCCGTCCTGTCGCAGACCCTGGTGCCGCGTTCGGATGGGCACGGCAGGGTGGCCGCGGTCGAGGTTATGCTTGCAAACTATGCGATTCGCAATCTGATAAGGGAGAAGAAAGTCCATCAGATCCCCGGGGTCATCGAGAACAGCAGTCAGGAAGGGATGGTAACGCTGGACCAGGCTCTGGCGGAGCTGGTATCGAAGGGCGAAATCGCCTTGGAGGATGCGCTGCTTCGGGCGCAGAGGCCGGAGGAGTTGCAGCGAGCTTTCGTGTCGCACTCATCCAACCGAAGGAAACACGAGGGCGTGGCCTCACGGACATAGTGAAGTCGTTTACGGACAGGTCGACGGCCGACAGGCGGGGGTTGACCGTTCGAATAGTGAAGCGCACAAGATGGCATGGATGAATTGCACGGCGATACCCGGCCCGAGGAGGAGCAGCGGGTGGCGCGCGATTGCGAAGCTATGCCTTGGGTGTGGCATGGCGGTTGCCGGGGCATCTCATCCGGCAACCGGCGCTTAAGCGAAGGGAAGGACTAGCAGAGGGAGTCAACAGGAGCCGGCAGGATGGCGCACGGCGTGTCACAAACTGATTTCACAGAACTGGGCGCAGCCCTCGTAAGCGGGGCGTTCATCAGTGAAGCTGAGTTGAAGTCCGCCCAGGAGATCGCTACGCGCTCGAAGCGTAAGCTGACCGACGTACTGGTAGAGCAGGCGCTGGTCGATCCCGAGGTGCTGGCCTCGGTGCTCAGTCTCCAGTGCGGCGTGCCTGTGGTCAATCTCACCAGCACCGAGATACAGCCCGAGGCCGTCGCGCTCATTCCAGAGAAGGTTGCGCGCGAGTACCAGGTGCTCGCCCTCTCGATTGAGGACGACACGCTCACCGTCGCCACCGAAGACCCTCAAGACTACAACGTCATCAACACGCTCACGAACGTGACAAGAAAGAAGATCGAGCCCGTGCTGGCAGTTGGGATGAGAATCAGTGACGCCATAGACGGGCAGTACCGGCTGACTTCGCAGATCGAGGAGCAAATAAGTCAGATTGCGGAGACCGGCGGCGCAAAGGGACAGAAGGAAGCCATCGCCGTCGATTCGAGCAAGAACGCTCCCATAGTCCAGGCTGTTGAGATGATGCTCACCCAGGCTGTCAGGGACAGGGCTTCCGACATTCACATAGAGCCCCAGGAGGACTGCCTGCTGGTCAGGAACAGAATCGACGGTGTATTGCAGGAGGCGGTCAGACTGCCGCTGGGGGCGCACTCCGCGGTGATGACCCGCATCAAGGTCTTGTCCAATCTCAACATAGCCGAGCGGCGCCGGCCCCAGGACGGGCAGTTTGGCATCACCGTAGGAGACCGGCAGGTCGACTTCCGTGTTGCCACGATCGAGAGCGACTATGGGGAAATGGCAGTGCTCAGGGTGCTGGACAAGTCGATGCTGCTCATCAAACTGTCCGATCTGGGCATGATGCCCGGCATTCTTCAGCCGTTCGAGAAGCTTCTGAAGTCGCCGTTCGGAATGATTCTGGTGAACGGCCCGACAGGCTCCGGTAAGACGACCACCCTCTATGCCGCACTGCAGCAGCTCGATGCCAAATCGCGGAACATAATGACCATTGAGGACCCCATTGAGTACAGGTTCAGGGGCATAAATCAGATCCAGGTGAACCGACAGGCGGGGATTACCTTTGCGGCTGGATTGCGCACCATAATGCGTCTCGACCCGGACATCATCCTCGTTGGTGAGATCAGGGACCACGAGACGGCCTCGACCGCCGTGCAGGCGGCTATTACCGGCCACCTGGTGCTGAGCTCCATTCATGCAAACGACAGCGTCAGCGCGCTGCTGCGATTGATAGATATGGGAGTGGAACCATTCCTCGTGACTTCGGCGGTAGTGGGCAGCCTGTCCCAGCGACTGGTGAGAAAGGTATGTCCCTACTGCAGGAATGAGATCGAGGTGTCGCCTTCGGACGCTGCAGCATATGAAGGCGTCATGGGCGAGTCGAAGACCAAGTTCCAGGCCGGGAGGGGCTGCAACTTCTGCTCCAGAAGCGGCTTTCTGGGTCGGCTCGGAGTCTACGAACTCCTGACAGTGAGTGACGACCTCCGGAAGATGGTCATGAAGGGTGGTTCGGCGGCCGAGCTGAAGGAGCAGGCTGTGAAGGAAGGGCTTACCAGCATGCCTTCGGACGGCATGCAGAAGGTCAAAGACGGCCTCACCACCCCGGGTGAGGTCCTGCGGAACGTATTCACTATCTTCTAGCCCCTTTGCCTCTCGCGGCGCGACTATCGTAATACCCTTCGCCACCCGAAATGCTACCCCCCTCGGTGCTGAAGTACTATAGACACCTCCAACGTGTGGATGCAACGATAGAACGTAGCAGAGCTGTGTGGAGGCATAGCTATGGAGTATAGATACAGCGCGAGCACCGTTGAAGGGCGCTCCGTTACCGGCGTTCTTCAAGCCGATTCCGAGACCGCAGCCGAGCAGATGCTATGGGACGCCAACCTGACAATAGTCAGCCTGAGAAGGAACCTCAGCCTGCCGAAGGCGCACGAGATATTGCCTTCGCTCTTCGGCGTCAAGAAGAAGGACGTAATCGGCTTCAGTCGTAACCTCGCCAGCCTGCTCGACGCAGGCATACCATTGATGAGAGCTCTGTCCATTCTGTCCAGGCACGGGCGGGCTGCCTTCACCGAGGTTATGCGCGGCATCATCAAGGACCTCGAGGAAGGCTCCAAGTTCTCCGATGCGCTGGCCAAGCGCCCCGACGTGTTTCCCCACTTCTACATATTCCTTATGAGAACAGGTGAGGAGACCGGTAACCTGGGCGCGGTACTCAAGGACACCGCCAGCCATATGGAGAAGGACGAGGCTACGAGGGCCAAGGTCAAGAAGAGCCTGGCGTATCCCATGTTCGTTGTAGTGCTGGCGATAGCGGCCGTGATTGTGATGCTCACTTTCGTGGTGCCCAAGCTGACGAGCATGTTCACCGAGTTCGGCCAGGAGATGCCGACGACCACCAGGGTCCTTGTGTCGCTCGGCGACTTCTTCAGCGCGAACGCGGTGTTCATTATCGGGGGGCTGCTACTGATCGCGGTTGGGAGCGCCCTGTATGTGAAGACCGCCCAGGGGCGGCGGACCAAGGACAAGGTCATGGTGAGGTTGCCCGTTCTCGGACCCGCCGTCTTGAAGGCAGGTCTGGCCAGGTTCGGCAGGAACATGAGTATGCTCGTAGGAGCCGGTGTATCCCTGTTCGAGGCGCTCGAGCTGACATGCGAGACCAATGACAATAGCGTCATCTCCGAGTCGCTTTCCGGAGTACGCAACAGGGTCGGGGAAGGCCAGCTCTTCTCAGAAGCCATGGCGGCCGACCCGTTGTTCCCGCCGCTAATGGCGGAGCTTATCGGTATTGGTGAGGAGACCGGTAACCTGGAGAGCCAGCTCAGCAAGGTGTCATCCTTCTACGAAGAAGAGGCTGAGGCTGCAATTGCCAGGGTTACGGGCATTCTGACGCCGGCGCTGACCGTGGGCGTCGGTCTCATGATTGGTTTCATCGCCATTACGATGTTCAGTTCGATCTACGGTATGGCAAGCATAGTTGAGTAGGCGTTTGCCTGGCGTTGTGACAACACGAGGAGGTCACAGGGGGCGATGATCAGGCGTGGCATTGCGGTATTCAGAGGAATGGTCCATGGCGGCCAGTCAGGGTCGACATTCGTCGAAGTGCTGGTGGCCATAACCATCCTGGGCCTGATCGCGGCGTCGTTCCCCTCGGCCATACTCTTCAGCACCAAGGCCGTATTCGCACAACAGGAGCGGACGATATCCGAGAACCTGAGCAAGAACCAGGTCGAGTACCTGAAGAGCTGCGAGTACATCTCGGGCGAAGATGGGCCCTGGGATGCGGACAACTACCCGGCGTACGAAGTGGTGCCGGTACCTGATGACAGCTATGAAGTGACTGTCAGTGCGCGGCCCCTGCACATAGAACCGGTGACGCTGGAGCACACGGTTCTGCCGCCGTTCCAGGATGAGGGTATACAGGAGATAACCGTGCAGGTGACGCACGTGGATAAGGTCGTGCTGACCACCAAGTGCCACAAGGTGGAGCGGTGATGAGGCTCATCAGATACGCAGGCTCAGCCGGAAGACATGAGGGGGGCTTCACCCTGGCGGAGATGCTCGTTTCTCTGTCGCTGTGCGCGTTCGTGGTCGTGGGTGGGGGAGAGATGCTGCGCCAGCTCGTGATAGCCAACGCACACGGCACGGACGGGACAATGGCTGTGATACAGGTCCAGAACGCGGCCTTCTGGCTGACGGAGGACGCCATGCAGGCGCAGAAGGTCGAGCTGGGCGACCCAACCACGGGGTTCCCGCTGACCCTCGAGTGGACCGACTGGGACAACGTTCACCACGTCGTCACCTACTCCATGGGGAACATGACCGACGAGGAAGGACGTACCCTCTGGGAGATGGAGAGACACGACAGCGTCACCGATCAGACGGTGGTGGTGGCAGACTCCCTCGACCCGGACGAGACCTTGATTGACTGGCACGCCACTCGAGACGCGACGCTGGTCTTCGAGGTGATGTCGCAGGTCGGGCAGGAATACGAGACCAGGACCTATGAGATTCAACCGAGGCCCCTGCAATAAGCGATCGACGATTTCGCTGACAGGGGGTGGGCGATGAGAATCATATCGAGATTGAAGAAGGAAGAGAGCGGGCAGGCGCTGATCGTAGTGACGATCGTGCTGCTGCTTGGAGCCATCGTGATTCCCCCCCTGCTCAGCGTGAACTACGCCGGTACGCGCTCGACCATAACTCATGAGAACAGGATGCTGGAGCTGTACGCGGCGGACTATGGTGTCGAAGACGCGCTCTATCAGATACAGAGCGACCTGGAGGGCATAGGCAGCCTGGACTTCGGTGGGCAGTACCTCACTCAGACGCCGAGCGTCAACAGCAGTGATCTCGAAGTGAAAATCGAGAAGGTCTGGCTTCCCGAGGACCTGGGATATGCGGTGCCCGTAGGGGTGATCGACAAGTCCGACAAGATAGTGATGGTGGGGATGATTGGCTCCAGCCTTGTCGGCACATGCTGGGATGATTTCGAGACGGGAGGTTTCGCCGGGGGCGACGGCTGGGTGAACGATGACCCGTGGAGCTACGGCGGGCATGCAAGTGTCTGGGAGTCTCCGTGGGCGGCCCAGGGCGACTACCACATGGGTTTCCAGGGGAACCTCGGGGCCGGCGGCTACGCCGAGCGCAAGGTTGACCTCTCGAACAACGATAACGCCCGCCTGCAGTTCAAGGCGTTGGCGGGCAACTTCAAGCCGGGTGACAGCTATGTATGCAAGGTCGACCCGGGCAGCGGCAACTGGACAGAGGTCCAGCGATGGGAGTTCGGCACGGCGAATGACACATACAGCAGCTATGACTACGACATGTCCGGCCTGGCGCTGACGGATGAGGTCACGGTGCGCTTCGAGGGGAACCTCAGCAACGGCAATGAGGCTGCGGACACCTTCGAAATCGGTGGGTCGTCGGGCACATGGCTTGGCGGCTGGAATACCAGCGGCGGCTGCTGGGTGGTAACCAGCGGATCACCATACGAGGGCAGCAGGCACCTGCTGCTCGTCGGGCGGAGATGGGGCTCGTACAACTCAGGCGAGGCCGAACGGGCCGTTGATCTGACGGGATACAACAACCCGAGGCTGCAGTTCTGGGCCAAGGTGTCCGAGTTCGAATCCAGCGATGAGGCCGAACTGAGGATATTCGATGGCTCGGAATGGCATGATGAGGTCTGGGTGTGGGGCGACGCAGACGAGTCAAAGGGTTACCACTTCTGCGACATCGACCTGACGGACTACCCGCATGTCGGGCCCGGGAACTACCGAATCCAGTTCGATGCCGACATGAGCTACTACCGGGACTACTTCTATGTTGATGACCTTCACGTGGTCGACTACAGCTATGTCTATGTCGATGACATTCAGATCGGCGAAGAAAGCAACGTTTACACGGTGGAGATCGCGTATACCGACTCCGGCGTTGGCTCCGCCCTCATGGACAGGTTCGGGATCTGGCTTCCAACCGGCTTCCAGTACGTCGACGTGTCGGAGGCCAACGGCATGCCGGACAGGGACCCCGATATCATAACCAACAACTACAAGGGCGGCACGGCCTACGAGTGGGACTACACGGGCTCCGAGATCAATCTTAACGACTGCGGTGGTCTGCCGTGCGTAAGGGATATCACATTCACGTTTATGCCTTCCACGGAGCCCAGGGGCGTGTTCTGCTGGCTGAGTACGATCGAGGGCTACGAGTCATGGGACCGCAGTTGTGACATATTCAGGGCGACGTCCGTGGCGCGTCATCAGACGTCGTCTACCAGCACCAGGGTCGAGGCATACGTGGCGCAGGGCGAGGTGAACCGCGAGGGGATCACAACATATGGCAACTACGTTGCGACCGGTGCTCCTTTGCTGATCGACCGGGATGAGGATGATGATGAAATCAAGGAGTACGCCGTTGACCCCATGATTCCAGGTACGTGGTATCACGATCTGGTGGATGACATCTGGTACACGGGCCGGGGCACTATCGACTCGGCTCCCGAGGATGGTGAGGTTATCGGGGCCTGGCTCTACTGGGCGGCCTTTGTCCAGGATACTGAGTACGCAGGGCCGGATGAGATTGTCGACTTCATGTATCCGAAGTCCTACCTTGGCGAGAATCTCGGTGTTGCCCTCGACGGCGATGGGAACAACGTACTGACCACCGACAACTCTCCAGTGACTACGCTTCCGCGTGAGGAGACCGTGTACATAACTCCGAAGCGCTACCGGGGCGAGTTCCTCGGCATGGCCGCGGCCAATGTCACGAATGAAGAGTTCCGGGTGAACACAAGCCCCATCGTGGAGACGCCGCGCGCCGAATACGTATACCTCGATGGGTCGAACCTGCTGACCAGGGATGTCGACTACGCCATTGACTACGATCTTGGCAATGTGACGATCATCAAAGACACGCTGGCCGGCAATATCACCATAGATTACAGCGCCGCCGGGTTCGAGTACCCGACGAGAGGCGTCGACTACACGGTCGACTATGACGACGGGCGGATCACAATCACCAACGACGACCTCGTGGGCAACGTATACGCGGACTACTGGGCCGAGACCTGGACCACCGTCAGTCACGAGGCCTACAACAAGTATGGAATGGAGCTTGACCCGGCCGAGGCGAATCCGGCCGGCTCCGGCACCACCTACGCCTGCTTCAAGGACGTGACGGATATCATCGAGGGTACGGGCAACGGCGTCTTCGCCGTGCGGAATATGCAGGCGACTTCCGGTGCTACTGCTGCTGGATACGCTGAGCAGAAATGCTTCTCCGGCTGGTCGTTGATCGTGCTCTATGAGAGCCCTTCCGAGACAGCTCATCAGTTGTTCATCTATGATCCGATTCACAAGCCCGCTGACTGTGCCTTCCACGTGGCGCCGAACAGCGACGTCTATTTCAGCCTCGAGAACTTCTATCCTCCGGACGGCTCCGTCGAGGGCAAGCTGACCTACTTCGTGGGCGAGGGCGACGGAAGGGCCTATGTCGGCGACTACATCCAGATCAAGGGCGCTTCGGAGCCCACGTATACGGTACTGGAGGACCCGCCGACGAATCCCGGAGATAACTCCATGAACTCGGTGTCCACGGGAGGAGAGCGCGGCGTTGATGTCGACACATTCGATGTTCTGGAAGGCGATATCAACATAGGCGACGACACCGAGGCGGACGTCTGGTGCCACACGGAGGGGGACCGGTGGTACCTCACGTACCTCGTGCTCTCTTTCAAGACCGAGGGAGTACCCAAAGAGGACTACAGCTTCACGGTGGGCACGCTCACCTATACATATGAAGTAGAGACAGGAGGCTAGTATGGACGTCAGGATGAACCTCGTTCCGGAGGAGTACAAGCCCCGGCCGCCCGTGAGCATGCGCACAGTATGCCTCGTGGTGCTGGTGCTTGGGCTGGCCTTCGGCTGCTACCAGCTCTACAGCATGAAGGCTGACAAGGAGGCTGAGGCAGCGGCCCTGGAGGACCGGATCGAGGCAATTCAGCAGCAAGCAATGAGCCTGTCCAGCAATCCCGAGGCAGGGCAGTTGAACAAGGACATCAAGGCCCGGCAGGGTGAGGTCGACACGCTCACCGCCATGGCGAACGACTTCGACCAGTTCAACGAGTCGGTCGTCGAATGGGGAGAGGTGGTCGACAGCATCATGGATGATGTCCCCAGCGGTGTCGAGCTCGACTCCATCCAGAGCTCCAGCGATGGGGTGCAGGTCGGTGGGGTGGCGTCGACATATGAACGTGTCGCAGCGTACGTCACCGCCCTGGAGAACGACAACCTGTTCCACAACGTGACCACGAGCCAGTGGGACGTGCAGGCGGGGACGTTCAAGCTCACGATGCAGGTGACCATTGGAGGTGAGCTATGATGCAGCACGTAGAAACTGCCAGGCGTAACCTGTCTCTTACTGTGCTGGCCGCGCTGGCACTGGCGATGATTGTTGCGGGTGTGATCTTCTTCATGGGAATGCAGTCGGCCGGTCAGGCCCTGGCCGACCTGGAGCAGCAGGAGGTCACCGCGAACATCCAGTTGATGAACGCCCAGGCCACCTATGACCTGGAGACGCTTCGTCAGGAACTGAACGACCTGGAGGACCAGATAGCGGAGCTGAGCGTTCAGAGCGGATTTCCCGAGTCGGTATCCACCAGCAAGCTCAGCAACGCGCTGGCCAACAACGCCGCCTGGAACGGCGTTACTGTGGTGAGCCTGTCGTCTCCGTCCAAGACGAGCACTGAGACGATCGGCAGCGGCAGCTACGACAAGTACCGGGTGGAGATGACCGTGAGCGGCAGTCTGGAAGGTATCCAGAAGTTCGTGACCAGCATGGAGGGTTCCTCCTTCCCGACCCTGAGGTTCGACAGCGTGACGCTCGCCCAGTCCGAGGGAGGGGCGGGCTGGCAAGGCGACCTGAAGCTCGCGGTAATCACGGAATAGCAGACAGGGCCTGCGATTGCAGGACCTTTCGCCCAGTCTCGCAACTATGGTTGCGGAAGGGAGGATACGAACGTGAATCTTGGAAGCGGTAAGAACCTGGCTTTGAGCGTCGAGGGGGAATCGCTCAGGATGGTGACGTACTCCGGGAAGAAGGTGCAGTCGTGGTTCGAGGCACCCTTGAACCCGGCCTGGGTGAGGAACGGCGTCATCTCCCGCCCCGACGAAGTAGGAAAGGTAATCGCCACGGCGATGGAGGAGCACAAGCTGCCGGCGAAGGGCCTGGTCTCCGCTCTGTCGGGGACGGGCAGCAGCGGTCAGGTGCTGAATCTGCCCGGCGTCAAGAAGGGCAAGATCAACGAAGCGGTCAGCAGGGAGCTGAAGAGGCTCTCTCCGGGCACAAGCTCCGAGAACGAGTACATCTTCACCGAGATGCTGCCGAAGAAGGGCACCCAGCAGGAGGTCTACGCTCTCAGCGTACCAAAGAGGAACGTCAACAACCTGATGGACGCCTGCCTGGCCGCCGGAGCAAGCGTCAGGTCGGTAGAGCTGGCCCCGTTTGCCCTGCTCCGAGCGGTGAGCTGCGAGAACGGCATAATCGCCCACGCAGAGCTGGACCGCATCGAGATAGTGATAGTGGTCAACTCGTTCCCGGCGAACTTCCGCAGTGTCGCCGTGCAGAATGGGACCGGCAGCGACGCGGCTGCTCAGCAGCTTCTGAGCGAGCTGCCCAGGACGATAGACTACTACAACCGGAGCCATGCTGAGAGTCCGCTGGCCGAGGATGTTCCCGTCTATCTGACGGGTGCTCTGGCACTCGACCCCGAAGTGGCCATGGGCGTTGTGGATGTCACGGGCCGCGAGGTGGCCAGCGTGGAGCCGAGCATCGAGTACCCGCCCGAGTTCCCGCTGGCACAGTACATGGCCCATGTAGGGCTGATGCTCGCCAACTAGAGAGGGATCGGTCGGGGCGCGAATGGATTCGCGCCCCGACCAGGACTGCCTCCGGCTGAGGCAGCCGGATATGTATGTGAGAGGACGAGGTCATGATGGCTCTGGAATTGGTCATGGCGGCTGTGGCGGGACTCTGCGTCGGCAGCTTCCTGAACGTGTGCATCGACCGCATCCCGGCCAGACAGTCGCTGGTCAGGCCGCCTTCACACTGTGAGGGCTGCGACCGCAAGCTGTCGATTCGGGACCTGGTGCCCGTCGCAAGCTACCTGACTCTGCGCGGCAAATGCCGGACATGCGGCGCGGCCATCCCCAGGAGAGTACTGCTGGTCGAGATAGCGACTGCCGTAGTCTTCACCTTTTTTATGTGGTACTTCGGGCCGGGCCTGCAGCTCGCAATAGCCCTGATCTACGCCTGCCTGTTCCTGGTCATATTCGTCATAGACCTCGAGCACCTGATCATTCCCAACCGGATTGTATACCCGGCAATGCTTCTGGCCCTCGCGTTCTCCTCCTTCTGGGGCGGCTTCGAGGGCTTCTGGCCGGGCATAGGAACGGTGAACGCTCTCCTCGGGGGAGCGATAGGGCTCGTGCTCATGCTGCTGCCCTTCCTGCTGTTCCCCAACGGCCTCGGCATGGGTGACGTCAAACTGGCCGCCTTTATGGGGCTGGCGTGCGGGTTCCCGCTCATATTCGTCGCCCTGATGCTTGGCATACTCTACGGCGGCCTTGTCGCCATCCTGCTGCTCCTGCTGGGAGTGAAGGGCAGGAAGGATGCCATCCCGTTCGGGCCGTTCCTGGCCGGTGGAGCCGTGCTCACGCTCCTGTGGGGCAGCCCCATAATGGAGATGTACCAGTCCGCGATGACCAGCATCGCCTCCCTCCTCTAATCCCGTAGTGGTAGTGGCAGGGCGGGTGGAGCGAAGCGAAACCCACCGGTCGAGAAACAAGCCCGCAGGGTGGGTGGAGCGAAACCCACCGGCAATCCACCACCCCGTCTCCCCCGGATAGCACCCCTCCCGCGTAGTACTAAAGCGCCACCTCGCACGGGACTATATCTCTATTGTGAGCTTACTCGTGGCGAACGTAGAATCGAAGCGTGAGTCTGTTACCGGGCGTCATGAGGGGTGACAAGGTGGGGGTCTACATGATGAAGCGTTTGAGAGACTCCGAGCACGGCTTCACTCTGATGGAGCTGATGTTCGTCCTCGTCATATTCCTCATCGTCGTCGCCGTCGTGATAATGCAGGTGACCGGCGTGTTCAGCGGCGGCCAGGCGGCTGCCATGGACACCGACATCCACACCGTCCAGCAGGCGGTCGACCAGTTCATACTGGGCTCGAACCAGCCGCCCACCGCCGACCTGCGCTTCCCCGGCGAGGGGCAGACCAAGCCGATCGACTTCAATGCCAGCGTATCGGTCGGGGGCAAGACCTACACCTTCTACCCCGATTTCATCAAGAAGCTGCCCAGGCATCACGACGAAGGTGTCTGGCTGATGGATGACAAGAGCATAGTCACCGTCGATATGGACCCCGGGGATTACTAATGGCCTTCGCCTCCGGGCTTACCAAATACTCGCGATTCAGGGACTATCGGCCCATATACGACGTGTAACGGGTGCAATACGCTGAGAGTAACCGCGTAGGGTGGGTGCAGCGAAGCGAAACCCACCAGCAACGAGAAGAAGCGTAGGGTGGATGAAGCGCAGCGAAATCCACCGCCGGGTATGAGTAAAAAGCGCAGCGAAATCCACCGCACAGGTGAAGGAAGCAATACGCCGAAAGCGTAACGCTCATAAGGTGGGCGGAGCGAAGCGAAACCCACCGCGACTCTAAGCCGGAAAGGGGGTGAGACAATGAAGAGGCCAAATCTGAAGATCAGAAAGAGGGAGCGAGGCTTCACACTGATCGAGCTGCTGATCGTTATCGCCATTCTGGGTGTGCTGGCGGCAGTCGTGGTACCGAACGTCATGGGGCTGTTCGGTCGAGGCGGCAGCCAGGCATTCGGCTCCGACCTGCAGACGATCCAGACATCGGTGGCCACGTTCTACGGTGACGTGCACCAGGGTGTTGACCAGAATGGTGCAGGACTTGCAGACAACACCTGGGCCGATACGGATGGTGACACCGGCCACTGGTTCCCCACGGCCAATGCCACCACTTCCGACGTCACTGAGGCTACAGGGGTGAGTGCCCCTGACGGCGATGCTCTACTGCTCTATGTGGATGCGGACGGCGATGCCACGTATGACGCTGGTGAGGAGGCTGCCGCCGCGGACATCGATGCTGCAGCCATCTGGATGGGCCTGCTGGTGAACCCGGCGGCTTCAGGTACTGTGGCCGGAAGCACCGACAGGAGCACTGCTGCTCCGCTGAGCGATGAGGAGTCGATGTACCTGACGGAGTTCCCCAGGTCGTGCAGCTACAGCAGTGTTGCTGGTGTCGGCAACGGCAATCCGAACCAGCCGGGTGGTACCTACACCTGGATCGTTGGCAAGAACGGCAAGGTCTATGGAGCTTACCTGCATTCCAACGGCAACTGGTACTCGGGCTTCAGCGGCAACTACCCATGATGCAGTCGACAGTGGTTTGATAGCCGAGCTCGGCAGAGGAGAGCCCCGGTCCAAGGCGGGGCTCTCCTCCTTTCTGAAGGCTCACGGTGAAGTCGCGAGCCCTTGAGAATGGAGAGATGAGGGAAAGCACAGGAAGGCGCGTCCGGCGGGTGGCCGCAGGCGAGCAGGGTTTCACCCTGGTCGAGCTTATCATCGTGCTCGCCGTGCTGAGCATCCTGGCCGCCGTGGTGACGATGAGCGTGGTCGGCGCCTACGGCAGGGGCGGTGAGCAGGTGTACGACACGGACCGGGCCACCATCTGGATGGCCGTGGACATGTTCTACGGCGACGTCCACTTGGGGCCGTACGACGATGGCGGCACCTGGCGCTGGGGCGACGTGGACGCCGCGCCGGCGGGTCACTGGTTCCCGACACAGGACGGGCTCGTGTCCGGGCTGCTGGTCGCCCTGCAGGACAGCGGCGGGGGGGACATCAGCGACAACGGTAACCCCCGGCTGTTCCTGGACGGCAAGGGGGGCGCACTCGATGGGCAGTATGACCCCGGCGACGCGGAGGCGGCCGGCGACGGCGATATCGAGGCGGCGGCGATCTGGATGGGACTGCTGGTGAATGAGGCGAAGGATGCGGCCGATCCCGGAGAGGACGACCGTGGCCTGGCCTCACCGGTGACAGGTGAAGAGGCGCTGTACCTGGCCGAGTTCCCCAGTTCGTCGAGCAGTGAGTACAACGGCAATCCGGACACGGGCGGCGGCTACACGTGGATCGTAGGAGCGCCGGGCAACGTGTACGGCGCTTACAGGAACGGCGGGTACTGGTTTGCCGAGTTCAGCGGGCACTACCCCTGATCTTGATGGTCAACTCCGGTAAAGAAAATTAATGAAATGTGCAAAAAAGTCCGCAAAAGGTATTGACAAGGTGGCAACCCTGTGGTAGATTTCGGTGCGTTGGTAGGCAAGAATGACAGTACGAAAGTACTACCAGACCGCGAATAGTCCGATTGGGGGATGGACTGTGGGAGTTATTTCCTATGGACAGCCCGATGGTACGCCCCTATACTCGGACGCACAAGAAGCTGTCGGCGCTGAAGCCGGCTCCTGCTGCATCGAGTGGGAGGAAACCGCGGGACAATTAGGAATAAAGTACTATGGACAGGGCTCCGAAGGCTGTGCTAGAGTCAGCGTGGCCGTGGCCCCGGCGTCTTAGTCCGTTCAGGGGGTACCGAATTGGAGAAGATCACAGTCTTCATTGTTGACAAGCAGACCCTTTACCGGCAGGGAATACGGCAGGCGCTGTCGGCCTCGGAGGACATCAACGTGGTCGGTGAGAGCAGTCCGAACGCCGAGGCTGTGAGTCTCATCGAGGCGTTTATGCCGAACGTGGTACTCCTCGACGTGGACCTGCCCCTGCTGAGGGGTCTTGACCTGGGACGCCAGATCACTACACGGTGCCCCAACGTCTCGGTCATAGCACTTACCTCGAGCCCGGATGACGAGCAGCTTTTCCAGGCGGTCCGCACAGGGGTCGTTGCATATCTCACCAAGGACATCGCCGCCGAAGAGCTTGGCCATGCGGTCAGGCGCATCCACAAGGGAGAGCGGCCCATCAACGACAGCCTGCTGAGCAGGCCCAGGGTCGCGGAGCAGGTGCTGAGGCAGTTCCAGGACCTCACTCTCATGGGCAAGGCGATGGAGACGCTGGCCACGCCGCTGACGCCGCGCGAGACCGAGACCCTGAGATACGTCGCGGAAGGCTACTCCAACAAGCAGATTGCCCACGTACTCGGCATAAGCGAGCAGACAATCAAGAATCACGTGACGTCTATTCTCAACAAGCTGGATGCCAACGACCGCACGCACGCGGTCGTGCTGGCCCTGAGGCAGGGCTGGATCGATATCGGAGAGACGACCCTGAAGCCGACCCCCTTCTGATCCGTCAAGCTGCGACGAAATCAAGGCCCCCGGCGGACGGGGGCCTTTTCTTATGGCTGCACCACCGCAACCCGAGCATCCGCATGTGTTAGAATACCGGCGGAGTGTCCTCACGTGAGCGCTGTGTATCGCAGGGACCTCGACTTCACCGGCGAGCGAGTCGTCCCCGGCAAGACCCCCGAGACCGTATACAGGGAGCATATCGACAGGTACGAGTTCGCAGCCGGGCTCGTTCGAGGCATGACGGTCCTCGACGTAGCCTGCGGGGCGGGTTACGGTCTGGCGCGCATCGTGGACGCAGGCGCGCGACGCGGAGTCGGGCTCGACTTATCCCCGGAAGCGGTTGCGTACGCCGTTGAGCGGTACGGCAGGAGCGGCCTCACAGAGTTTGTCTGCGGCGACGCAGTGAGGATGCCCTTTGCTGATGAGTCCTTCGACGCAGTGGTATCCTTCGAGACCATTGAGCACCTTCCCGGTTACGAGGCGTTCGTGCTTGAGTGTGCGAGGGTGCTGAAGTATGGTGGTATGCTGGTATGCTCCACTCCGAACCGCAGGATATTCTCGCCGGCAGTTGACACGCCGCCGAACTGGTTTCACGTCCGCGAGTTCTGGCCCGGCGAGTTCTCAAGCCTCCTTTCAGCGGCGTTCGGTCAGGTGGACCTTTACGGTCAGTGCGACGTGACGCTGGAGGACAATTCGGTGGAGAGAGACCAGGGCGTGCATGCCTTCTCGGACAACGAGACAGTCTCTTCCGCCTATGTCGTTGCCGTAGCGAGGAAGTGACCGAAGTCCTCATGCCGCAGCCCCGGGTTTGCATCATCATCGTCAACTGGAACAACTACCCCGATACGGCCGAGTGCCTGGACTCTCTCGGCAAGGTGGGCTACCCGGACTTCGAGGTTTTGGTGGTCGACAACGGCTCGGATGGTGACGACGCTGAGCGGCTGCGGAGAGAGTACGGGGACCGTGTGCGCGTGATCGCCAATGAGAGAAACGCGGGCTTTGCGGAGGGATGCAATATCGGGATGAGGGATGCGCTGCACAGGGGCGCGGACTACCTGCTCCTTATCAACAACGATACATTTGTGGCCCCTGACTTCGTGGACCGGCTCGTAGAGTACGTGGCGGACGAACCGGGGATCGGCGTCGCGGGCGGCAAGGTCTACTGCCACGAGATACCGGACATGATATGGTTCGCGGGAGGCGCCATCGACTTCAGGACCGCGACCACCCCGATCATTGGGAGCGGCGAGACGGACAACGGGGGCTACGATGAGGCGCGGGAGGTCGAGTGGATTTGCGGCTGCTTCATGCTCATCTCGCGGCACGTCGTGGAGCGGGTGGGGCTTCTGGACCCGCGCTTCTTCTTTGGCTGGGAAGACGTAGACCTCTGCGTGAGGGCGCGGCGCGCCGGATTCCGGATAGTGTTCGTGCCTGCATCTCGTATCTGGCACAAGACGCTGCCTCCCGAGAAGCAGAAGAGGCTCAGCGGAATGCCGGTGTACCATGCGACCAGAGGACACTTCCTGTTCATGCAGAAGCACCTCAGCCGGCGGCAAAGGGTCACGGCGGCGGCGTACTTCGTGGTCAGGTTCCCGCGCTTCGTCTGGGACTACTCAAAAGTGATGGGGGAGTGGAAGGTGCCGCTGTACGTAGTCAGGGCGGTGGCCGGTCACGCGGCCTGCAGACTGAGGCTGACTCCACGGCGGGAGTAGAAGAGCGGCGGCTCATTGAGCCGCCGCTGTTGAGTATCATTGTCTGCTGAGGTTCAGTCTTCCAGCGTCTCCGCTATCAGCTCGGCGATGTCCATGACCCTTATGGTTGCTTCCTGCTCAAGGGCCTTGACAGCGTCCTCGAACATCTGCAGGCAGAACGGGCAGGCGGAAGCTATGACCTCCGCGCCGACCTTCATCGCCTCTTCGGTCCGCATCTGGTTCATCCTGCGGCCTATCTGCTCCTCCATGAACATCCTGCCGCCGCCTGCTCCGCAGCAGAAGCCCTTGTTGCGCACGTGCTCCATCTCCAGAGGCGGTGCACCGGTAGCGGCCTGAACGACCTCGCGCGGCTGGTCGTAGATGTCGTTGTACCTGCCGAGATAGCAGGAGTCGTGGTAGGTGGCCTTCTTCTCGACAACCCTGGAGACGTTGAGCTTGTCCTGACGGATCAGCTCCCGGATGAAGTCCGTGTGGTGCCAGACCTCGTAGGCGCCGCCCCACTCGGGGTACTCGCTCTTGAGCGTGTTGTAGCCGTGCGGGCAGGTGGTGACTATCTTCTTGACGCCGTAGCCGTTCAGGGTCTCAATGTTCTGCTGGGCCAGCATCTGGAACAGGTACTCGTTGCCTATCCTGCGAGCCGGCTCGCCGCAGCAGGCCTCCTCGGGGCCGAGGATGCCGAAGTTGACGCCGGCGGCCTTGAGCACCTTTGCGAAGGCCTTGGCCACCTTCATGTTCCTCTCTTCGAGGGCCGCAGTGCAGCCGACCCAGTAGAGGATATCCACGTTGCTGTCGTCCGAGAGCAGCTTCACGTCCATGCCGTCCGCCCAGTCGGTGCGGGAGGCCATCGTGCCGCGCCAGGGGTGTCCCCGCTGCTCCATGCTCCTGAGGGCGCCCATGGCGGTCTCCGGGAAGTCGGTCTGCTCCAGGACGAGGTTGCGCCTCATCTCGATTATCTTGTGTATCGGCTCGATGAAGACCGGGCAGTGCTCGTGGCAGGCGCGGCAGGTCGTGCATGACCAAATCTCGTCTTCGAGAATGACGTCTCCGATCATGACCTTTCCGTTGCCGCCGGGGTTCTCCTGTGAGCCCTCACCATCGGACGGCTTTGCGGCCAGGAGCGCGGGCGCTCTGTCCTCCATGTATGCCTTGAGGTCCTGGATCACCTTCTTGGGCGAGAGAGGCTTGCCGCTCAGGTAGGCCGGGCAGTTGTCCTGGCATCTGCCGCACCGGGTGCAGGCATCAAGCTCCAGGAGGTCCTTGAAGGTGAAGTGCTGGATGTCGGCCGCGCCGAATGTCTCCGCCTCTTCGAGGTCGACCGTGCGCAGCGATCCCTTCGGCCTGTCCGAACGGAAGAACACGTTCAGCGGTGATACGACGATGTGCGTGAGCTTGCCTACTCTCAGTGCGAAGTAGACTATTGTGGCGGGGATCAAGAGGGAGTGGAACCACCACAGTCCCTCGTAGGCGGCGATTGGGTTCGTGCCCTCGCCGAAGGCCAGGGCGAAGCCGTAGCCGAGGAATGACCACTGCGCCCACTCGCTCATGATGGGCAGCGTAGGCTCCGCCGCCTGGGTTACCAGCATACGCAGTCCCTCGACGATGTAGCCGGTAATCACTATGACGAAGATCAGCCCGAGGGTCAGGCTGTCGTCCAGTATGTTGTCCAGTCTGTCGGGCTTCTGGACATAGCGCCGATAGGCGAGCGCGCCGACGCCGACGAGTATCATGACGCCGCCGAGGTCGGAAAGGAACGAGAAAGCGAGATAAGTGTTGCCGTGGAGGAACTCCACGACGTAGTGACTGATGACGTCGACCGCGGTGCCGAGCAGGAGGAGCAGGGCACCCCAGAACACCAGAGCATGGGTGACGCCGGGGAACCAGTCACGTATGATTCGTCTGTGTACTATGCCGTCAATGAGACCGGTCTTCGCGAACGCCTTGGTCTTCTGCCAGAGGTTGGAGGTCGAGTCGTCCTTGACGCCGACCCGCCAGAGCTTGATGCGTCGATAGAATGCGTATCCCAGAATGATGATCGAGATAACTGCGAGGATGTAGATAATCCAGCCAAACCCCTCTACACTCCCTCCGAAGAATATCTCGCGATGCGCGTCCATTCGACCCTCCTTTACCTGAGCCACGCAAATTGTAGCACATAGCTTCGGGCGTGCCAAGTCTCGAATCCGGCCCGGGCCGGCGGCTCCAGGGGCGCGAGTGTACGTGCTATAATACCCGTGTCAGGCACGGGCCATGATATTTCGATACCTCGATGTTCTCTCGGAAGACCCGTGGGTCTTTCTGCTGCTCCTTGGCAGCGTGACCGTCGCTCTCCTGGTTGCCATACCCATCCACGAGTTCGGCCACGCGCTGTCCGCGAACGCGCTCGGCGACATGACAGCGAAGCGCAAGGGCAGGCTGACCCTCAACCCTCTCAGCCAC
The DNA here is from genome assembly GCA_964574685.1 of uncultured Dehalococcoidia bacterium. Classification (GTDB taxonomy): domain Bacteria; phylum Chloroflexota; class Dehalococcoidia; order SZUA-161; family SZUA-161; genus CAZGDV01. The sequence goes on from CAZNOI010000004.1 coordinate 52,854, forward strand.
CTGGAGCCGATGGGCGCGCTCATGATCTTCCTGGCGGGCTTCGGATGGGGGAAGCCCGTGCCGGTCGACTACAGGCAACTGCGGGGGAACCTGAGGTTGGGCTCCATCGCAGTTGCGCTGTCGGGGGCGCTGGGCAACTTCCTGGTGGCCGGTGTCCTCGGTGCTCTCATCAGGATAGGAGTGGTAGCGTGGGAATCGCCCGCGTACTATCCTGTCGTTGCTGGGTGGGATGCGGCCACTGTGGGGGCTGTGGTGGTGGGTTACGTCATCTTCGTCAATGTAATACTCGGGGTCTTCAACCTGCTGCCCGTGCCGCCCCTGGATGGCTTCAAGGTTGTGGCGGCGCTCGCTCCCGTCAAGAACCCGGTTGTGTCCTGGCGTGTGGAGCAATTCGGGGCCGTCGTGCTGCTGGGGCTCGTGGTAGTGGGCATAGTAACGGGCTGGCTCTGGGACGTGCTGTTCACTCCCGTGGACGGGGTTATCGGGCTGTTCGTAGGGGAAGGACTGCTAATCGAGTGAGACAGGAGGCTGGTCTTGCCGCATAGAGTGTCAATAGTGGGACTGGGCCTAATCGGGGGCTCTCTCGGGCTTGCCCTGAAGCGCGCGAAGGGCGCCGATATTGAGGTGGGAGGCTACAGCCGGCGCCCTGAGACGGTCGAGACGGCGGTGAGCAGAGGTATCGTGGATACTGGGATGCGCAGCCTGGGTGAGGCCTTCTCCGGCGCTGATGTGGCCGTCGTCGCGGTCCCTTTAATGTCGACCAGGGATGTACTCAGGGAGGCGGCGGAGCATGCGCGGCCCGGCTGTGTGATTACCGACATCGGCAGCACCAAGCGCCTGGTGATGAAGTGGGCCGCCGAGTATCTGCCTGACTCCGTTCATTTCGTCGGGGGTCATCCCATGGCGGGAAAAGAGACCTCGGGGCTGGACCAGGCGGATGAGAGGCTGTTTGAGGGCTGTGTCTACTGCATAGTCCCTTCCGGCAACGCAGGCGACGACGCGGTCGGCGCTGTGGAGGAGATGGCTGCTGCGGTGGGTGCACTGCCCCGACTGATAGACGCGGAGACTCATGACCGCCTCGTGGCAGGCGTTAGCCATCTGCCCCTTCTGGTCTCGTCTGCGCTCGTCTCTGCCACCACCTCGAGCGAGAGCTGGCCACGGATGTCGCCGCTCGCTGCGGGAGGGTACAGGGATATGACGCGGCTGGCGTCGGGCGACCCGGAGATGAGCAGGGACATCGGCCTGAGCAACCGGGACGAACTCATTGCCTGGATAGACCTGTACATGCAGAAGCTGGGCGAATACCGCAACCTCCTGGATGAAGGATCGCCGGGCCTGCTGGACGAATTCGCACGTTCGAAAGTCGCGCGGGAGAAATGGCTGCGGGGTGACAGGCATTGAGACGCATTTTCAGAGGTCCGGCCCGGCTTGAGGGTCGGATAGAGGTACCGGGCGACAAGTCGATTTCGCACAGGGCGCTGATCCTGAACGCGATCGCAACCGGCTCGGCGGTGGTGCACAACTTCCCTTCGTCGCGCGACTGCCTTTGCACGCTGGAATGCCTGCGCGCACTTGGCGTGTCGATTCGCCTCGAAAGAGGCAGTGTTGACATAACGGGCGGGGGTGACAGCGGACTGGACGAGCCGGACGATGTGCTCGACGCCGGCAACAGCGCCACATGCCTGCGCCTTCTTGCAGGGGTGCTGGCGGGTCAGCCCTTCCTGACGGTAATTACAGGCGACAGGTCTTTGCGTTCGAGGCCGATGGGCCGGATAGTAAGACCGCTGGAGACGATGGGCGCGCGAATCTGGGGGCGCAGGGGGGATGCGAAGGCGCCGCTCGCGATACGAGGTGGTGACCTGCACGGCATCGAGTATGAAACGCCTGTGGCGAGTGCTCAGGTGAAGTCGTCGGTGCTGCTTGCCGGCCTGTACGCGCAGGGCGAGACGCGGGTAGTGGAACCGGCGAAGTCGCGAGACCATACGGAGAGAATGCTCAGAGGTATGGGCGCCTCGGTCGTGACCGATGCGCGAACTGTTGCCGTGATGCCCGGCCGCCTGCGTGCCACGGACATCAGTATCCCGGGCGACATCAGCTCGGCGGCGTTCTGGATGGTGGCGGCCGCGGCCCACCCCAACGCGCGAATCCTTCTGCCGAATGTGGGCGTGAATCCCACCAGGACAGGGGTGCTCGACGTGCTGGGCTCGATGGGCGCGGACGTTCGCACGAGCAACGAAAGGGAGTCCGGTGGTGAGCCCGTCGCTGACATCGAGGTGCGCTCCAGTCAACTGAAGGGAACCGAGATAGGCGGCGATATGGTGCCGAGGATGATCGACGAGATACCGGTCCTGGCGCTGGCCGGCGCGCTTGCCAATGGTAGGACCGTGATACGGGACGCAGGCGAGCTGCGTGTCAAGGAGAGCGATCGGCTTCAGACGACTGCCGCAGTCCTGGCCCGGCTGGGCGCGAAGGTCAGGGAGCGTCCCGACGGCCTGGAGATCGAGGGAGGCGCGGAACTCGAAGGCTGCAAGTGCAGCAGCTACGGTGACCACAGGATAGCAATGATGCTCGGCGTGGCCGCTCTCCTGTCCCAGGGGGTCACAACGATTGACAGGGCCGAAGCGGCGGATGTATCTTATTCGGGATTCTGGCAGGACATGGAGTGGCTGGCGGCGGGCAGCGAAGGAGAGGCAGGCAAGTAGAGGTGACGAACACTGAGCTGATACACGTTGGATTCGGCAACATCATCGCCATGAACAAGGCAGTGGCCGTCGTTTCGCCGGGATCGGCGCCGATCAAGCGGCTGGTGGAGCAGGCGGGCGGTCAGGCCATGCTTGTGGACATGACTAACGGCAAGCGGACCAAGTCGATTATCATCATGGACAGTGGACATATAGTGCTGACGGCACTGGCTTCCCGAACCATAGCTACGCGCGTCGAGGCCAGCAGGAACGGATCGTTCCTCGGACAGACGAAGCGAGCCAGGGAGTGATCCTTGGCCGCTGACCTCCAACGGCCACCGCTGCTGGTAGTGATATCGGGTCCCTCCGGTGTGGGGAAGGACTCAGTACTCAACGAGCTGAAGAAGGCATTCCCTGACGTCTACTTCGCAGTTACCGCCACCACGCGGCCCAGGCGCGCAAATGAGGTGGATGGCGTCGATTACACGTTCCTGGATCGAGACGACTTCCAGCGCCTGATAGACGGCGACGGCCTCATCGAATGGGCCGAGGTATACGGCAATATGTACGGCGTGCCTCGCAAGGGCGTCAGGGAGGCGCTGGCAGGTGGCAGGGACGCCTTCGTCAAGGTTGATGTGCAGGGTGCGGAGACGATCAGGCGCAAGTATCCGGAAGCTGTCCTTGTCTTCCTCATGGCTTCGTCCATGGAGGAGTTGGAGCAACGGTTAAGGCAGCGGAAGACCGAGGACGCCGGCGACCTTGAGCGCCGGGTAGATGCAGCCAGAGAGGAAATGGCAAGCCTTCGCATCTTCGACTACGCCGTGGTCAACGCGCGTGGTCGGTTGAAGACAACGGTGTCAACGATACAGGCGATCGTCACGGCAGAGAAGTGCCGGGTGAACCCGCGCACAGTCCACATCTAGCGGGGGCGCGGAAGGCATAGTGCAGGAGCTACCACACCGGAAGCCCGGTGATAGGGTTGTACGCGTAACCGGCATTGCACCCCGTCATCTGCGGCGCGTGCTGGGCGTGGCGGCCCTGTACAGTGCCGGGTACGGCAACGTCGGCTCGTCGATCTACTACGCCCTCGGCATTGTAGCCCTCGTCGCACTTGGGGCGACACCCATCGTGCTCTTCGCAGCGGGCCTGCTCTTCATATGCACCGCCCTAACCTATGCGGAGGGCGCAACCATGTTCCCCGAGGCCGGCGGGTCTGCCAGCTTCGCTCGACACGGCTTCAATGAGCACGTCGGTTTCATCGCTGGCTGGGCGCTGCTCCTCAGCTATATCGTCACCATCTCGATCTCGGCCTTCACCATATCGCCCTATCTCGGCTACTTCTGGGAGCCGCTGAAGACCGATCCGATGCTGGGCACTCTGGTCTCGATCTTGATCGTGCTCTTCCTTATGCTGCTCAATGTGTTCGGCGTGAGGGAGACCGCTTTCGTGAACATCGGGGCGGCTGTGGTTGATGTGTTCACGCAGGCCCTTCTGGTGATAATAGGTATCATACTCCTGCTGAGTCCGGGCGTGATCGCGTTCAGCGTGAGCAACCTGGTCGAGAACATGTTCGGGAGCGGTAACTGGCCCACAACCTCCAACCTCGTGTTCGGGATCGCGCTGGCGGCCCTCGCCTACACGGGGGTGGAGACCGTGTCCCAGATGTCGGAGGAGACCAGGCTGCCGCATATCCGGGTACCGAGGGCGATGGTGCTCATGATGTTCACGGTGCTCGTGATGTTCTCGGGGATATCTATTGTAGCCCTGTCAACGATGACCCCTGAGACCCTGGCGACGGAGTGGGCCCGCGACCCGGTGGCCGGCATTGCCAACGCCTTCCCCTACGAAGGCATGAAGATGGTCTTCGAGCCCCTTGTTGCCGTCCTGGCCGCGACCATACTGCTGATAGCTACAAACGCGGGGATAATGGGCATCTCGCGCCTGGGGTTCTCGCTCGGCGCGTACGGCCAGCTCCCGCCGACATTCAACAGGGTGCATCGTCGCTTCAGGACCCCATATGTTTCCATCATCGTCTTCTGTCTTGTGGCGATCGCCATACTGCTGCCCGGTCTCTTCGTTGATGACATCGTGGATGTGTTCGCGGACATGGGCGGCCTGTACACATTCGGGTCGCTGCTGGCGTTTGCGTTCGCACATGCCTCTATCCTTGCGCTGAGAATCAAGAAGCCCGGCCTCGAAAGGCCGTTCAAGCTTCGCGCCAGTCTGAGGATCAGGGGTAGACAGCTACCTATCACGGCGATAATCGGCCTGGTCGCGACGGTCGGGATATGGGCTGTGATCATAGTCCAGCAGGACTACAGCCGGTGGGTGGGTCTGGGGTGGATGGCTTTCGGTCTGGCGGCCTACGTGCTGTTCCAGATGCGGAAGAGGAGGTCGGCGGACAAGACCTAGAAGGTGACGGCGGGCTGTCCGATTGTCTGCGGACTACTGAGGCGAAACCCGGGGCGGTCTGCGTCTCCTGCTCTTCTCAGCGACCTTGAGGCGCATCAGCGACCGCATCATGGCCGCGCGTGCCATCTGGAGGTCGGCTTCACCGCCGGTCCTCGCCATATCCTCCTCGGCACGACATCTGGCGCGCTCGGCGCGTTCGGAGTCGATCTCCTCAGCTCGTTCCGCCGTATCCGCCAGAATTGTGACCTTGTCGGACTGGACCTCGAGGAAACCTCCGCTGACGAACATGGGCTGCTCGTCGCCGTCCTTGCGGACCAGCAACTCTCCCGGCTCGAGCATCGCCATGAGGGGCGCGTGTTGCGGCAGTATCGCTATCTGGCCGTCTACCGACGGAGCGATGACTATGTCGACCTCGTCCGAGTAGACGATTCTCTCGGCTGTCACGATTTCGAATGTCAGTCTTGCCATAGTCTCAAGCGTCGATTCGACTACATTGAGCGGGCCTTCTCTACGGCCTCATCTATCGTACCGACCATCAGGAAGGACTGCTCGGGCAGGTCGTCGTGCTTGCCTTCCAGGATCTCCTTGAAGCCCCTGACGGTCTCCCTGATCGGAACGTACTTCCCGGGGATATTGGTGAATGTCTCGGCGACGAACATGGGCTGGGAGAGGAAACGCTGTATCTTGCGTGCGCGCGCTACCGTGATCTTGTCCTCGTCGCTCAACTCCTCGATGCCGAGGATTGCGATGATGTCCTGCAGATCCCGATAGCGCTGGAGGACTCTCTGTATTCCTCGCGCGACCTGGTAGTGCTCCTCGCCGACCACCAGCGGGTCGAGGATGCGCGACGTGGAGGACAGCGGGTCGACGGCCGGATAGAGGCCCTGAGCGGCTATGTTCCTGTCCAGAGCGACGACCGCGTCAAGATGGCCGAAGGTAGTCACGATGCCCGGGTCGGTGTAGTCGTCTGCGGGAACGTAAATCGCCTGGAACGAGGTAATGGAGCCCTTCTTTGTGGAGGTGATCCTCTCTTCCAGCTCGCCCATCTCCGTCCCGAGTGTAGGCTGGTATCCCACGGCGGAGGGCATCCTCCCGAGCAAGGCCGATACCTCCATACCGGCGAGAATGTACCTGTAGATGTTGTCGATGAAGAGTAGCACGTCCTGTCCTTCGACATCACGGAAGTACTCAGACATGGTGAGGCCGGTAAGAGCTATCCTTAGCCTTACGCCCGGAGGCTCGTTCATCTGGCCGAAGACGAGTACGGTCTTGTCAATGACCCCGGAGGCCCTCATCTCGTGCCACAGGTCGTTGCCTTCTCTCGAGCGCTCACCGACACCGGCGAATACCGAGAAGCCGCCGTGTTCCGTCGCGATGTTTCGTATCAGCTCCTGGATCACCACCGTCTTGCCGACGCCGGCACCGCCATACGCGCCGACCTTGCCGCCCTTCGTGAAGGGAGTGATCAGGTCCATGACCTTGATTCCGGTCTCGAGCATCTCGATCTTGGTCTCCTGCTCGGTGAAGGGCGGAGGCGGGCGATGGATGGGCCAGTGCTCCTTCGCCTCCACCGGTCCGAGACCGTCCAGAGGCTGTCCCTCTATGTTGAAGAGCCGGCCCAGGGTCTCCCGGCCAACAGGCACAGATATCGCTGCGCCCGTGTCGATTGCCTCAGCGCCCCGGTGGATACCATCGGTAGGTGAAAGGGCCAGGCAGCGCGCCCAGTTGTTGCCTATGTGGTGCTGGACCTCGAGTACCAGCTTGCTGCCGTTTACCGGTATTTCGATGGCGTTGTTCAGGGCGGGCAACTCGTCCGGTGGGAACTCGACGTCGACGACCGTCCCTATGACCTGAGCTACTCTGCCGTTAGCCATGATATCCTCCTGTGCTCTGCGAAGGCCTCTACTCCTGCGCCACCCCTCCCGCGATATCGAGGAGTTCCTTCGTTATCATCTCCTGCCGGGCCTTGTTCAGGACGAGTGTCAGCTCGTCGATCATATCGTTCGCCGCCTCGGTTGCGTTGCGCATGGCGACCATTCTGGCCGACTGCTCACTCGCGGCCGACTCCAGCACCGCGTGGTACACCTCCATTTCGACATACCGAGGCAGGAGGTGGCTGAGGACGGCCTGTGGTGACGGTTCATAGATGTACTCCTGCAGCATCGCGCCTTCGGGGGCCTCAGGCTGAATTGGCAGCAGTTCCTCGATCACGGGCTGCTGGTTCATGGTTGTGATGAACCTACTGTAGCTCAGGAGCACCTGGTCCACGATTCCCTGGGTGTAGTCGTCGATGGCGACCCTGGCGATGGGAAGCGTGTCGGCCAGGGACGGCTGGTCCCCGAGATCGGTAAACTGAGCAAGGATGTCCTGGCAGTACGTGGACATGAATCGTACCCCCTTTCTGCCGACGGCTATCAGAGAGACAGGTACGTTCTGCCCGATGATGTAGTTGGCTGACGCGCGGTTCACGTTGGAGTTGAGACCGCCGCACAGCCCTCGGTCGGACGTGATGTGAATGAGGGCAACACGCTTGACTTCGCGCCGCTGCAGCAGAGGATGCACCTCATCCGTGGGTGCGGCCTGAGCCGCCAGGTGTGCCACGACCTCCCGCACCTTCTCGGCATAGGGGCGCGCAGCCAGGACCCTGTTCTGGGCCTGCTTCATCTTCGATGCCGCGATCATCTCCATCGCCCTGGTGACCTTCGCCGTGCTTTGAATGGAGCGGATGCGGCGCTTGACTTCGCGGATCGGGACCATTACGCACGCCTGGTGTCCCCCGGCAGAACGCATACGTCCTCCGAGGGATATGAGACGGTCTGTTTGAACTCAGCGATTGCCTTCTGCAGCGCCTCCTCAGTGGCATCGCTGATGGCCTTCTCGGCGGCAATCGACTTGCCGATTTCCGGGTGGTTGGTCTCCATGAACCTGTGGAAGGCATCTTCCGTCGACCTGATAGCGGCGACAGGTACGTCGTCCAGGTGGCCGTTAGTTACCGCGTAGAGGATCATTACCTGATCCTCCATCGGCATGGGGACGTACTGCCCCTGCTTGAGTATCTCAGTTATCCTCTCCCCACGGTCGAGTTGCTGCTTGGTGGCCCTGTCGAGGTCCTGAGTGCCGAACTGCGCGAAGGTCGACATCTCGCGATACTGAGCGAGATCTATTCGAAGCCTGCCTGCCACCTTTTTCATGGCCTTTGTCTGGGCGGAGCCGCCGACGCGGGAAACCGAGAGGCCGACGTTCATTGCAGGTCTTATGCCCGCGTTGAACAGCTCCGTCTCGAGGTATATCTGACCATCGGTGATGGAAATCACGTTGGTGGGTATGTACGCCGATATGTCATTGGCCTGCGTCTCGATTATGGGAAGCGCAGTGAGAGATCCCCCGCCGTGCTCCTGGTCCAGCTTCGCCGCGCGCTCCAGCAAACGGGAGTGCAGATAGAAGACGTCGCCCGGATAGGCCTCTCGTCCAGCCGGCCTGCGCAGCAGCAGCGATATCTGGCGGTAGGCCCATGCGTGCTTTGACAGGTCGTCGTACACAACAAGCACATCCCTTCCCTGCTCCATGAAGACCTCGCCCATCGCGCATCCGGCATAGGGGGCCAGGTACTGCAGCGCAGCGGACTCAGACGCATTCGCCGCCACCACTATGGTGTGGTCCATAGCGCCGTGGTTCTCCAGGATAGCTACCGTCTGAGCTACCTTGGACGATTTCTGACCGATCGCGACGTATATGCAGATCAGGTCGCCGCCTCTCTGGTTGATGATCGTGTCGATCGCTATTGCGCTCTTGCCGGTGGAGCGGTCACCGATAATCAGCTCTCGCTGCCCTCTCCCGATGGGAATCATGCTGTCTATCGCCTTGATGCCGGTCTGCACCGGCGTGTCGACGGACATCCTGTCCACAACATTGGGAGCAACACGCTCGACGGGCAGCGTGCGCGTTGCGGATATCGGCCCCTTGCCATCGATCGGCTGCCCGATGGGGTCGACGACGCGCCCGATCAGTTCCTCCCCTGCGGGTACTTCGACTATCCTGCCGGTACACTTGACCTCGTCGCCCTCTTTGATGTCCGAGTATTCGCCGAGAAGAATAGCCCCGACGCTGTCCTCTTCTAGATTGAGTGCCAGACCAGATACGCCGTGGGGGAACTCGAGAAGCTCGTTATACCTGACTCCGTAAAGGCCGTGGATGTGAGCTATGCCGTCCCCTACCTCGACAACAGTGCCCACGTCGACAGCGCTCACTGCTGCTCCGAACTGCTCGATCTGCTGTCTGATTACCTGAGCTATTTCCTGCGCCCTTGCCATTCCCCTACTCCTTCGCGCGAGGCGCCGATTCCTCAGTCATTCCGTTCAGGATACACTCGCGGCCAGTCTTCTCTTCAGAAGCTCGAGCCTGGCTCGGGTACTCCCGTCAATCAGCTTATCGCCGATCCTGGCAACGAAGCCGCCGATGATGGACGGGTCGACTTCGGTCTTCAGGACCACCCGCTTGCCGGTCAGCCTCTCAAGGTGGGAACGCAGCCGTGTAGTGCCGTCTTCGTCGAGCTCTACAGCGGTACTGACGCTTGCGTGCTCGATGCCCAGATGCTGGTCGGCCATTCTCTCGTACTCCTCAACCAGCAGGTCGAGGATACGAAGCCTTTGCTTCTGGACCAGGAGGTATGCCAGGTTGAGCGCGTGAGGGCTGATGTCGGGCAGTGCCTTCCGCACCAGCTCGGCCTTCCTCTCGTAGGGTATCTTCGGCGTCTCCAGGATCTCGACGATCTGCGGGTCAGAGAGTACATCGGTAATCCGCTTCAACTCCGATCGCCACTCCTCGACCCGGCCGGTGCCCACGGCGAGCTGGAACACCGCCTGCGCATGCCTCCTGGCTGAACCTGCCTTCGCCACTAGCTGCCCTTCCCGAAGCTGGAACTTTCCTCCAGAGTCCTCTCAATAATGTCCTTGTGGGCTTCCCTGTCCAGCGCCCTCTCTATCACCTTCTCTGCTGCTGCGATGGCAACGTCGACGAACTCGCGCCGAAGCTGGTCTATCGTCTGCTGGCTCTCCACCCTGATCTCAGCCTGCGCTCGGGCCACTATTGCCTCGGCGTCCTTCCTGGCCTGCTCCCGAGACTCCTCCTTCAGGCGCTCGCCGATCTGCTCCGCCTGGGCTATGATGTCCTGGCCCTGCCTCCGGGACTCGGCGATCTGCTCCTGCACCAGTTGCTCTGCCTTGGCCGTCTGCTCCTTGACGAACTCGGTCTGGTCCATGCTCTCCTTGATACGTCTGGACCGCTCGTCGAGCATCCGCATGATCGGCCTGTAGCCAATGGCTAGCAGGATAGCGAGAAGGAGGGCGAACGATATGAACTGGGCCACCAGTCCGTGCCAGTTGATGCCCAGTTCCTCGGCGGCGTCGCAGCCGAGCAGTGCGGGTATAGAAACTATGGCGATGGCAAGCCCGAGGCGCTGCCACATTGTCCGACTCCCTCCGGTTGCCCGAAAGACACCTGGAGATGCGGCCAGCCACCGAAACCGAGGCGTGGCCGCTCCCGCAAGCTTACGCAACCATTGCCAGGATGATACCGATGATCAGGGCGTAGATGCCGATGGCCTCCGCGAAGGCGATGCCCAGAATCATATTCGTCTGGATGGGGCCTCTCGCCTCCGGGTTGCGGCCCAGGGCCTGCATGGCTCCCCATCCGAGAATGCCGATGCCGATTCCGGGTCCTATCGCCCCGAATCCGATCGCCAGTCCCGCGCCTATGAATTTGAGCGCTTCCATTTCCATGTTGCAGACAGCCCCTTTCTCGATATTGCTAGTGCTCCGACTCGTGCGGCGTGACCGCCATCGTCGCGAAGATAAGGGTCAGCCCAGCGAAGATCAGCGCCTGCACGAATCCGAAGAGCGTCTCCAGTCCGTAGAAGAGCAACGGGAAGATGGCCGGTACGACGAATGCGGTGGCTATGAGGAGTATCTCGCCCGCAGTCATGTTCCCGAAGAGACGGAAGGTGAAGCTGACAATCCTCACGAACTCGCTCACCAGTTCCAGGACGCCGACGAATACGTCTATGGCCCCGTAGAACAGCCCTCCGAGGGCCGACTTCACCTGCCCCTTCACAAGCTGGCCGAATGCTGCGAACACCTGCCCGAACCGGAAGAACTTGCTGAAGTAATGGCGGACACCCAGTGAGGAGATGCCCCAGTACTCAACGGCAATGAACGACACAAGCGCCAGCATCAGTGGCACGTTGACATCGGTATTGGCGCCGCGGAATATGGGCGTTTCGACGAGGAACCCATCATACGTTCCATAGAAGAGCGTGCTGGCGCTGCCTTCATGGCCGTAGCCGATGAAGTTGAATATGGGCAGAAAGGCGATCCAGGCATTGGCCAGCACGTAGAGAAAAATCGTGGCAATGACGGGGAAGAACCTGCGGGCGTTCCGGCTGCCCGCCACCCCTTCGCAGAAGTTGAGGAGAAGCTCGACCACCAGCTCGGCGATGCTCTGCAGCCGTCCGGGGACGAGGCTCATCCTGCGCGTGGCGAAGAAGAAGATCAGAATGAGTGCGACGATGCTCATCCATGATGCAATGAGGGTGTTGGTGACCCAGATGGGGCCCAGCCTGGCGAAGGGCTCCGCTGCGTGTCCGCCGTAGTTGGCCGCCAGATGGACTCCAGGCTCTGGAACTGGAAACAGGAGGGCGCCTAGTATGATTAGCAGAAGGGCAAACAGGGCTCCCGCGAGCACCTTTGCCTTGAGGCTCAGGTTAGGCACTAATGATTGCTCCCGACGTCTTCGTCGCTAATGGTCGACTTGAGCATGCGGTACACCCCAATGAATGCGAGGAACAGCCCCAGCAGCAGGCCAATGATCGTGAAGAGTGCGAGGCTGGCAGCGAAGTCGAACTGCTGTCCGACCCACCGTCCCCCGAGGACTCCCAGCACAATGGATGCCGCGATGTACCATCCTATTCCGATGAACCGGAGAGCAGCGGGCCACCTTGTTCCCATCAGCCGCAGACCGCGAGGATTATAGCATAGGGCACCGAAGTGGTTCAAGTCTCGATGTCCTTAGTGCTACGCTCAGGAGCCATCATCTATCAGGCTACGGATCACGCCCGGGATGCACCGGCGGGCGATGGCGCGGCTGCTGCCCCCGCAGAGTATGGCCACGAGACCGCCGTGGCACGTCTCGTCGGCCGCATCCCGGATCGCCCCGGCGATGGCCGGATGACAGTCTGGTGTCAGCCCCTTGTCGCCGTAGTCACCGCTCGTGGCATCGTAGCCGAACTCCCAGAACACCATCTCAGGCCCGAAATCGATCAGGCGAGGGACGAGGGCATCCCTGAGCCTGCGCAGGTATTCATCGTCGGTTGTCCGGTACGGGACAGCGATGTCGACGTTGGTGCCGTCGTCGTAGTCCCGATGGCAGAGGCAGATGTGCAGCACGTCCCTGTCATCCTGGAAGATGTCCCTGGTGCCGTCGCCATGGTGGCAATCGGTGTCCACAATGGCGAAGCGTCTTCCGGCATTGCTGCGGCGCAAGTGTTCAATGGCAAGGGCCGCCCCGTTGAAATGACAGCCGCCTCCGTAGTAGTCCCTGCCCGCATGGTGATCGCCGGTGCCCGTGAAGACGAAGGCGTTCTTGATCTCGCCCTCGGCTATCTTCTGAGCCGCGAGGACCGTGCCGCCTGTTGAGTATAGGGCGGTCTCATAGTATCGGTCGCGCCTGACTGCCTCGACCATCCTCGGAGTGTGCACCGCCAGAAGCAGTTGCTCGGGAGCAGGCCCGATCTCGTAGAAGGCCTCGTAGAAGCGGATGTCGTCCCGCTCAAGGATGCCTGCGAACTCCTCCGGGAAGTCGTTCAGGCGTTCGCCTATCAGGTACAGGAAGAATATGCCGGTCGTCACTGGATTTGTGGGCAGTAGGGGTATGCTGGTATGCCCGGCATACCCCTACTCGGTGTCCTTCTTTCGATTCTTGAGCATTGCGTTCTTGTATATGCGGACGAGGCTGCGGCCGTGTTGAGTCATGCGGTCACGCCTCCGGCGAAGCTTCTCGCTGCGCCTTTCCTGGCGGGTCTTGGTATGGTTCTGCGCATCTTCCCGATCGCTCATGATGCCTCAGACCACCTCTCGGCGAAGCTCGACGATCTGGTCCCGAAGCAGGGCCGCCTTCTCGAATTCCAGGTTCCTGGCAGCGGTCTTCATCTGGCTTTCCAGGGACTTGATGAGACGCGCGACCTCGTCCTTCGGTATCTCGCTGGACACAGTGTACGTCGCTTTGGTCTCAGCAACGGCCTTGAGCTGGTCGGTGATGCCCTTGATGGCCTTTCTGATGCCGAGTGGAGTTATGCCGTGCTCGAGGTTGTAAGCTTCCTGAATGCGCCGCCTGCGATAGGTCTCATCGATGGCGCGGCGCATCGACCCTGTGACTTCGTCGGCGTACATCATGACCTGCCCGTCGACATGGCGCGCGGCTCGGCCGATTGTCTGGATCAGCGCGCTCTCGGAGCGCAGGTATCCCTCCTTATCCGCATCGAGTATGGCGACAAGGCTTACCTCGGGCAAATCGAGTCCTTCCCGCAGCAGGTTGATCCCTACAACCACGTCGTAGACGCCGAGCCGGAGGTCCCGAAGTATCTCGACCCGCTCCAGGGTATCGACCTCGGAGTGGAGGTAGTGGGTCCTGATCGCCATTTCCTTGAGGTAGTCGGCGAGCTGCTCCGCCATCCTCTTGGTGAGCGTGGTGACGAGACAGCGCTCGCCCCGCTCCGTCCTCGCCTTGATCTGATCGAGGAGGTCGTCGATCTGGCCTCTGGTGGGCTTGACCTCGATAGCCGGGTCCAGCAGGCCGGTGGGCCTTACGACCTGTTCGACGACCTGCCGGCTGTGCTCGTACTCATAGGGCCCGGGCGTCGCCGATACGTAGATAACCTGGCTGAGATGATTCTCGAATTCTTCGAAGTTGAGTGGTCGATTGTCGAGGGCCGAGGGGAGGCGGAAACCATAGTCGACGAGCACTTCCTTGCGGGAGCGGTCCCCGTAGTACATGCCCCTGATCTGAGGCAGGGACATATGCGACTCGTCTATGAACATCAGGAAGTCGTCGGGGAAGTAGTCGAGCAGCGTGAAGGGCGGGCTGCCAGCGGGACGACGCGCAAGATGACGAGAGTAGTTCTCCACGGCGGTACAGTAGCCGACCTCACGAAGCATCTCCAGGTCGTAGTTGGTGCGGCTCTCCAGCCGCTCTGCTTCAAGTGGTTTGCCCTGGCTCTTGAACCAGGCGACCCTGTCCTCCATCTCTGACCTGATATCTTCAAGTGCGGCCGTCAGCTTGTCGAGCGACGTGACGAAGTGCTTGGCGGGGTAGATATCGATGTGCTCCCGGTCGGAAAGAAGCTCGCCGGTCAGTGGATCGATCTCGACGATGCGCTCGACCTCGTTGCCCCAGAACTGGATGCGGACCGCGAGTTCCTCATACGCAGGCTGTATCTCGATCGTGTCCCCCCGAACCCTGAACTTCCCCCGGGTGAAGTCGTAGTCGTTCCGCTCGTACTGCATGTCGACTAGTTGGCGGACCGTGCGGTCGCGATTCCTCTTCTCGCCCTTGGAGAGATTCAGCACGAAGCTGTAATATTCCTCGGGGGAGCCTAGGCCGTATATGCACGAGACAGACGCCACAATGATGACATCGCGGCGGGACATGAGAGAGCGCGTGGCGGCGTGTCGCAGCTTGTCGATCTCGTCGTTGACATCGGTATCCTTCTCGATATAGGTGTCGGTGCGGGGCAAATAGGCCTCGGGCTGATAGTAGTCGTAGTAGCTCACGAAGTACTCGACTGCATTCTCGGGGAAGAAGTCTCGAAACTCGGAGCAGAGCTGGGCGGCAAGAGTCTTGTTGTGGGCCAGCACGAGAGTGGGTCTTTGCATCTGCTGGACGACGTTGGCCATGGTGAAGGTCTTACCGCTTCCCGTAACACCGAGAAGGGTTTGTTTGCCGTAGCCCTTCCGGAGCCCGTCGACGAGCTTCTCGACTGCCTGAGGCTGGTCTCCGGTCAGGCCGAACTCCGAATGTATGTTGAAGTATGACATGGCCGCGATTTGCCTGTCCCAACAACGATTCTAAGGCAGTGGTGTTATGGGCGCAACGACGTTACCTGGGCCGCGACGGTCGTGGTGTCGGAGGGGGCGACCTACTCGGTACGAAGGGCCTCCACGGGGTCCATGCGGGAGGCGCGTAACGCGGGATAGAGTCCGGAGAGCATGCTGATTGCGAGGGAGATGCCCACGGCTATCACAACCCAGTCGAGCGGCAGCTCGCCCGGGACATCGAAAAGCATGGGCACTATGGTGTAGGTCCCCGCCGCCGCAATTGCAAGGCCGATCAACCCGCCCATGAAGCCGATGAACCCGGCCTCGAACAGGAAGGATATGAGGACCTGGTGGTTTCTAGCCCCGACAGCCTTCATCACGCCGATCTCGCGGGTGCGCTCGGCGACGGTAACGAGCATTACGTTGGCTATGCCGATGCCGCCCACCAGGAGGGATATACCGGCGATGGCGACGAGGGCGATCTGGATCATGCCGGTGATATCCTCTGATATCTCCAGAACGTCCTCCTGTGTTGTGATGACGTATTCCTCGTCCCCGGTCGGCATGCCCATGTCGATGCCGAAGAACCCTTGAGATTGCTGGTCGTCTTCACCTATGGTCCTGTCAGGCTCGACCTGAAGTATCCTGTCCAGGGTCTCGCGGGCCCCGTCCTCGACCTTGTCTATGTCATCCACGTCGCTGGCGAAGAGAGTGATCTCGTCATACCCGTCTTCGCCCAGTATGGAGTTGAGAGTCCTGATGGGCACGTAGACCATGCCGACCTCGATGCCTACGTCGGGCTCCTCCACAATGCCCTTGATACGGAACCTCTCCGTGACGTCAATGTCGTCGGCGGAGATGGTGAGGTCGAAGTGGGTCATGAGTGCGGGGCGCGAAGACGGCATCGTTGTGTCACCAATGACAGCGTTCCACGTGTCTTGAGGCCGGAGGGCCTCGCCGGCGACGAGGTCGCGGTTCCTGGCTTTCAGATAGCCGGGTTCAACGCCCACTATGAAAACGCTCGCCTCTTCACCGCTGTACTTCATGGTGCCGTACGTCGTCCTGCTGGCAGTGGCGTCCTGGACGTAGGGAAGCTGGCGCACTGAATCGAAGAGACGGGCGTCAAGGGTCTCGGTCTCGTCGAGCTGCGGGCCCATGACCCCGACGCTGGAGCCGGGCCTTATGGTGACGAAGTTGGAACCTAGGGCCTGCATCTGGTCCTCGAAGTACGCCCGAAAGCCCTCGACCATGGCCGCGTTGACGAGGACGGCGGTGATGCCGATGAGGATTCCCAGCGTCACCAGAAAGGAGCGCAGCTTATGGGCGGCTATAGATTCAACCGCCATTGAGAGGAGGGTTACTGGGTCCACCGTCTTCGTCTCCGGACCAGCCAGATGAGCAACAGCAGGAGGACCACAACCACGGGTGGTACTATATATACGAGTGGACTGGACTCTTCGGGCTCAGTCAGATTGATGGTCACAGTGAGTGGCTCGGTTTCGAGAACTCCTCTCGAAACCCGGTAGACGACCTTAAACTGGAGATGGTCTCCGTTTTCCAGGTCATGCGTAGGGACTCTGAAATTGGCGGGCAGAAAGTCGTCAGGAGACATACCTCCTATGAAGAACTCGGAGGGCGTGATTCCCATGTTATTGAGAGGCACTACGCTGACGGACTGCACCTCAACGGGGAGGTTGTTCGCAACGTGCAGAGTGACGACTGCGTCGTCGCCGGCAACGGCTTCGATCCGCTCCGCCAGGATCAACTGGATAGAGGGAGCTTCCAGCACCAGTGTATCTACTCCGAACTCCTGCTCGACAAGCTTGCTGCCGAGTCTGTATGACATCAGGAAGTCTAGGGTCTGTGTCCCCACACTGGGCTCTCTGACCTCGAAGGTCAGTTCGCGACCGCGTACGGCGCGATCGAGTTCGTCTTCACCTTCGCCACCGGAGGAGCCTGTGAGCAGCGACTCGACCTCGAATTCCTCCAACTCCTCTTCGGCGGCTACGTCTCCGCCAAGGTAGTATCCGCCCGGCTGCACCACGCCGTTCAGCGCTCTCAGCTCGAGTTCCGCAATCTCGGCCTCTTCAGCGGCGGCGATGACTATGGACATCTCGAGCGTCTCAGGAAGGTAGGTGGATGAGCTTATCGAGCCGAGGTACGCCCGCACCGCTGAGGTGGCAGGAATGACCTCATAGGTGATGGTGACGGGAGGGGCAGTGCCGCGCTCGTGCTCGGCCACCAGCTCGAGCGTATTCGTTCCTATCTCGTAGTCTGTAAGCCGGAGGGCGATCTCGCGCACCTCATTGGCCTCCAGAGCCCCAACCTGATAGAGATTCCTGCCGCCGCTCTGGATGCGGGCGCCCGCGACGGAATCTAATCGCAAGTTCTGTATCTGCAACTGGGCTGTGTAGACCATACCTTCGAAGATTGACTCCGGGGACTCAATCACACGGAGGGTTACCGACTGCTCCGGGGGCCGGACGTCGAAGGTGACTGTCCAGGTAGGCGACTTGCCTTCGGTATACTCAGCGTAGATATCGACGCTGTTAGCTCCCAGGGTGTACTCCTTGAGATAGAAGGTAACCTCCTGCTGGCCCTCGGGGGCGATATCGCCCAGGGTCCTCTTCTCGTCGGTGGAGGACTTGATGACAACATTGGCTGCCTGATTCTCCCCAACGTTCAGGACCCTCACATTGATCGGAACGCGGTCACCGTCGAACACAAGCGACGGGTAGTCCAGGATTTCCAACTCGAGTGTGGTCGCCTGGGCGTGAGCAATCGGGACCTGGCCGAGCAACACAGCAATGGTGAGCACGAATATCAGCAGACTACGTCTCATTTTCGACGATCCTCCCGTCTCTTATACGTATGGTACGGTCAGCCCAACCGGCGATCTCCGGGTCATGCGTTACGACCACCAGCGTGCGACCCTGGTCATTCAGCCCTCTAAGGATCCCCATGATTTCAGACGAGCTGGCGGTGTCAAGGTTCCCTGTGGGCTCGTCAGCGATGATTATGGTCGGGTCGGCAACCAGGGCCCTTGCAATCGCCACGCGCTGCTGCTCGCCCCCGCTCATCTGAGAAGGCGTGTGCCCGACGCGATGACCGAGCCCGACTTCGTTGAGAAGTGCTGTCGCCCTGCTGGCGCGGTCAGCCGGAGAGACCCCCTGGAAGACAAGCGGAAGCTCAACGTTCTTCTGAGCTGTCTTCCTGGGCATCAGGTTGAACTTCTGGAAGATGAAACCTATCTTCCTGGCGCGTATCTCCGCAAGCTGGTCCTGCGACAGGTGGGATATGTTGACCCCGTCTACGATGACCCGGCCGCGCGTGGGGCGCTCGAGACACCCCATGACGTGCATCAGGGTTGACTTGCCGCTGCCGCTGGGGCCGATGATCGCGACGAACTCGCCTCGCCCGACGTCGAGGTTTATGCCGCGCAGCACTTCCACCTGTATCCTGGTGCCGTACACCTTCCAGACTTCGCTGGCCTGTAGCACATGCTGGCCGGCTGTGTCAGTGCCCTGGGACTTCACCATATCTTCAGCACGGGAAGAGGCCATAGGCTCCCCGCCAGTATCATATCTTACGCCATGGACGTTAGTGCCCCATAAGGACAGCATTAGAAAGGGACAAGACCTACAGGTCCATTATACACAGAAGGATTCGAGCGCGCTGCCCGAGGTGCCTACCAGCCGAGCCAGTTCCTTATGCCTTCAAAGAGACCGGCTCCGGCGAAGGCGAAACCGAAGGACTTGATGGTCTTGCCGGCCCAGCAGAAGAGGAAGAACCTCCACAGCGGATAGTGGAGGCTGCCGCTTGCGGTCGTTGCCAATCTTACCAGGAAGTTCGGTATCGCCGACACCAGGAAGATGGTCAGACCACCCCAGCGTCTCATCCAGTTCTGGACCTTCACGTACCACTTCCAGCGCTCCGTTGGAAGCTGGGACATCCCACCGTAGCCGACCAGATAATAGGCTACCTCGCCTATGGGTTCTCCAAAGCCGGCCGCGAGCGCAATGAATACCGGGTTCAAGCCCAGTCCCGCGGCGATGAACGCCGCCCATGACCCTGGGAGCGGCCAGACAGGTGCTGCACTTCCCATGATAGCCATCAAGAAGACACCAGAATAGCCCGCGCTTTCGAGATACTGTTCTGCATTGGTCGGCCTCTGCACCAGTATCGTAACCAGCAAGATAACCACGGCGGCAACCGCCAGCATACCGAAGTACGCAAGGCGCTTCCTCCGGGTGATGGCTGGCGCGGGCGGCGTTGCTTCAAAGCACCCCCGGGGGGGTTCCGCGGGGTCTGGAGGCAGTGGTTTGTCGCTTTCACGGTAGCTCACAGCCTAGCTAGGGTAAGCCGGGAAGGCCCCCAAGTCAACCCCATCGCGAGGGGGTGCTGCTCGCAGCGGTGGCAGGCCGGTGCACTCAGGTTGCGGCCGGTATGCGCCAAAGCTATAATCCGATACGTGTTTGGAGACAGGCTTGTGGACCTCGACCCGATCCTCAGGAGAGTGACGCGGCCCGCGCGCTACACCGGAGGCGAGTGGAACGCGGTTACGAAGGACTGGGAGGCGGCTTCTCTCAGAGTTGCACTGGCGTATCCGGATACTTACGAAGTGGGGATGTGCAACCTCGGCCTTATGATCGTCTATGACCTGCTGAACCGGATGCCGGACGTATTGGCGGAGCGCGTCTTCGCGCCGTGGATCGATATGGAGGAGGAGATGAGGCGGCACGGTGTGCCCCTATTCGCCATCGAGTCGAGGCGGCCCGTGTCGTCGTTCGACGTGCTCGGGTTCTCGCTGGGCTACGAACTGACTTACACAAACGTCCTCAACATGCTCGACCTGGCTGGGCTGCCCGTCCTTAGCCGCGAGCGTGGTGAGGAGTGCCCTCTTGTGATTGCCGGTGGCAGCGATGCCATGAACCCCGAGCCGATGGCCGATTTCGTAGACCTGTTCGTGGTCGGTGATGGTGAGGAGGCAGTGCCGGAGCTTGTTGAAGTCCTGAAGTCGTGGAAGGCGGGCAGTATTCCGGACAGGGAGGGACTTCTATGTGAAGCGGCGGCGGTAGAAGGCGTCTACGTCCCCCGATGCTATCGGGTCTCCTGCACCGAAGAAGGGGTTATCAGGTCTGTGGAACCCACGGCAGAAGGAGTGCCTCCAGTGGTCAGGCGGCGGATGGTCGATGCCCTTCCTCCTCCCGTGACCCGTCCGGTGGTGCCGTACGTCGAGGTGATTCACGACAGGGGAGCTGTCGAGATTCAGCGAGGTTGCTCCAAGGGTTGCCGGTTTTGCCAGGCTGGAATGATCTACCGTCCGGTGCGCGAGCGTCCCAGGGAAGAAGTGGTGCGAGCGGTCGATGAGATCATCAGGAACTGCGGCTACGAGGAGATATCCCTCTTGTCTCTCAGCACAAGTGATTACGGCGAGATTGCGGAACTCGTGACCACGCTGTCGAGGAAGTACGGGAGCCGGTACCTGGCCCTATCCCTGCCCAGCCTGAGGTTGGACAGCTTCTCGGTTGCTCTGGCGAATTCGCTTCAGGAAGGGAAGAAGGCTGGATTCACGTTTGCACCGGAGGCGGGTACAGAAAGACTGCGCCGGGTGATCAACAAGAACGTGAGCGAAGACGAGATACTGCGGGCTGTGGAGACGGCATTCGAACGCGGATGGAAGAGCATCAAGCTGTACTTCATGATCGGTCTTCCCACCGAAAAGATGGAAGACGCTGAGGCTGTTGTCGAACTCGTGAGGAGGATAAGGGCTGTCGGCAGGGGAAGGCTGAACGTCAGGGTTAATCTCTCAACCTTCGTGCCGAAACCGCACACGCCGTTCCAGTGGTGCGCACAGGCCTCAGAGGATGAGCTTGGAGAGAAGATAGCCCGCGTAAGGTCCGGACTTAAGCGAACAGGTGCGCAGTTGTCCTGGCATGACCCGAGGGTGAGCCTGCTCGAGGGAGTGCTGTCGCGGGGCGACCGAAGACTGGGGCAGGTGATACTGTCAGCCTGGCGGAATGGCTGCAGATTCGACGCGTGGAGCGAGCTGTACGACTGGGAGAAGTGGGCAGCAGCCTTCTCAGATTGCGCACTCGACCCGGCCTTCTACGCGCAGCGGGAACGGGCGCTTGACGAGGTGCTTCCGTGGTGCCACATCGATGCCGGCATTGATGTCGAGTTCCTGCGAGACGAATACCGCCGGGCCCTGTGCGAAGAGGAGACCGGCGATTGTCGGGCGGGCCCCTGCAACTACTGCGGCTTACAGGAGACGGCCCCTTGTCGAGAGAAGCTGCGTAGCACTGATCCCGGGACTACGAGTGGGTAGAAGCAGGTGGTAGCAGCCGTCTCCCCCATCTATGCGATGTAGAGAAATCTGCCCGCCTTCAGGGCCAGAGAGGGGATTGGCTCTGTTCTGGGCATGAACAGCTTCGATATCAGCAGGGCGGTTGACACTCCGACCACAACCCCGGCCATAATGTCCACGGCGAAGTGTATGCCTGCGTAGAAGCGCGCCACGGCCCAGATTGTGGCAAGAGCGTACAGCAGGAGCCCGGCCTTTCGATGGCCCAGGAAGACGCCCGTTGCGGCGGCGAATGCTATTGTGGCGCCGTTGCTGGGGAAGGTCGGGTCGTGGGGGAAGTAGAAGACGATCTCGGCTGCCCGTGCGGCGCTGGCACTTATCAGGGAGTCGTCCACCAGGAACGGGCGTGGCCAGAAGTCTCGCATGTTCAGGACCCTTACGGTCAGAGTGGAGATGCCGATCGCCACGGCGGCATTCATGATTGTCTTCTGCAGCGCCTCTCGTCGCACGGGGTCAGAGTGCCCCAGCCAGAGGCCGAGCATGACTAGGCAGATGCTCACGGGAATGAAGAAGTCGCTCACGAACAGGCTCATGGCCTCATCGAGGGCGGGCACCTTGCCGACGAACCCCGTGATCCAGAGGGTCCACCCAGAGAGCGGCGGCATTTCGTACTACCTCCGCAGGCGCGGCCTGATGCTGCCCAGTATGCCGCCTATCAATGTCGTGTGCTTCAAGGTTTCCATTCCCAGGTCCCACTGTGGCGTGTTGTCCGGCCTTCGTGCGAGGCGTGTCGCGCCAAACTGGATGAGCGAAGCCAGGATGCCGGTGACGATGTATGCTGTGACGATGCCGAACAGGAAGAGGCCGAGTTGCTGTGTACCTTCAACCGAATGCTGCAGGTGATTGCGGTTCGGTTCAGAGAGGAAGAACCAGACGAAGGCGCCCGCTATCAGGGCTGCACCAAGTAGCACCTGCGACCAGTGATTGTGGAGAAAGCCGATTCCCTTGAGTCCTGCGAAGACGGAGGCTATCTGATACAGGCCAATTGACGAGATGCCGACGAGTATCAAGTAGTCGAGGGTCCAGGACTCCGCCGTTGCCTGCGCAATCTCGGGAGGCATGCTAGAGCTCCCTCTCCTGCCAGGTCCAGTGGACATTGACAAAGAAATTCCAGAGCATCGCCGTGGCGATGGCGAGGATAGCAGAGAAGATGTAGAAGAGCCCGGCGACCTCCGTGAAGAAGGCAAGAATGGCCTCATGGATGCCCCAGCCCACAAGGCTGACGAGATTGAACTTGACCGCACGAATAGGGATGGAGCCGCGAGCGGTCTTCCGCTTGTCCCCGAATGTCCACAACTCGTTGAGCGTGAAATTCGTGAGAATTGAGACCTCGTAGCCGATTGCCGCCGAAATGAGGTAGTGGATTCCGACCACTTCGGTAAGCAGAGTGAGCAGCCCGAAATACACCAGCGTCCCGCTGGCCCCGACCATGGAATACTTGATGAAACGCTTGACCTGGCCGGATATCCATGCCAGGCGGGCGAGGTGGACCAGGTAGTTGATTTGCTCTCCGAGCGTTAGATTGCTCTGGCCGTGCTCGCGCCCTCGGAAGGTGAAGGGCACCTCGACAACCGACCTGGCGTTGGTGCGGATGAGGACTTCGAGCAGTATCTTGTACCCGATAGGCGACAGCGTGACCCCGTCGATCAGTTCACTCCGGAACAAGAAGAAGCCCGAAAGGGGATCACGGATGCCCGAAAGCGATGGAAAGAGAAGCGATGCTGGCAGCTTGGCGCCTCGCGACATGACCTCGCGCCACAGATTCCAGTCCTCGGTTCCGCCTCCGGGCACATAGCGGCTGGCTATGACGACGTCTGCTCCATCGGCGGCTGTCTTCACCATGTCCGGCAGCATCTCCGGCGGATGCTGAAGATCGGCGTCGATGACCCCGAGCAGCCGTCCACGTGCCTCGCGGAACCCTGCCACTACGGCCGAGGCCAAACCTCGCTCAGCCGTGCGCACGACTACTCGGACGGGGTATTGGGCTGAAAGCTTCCGGGCGATTTCGGCTGTGCCATCGGGGCTGTTATCGTCGACGACTATGACTTCGTAATCATAGCCGGACAGGGCTCTGTTCACCCTTTCGAGGAGCGAAGGAATGTTGTCAGCTTCGTTGTATGTGGGGACTATGAGGGAGAGGTCGGGGCCCGACGTGCTATCGGACGTCATCCTGCAAAATCCCGCTGTCTCTTCGCAACTCGTCAGCGGTCACGTTCTGGCCAGATTGGCGCAGACAGGGGTGCACCACTCTATGTATTTCTTGTTTCTCCCCTGCTCCACCCCGAAGTAGATATCCTGAAGCTTGCGCGTTATCTTGCCGACGCTGCCGTCGCCGACTGTGCGATGGTCGATCTCAACAACAGGGGTGACGTGTGCAGCAGTGCCCGTCAGGAAACACTCGTCGGCAAGGTACAACTCGCTGCGGTCTACGTGACGCTCGACGGTCTCGATGCCCAGTTCCTCTCTTGCCAGGGTAATGATGGTATCTCGCGTTATGCCCATCAGTATCCTGTCGTAGCTCGCCGGGGTTACCAGCCTGCCATCGATGACGAAGAATATGTTCTCACCGCTGCCTTCCGAGACATGCCCGTCGGCTGTGAGCATGATGGCCTCGTCATAGCCGTTCTCTATGGCTTCAGTCTTGGCGAGCGCATTGTTGACATAAAGCCCGCATATCTTCCCACGGGGCGGCATGGTCTGGTCGTCAGGCCGCCGCCAGGACGAGGTGCAGCACCTTATCCCTGCACTGGAGTCGAGATACGGGCCAAACGTGGTGACCAGAATGCTCAGGTCGTCCTCAAGGTCGTGGACCCTGACGCCGAAGACCTCCGAGCTCTTATAGGCAATGGGGCGAAGGTAGACATCCTCGCGGTAGCCGGACTTCTGCACAAGCTCCACCGTGAGCCTGCACAGATCGTCTACGGAGAACGGCACCGATATCTTCATCAGCTTGGCGCTCTGCATTAGCCGGCGGTAGTGATCGGGGCATCGGAAGATGTACATCTCCTCTTCGTCGGAGTTCCAGTTGGCGCGTATGCCTTCGAAACAGGCGGTTCCGTAGTGGAGGGCGTGCGTCATTAGGCCTATCCTGGCTTCCACCATTGGAACCAACTTGCCCTTGAAGTAGGCGTAGGGTGGCATTGGCTTGCTCCCGGCAAGTGACTGATGCTAAGTATAACGGCCGCCTTCGGCAAAGACAAGCCTTGAGGAGCGCTGAGGTTGAACATGAAGCTGGTTGATGCTAGCATACACCCCAAAGGGACTGAACCATATGAAGAGCAATCGATACGATGTCGTGGTGGTGGGTGCGGGTCCGATTGGCAGCTACCTCTCGTCGCGTCTGGCGGGCCTCGGCTATGAGGTAGCGGTCCTCGAGCGCTGCGCAGATGTCGGACACGGCGTTTGCTGTACCGGCATTGTCGGGAGGGAGTGCTTCGACAGGTTCGATCTTCCCAGAGAAACCGCCGTATTTGAGGGGAGGACGTGCAAGGTACACTCGCCCTCAGGTGGAATGATGAGCCTGGCGAGGGATGACGTGCAGGCGTATGTGGTTGACCGTCCCGCTCTGGACAGGGAGTTGGCTTCCCGGGCGCAGCGTCAGGGTGTGGTGTACCATCTGTCTACAAAGGTGAGCGGGCTGCACGCCAACAACACCGGTGTTGACATAGGCGTTCAGCGAGACGGCCAAGAGGAGTGGATGGGAGCGCGCCTTGCCGTCGTCAGCAATGGATTTGGCTTTGCGCTGACCAGGCGTAGCGGCCTGGGACAGGTAGGTGACTACGTCCTGGGAGCACAGGCAGAGGTACGAGGCCGTGGGGTGCACGAGGTTGAGGTGTACCTGGGGAAGGACGTGGCGCCTGGTTTCTTCGCGTGGCTGGTGCCGAAGGCGGACGGCGCCGTCCTGGTAGGCGTACTGACAAGGCGCACACCGGGCGTGTATATGAAGAAGCTGCTGGCAAGGCTCGAAGACCAGGGACTGGTTGAGGCTGACCAGCCGAGGATAGCCTATGGCGGAATCCCCCTCAAGCCTCTGCCAAGGACCTACGCCGACAGGATGGTGGTGGTGGGAGACGCCGCCGGTCATGTCAAGCCCACCACCGGTGGCGGGATATACTACGGGCTGCTCGGTGCCGATATTGCACTTGAGACCATTGACGGAGCCATGAAGGACGGCGATCTGTCGGCGAGAAGGCTGAAGAGGTATGAGAAGGGGTGGAGAGAGGCGCTCGGCAGGGAGTTGGAGACAGGCTACTGGGTTAGGCGCCTGTATGAGCGCGTATCGGACCAGCGTATCGACGAGGTATTCGAAATAGTCGAGCGGAATGGTGTGCACAAAGCCCTCCTCCAGGCAGACGACTTCTCGTTCGACTGGCACGGACGTTCAATTGCTAAGGCCCTGCGGCACAAGGAACTGCGCTCCGCCGTGTGGTCTGCCGCTCGCTCTCTGCTCATCCCCTGAATCGCAGGCTGGTGTCTACCTTCGTCCGCCTTGCGTTGACGGGGCGGACGGCGTCCGGTAAGATTGTTCACAAGGGGCGCCCTCGAGGCCCCTTTTCTTCTGCCCTTAATTCCTAGCAGGACTTGATGCGATATGTACGAGAGACATGTGCTTGACAACGGGCTCAGGCTGCTCACCGCGTCTATGCCGCACACCAGGTCGGTGAGTGTCTGTTTCTTTGTGGGAGTAGGTTCGAGATACGAGTCAGAGAAACAGGCAGGCCTGTCGCATTTCGTCGAGCACGTCTGTTTCAAGGGCACGAAGCGCAGGTCCACGTCCAGGGAGATATCCGAGACAATTGACTCGGTTGGCGGTGTGCTGAACGGTGGAACCGACAAGGAACTCACCGTATACTGGGCCAAGGTCGGACGGCAGCACCTGGAACTGGCGCTTGACCTTCTATCAGACATGCTGCGACAGTCCAGGGTTGAGCCCGTTGACGTAGAGAGAGAAAGGAAGGTCATCATCGAGGAGCTCAATATGTGTTTCGACCTGCCTCAGAGCCGGGTCGAGCTTCTGATCGATGAGGTCCTTTGGCCCGGTCAGCCGCTGGGTAGGGATGTAGCGGGCAATAGAGAGACAGTCAGTTCCTTCGATCGACAGGCCATCCTTGACTATATGACGGCCCACTACTCGCCCAACAACACAGTTGTGAGTATAGCAGGCGATCTGACCCAGGACGAGTCAGTTCATATGGTGGAGCGGTGTCTGGGCGACTGGCGCAGCAGGGATGGGCAGACCTGGGTCGCGGCCGACGGGCACCAGACGGAATCCAGGCTGTTTGTCGAGCGTCGCAATACGGAGCAGGCGCATATGTGTTTGGCTGTGCACGGAGTTGATGCACATCACCCCAAACGGTTCAGTCTGGAAGTGATGAACGTGCTCCTCGGCGAGGGCATGAGTAGCAGGCTGTTCATGGAGATACGGGAACGTCGAGGACTGGCGTATGAGGTTCAGAGCCACGTCAGCTACTTCCATGACTCAGGTGCCCTGACCGTCTACGCGGGCATAGACCCGGCGAATGTCGAGGCGACGGTTGAAGCAGTGTTGCACGAGCTTGTTCGACTGCGCGACGAGCCCGTTTCGGAGGGGGAACTGAACAAGGCAAAGGAACTGGGAAAGGGCAGGCTGATGCTGCGGATGGAGGATACCAGGAATGTCTCGGGCTGGCTTGGCGGACAGGAGTTGTTGACATGCCGCGTGCGTACTGTAGACGAGGTGCTGTCGCTGATAGACGGTGTTACCCCAGGCGACCTGCAGGCTATGGCACGTGACCTTGTTCGCAGCGATGGGTTGAACCTGGCTGTCGTGGGACCGGTACCTGGTGAGGGACGCTTGAAGGACCTGCTATCGGTCTAGTCGTGTCGTGCCGCAATGCGGACCTTCCTGCTTCTAGACAGGAGGAATCACTACTTCGATACCGGCCTCGTTCTCGCTGATGTCGAACCGAGTGACATCTCCTTTGCGGTCGAAGTGCAGATTGACTGTGCCCTCTCCAACCCGAAGTCCGCGCACTGTGGCCTGATGAAGCCATCTCGGCAGGCGTGGTGTCAGGTAGACTCTTCTGGCGTATGCATCGACCTGCAGGCCAAGCATCGACTGGAACAGCAGAAGGGCGCAACCGGCCGACCCGGCGTACGGACTGCAACTGACCGGATATTGAGCCGGAACAGAATATGCCTCTCTGTCTCTGGGGAAACCGCAGTACAGCTCGGGGAGGCGATTGTAGTCGAAGTGCTGGCTGGCCTCGAATATCTGGGTAACCAGCTCCTCGACTTCCCAGTGATAGCCGTACTGCTTCATGCCGGCGACGATAATCGAGTTGTCCGCGGGCCAGACGCTCCCCCAGCGGTAGCTCATCGCGTTGAATCTGGGTTCCTTTCGGCTGACGGTGGTAACACCCCATCCACAGGCCATGTCAGTGCTGCTGAGGCGTGCTGTGACGTAAGCGGCCTTCTGTTCATCGATCATCCCACAATAGAGGCCGTGGCCCGCCTTCGAGGTTACCACTGGGACCTGCCGGTGGTCGGAGTCCAGAGCCTGGGCGAAGTAGTGATGTCGGTCCATCCAGAAGTCGTCATTGAATCTGGCCTTGAGCGATGTCGCTCGTCGAAGAAGGCTATCGGCGAGTGCGGCCTCGCCCTTGCGACCGAAAAGCACCGCAGTCTCGGTCATGGCCTTGTATGCATATGCCTGCACCTGCATCAGCCTCACCGGCTGGTTGACAGGAGTGCCATCGGGATAGAAGACGACGCCCCGGCTGTCCTTCCAGCCGTCGGGCTGGCTGTCGCTCTGCGATCGAGAGACATACTCGATATAGCCGTCGCCGTCTGAATCGCCGTACTCCTCCATCCAGTTCAGAGCAGCCTTGACTGCCGGAAGCAGCTCCTGGTACAGCTCATTGTCGTCCAGCCAGTTCATTGTCTCTGCGAAGAGAATGAGGAACCACAGGGTGGAGTCTACGCTGCCGTAGAACGCCGAATGGGGGATTTCTCCGGCGCGTGACATTTCACCGAGCCTCATCTCATGGACGATCTTGCCCGGCTCCTCGTCGCGCGTTGGGTCGTCCCGATGCCCCTGATGCGCCGCAAGATGGCGAAGCGTATCAACCGCGATACTCGGGTTCAGGATCAGTGTCTGTATTCCACTGAGACAGGCGCTGGGGCCCTTCACACAGGCGTACCAGGGAATGCCCGCGAGGGGTATCTGCCCTTCCGGTGTGGGACTCATGAGCATCTGGATGTCGAGTGTACTGCGCTGAAGAAGCTGATTGAAGAGCTCATTGTCCGTCTCCATGAAGGTGCATTCGTCGGTCCAGCGATCATACCTGCGGCAGGCAAAGGGGAACTGCTGTCCGAAGTCGGCCACCGCTTCCACCTGATGATCTTCGGTGGCGAACACGTGGAAAGTCAGATGGTGCGGTTCTCCGGGCTCGAGAGTGAGCTGCCATCTGGCCGTGGCTGTCGGCGGGTGAGACACCGTGACCGTAGCGACTTTGATGGACTCGGGCAGGAAGGTGGTCGGCCTGGTCAGAGAGGTGGTGGAGGGTTCCTGGATGTCCACATCGTGTGGAGCGTCGTCGAGAACGACCTCCGTTCTGCGTAGAACGCCGTCGAGACCCTCATAATCGAAGCGCACGCGACCCTCTGAGAACACAGGCCTGTATGCGGTGCCGTGTTTGGGTCGTTCCAGGCCCCTGACCTCAAGCATGTCGAGGAAGTCGGCCCCGAAGGTGATGGACAGCTCAAGAGGAACGGGAAACGCATTGTAGTTGTACAGAGTGATCCGTTCGTGGAGGCCTGCGCTGACAAAACGGCTCCGCTGTATGCTGATGGTTCTGGCCAGGGCGCTTCTACCGTCCGGAAGCTCTATGGTGCGGTTGGCCAGTTGCTTGTCGCAAAGGCAGTTCTGATGACACGAGGAGGCCATCAGTCTCGGCTTCTTCCCGTTTATCGCGATTTCGAAGACCGACAGGTGTCGCGTGTCTCTGTAGTAGAGTCCGAGCCTTCGCCTGGCCTCCGGTATGTCGCCAAGCTCATCGCTGACGACGAAGAGGTCATCTTCCTTGAGTACACGCTGTTCCATTGAGGACAGTCCTGCCTGTTAGCGGCCGATCGTGGTAGCAGCACCCCGGATAGAGAGAAGCCGCGACCATTGTCGCAGCTTCTCTACGAGCGTGCAAGTCTGACGCCGGCAGATGATGCCGACCGACGTTTGTTCTAGTACATGCCTTCCATTCCACCGGGAGGCATTGGCGGTGCCTTCTCGGGTTCGGGGATGTCTGTGATCAGTGCCTCTGTAGTCAGGACCATCGCCGCGATGCTCGCCGCGTTCTCGACACCCGCACGCGTGACCTTGGCGGGGTCGATGATGCCCTTGGCCACCATGTCACCGTACTCGTCCTTCTCCGCATCGTAGCCGATGCCCCGCTTCGACTTCCTCACTGCATCGACCGCAACCGAGCCTTCCTTTCCTGCGTTCATGGCTATCTGCCTCAGGGGCTCTTCGAGAGACTTTGCGACGAGATTTATACCTGTGGCCTCGTCGCCCTTCGCCTTGATCTTGAGCAGTGCGGGGACTGCGGCGATGAGAGCTGTCCCGCCGCCGGGAACGATTCCTTCTTCGACAGCGGCGCGGGTCGCCGAAAGCGCGTCCTCCACGCGATGCTTCT
This sequence comes from uncultured Dehalococcoidia bacterium, assembly GCA_964574685.1. Classification (GTDB taxonomy): domain Bacteria; phylum Chloroflexota; class Dehalococcoidia; order SZUA-161; family SZUA-161; genus CAZGDV01. The sequence continues at coordinate 83,065 of CAZNOI010000004.1, forward strand.
TCTCCTTAAGCTCGACCTCCGTTGCAGCACCGACCTTGATGACCGCGACGCCACCGGCAAGCCTGGCGAGCCTTTCCTGGAGCTTCTCCCTGTCGAAGTCCGAGGTCGTCTCGTCTATCTGCGCCCGTATCTGTTTGATGCGGCCCTGTATAGCGTCGTCTGAGCCCTTGCCCTCGACCACGGTCGTGTTGTCCTTGTCGGAGACGACCTTGCGGGCACGACCCAGGTCATCCAGTGTAGCCGAATCAAGCTTCCGCCCAATGTCCTCACTGATGACCGTACCACCGGTCAGTACAGCGATGTCCTCGAGCATTGCCTTGCGCCTGTCGCCGAAGCCCGGCGCCTTCACGGCCAGACAGTTGATCGTACCCCGCAGCTTGTTCACTACCAGTGTAGCCAGGGCCTCTCCCTCAACGTCCTCGGCGATGATGAGGAGGTTCTTCGAGACCTGGAGCAGCTTCTCCAGAAGCGGCAGCACATCGGCAACCGCCGAGATCTTCTTGTCCGTGATCAGCACGTAGGGGTCTTCGAGTACGGCTTCCATCCGCTCGGCGTTGGTTATGAAGTACGGACTGATGTAGCCACGGTCGAACTGCATACCTTCGACATACTCAGTCTCGAACTTGATTCCCTTGGATTCCTCGACCGTGATTACGCCGTCCTTGCCGACCTTCTCCATGACATCGGCGATGAGGTCGCCGATCTCCTTGTCGGCGGCTGAGATCGAGGCCACCTGGGCGATCTGCTCCTTGCCCGAGACGGGGGTCGATACCTTCTTGATCTCATCGACGGCAATCTGGACGCCGCGCTCGATGCCCCTCTTCAGTGCCATCGGGTTGGCACCTGCGGCGACGTTCTTCATGCCTTCGTGCAACATCGACTGAGCAAGGACTACGGCCGTGGTCGTGCCGTCACCGGCGATGTCGTTGGTCTTGGTGGCGACTTCCTTGATGAGCTGTGCGCCAATATTCTCGTATGGCTCCTCCAGCTCGATCTCCTTGGCAATAGTGACGCCGTCATTGGTGATTGTGGGTGGTCCCCACTTCTTGTCGAGCACAACGTTGCGGCCTTTTGGCCCCAGCGTAATCTTGACCGCCTCTGCGAGCGAGTCGATGCCTTTCTTCAGCGAGCGTCTGGCTTCTTCGTCATAGGCTATTTGCTTGGCCATTTCGTCTCCCTTCTCCTATGGTGTGTGTAAGGCTCTTCGCCTACTTGGACAGCTTTGCTAGGATGTCGCTCTCTCGCAGAATGAGATACTCCTCATCGCCCTGCTTCCACTCGGTCCCGGCGTACTTGGCGTAGATCACCTTGTCACCCTTCTTGATCTCCATCTCGGTCCGCGTGCCGTCCTCGGTGAGCTTCCCCGGTCCAACGGCGACGACCTCACCTTCCTGTGGCTTCTCCCTGGCCGTGTCGGGTAGTACGATGCCACCTTTGGTCACTTCCTCCTTGGTTATGGGCTTCACTACCACCCGGTCAGCCAAGGGCTTCAAGTTGACTGCCATCAGCAACCTCCTTCTGCACAAGTGTTCATCGCTTGTTACGCAGCATTAGCACTCTCATCGAGAGAGTGCTAATGACCGCTAACAAGATACCTCACACATGATCGCATAGCAAATCCATCTAGGGCGATGCATGTGAATTTAGGGCATTGGAGGGACATGTAGAGATATTTATGTCTTATTCTCAGCCGAAGTGCGTGAAGACACGATTACTTCGGAACACAGCCATGAGGTCTCGGCTGGAGTGATGTGGATAATCAGTCCTTGCGGGCGACTATGCCGTGTGAGATGAGGAACTCGATTATCTCATCTGCCGCCTGCGCGGGTGGCTTCTTGACGACCTTGGAACCTTTGTCCTGGACGCCACCGGAGGCGATGAGCTTCATCCTCTCGTGAGTAGCGAAGAATCCTCCTCCGGCAGAACCACCGGTGGGAATTGACGCGGTCTTCTTGAGGCGCGGCTTCGGCTGGGTGACGGTCATCTCGCCGAAGGCAGGGGAAAGGCCGGATGCTACCTGCGTATCGGCACTCACATCCACCTTATCTATGGGCTTTCTGCGACCCGTGAGGATGGTACGCAGCTTGGGGTAGATGGGCTTGGAAAGGACGGTCTCGACGGTGAAGACGGCGGGCAGGGGCGTCTCGACTATCTCCCTGTTGCCGGCTTTGAGGCGCCTGTGCACGACTGCGGAGCGTGTGTCAGCGAAGATGTCGACCCTGGTGACGGCAGTGCAGACCGGAAGGCCGAGTTCCTCAGCGATACCGACGCCCACGTAGCCGTTGCCTTGGTCCATCGACTGGTTCCCACAGAGAATGACATCATACGGCAACCGGCCGATATGCTTCGCCACTATGGCGGCGATGGAGGTCGGATCGCGATGCTCTGCGTCCTCATCCAGAAGATGAATCGCCCGGTCTGCGCCCATCTTCAGGCATGTTCTGAGGACCTCCTCCGCTCTTCGGGGGCCCAGGGTTATTGCTGTGACCTCTCCTCCGTTCTTCTCCCTGATCCTGATGGCTTCGCTGAGTGCTATTTCGTCGATGGGGTCCAGTATGTAGCTGACATTTGTCAGGGTCTTCGAAACGATATCGTATTTGACGACAGTGGAATCGGGAACTTGCTTGGCGCAGGTTACAACTCTCATCTTCTAGTCGGCCGTCTCTGTCGGTATCGTGGGAACCGTCAACTGGTCGACTTCGCGACCTCTCGCAGCTTCTTCACGAGTTCGGGGATCACCTTTTGCATGTCACCGACCACCATGAGGTCGGCCATACTGGATATGGGCGCCTTCTCGTCCGTGTTTATCGCGACCTTGAGCTGTGATCCCTTGATGCTTAGAGTGTGGTGGAAAGCACCGGAGATGCCACACACGAGATAGAGCCTCGGCGCAATCGTCTTGCCGGTGAGGCCGATCCTGCGCTCGTCCGCCACCCATTTCTCATCGGTAGCACGCCGGCTGGCCCCGATGGAGGCCCCCAGCAGTCGGGCCAGTTCTTCCACGGCTTCGAGGTTCTCGGCGCTGCCCAGGCCCTTGCCGACTCCAATCACGACCTCTGCCTCGCTTGGGCAGACAGCGCACGGGTCTGCCTTCAGATAGTCGATCACCTTCGTCCTTGTCGACCGGGGTGAGATCGCTATCCTGGGCTCTATCAGGCAGGGTTCCTTCTCTTCTTTGGCCTTCTGCGTGGTGAGGGTCTGAGCGTCGATCGTAGCCACGAGCGGCTTTCGCAGTACAGGAGAGGTCGAGCTGGCGTTGCCGCCGTGAATGGACTTCCTGACGGACATGGATCTGTCCCTGGCAACCTCGATCTCGGTGTAGCACCCGGCGAAGGCGGCTCTCAGCCTGGCAGCGAGCCTCGGCGCCAGGTCGTTGCCGACAGTGGTCGCTGCAAACAGGACCACCGCCGGATTGCCTGCCCTTACGAGTTGGGCGAGGACGTCCGCGTACGCTTCCCCCGAGTACTCGTATAGCTGACCATACTCGGCAACGAATGCATTATCGATTCCGTACGGGGCAAGACTGCCTGCGGTCTTCACGAGGTCGCCCCCTCCCACAAGCAGAGCGAAGGTAGTCCCACCGAGCTTGTCCGCCAGAGTCCTGGCCTCGGTGGCAAGCCTGAAGGCTGAGTCCTCCAGCTTGCCGTCCCTGTGCTCGGCAAAGAACCAGACGTCGTTCCGAGCGTCCGAATCTGAGGCTTGGGCGGCTTTCCCCGTATCAGGGGCAGGGGCAGTGTCGCGTTCAGTCATAACTCCGGCTTGCTACACAGTGGCTGCCCCCGTCGAAGGAGATTGTTGGGCCAGCCGACGATACAACAGGGACAGCCTGTCAACTACTCCATTCTAGACGACTTGGGCGCCTATGTCTATCGTAGCTCAAGGCTGTCCCTGTTGACCGCTATTCCATTTGGGACTAGAGCAACCTCCCTATGAAGTGCCCGTCCCTGTTGGCGTCACCCATCTGGTGCGGGCAGCGGGCGTCGCCGATCTTGTATATCTCCTTCACCTTGCCCTGTAGTTCATTGTACAGGCTGTCGTTGGGTGTCTTGCCGCTGAGAAGCACCACCGTGTCGACATCCGGGATCTCCCGCATTTCCATGCTGTGGATGTTGATCACGGTACAGGTCTTCTCGACGACCATGACCATGAAGGTCTGGGCATGTACCCGAACACCCTTGTTGAGCATTCTCGGCATGACGTGGAACCAGGTCATGTCCTTGATCATGTCGATGCCACCATAGTTCGGATGTGGGGAGACCAGGTCAACCTCCAGACCCTGGTCGGCCAGCATCTCGGCTAAAGCCGCGGCTGTCACGTCTCCCCTGGTGTCGAAGATGAGGGCCTTCTTGCCGAAGTCCTTGCCCTCGGCTATGCCCTTCACGATCTGATCGCCGGAGTAGACATGGTCCTGCTCCCAGCCGGTCACCTCCATCTGGCTGCCGCCGTTGTAACCGTTGCGCATCCACGTTGACCCCGTTGCTATGACAACAGCATCGGGGTTCTGGTCGAGGATGGTCTGGGCGGTGGCTTCCGTACCGCTTATCGCCTTGACCCCAACCTGTGGCAACTGTATCTTCTGCCATCGGATGAGGCCGCCCATTTCCTCCCTGCCGGGCAACTGCTCGGCCAGCAGCGCCTGTCCGCCCAACTCTTCGGCCTTCTCGAAAAGGGTAACGTCATGTCCCTTCAGGGCGCACACGCGAGCGCACTCCATGCCCGCCGGTCCGCCGCCAACGATCACGACCTTCTTCTTCTGCGGGGCCTGCTTGTAGCCCCCAATGCCCCAGCCCCAGTGCTCCATACCGACTGTGGGGTTGGCGACGCATCGTATTGGGGCACCATCCATCATGAATTTGATGCAGTTCTGGTTACAGCCCTGGCAGGGACGGATGTCATCCAGCCGTCCCTCTCTTGCCTTGTTGGGCAACTCGGGGTCCGCGATAAGGGGTCTGGCCATGGCAATCATGTCGGCCTTGCCCTCAGCAAGCGTGCTCTCCGCGATCATGGGGTCGTTGATCCTGCCGACTGCCACAATGGGTATGTTCTTGACGACTTCCTTGATCTGCTCAACGGCGTACATCTGATATGCCGGGGGCAGATACAGAGGGCCGAAGTACATATGCATGGACTGGGTCTCTCTACCGACGCCGCATATCAGCCAGTCGACCTTTTTGTCCTGGTCAAGCAGCTTCGCGAGTTCGACGGCGTCCTCCGGGACAATGGAGCCGGGAAGCAGGTCGTCCACCGTGAGTGTGTAGCCGATGGCCATCTTGTCGCCGACCACCTTGCGCGCGACGTCGATGGACTCGAGGAGGAACTTGGCGCGCTTCTCCACTGTCCCGCCCCATTCGTCGGTACGGGAGTTGATCGTGGCCGAGAGGAAGTCTGCCACCAGGCCTGAGTGATTGTGGATATCTATGGCATCGACTCCGGCTTCCTTGAGATTCTCGCAGCAGATCGCCCAGTACTCGAAGAAGCGCTTGAAGTCCTCGTCGGTCATCTCCTCCCACATCTGGTCCCCGAAGTTCGGATCGGGCTTGACGGAGGGACCTCGCTTGTTTCCCAGACTCATACCCATGAACTGAAAGCTGCAATAGGCACCCTGCTCGTGGATGCCTTCGGCTATCCTCTTGAATCCGGGTACGATTTCCTTCTTCCAGGTCCATATGTGCCTGTCGTAGTGGCCGCCGTTGTGCTTCATGAAGATGATGTCGCGTGGCTCCGTGTAGCCGACCGACATCCCCACCCAGCCTGCACCACCCTTCGCCTTCTCGATCTCATAGTGGATGAACTCATCTGTCGGTATCCCGTCATGGTTCATGAGCGGGCCATGCGGCGATACCATGATCCTGTTCTTGACCGTGAACGGTCCTATCTGTATGGGAGTGAAGAGGTACTTGAACTGCTGGGCGCTCATCGAGACATCCTCCTAGGACTTGATATACGGAAAACGGACGGGTCTGGCGGGCGGACTACAAACAGCCTTCGCTGATTTGCGCCACTATAGCACCGGCCGTCCGAAGTTGTCAAGTTCAGGTGCCGGCGGCCGAACGGACGGGCGCGAGTGACACAACTGAGTGCGCCGAACGGCTCAGCGCAGCCAGGCTGCGGCATCCCTGGCGTGATAGGTTATCACGATATCGGCTCCAGCCCTTCTCATCGCCGTGAGGCTTTCCATCACCACGTTGCGCTCATCCACCCAGCCCTTTGCGGCGGCTGCCTTCACCATCGAGTACTCGCCGCTGACGTGGTAGGCAGCGAGCGGGTGCGGGAACGTGTCTCTGACCTGCCGTAGCACATCGAGGTACGGCAACGCTGGCTTCACGAGCACCATGTCTGCGCCCTCGGAGAGGTCCAGTTCCACTTCCCGGAGGGCTTCGCGGGCGTTGGCCGGGTCCATCTGGTAGCCGCACCTGTCGCCGAAACCCGGCCTGGATTCGGCGGCGTCGCGGAAGGGACCGTAGAACGCGGACGCATACTTGGCGGCGTATGACATGATTGCGGTATCGTGGTAGCCCTCGTCGTCAAGCGCCTCGCGGATTGCGGCCACTCTGCCATCCATCATGTCGGAGGGAGCAACGATGTCGGCCCCGGCTGCGGCGTGAGATACTGCTGTGCGGGCAAGCAATGCCAGGGTCTCGTCGTTGTCCACAGCATCGTCCACCACCAGCCCGCAGTGCCCATGGCTCGTGTACTGACAGAGGCAGACATCGGTTATGACAGCCAGGTCCTCGACCTCACGCTTGATGGTGCGCACTGCCTCCTGTACGATGCCGGAGGGATCATAGGCGGTGGTGGCTGTATCGTCCTTTGACTCGGGCAGACCGAACAGGATGACAGCAGGTATCCCCAGGCCGAAGATATCGCGCGCCTCGTCAAGCAGGCGGTCGGTCGAAAGGTGGAATATGCCAGGCATCGAGGGGATTTCGCGCCTGACGTCAACTCCGGGCACTACAAACAGCGGCTGGACGATGTTGTCGACGCTTAGTGACGTCTCTCGTACCAATCTCCTCATGGACGGCGTCCGACGAAGCCGCCTCATCCTGATATCGGGGTACATCGCCATTCCCGTGACCTCTGTTCTGCCCGAAGGCCTCTCGCTGAGTTGCAGTCGCTCTACTTGCTCTTGACCAGGGACAGGAACTCAGAGCGCGTGGCGGGGGTTCGCCTGAATAGCCCTCGCATCGCGGACGTTACTACAGTGCTGCCCGGCTTCTTGACCCCTCGCATTGTCATGCAAAGATGCTCGGCCTCAACCACAACCGCAGCTCCCTTTGGCTGCAGGACTTCGACGATTGTATCAGCTATCTGACTGGTTAGCCGCTCCTGAAGCTGCGGTCTCTTGGCCAGGACGTCGACGACTCTGGACATCTTGCTCGCGCCTACTACCCACCCGTTGGGTATGTAGCCAACATGGACCAGGCCGTGGAAGGGCAGCAGGTGATGCTCACACATGGAGTAGAACGGAATGTCCTTGAATATGACCATCTCATGATGGTCTTCCTGAAAGCCTACCCGTAGATGCTCTCTGGGGTCGCTGTTTATGCCGCTGAATACCTCGGCGTACATCTCTGCGATTCGTGCGGGGGTGCCCACCAGACCCTCGCGGTTCAGGTCCTCGCCTATGGCCTGGATGATGGATTCAACTGCCTTTCTGACTGTCTCCCGGTCCACTGTGCTGATTCTCCTGACTGTAGCTGTGCGCGGACAGAGCCCTGCAGCTAGTTGCCGAGCATAATCCTCTCGACCGTATCGTAGTCGGCCGGTATCTCCTGGACCGATGGGGCCTGCCTGAGAGCGGTGTCGGGGTCCTTGAGTCCATTTCCGGTTATGATGCAGACCACAGTCTTGCCTGCCAGGTCCAGTCCCATACTGCAATGCTTGATCAGTCCCGCCACTGATGCGGCTGAGGCTGGCTCGCCGAAGACGCCTTCGCTCGACGCAAGCCGGGAATAGGCGCTTAGTATCTCGTCATCGGTGACGCAGTCGATTACACCACCGGACTCATCGCGGGCCGCAACGGCCTGCTTCCAGCTCGCCGGATTGCCTATCCTGATAGCGGTTGCGACTGTCTCCGGATGCTCGACGACAGCATCGAGGACGATTGGCGCAGCACCGGCTGCCTCGAAAGCCATCATCCTGGGCAGGCTGCGGGATTGACCGGCGCGGTGGTACTCGGTGAAGCCTTTCCAGTATGCGGTGATGTTCCCGGCGTTGCCGAGCGGTATGAAGAGATAGTCGGGGGCCTTGCCGAGTGAATCTACGATCTCGAATGCCGCGGTCTTCTGGCCCTCGATGCGGTACGGATTCAGGGAGTTGACCAGGGTGATCGGATGCTTCTCCGTCACCTGGCGTACCATCGTCAGCGCGCGGTCGAAATTGCCGTCGATGCTGATGACCTGCGCTCCGAAGATCATTGCCTGCGCCAGCTTCCCGAGAGCGATGTTGCCCTTGGGCACCAGGACGAATACCCTCAGGCCGCAGCGCGCTCCATAGGCCGCTGCGGATGCGCTTGTGTTGCCCGTCGAAGCGCAGGTGAGAGCCTTGCTCCCCTCCTCTACGGCTTTGGCGACCGCAACGACCATTCCCCGGTCTTTGAACGACCCGGTCGGATTGCAGCCTTCGAGCTTGAAGTAGAGTTCGCCACACCCGACTTCATGTTCGATATGATGCGACCGCACGAGGGGTGTGTCGGCTTCGCCTATGGTGAAGATGGGCGTGTCGGACGTTATGGGAAGGTAGTCGCGGTACCTGTCGAGTATGCAGCGCATACCACTCAGTCCTCTACCCGGATGAGGTTGCTCACGTCCTTGACCACATCGAGTCGGCCGATTTGAGTGATAGCATGTTGCATGTTTCGCTCGCTCGACCGGTGGGTCATGATCACTATCTCGGCGGTCTGCGACTCTTCGTCAGTCTCCTTCTGGATCGCGGACGAGATGCTTATCTCCTTCTCACCCAGTATTCGGGTGATGTTCGCAAGAACGCCGGGCTGGTCGGCTATCCTGAGGCGGATGTAGTAGCGGGTCCAGATGTTGTCAATCGGCTTGATCCGCCTGTCAAGGCCGGATGGCGGCTCGGGCTTCCCGCAACGACCCAGGACTATATTCTGCGCGATCTCTATGGCATCGGCGACGACAACGTTCGCCGTGGGCTCCGAGCCCGCGCCGCGACCGTAGAATATGACTCTGCCCGAAAGGTCACCCTCAACCTGCACCGCGTTGAACACCCCATCCACCTTTGCCAGGAGCATACTGTCGGGAATCAGTACGGGGTGTACCCTTGCTTCCACGTCCCGGCCGTCGCTCTTGGCAATGCCGAGCAGCTTAATTGCATACCCCAACTCCCGTGCGTATCGGAAGTCCTGGGAGGCCGTGCGTGAGATCCCTTCTCTGTACACGTCCTCCGGGCGAACTTCCGTATTGAAGGCGATCGTCGCCAGTATCGCGATCTTGTATGCTGCGTCGAATCCTTCGACGTCGCTTGTGGGGTCGGCCTCGGCGTACCCGAGAGACTGCGCTTCACTCAAAGCGGCTGAGAACTCCAGCCCTTCAGAATCCATCTTGGTGAGGATGTAGTTAGTAGTGCCGTTGATAATGGCGTGGATCGCAGAGATGTCGTTGATCTGAAGGTTGCGCTTCAAAGGCGCTATGAGCGGTATGCCGCCCCCTACGCTTGCCTCGTACAATAGCCCCAGGCCCCGGGAGGAAGCCAGCCCCATCAGCTCAGGGCCGTGCTTGGATATGACCTCTTTGTTGGCGGTGATGACGTGTTTGCCGCTCTTGAGGGCTTCTTGGATGTAGTGCAGGGCCGGTTTCTCTCCCCCTATCAACTCGATGAGGATATCGATGCTGTTGTCTTCGATTATGTCCTCGGCGCGCGATGTGAAGCCGCCCGGTGGGATGTGGGGGGAGTTCTCCCTGGTGCGGTCGAGGTCGGCTACGGTCTTCAATCGGAGGGACGCCCCGACGTGCCGGGCAATGGTGTCGCTCTTCTGGGAGAGTATACTGGCTACCCCGCTGCCGATGACGCCGAGGCCGAGGAGACCGACGTTTACGCTCTCACGGGAAGCCATAGTGCCTCGGTGCCGGGCTCATTTTGTCTTGTCGCGTGCCCACTGTATCTTGGATGAGTCGAGGTAGTCCTCAACCGTACTGGAGAGCCGGAAGTCTTCCAGCCAGTCGTCGAACTTCCTGTTTCCGAGGACGTTCCGATGTGCGTCGGTGATTTCCATGGCCTCATCGATCTCGACCACCTTAAGTACCTCGTAACCCCGGTCCGTACTGACCGGCCCACCCAGTTGGCCGGGCTGGAGATCGAAGGCGACAGGGTCAAGCTGCTCAAAGACCCCCTCGGGCACCCAGCCGATATCACCGGACTCCAGTTGCGCTATCGCGGTCTCGTTGCCAGCGTTGACCTGGTCGAGGAAGTCCTGCGCCTCCTCTTCCGTTGGTTTGGCAACCCGCTGGAGGTGTACATGCTTGGCTTCATCAGGGACCTTGTTCTCTCGGAAGTACCAGCGCAGTTCTCGGTTGAGGAGATCGGACTCAAAGATGGCTCTTGCCTCCGCGTCGGTGAGCCCGGTATAGTCAAGGAAGAAGGAGTACATGTCCGCGAGTTCTTCCTCGGTCGGGTCCGGGTTGCCCTGGCTTCCGTAGCTGCTGATCAGGAAGTCCTCCACCGCGTCTGTCACGTTACCGGGTAGTACACTGATGCCGAGCTGTTCGGCGCCCTGCCGGAATAGCTCCTCCTCCTGGATGTTCTGGATAACCTCGTAGGGACTCGTGTCGGGTGACACGGTGCGCAGCCGCTTCACATAGTAGTCCATATCGAAGACCGTATCGTTGACTCGAACAGCGGGCTCGCGCCATGCCGCAACGTAGTTGTCGTAGGCCCAGTACCCGACCAGACCTGCCACGATGATGACCACAACGGGGATGATGATGGAGATGGCAAGAGATATGTTCCTGTCTCGCTGCCATCGGGGCGCCCGGCGCTTCGAGCCGGACGAATCGAAAGGCGTCTTGAGTTTCTTGCTCACAACGAGTCAGTATCCAAAGGGGTCTCGGACTGCGCGACCGGGAACCGGCCTGCAGCCGGCTACTCGGCGGCCTGCTCCTGTTCTGTTTCTGTGCTGGTTGCGGCCTCGGCAGAGAGAGGTGGGCTTGATGCAGGCGCCGGGCTCGGAGCAGGGGCGGGAGTGGGGGGGGGACCGTGACTTCGCCCCGGACCTCCTCCTGACCTGGCGTACCTGTCCCCCGAGCGCTGGTATTCTCTGGAGGGCACGATGCCAGACTGCCGAGCGTGTTCATGGTTGTAAGGCAGGAGTGCCATGTAGCGGGCCCTCTTCAGCGCCTGGCTGAGAGTACGCTGATGCTTCGGACACACGCCTGTCTTGCGCCGGGGCTCTATCCGCCCACGGTCCGATATGAATCGCAGCAGCATCTGGACGTTCTTGTAGTCGATGTACTGGCTCTTGTCGGCGCAGAAGATGCATACCTTCCGTTTCGGAAAGTACCTCCCTCGGCCTCGCCTGTCCCTGCCGCCCTTCCTCATAGGTCTCGGCATTTAGCTGTCTTCCTCCAACTGGATGTCACCGGCTACGCCGGTGCGATATCGCTAAAAGGGAATGTCGCCTGGATCGATGTCTTCGTCTCCGGCGGGTTCGCTTCCGACTTCCGGCAGATTGCCAACCGGGCGCTTGTCCAGGAACAGAACACTGTTGGCGACAATCTCTACCCGTGTGTGCCTTTGCCCGTCCTGCCCTTCCCAGTTGCGGGTTCGCAATCTGCCCTCTACATAGGCGCGCTGGCCCTTCGTGAGATACTGGTTGCACGTCTCCGCGAGGCGGTTCCATGCGACCACGTCGAACCAGTCAGTGTCCTGTCTTCTCTCACCGTCTGAGGTGGTGTAATTGCGATTCGTGGCGATGCGAAACGAAGTGACAGGATTTCCGTTCGGGGTGAACCTCATCTCAGGATCGGTACCAACGTTCCCGATGACCATTATCTTGTTCAGACCCACCATACGGATACTCCTTCCACCGGCCCCTACTGGTCCTTTCGAACCAGCACGTGGCGGAGGACCTTCTCGAGAATCCTCAGATTGCCCTCTAGCTCTGAGATGCTTTCGGGCTCCAACTGCACCTGCTCGAGGATGTAGTTCCCTTCCCTGAAATGCTTGATGGGATATGCCAATCTGCGGATACCCCAGTGATTGGTCTCTGTGACAGCGCCACCCTTTGCGCTTATGTAGCCGTTGACCTTCTCAAGGGTATTCGGCAATTCCTCCTCGGTGACTTCAGGGCTGATTATCATCAGCAACTCGTAGTCCCGCAATAGCGCTCTCCTTTGTGTGGGATGCGTTTGGCCGAAAGTCGGCTCATTATACCATGGAGCATCGACCGCAGCAAGATATTCGGAGCTAGCCCACGATGCCCGGGATAGGGAAGGCGGCTGTCATCTCAGCGACCTGAGCGGCTGCGCGTTCCCTGACCTGAGCACTCTCCGGATTCCCCAGCACGTCGACTACCAGTCGTGCGACCTGCCTTGTCTCGTCGACTCCGAACCCTCGTGTCGTGATAGCGGGTGTTCCAAGCCTGATTCCGCTGGCCACTCTGGGCGGCCTCGTGTCGAACGGGATGGCGTTTCTGTTGGACGAGATACCCACCGATTCCAAGGCCAGTTCAGCGTCCCTGCCGGTAATTCCTGACCGGGTCAGGTCTACCAGTACTATGTGATTGTCGGTTCCGCCGGTGACAATACGGAAGCCTGCATGATGAAGCTCCTCTGCCAGCACCGAGGCGTTCTGGATTACGGCCTTCTGGTATTCGGCGAACGATGGACGAGAGGCCTCCATGAATGCCACAGCCTTGGCCGCTATGACGTGCATAAGCGGGCCGCCCTGCATTCCGGGGAAGACGCTGGCGTCGATGCCCGAAGCGATGTCCGACCGGCATATGACAAAGCCGCCCCTTGGCCCTCTTAGCGTCTTATGCGTGGTGGACGTGACAACATCTGCGTGCGGGATGGGAGAAGGGTGCATTCCACCGGCGACTATACCGGCCAGGTGCGCCATGTCAATCATGAGTCTGGCGCCGACTTCGTCCGCGACCTCACGGAACCGGGCGAAGTCGATGACGCGCGGGTACGAGCTTGCACCGGCCACGATCAGCCGCGGCCTCTCTTGCCTCGCCAGCCCGGCTATCGCGTCGTAGTCAAGGAGTTCCGTATCCCTGTCCACACCGTAAGTGGCAAACCTGTAGAGCTTGCCGGAGAAGTTGAACCCGCCACCGTGTGTCAGATGACCGCCATGGGCGAGGCTCATCGCAAGTACGGAATCGCCGGGTTGCAGCAGAGCGAAATAGGCGGCCATGTTCGCCTGCGCGCCGCTGTGCGGCTGTACGTTGGCGTGATCAGCCCCGAAGAGGTCTCTGGCGCGACTAACGCAAAGCCTTTCCACTTCGTCGACATGCTCGCAGCCGGCGTAGTAGCGCTTTCCGGGGTATCCTTCGGCGTACTTGTTCGTGAGAAGCGAGCCCTGGGCCTCCAGAACGGCAGCAGAGGCGTAGTTCTCGGCTGCAATGAGGTCGATCTGCCTCTCCTGGCGCAGCCGTTCCCTGTCGAGAGCAGCCGCCAACTCGCTATCGGTCTTCTTGAGTGGAGTCATGATAGTCAGCCTGCAGGCACTGTGGTACAAAACAGAAGGCCACGTTCGACATGCGTGGCCTTGACCTGTCGGTCTCGCCCGGAGCGGGAATCATCACCGAACTGACTGTACACCAGCCGTCAGGCAGTGTCAACTCCGATGACGGTGCCGAGTATGGGGTCGCCGCTCCGGCATTCGCGGGTTGGAAGGTACTGACAAAGGTGTGGAGCAGTCACCATGAGTGTCGGATGGCGCCGGACGGGCATACTGTCACACACGGCAATTCAACCGGACCTGTTGTAGGCTTGCAGGGCGCGCAAACGTACTTCAGGTTCTTGCTGTGCTCTTCCCTGACGGTCACCACCATGTCACCATAGTCGTCCTCTATTACTTCGAGGACGTCCTGGGGACAGGCTTCGACGCACTTGCCGCAGCCGTCGCACTTGTCACTATCAAGGATTATGTAGTAGTCGCCGGAACCGTCGGTGTAGCCGTAGTTGGCAATGTACGACAGCGACACCATCAGCTTTCGTACCAGCCTATAGAGCATGAGTATCACCGCACTCTCGTTCTACTTCCGCGACTTCAGCAGGAGGTCCTTCGCGAAGCAGGCAGCGCCAAGGGCACCTGCAATCTGCGCATCCGGCTTCAGGGGGATGGGATCCTCTATGCCGAGCTCCTTCAAGATTCGGCTCGTCACGCCGACGTTCTTGGAGATGCCTCCTGTGATCGTGAAGTCCTTCTCGATGCCGATTCGCTCGAGGAGACCGACGACTCTGTGAGCCATCGCCGCGCAATAAGCTGCCAGCACCATGTTCTTGGTCCATCCACTGCGGAGCAGTCCAATGGCCTCTGACTTGGCGAAGATGACGCATGTGCTGCTGACCGGAGGAGGCTCTTCGGCTACGTCGAGGGACATCTGCCCGACGTCCACAATCGGGATCTGGAGCAGCTCAGCCATGACCTCCATGCCACGGCCCGTACCGGCTGCGCACTTGTCATTCATCAGGAACTGGGTGACCTTGCCCTTCTCATCGCAGTGGATTCCCTTGAGGTCCTGGCCGCCCATATCCAGGATGGTCCTGATCGTGGGCCCGCCCATGAAGTTGGCGCCCCGTGCATGGCACGCGATCTCAGTTATGGCCTTTTTGGCCATAGGGATGTTGACCCTGCCGTATCCCGTGCCAACGATGAACTGGAGGTTCTCCTGCTTGATCTCGGTCTCGCCAAGGGCGATATTGAGGGCATTCGAAGCGCTGTCCGGGCTGTTGGACCCGGTTCGAGTATTGGAGTAGCAGTAGAGCTCGCCGTCCGCGAGAATCACCGCCTGGGAACTCACTGACCCGACGTCTATGCCGGCGACCAGTGTATCGGCCTTGCGCCAGTCGATGTCCGGGCTCTTCCAGGCGTACTCTGTCCACCTATAGTACTCAGTCGTCATCTTTTCTCCCTCTCTACTCGGTTAAGCTGCCGCAGAAAGCGCGGCGCCCAGGGCACTGACGTATTGAGCGTTCTCGGGGATCAGGACGTCCGTGCCGAGGTGTTTCTTCATCACATCGACGATTGCTGCATTGTTAGCAACCCCGCCGATGAGAGCCACGTCATTCTGTACAGAAAGCCTTCGGACCATGGAAGAGACCCTGGATGCTATCGCATCGTGCACTGCGTGTGCTATGTCCGCCTTCGCGATCCCGGAGTGTATGAGCGATACAACCTCGGATTCTGCGAAGACCGCGCAGGTCGCGTTTATGGGAGCGTCCTGGGTGGACTTCAGCGACAGGTCGATCATCTCCGGGACCTTGATCTCGAGCGCTCTCGCCATGCTCTCTACGAAGGCTCCGGAACCGGCCGCGCACTTGTCGTTCTTGGCGAAGTCCAGCACCTTGCCCTGCTCGTCGGTGCTGATCCCACGGGCTTCCTCGGCACCAATATCTATGATTGTCCTGACGGAAGGATGGAGATGGGTGATGCCTCTGGCGTCGGCCGTTACCTCGGTAACTGTCTTGTTGGCCCAGGGGAGCGATTTGCGGCCCGCGCCGGTGGCGACGATTGCCTGCACGTCCTCGCTCTTGATACCGGCCTGATTCACTGCTTCCTTGTACAGCTTGTCAGCCGTTTCAACGGGCTCGAAGCCTGTGTAACCCACGGTGCGTGCCAGCACCTTGTCACCATCGAAGATGACAACCTTGATGGAGTGTGCTCCCATGTCTACGCCGGCAGATATCATTTGGATCTCACCTCAATGTATTGTTAGGGGCCTTTCCCTAGACCGTCTCCACGAGCTTGGTTATGCCCTGACCTTCGAGGAATGCTTCCAGTCTGTCCAGAACTCCTGTCTCGTCGATGTCGCGGCAATCCGCGAAATTGCCCTCAAACATCGCGACAGGTATGCCGTGTGCCTGCATGTCTCTCTGGAAGTCATACATGTTCGTCGTCATGGGCACACAGCCGCGATTCAGAAGGAGCAGGTAGGAATTCGCCTGCCAGTGGTTGTACATGATGATGTACTCCTTCTTCCTCGTGTCCAGGTGCGACTGGAAGGGATGCTCGTAGCGCCATCTTGCCACCGTCCGGCAAAGATCCTCTCGTGTCTTCATCTCGGGCCAGCCGGGCCTCTCCTCGGGGACAGTGGCGGGTACGACCCTGTTCTCGTCGTAGAGGAACTTGACCTCACCGGAGTTAATCAGGTACACATACGTCCCTACGAACACCACTCCGAAATTCTCCAGATAGCGGAACACCTTGAGAAAGCTCCAGGGCGGCGGAGTGAGCATGCACATCCGATAGCGTTCGGTCGATACCGCCGCTATCTGGTTGTCGATGCGATCCTTCATCTCGTCCCTGAGTGCTGTCAGGAACCTCGTGCCTATCTCTTCGTGCCTCCTCAGCATCGATATGGGCATCAAGGCGAACATGCTCTTGATATCCAGTGGGGCCGGGATCGCTCCGTTGAGCAGGCATATCTCGCCCCACAGGGCCTCGTTGCGGAAGTAGTTCCGCATGGCGTTGATCGCCTTCTCATCATCGTACGTGCGTCCCGTGACTTTCTCCATCCATTCGATGGAGTCCATGTACTGTCCCGCGATGTAGTCAATGCGATGCTCATCATCCCCGGCCTCGGCGAGCATTGACTCGTCGTCGACATAGTTCATGGGCATGCCCTGATAGTCTGACACAATCTCGTGCCACTTGGGGTGCCCTGCCGGACAATGGCGCACGCTCCAGGCGAAATCGAATTTGGGGAAGGATCCTCCTGTGAAGTAGTACTTGTCCAGATACATGGAGCCGAGGAAGTTGCGCATGTAGCCGCACATGTCGCGCGAGTACCCCTTGGCCTCGAAAGCCTCCATGCAGGGGATCGAGAACGGCGGGTCTGCGGCCACGCTCGCTCCGTAAGGTTCGCCCGCCAGGAACACGAAATCGCCCAGACCGGCGAGCATGCCGTATGGAGTTGCAGCACAGCCGAGGATCATGAGCTTGTCCTCTTCGTGGCCGGAGACCAGCTCCTGGTATGCCTCCAGCCTCAACTCCTTGCCCCACTGCCAGCAATCCAGGGGCTTGGTCTTGTACTTGTAGATGTCGGTCGTCGTCATTGTTGAGATGCCTCCAGATGTATATTGGGAAGAGTCAGAATCTGCTTAGAGTACCTCCAGTTCGGCCATCTCGATGAAGGCCTCTATTCGTGTTCGGAACTGGCCGAAGGGAACGGTCACGTCGAATTCAAGGACCACCGTCGGTATGTCGTTCTCCTTAAACATCTCAACGAGCTTGGGGATATCGAACTCGTGAGGATCGCACCACTTCTGCTGATAGAGGAGGACACCCTGTACGTCCCACTCCTTGGCCATGTCCAGTATCCGCTGGAACCGGGCTCCGGGAGGTCGTCCTATAGCAGGGCACGGCCACCTTGTCACGTACCGCTCTGCGATCGCAGCGACTCGATCATCCTGCGGCACGACTTCATCCCAGAAGTACCTGCTGCCGCTGCAGTGCTCGTCGGCGACAAAGGTGCAGTTGAGCTCCTCTACCTTGCGCACAAATGAGATGTCGGTCATCTCGCTGCCTACCATCATCAGGCGTACACCGACCTCGCGGTCCAGCTTGCGAGACGGCAGCTCCCGGAGCAGGTCGTCGAGCAGTTTGTTGTGCTCGGCGACGTCCATTATCTGCCCGGCTACCACCATCTCCATCGCTTCCGCGCCGGTAATGGGGGGCTCTTCCTGCTTGCGGAACTCGTACACCTGCTTCATCAGCCGACGTCGGGTGTTGTAGAGTTCTATGGCCTTGTCCAGATCGTCGTTGGAAAGCTTCTTTCCTGTGAGCTCCTCCAGGCCAGCGATGACGTCCCTGTACTCACCTGCGAGGCACGGCTGGGCCCGCTTGCTGTCCGTGTGACCCGGCATCCATATGTACTTCATGTATGGGAGCGGCACATAGTTGCGCCAGTTGTCGTAGGTACCCTGAATATGCATGCACGTACGACCCATCATCAGGCCGTCCAGGTAGTCATATCTGCCCTTGAGCCCCTGCGCGAGCGTGTCACGGCAGAAAGGACACACTGTGGGAAACAGGTAGCGGTCCGTCATATCCTGGACCTCGTGTGAGCCGAGCACGCGTACCGGCAGGATGCCGAAGGCGTAGAGCAGCTCTTCGGGGACGTAGGTGCAGAGCTCGCCAATTGCCTTGCCGCCGGTGCGTTGCTTCCAATCCTTGGCGTACTGGTGTCGGTTCGCCAACACCTCCTGAAACTTCTCGATTGCGCCCACTAGTAGTTGCTCCTCCTTTTCTTCCTTGTCATGAAGAGAGGCACTGTCAAGTCCGGCACTGGTCGACTGACATGCCTCTTCCTAGGTACATTCGCAAATGAGCATCTTCGGGCGACCCAAGTCTCCGTGCCTGCGTGCAACAGGCGAACAACTGCGGGTGACAGCTTCCTCAAATCCAGTCTAGCGATGGCAAATAGGGCTGTCAAGCGCTAGCTTCGAAAATCGTCGGTGGTGGTGCATCCGTGCACGCCGCTCGGGTACGCGTGTCGGAGCGGCTTACGACGCGGGGGAGACTGCTGCGACGATTGGCACAGCCGAGTGCCACATCTGTTCGAAGTTGACGCCTCGCTCATCAGTGGCCTAAAATATAGGTTCGAAGGAGTTTGGTTCATCGCAGACAAGGTGCAGGTAGTCGACGAGCTGGCAAGGTACACCCCGGAGCGTGAGACGGTACTCTCCATCGGGGTATTCGATGGTGTCCACTTGGGGCACCAGCGCCTGCTGTCTCGCCTTGTAGAGCGGGCGTCAGCGGCGGGACGCCTGAGCGGAGTTGTAACCTTCAGCAACCATCCCAAGAGCGTCTTGTCTCCAGACGGCAGGCTTGGGCGCTTGACCACTCCGGGCGAGCGGTCGACGCTGCTCAGACGACTTGGCGTGGACATAGTAGTCCCACTCACGTTCCATGAGAAGCTTGCCCATCTCACTGCTCGGGAGTTCGTTGAGTTGCTGATTCGGCATCTGAAGATGAGGGGTATGGTGGTGGGGCCGGATTTCGCTCTCGGCAGGGGACGAGAGGGCCATCACGCGATGTTGAAGCTGCTCGGCGATGAGCTAGGTTTCACAGTCGAGGTAGTGGAGCCAGTCACGCAAGACGGCACAATCGTGAGCAGCACGGCGGTCAGGCGCGCTATATCGGGCGGCGAAATGGCGGCGACGTCGAGACTGCTCGGCAGGCACTTCTCGCTAACGGGAAGGGTAATAGGCGGGACGCAGCGCGGACACTGGCTCGGCTATCCGACGGCCAATCTGAGCGTCGATGAAGAGCAGGCACTCCCACGGGATGGAGTGTACGCCACGATATGCCACCTCGGCGGCCGGGCGTATCCCTCTGTGACCAATATCGGATCGAGGCCCACCTTCAGCGAAAAGGGCAGAACCATTGAGGTATTCCTGATCGGTTTCGATGAAGAGATATATGGTGAGGAAATGACGATAGAGCTGGTCGAGCGGATGAGGGGTGTGCTAAAGTTCGACAGCCCTGATGAACTGGCCCGACAGATAGGCAAGGATGTTGAGAAGGCCGGGCCGATCCTGCAGAGCGCTCTGGCAGGTGTTACCGACAATGGATAGTCACCTGGAATACATCTTCAGGCGTGGTGTAACGGAGATCATAGTCCAGGATGAACTCCTTCGTATGCTTGCCTCCGGGAAGAAGCTCCGGTTGAAGATGGGTTTCGACCCGAGTCGTCCGGACATCCACCTCGGGCATGTGGTGGGTATGAGGAAGCTGCGCCAGTTCCAGGAGCTGGGCCACCAGGTAGTGCTCATAGTGGGAGACTGGACCGCGCAGATTGGTGATCCGAGCGGCGCATCTCAGACCAGGCCTATGCTGACGGCGGAAGAGGTGAGGGCAAACGCCGATACCTACATGGCGCAGTTCTTCAAGGTAGTGGACAGCGAGAAGACGGAGGTAAGGTGGCAGACCGAATGGTTCCGGGATTTCAGCCTGGCTGACGTCGTCAAGCTGACCAGCAAGTTCACGGTCGCACAGCTACTCGCGCGAGAGGACTTCAGCAAGAGGTACCAGGCGGGACGGCCGATAGCGGTGACAGAACTGCTGTACCCGCTGCTGCAGGCCTATGACTCGGTGATGATCGAGTCGGACGTCGAATTCGGCGGCATCGACCAGAAGTTCAACTGCCTGATGGGGCGGGAGTTGCAGGAGATGGTGGGCCAGCCCAGACAGCAGGTGTTTCTCATGCCGCTGCTCGTTGGTACCGAGGGCCGGCAGAAGATGAGCAAGAGCCTGGACAACTACATTGCAGTCGAGGAACCCCCGAACCACATGTATGGGAAAGTGATGTCGGTCCCAGACCATGTGATGATGGACTACTTCGAGCTGCTCACGGATGTACCTGACGAGGAGTTGTCCGAAATGGGTCGGGCGATCCAATCCGGATCGTCGAACCCCATGGAATTCAAGAAGCGCCTGGCCGTGGAGATAGTGACTCAGTTTCACTCGGGGGACGCAGCCGCTGAGGCGGAAGAATTCTTCGAGAGCACGGTTCAGAGAAAGCAGATACCGGCAGACATCCGTGAGATCCCGTGTCTTCGTGAGGGCGGCAGGCAGACTATCGACCTGCCGGGAGTACTGTGTATGAGCGGCCTCGTCAGAAGCAAGAGCGAAGCACGTTCGCTCATGAATACCGGCGCAATTCGGCTCTGGCCCGATGGAGACACCACCACACAACCTGTGACCGCTCCGGACCGTCTGCTCGAAGCTGAAGTTGAGCCGGGGGCAGTGGTCAACAAGGGCAAGCTCGCCTGGTTGAGGCTCGTTGAGGCTTCAAGGCAGGACTAGGGATTCGATGCCCTTTGCCTAGTTCTCCACTCTTATCTCGACCACGCTCTGACGCGCTATGCTCCGCTCGTGGTCATCCTGACGGACCGTGACGTGCATAAGCCCCAACACCTCATAGTCTCCGTTCTCGAGACCCGAGGTGTCCCAGGTGACAGGAAAGTTGTTGGCCTTGTCGTCTGACTCCCCGATCTTGATCCAGGTGTCCGCGTGCGTAGCACGGTAGTACCACGGATTCGAGATCCGGACTATCGGCCCGGACAGGCCCAGAGCGGCCAACTCCCTCTGAAGCAGTTCCTCATCAAGGTTCTCACGCAGCTTCACGATGCCAGAGTACTTGGTCAACACTTCCGAAGGTACGATGAAATGGGGGCCCCAATCGTATGACATGTGCGCCTCCTTCCCCTGAGAGCTCTACCTTACATATATACGACAGGCGCATTACGCTGTCATTGCAGCATTGTTACGTTGATGTGATATCTACGCCGTGGAGGTGGGGGAATGCCGGTGGGGGATGTCAATGCCGGTCGTGACTCTCTCGTATGGGCATCTCAAGGACCTCTTTCACGTCGTCGGCCTTGAACCTCCGGTCAGCCCTGGGGCCGATTCTGTAGGTCTTGATCAGACCCAGGTTGCTCCAGCGCCTTAGGGTACTCACGTGCACGTTCAGCATGCGGGCGGCCTGAGTCAACGTGAGCAGAGGCGAAGCCGTTGAACTGATCAACTCTTCGAGCCGCTCCTTGTCGTAAGGTCCTTTGTGTCGCACAGTCACGAGTTTTCCTCTTCCGTATCCGATTCAGGTTCCGCTAGCTCTTGGATCTGTCTTCCCCTGGCATGTGAATGCCGTTGCGTCTTCGACCCTATGGCCTTGTATTCAATGTAGTTCTTGAACTCACACGTCAGCCCGCAATGCTTACAGACCCCCATGCTGACCGGGCCGTCGGCCTTTTCGATTATCCAGTGATGCCTGCAAGGCCTCTGCCGTGGCTTGGGCCTTGTTCCGGCATGCTTCCTTGCCTCGTTACCTGCCATGTCCAGCCTCAACTTGATAATACCTCCCGGCTCTGTTATAGGGTGTGACTTTTGTCACTGCGGTCGCCGAAACAGAGATACCGGCAGTGGTGGTAGAGACGGACGATACGCGCCGGATCGATAGGGGATGAAGAAGCGCGGGGGCTGACTAGGCTTCTACCACTTCAATGGCCTCCTGGAGCACAAGCGGTGCCTTCCAGGGGGCTTCGTCGATATCGGTGATCTCGGCCACGCGACGCAGAAAACGTCTCAGGCTTATGTTGCCGAAGTGAGCCTCGAAAGCCGGTATCCCCCCACGAGAGGATTGGTCTTCCGGGAGTAATTCGTGCGCCGCGAGCAAATCGAGACCTCGCTCACAGACATCGGCGTTGAGGGCGCAGGTAGAATACGCGTCGGGAAAGCAGATGCGGAGGCATGTGGCGAAGGTGTGAGCCCGCTCCCACAGAGATGGTAGTTCGCCGGACAGGTCATCCGACTGGTAGGCCTCCGGCACGTGTCTGGGCTCTAGCGCGTTCAGCAGGCGTATCATCCGGCGCGGGTTGCCATCCGAGGCCGCGAGGAGCATGTTGATGTTGGGCTTTCGGAGTTGCAGCCGTTCCAGGCAATCCGAGTACGCTCCCAGAAGTCGGCTTTGGCTGATGGGAGGCATGTCGAATTGCTTCAGTACCAGGCGGTCGAGATACTGCCTGCCATAGGCCGCGATCGCCAACATGCCGAAGAACGACGAAATGGAGTGCTCGAGGTATGCCCTGTTACCGGCAAACACCGGAACGCACCTGTCTCGTACGGCGGGCTCTGTGCATACGTCAATGGCTGCAACAAGGTCAGCGGGAAGACATTGGTCCAGCTCGTCGACAAGCAGGAAGAGGCCCTTCTCTGCCGCTGACTCCTGGACGCGCTCGATCTTGCCCTTGAAGTGCCGCCGAACAGCCTCCGAATCAGCGCGGTTGCGTGCCGCCTGATTCGCGGATATCGCAACCACTGCCGCATCCAGCGCCTGCAGTTCCTCCGCCATGAAGTTCAGGAAGCAGGTCTTGCCTGTGCCGGCCGCGCCGAATACCGCCGCCGCGAACTGCTCGTTTGGAGCCGTGGCAATGGCCTGGGCGAAGGCCCTGGCGTGCGGAGCGAAGCCGAACAGGTCTTCCGCGCACGCCCTCTTTGGCCTGTCCTGAATCATTGTCGACTCCTACCGGCCCGCCCGGTCGGTGCGTCAATATGCTGGAGGTAGAGGATACCGAAACGCCCTGCGTTTCGCAGCGTCGCAGGGCGTCAGACGTGAATCACCTCGGAGTTCAGGACTTGTCGCCTTCCTTCTTGGACTCCTCGACTATCTTCTGCGCCAGATGTGCCGGCACTTCCTCGTAGTGGCTGAATTCCATGCTGTAGGTCCCTCGACCCTGTGTGATCGAGCGGAGGTCCACCGAGTATTTCTGCATCTCCTCTTGAGGTACCTGCGCATCTATTGTGTTCCGGCCGTCGCCCGGGTTCATGCCCAGAACGCGGGCGCGCTTGGAATTCAGGTCACTCATGACGTCGCCGGTGTACTGCTCCGGGACTGTGATATGGACGTTCATGATGGGCTCCAAGAGTACCGGCTGAGCCTGCAGGACGCCCTTCTTCGTCGCATGTAACGCAGCGAGCTTAAAGGCCATGTCGGAGGAGTCGACCGGATGAGAACTCCCGTCGTATAGGGTCACCTTCATGTCCGTCACAGGATAGCCCGCCATCACCCCATCGTTCAGGGCCTCCATCACGCCCTTCTCGACAGCCGGGATGTAGTTCTTGGGCACCGAGCCACCCACGACCCTCTCACCGAACTCGAAGCCGCTGCCGCGGGGGAGAGGCGCCAGCTCGATGAGTACATGGCCGTACTGACCGTGGCCCCCCGTCTGCTTCTTATGCTTGTACTCCGCGTTCGTCTGGGTCTTGATCGTCTCCTTGTACGGTATCTTTGGAGTGGCGATGGTAACGTCGACCCCGAACTTCCTCTTGAGCCTGTCCACCGACACATCGAGATGAGTGTCGCCGACTCCAGTCAGGACTGTTTCCGACGTGACCGGGTCCTTATGAACTGACAGCGTCAGGTCCTCCTCAACCAGCCTCTGGAGCGCGGGGCCCATCTTGTCCAGGTCTCCCTTGGTCTTGGGATATACGGCCACACTCAGATTCGGCGAAGGGAACTCCAGGCCTTCGAGTATGAGTGGGTGCTCCTTCGTGCAGAGGGTGTCGCCGGTGACGGTCTCGGCGAGTTTGGCCACAGCGCCGATATCACCGGCGGGTATTTGCGGCACGGCCTCCTGGTTCTTGCCTCGGATGAGGAAGAGTTGCCCTATCCTCTCACCAGTCTCTCTGTTCGCATTCCAGACGGTCGAATCGCTGCTGAGGGTTCCGCTGTAGACGCGCAGGTACGTAAGCTTGCCCACGTACGGGTCGGCGGTGGTCTTGAAGACAAGAGTTGCGAGCGGCCCGCTCTCATCGGCTTCGAGAGCCTCCTCCTTGCCCGTCTGGGGACTCTTCGCCTCAACGGGCCCCCGTCCCCTGGGGGAGGGCAGGTACTTGCATATGGCGTCCATGACGGCTTCGATGCCCTTGGACTGCGCGACCGAACCGACGAGTACCGGCACGATGCTGCCCTGTGTGGTCCCGGCAAACAGGCCGCGCCGGATTTCGTCCTCGGTGAGTTCCTCGCCTTCGAGATACTTCGTGGTCAATTCGTCGTCGGATTCGGCTATGGCCTCCATCAGCTTGTCATAATATCCGGACACCTTGTCGGCGACACCAGCCGGCGCTTCGCCGGACGACAACAAGTCGTAAGTCCCTTCGAAGCTGCTCTCAGCCCCGACAGGCAACTGGATCGGTACGCATTTCCTGCCGAGGACCGACTCGATCTGGCCCATCGTCTTGTAGAAGTCTGCGTTCTCCCGGTCCATTTTGTTGACGAATACCAGGCGGGGCAGTTGCTTCTCCTCTGCGAGCTTCCAGGCGAGTTCAGTTCCGACTTCCACACCAGACGCGGCGCAAACGACAATCACCAGGCCTTCCACGACCCGGAGAGCAGCCTTCACCTCGCCGAGGAAGTCGGCATAGCCGGGGGTGTCGATGAGGTTGACCTTGGTCTGGTTCCATTCGAACGGCAGAAGGGAGACATTGATACTGATCTTCCTCTTCACCTCGTCAGGGTCATAGTCTGAAGTGGTGTTACCGTCTTCTACGCTGCCCAGCCTGCTGATGGCCTTGGTATGGGAGAGGATCGCCTCCGATAGCGAGGTCTTTCCGGCTCCGGAGTGTGACAGCATTGCGACGTTACGTATCTGGTCGCTCGTGTACTTCTTCATAGCGTCTCCCCGGCGTGATTATCGTCCTATTCTACTTTATAAGTCCATCGGGGTGCAAGGTGAGCGCTGCTTCGGCACCAGAGGGCATCCAGGCTGTGGGCGGCTTCGCCAGGGATAGAGCGTGAGTGCGCGATACTGACTCCCATAGTCGCCACGGAGGGACTGCACCGACCCCTCGTGCTCGTTGACAGTAAACCATCGGGTATCCTACAATACTTCTGTTTTGCGTGCATTCGGGCCCGCTTCTCACCTGGACCGTCTGGAGAGCACATTGCGGCTCTGGAATCCCCTATAAGGAGAGTGAGATAGCCTATGACAGGTCACACGAAGCTAGGCAAGCTGAGTGACATCGGAGAGTTCATCAAGAACGGCAGTTTCGTCGCCATCGGAGGCGGCTGGAGTTGCAACAAGCCCATGGCCATTGTGAGGGAGATCATCAGGCAGAAGATAGCCGACCTCAAGGTGATGTCCATCACGGGCGGGTGGGAGATGGAGTGGCTGCTGGCGGCTGGCGCAGTGGATCATCTGGTCTTCAGTTTCCTGAGCCTGGAAGCATTCGGATTACCTCCCAACTTCCGGCGTGTAGCGCAGGGCAGCCTTATCAAGCTCACCGAGATCGAAGGCTGCAGCATGATCAAGGGGCTGCAGGCAGCCGGTCGCGGCCTGCCGTTCGCCGCCTTTGCCGGCCCGCGAGGGTCGGACATAGTAGCGGAGGCGCCTGACCTCTACAAAACCGTCACATGTCCCTTCACGGGGAACGAGTTGACCGCGATCCAGGCCATCGCGCCGGACGTCGCCATCATCCATGCGCAGAAGGCAGATGAGCGGGGCAATATCGAGCTGATAGGAACCTCGGCTTCTGATCTGGATATGGCGATGGCAGCAAAGTCCGTAGTCGTAACAGTCGAGGAGATAGTCTCGGCTGATAAGATCCGTGCAGAGAAGACAGCGACGCAGGTATTCCGGCCGGAGGTATCGCTTGTCATTCCCCAGCCGCTCGGCGCAACTCCGTGTAGCTGCGTGCCCTACTACGCGCCTCACCTCACACAGATGATGAAGGACCTCCAGGGCATCGGAAGCCCCAAGACGGCGGGCGACTACATACCGGGCCTGATTGGGAAGAGCGAAGAGGAGTACCTGAACAATGTCGGTGGAGAGGACACCAGGAAGAAGCTCGCGAGCCTGGCGAAGAACACGAAGCGTGTCAGTATGCCGGCTTCCCGGACCGAGGAGCCTGCAACCGACTTCGATCAGTCGGCACAGATGGTTGCCAGCCTCGCCCGGACTGTAGACGATGGGGACTCGATCATACTCGGGTCTTTCACTCCGCTGGCCTACGCCGCCTACATGCTCGCGAAGCTGACGCACGCCCCCAATGCCTTCGTGGTCGGATACAGCGGCGTCGATCCGCTGCCTTTTCAGCTTAGCTTCCATTCATCGGAGGCGGCCTGCACGGAGTTCGCGGCAGGCCTCTGGTCGATGACCGAGTGCATCGAAGCCCTTCACCTGCGAGGGATGGGCGACGTTGAGGCTGTATCCAGCGCTCAGTTGGACGCCAACGGCGACATCAACATATCATGGCTGGCAACGCCGGTGAAGGACGCGGAAGGCAATCCAACCGGTGAGATGAATCCCAGGGGACTGAGGCTGCCGGGCGGCGCCGGCGCGCCGGTCGTCTACGGCCTGCACCGCAAGAGTGTTGCTTACTTCGCGGCACACTCGAAGCAGGTCTTCGTTCCAAAGGTCAACTACATAACCGGCACACGCTACTACTTCACCGACGAGGAGAGGAAGGCACAGGGACTGCGGCCCGGGCCGATGACAGTCGTGACCAATCTCTGCGTCATGCAGATGGTTGAGCGAGGGAAGTGGAAGGTGCTCTCGCTGCACAGGGGCGCAACCGCGGACGACGTCAGGAACAATACAGGCTTCGAAGTGGACGTGCCCGCGGACTGCCCGACCACGAAGCCTCCCACGAAACAGGAGCTGGAGCTGATCGAGCTGATAGACCCGCAGGGCATCAGGTTCCTGGACTTCATGAGCGGCAAAGAGCGGGCCGGCAAGCTTCCTTCAATCATACAGGCCGAGTGGGACGCGGCCTAGCGG
Source organism: uncultured Dehalococcoidia bacterium (assembly GCA_964574685.1). Taxonomy (GTDB): domain Bacteria; phylum Chloroflexota; class Dehalococcoidia; order SZUA-161; family SZUA-161; genus CAZGDV01. The sequence goes on from CAZNOI010000004.1 coordinate 110,529, forward strand.
CCTGCAATCGATAGAACCTCATTGAGGAGGCACTATGGCATACAAGGTCTTCAAGGTAGAGAAGAAGGAAGGCAATATCGCTGTAATCACTTTCAATCGCCCGGACAAGTTCAATGCGGCCAATGACCAGATATTCAGAGAGCTGGCGGCGGCAGTAGAGGAGTTGGATGCCGACAAGGAAGTCGGCTGCATAATTCTGACCGGGCAGACGTTCACACATCCCAAGAAGGGCACACCATACCCGGTGTTCTCAGCGGGTGCTGATGTGGAACAGTTCGCGGCGGTGGGCCAGACCGAGGCAGGCTTCGAGTTCATCAAGCTATGCTTCATGCCCTTCAAGGCGATTGAGCTCGCCGAGACGCCCATCATAGCGGCGGTTAACGGTTCGGCGTTCGGCTTCGGTTTCGAGATCGCCGGGTGCTGCGATATGTCGTTTGCATCCAGGAGCGCGAAGTTCGCGCTGAAGGAGATCAATCACGGTGCGGTGCCCGCCTGGACGATTACCCGGGGGCTGGAGAAGTACGGAAAGGCCGTTGTGGCCTATCTCTGCCTATCGGCGAATGAGATAGAGCCCGAGGAAGCGAAACGCCTCGGCATCGTGATAGACGTGTATGAGGATGCCGAGCTCCTTCCCAAGTGTGAAGAACTCGCCAGGAGGATCGCTGCAAACAGCTACATGGCCAAGACGTTCATCAAGACCACGCTCAACCGGCGTGCCATCGAGGAATACCAGGATGCCGAGCGATTCATGCCCTCCGTCTTCGCAACGCAGTTCATGCAGGGGGCTTTCGCACGGTTCCTGAAGGGCGATACGCGAGGCAAGCAGTAAAAAGCCCCGTCCTTCTGTGAGTGCGCCGCTGCCTGGAAGGCTACTAAGGAGGAGACTGAATGTTCGACGACAAGACCGTGGAAGCATGCCGGAAGATGATGGAGAAGCACGATGAGCTAATCCAGACCCGCTATCAGGGCAAGGATTTCTCTTCTGCTACCGGATCATCAGAGATACCTGTGAAGCCTTTCTATACCCCTGCCGACATCGAAGACGTCGATTTCGAGAAGGACATCGGGCTTCCAGGACAGTATCCGTATACTCGAAGCAACTACCCCATCCACTATCAGTTCCAGCCCTGGATAAACCAGCCGGTTCACGGCTACGGGCTACCGGAGCACACCCGTGAGAGGATGGACATGCTGGCGAAGGCCGGTATGGAGGGCTACTTCGGTGGCAGGGCATACAACCTTGTCTGGGACGTGCCAACCTACTTCGGCGTCGATCCCGACGAGCCGGATGCTCAGGGCTACCAGGGAAAGGACGGGGTCTGTTGCGTTACCGATGAGGACTTCGGGCGGATGCTCCATGACATCGACCTTTCCAAGACCAACATAGTGCTCATCAACGGCGATACACTGCCCATTCTAGCCCACTACATCGCCTACGCGGAGAGCCAGGGGGTGCCTCGCGACCAGCTTCGCGGCAACACCATGAACTGGGAGTTCACTGCGTGGTACGCACCCAACTTCCTCTGGGAGACGGAGGGGGCGCTGAAGCTCGCGACGGACTTGATTCACTTCTGCAGCAACGAGATGCCGAAGTGGAACCACACGAACATCCAGGGGCACGGAATCTCGGAGACTGGGGCCGATGCAGTTCACCAGATGGCCTACTCGATAGCCTGTGCGCGCGCTGTGGCCGATTCCTGTGTGAAGGCGGGCATTGAGCCGGACGCATTCCTGCCTGGCATAGGGTTCCAGATTGCCCAGGGCAACGATTTCTTCGAGTACATCTGCATGTTCCGAGCCTGGCGAAAGCTCTGGGCCACGGTATGCCGCGAGCGGTTCGGGGCGAAGAAGCCGTCGTCTATGCAACTCAGGACGCACACTCATACGTCATGCTTCGAGCTGACGAAGCAGCAACCACTCGTCAATCTGATTCGGAGCGCCTACCATGCCCTCGGTGCTGCGCTTTCCGGGACGACCGCGATGGAGATTCCGGGGTACGATGAGCCCATCGGCATCCCGACGGAGGAGTCCGCTGTGCTCGCTCTTCGGATCCAGCAGGTGCTCCGGCACGAGACGGGTATAACCAAGGTCGGCGACCCGCTGGCCGGGTCCTACTATGTGGAGTGGCTGACCAAGAGGATGGAGGAAGAGGGCGCGGCGATACTGAAGGAGATTGACGATGCCGGCGGATTCGTCAAGGCGCACAAGAGCGGTATGCTCATCAGCAACCTCCGCAAGAGGGCGAACGAGTGGCGGAAGAAGGTGGACAGCGGCGAGCTGACCATCGTCGGCTGGAACAAGTACATCGTGGAGGAGGAAGAGCCTATCCAGGCTTTCAAGCCGGACCCGGAGGTGGGCAGGATTGCGGCCGAGCGCATCAAAGAGTACAGGGCAAGACGAGACCAGGCCAAGACGGACGCTGCGTTGAACGCTCTGGTGGCCGCAGCCGAGAAGCTGGACAAAGGCGAGTACGGGAACGTGATGCCCGCATGTGTCGAGGCTGCCAAGGCAAAGGCGACGGCCGGTGAGATCTCGAAGGCACTGCGCAAGGTGTTCAAGTGGGGGCCCGAGTACAGCGTCTCGCTGCCGCACTAGGCCCGGCCCAATCCGAGCTACTTAGGAGGTAATGACAATTGAGTTCGAACGACAAGCCCAAGGTATTGCTCGTCAAGCACTGGATGGAGATTCACGATCGGGGCGTGAAGAGCGTCGTCGCGAGGTTGAGGGACGCCGGCTTCGAGGTCATATACATGGTGTACATGCGCCCCGAGGAAATCGTGGCCGCCGCACAGCAGGAGGACGCCAAGGTCATCGGAATGAGCTTCTCCACGGGAGCGTATGATGCTCACGTGCCCGAGGTAATGCGTCTGCTGAAGGAAAAGGGCATGGGCGACGTGACCGTAGTGCTGGGCGGCCTGATTCCCGACGAGGATGTGCCTAGTCTGAAGGCACAGGGAGTCAAGGAGGTCTTCGGAGCCGGCTCAAACCTTGACGAGTTGATCGATCTTCTGAGCGCGATTCCGGCGGGCTAGAGCCATCGCTTGTGGCTCAGGCCCAATCCATATAGGGAGGAGAACATGCACCACTACGAGACCATCCTTTTCGAGAAGAGCGATGGTGTTGGCAAGATCACCTTCAACCGTCCCGACAAGCTCAACGCCTTCAATCCTCAGATGTCTCAGGAATTGAGAGACTGTGTCCGGCAGGTCGCCGGAGACGCAGAGGTCAGAGTGCTCATACTGACCGGGTCCGGCGACAGGGCGTTCATGGCAGGTGCCGATATCGACAAGACGATTCTGGCATGGGTGGAGATGACCCGAAAGGGCGGCAGGGTCCTGGATGATCACCGGGAGTTCTTCTCCCCGACTATGCTGGAGGACCTGCCCCAGCCGGTCATCGGAGCCATCAATGGAATCGCCTTCGGGATGGGCTGTGAGATAGCCCTGGGTTGCGACGTCAGGATCGCTTCGGAGGCGGCCCAGTTCGGCCAGCCTGAGATCAAGCTCGGTATCATGTGCGGCGGAGGCGGCAGTGTCAGGCTCACCCGGCTGGTCGGCAAGGGCAAGGCAATGGAGATGTGCCTGACAGGTGACCCCATCGATGCTCAGGAGGCTTACCGCGTCGGCTTGGCCAACCAGGTGGTTCCGGCTGCCGAGCTCGAGAATGCCGTGGCTGCGATGGTGAAGAAGCTGATGGCCAAGGGTGCTGTGGCTGTGGACTACACGAAGCGGTCAGTCAACGGGGCCATGAATATGGGCCTTCACGACGCGATAGAGAATGAAGCCAGACTCTTCTCCGAGGTATTCAGGACTGAGGATGCCCTGGAAGGAGCCAACGCATTCCTGGAGAAGAGAAAGCCCAACTTCCAGCACAAGTAGTGTCAGGACGAGCTGAAGCATTAGGAGAAGGGGCCTCGACGAGGCCCCTTCTCGTTTGACGCGGAACTGGTTCCAGGCTAGGCGCAGCGGAAGTCCTTGAAGTACTCGTCCTCGGTCTTGCCGGTTATGCCCTCGAAGTGCCTGTCTTCCTTGATCCCTACTATGGTCTCGGCTATTTCCTTCTTCTTGTCGAGGGCGGCGCGCCGGCCGATCATCATCTTCTGAGCCTGGGGCGACCCCGCTCCGTGGAGGGCCTCGGGGAGGCCGGCTCCCACGGCCATGTTCTCAATGAGTCGCACCATGTGTATCCTGTCTCGCGTCGCGCTGCCTTCTTTGCCGCAGAAGTACTTCTCGATGTATGGGCCGACTTCCGGGTTCATGCAGTCTTTCTCCGACGGCAGAGTAATGAGCAGGCCCCCGGCGATGTCTTGAGCCAGACGCATCCACTCATAGGTGTTTCGGGTAATGTTCAGCTTGACGACGTTCGCCAGAAGGGGGCTGATCGTATAGGCTCCGGAATTCGTCTTGGTACCCTCGTAAGAGCACGCCAGCGAGCATGACCAGCAGGTCTCAGCCATGCCGACCATCTCGGCCAGCAGGTCGCGTATGTAGGGGGCCTTCTCAATGCCGTTGTTCTCGGCTACCCAGTAAGCGGCCCCCGTCACGACGTCGGCAAGGCCGACCTTGCATCCACCGTAGTTGCTGCGGTGGAAGCCCGCAAAGGTCTCTACGAGTTGGCCGGTGAAATCGTACTCGCCACACATGAACACCCGGTCCCAGGGCACGAAGACGTTGTCGAATATGATCAATGTCTCCCCGCCGACTATACCGTACTTCGCATTCCCGCAGTCGATCTCGCCGTCAAGCCGACGGGTATCGTTCGTCTGGCGGCCGAACACAAGGGTGACGCCCTCGGCATCTACCGGGACGGCGAAGCATACGGAGTAGTCCTTGTCCTCTTCGCCCATTGTTCTCGTCGGCATTGCCAGTATCTCGTGCGAATTCACAGTCCCGGTGATATGGGCCTTGGCGCCCCGCACAACGATCCCGTCGTCTCTTCGCTCCACTACGTGAACGTATACGTCGGGGTCCGGCTGCTGGTGGGGCCGCAGGCTGCGGTCTCCCTTGGGGTCCGACATGGCGCCTGCCAGCATGAGATCGTTGTCCTGTACGTACTTCAGGTAGTTCTTGAAGCGCTGGTGATAGTCCGTGCCGTGCTTCTTGTCCATGTCATAGGTGGTGATGTAGACGGCGTTTAGCCCGTCCAGTCCCACACATCGTTGGAAGCACGTGCCTGTCTTCTGGCCGAGCAGCCTCATCATCCTGACCTTGTTCACCAGGTCGTCGATGCTGTGATGTATGTGGGTGAACCTGTTCACCTTCTCTCCGGTGAGGCTCGAAGTAGCAGTCATGGTCTCGGTGTGCTCAGGGTCGTTTGCCAGCTCGTAGGTCATGGCCGCCGCGTTGATATGCGGCTGGAACAGGGGATAGTCGACAACGTTCTCCACCAGTTCACCGAAGGCGTAGACCTTCGGGTGGAGCTTTCGGAGACTCTCAATGTACTCTTTGCCCGAGTTGATTCCCATTCCGTCTTCCTGCCTTTCCAGCTCCCCCGCCGATTTCCGTTTGGCCCCAAGCCCTTACACGGGGCCTACTTCTTAGTATAGTCGTAGAAGCCCTTTCCTGTCTTGCGCCCCAGATGCCCGGCTCTTACCATCTGCCGCAGAAGCAGGGCGGGCCGATACTTGGGATCCCCATATTCCTCGTAGAGGTGCTCCATGCAGTAGAGGAGCGTATCCAGCCCCACGAAGTCGGCAAGCTCGAGTGGCCCCATCGGATGGTTCATGCCCAGTCTCATGCCCTTGTCGATATCCTCTGCGCTTGCGATGCCCTCAGCGAAGGCGCATATCGCCTCGTTCTGAAGCACCCCTATAAGTCTCGTCGTAGCGAACCCGGGGGTGTCATCAACCACGATAGCTTCTTTCGCCATTTTGGAGGAAACGGACCGGATCACATCGATCGTATCCTGTGATGTACTGTAGCCACGCACGATCTCAACCAGAGGCATCATCGGCACGGGATTGAAGAAATGCATGCCTGCGAACCTGTCCGGACGACTCGTGCACGAGGCCATCTGCGTGATGCTGAGCCCGGAGGTGTTAGAAGCGAAAATCACGCTCTCCGGGCAGACTTTGTCGATTGCCTCGTAGGTCTGCTTCTTGAGATCGAAACTCTCCGGTATCGCTTCGATCACCAGGTCTACGTCCTTGACAGCCTCGGCCAGGTCTGTCGTCGCCTTGATCCTGGCGACCGCAGCATCGGCATCAGCCTGGCCCATCTTTTCCTTCTTGACGAAACGCGCCAGGCTCTGCTTGATGGTGTCCATGCCCTTCTCGACGAACTTGTCCTCAATGTCGCGCATTCGCACTTCCAGGCCTACCTGTCCGGCGACCTGCGCGATTCCCGCCCCCATGATGCCGGCCCCGAGGACCCCGACTCGCTTCACCTCCATGCTACAAGGACCTCCTCGAATATGAATTCCACGAATACCGCATCAGACGGCCATCCAGCCGCCATCGACGAATATCGTCTGACCGGTAATGAAGTTCGAGTCGCTTGAAGCGAGGAAGACCGCTGCACCGACTATCTCCTCCGGCTGTGCGAACCTCTTCATCGGGTTCATGTTCTTCAGGCTCTCGTAGATTCGCTCGTTGTCGCGTAGTCCGGTGGTGAACTCCGTCTCGACGTAAGACGGGCCGATGCCGTTCACCTGGATATTGTGTTCGGCCCACTCGGCAGCCAGCACCTTCGTGACCAGAACGATACCCCCCTTGCTGGCACAGTAGGCGACCAGTCTGGGCAGGGCCACTTCACCGCCGACGGAGGTCATGTTGATGATCTTGCCGCTCTTCTGCTGGATCATGACTCGTCCGGCAGCCTGGCAGCACAGAAAGGTCCCGGTGAGGTTCGTCCGCATGATCTGGTCCCACGTCTCCAGCGGCGTGTCCTCGGCCCTCTTGTAGATCGGACTGATGCCCGCGTTGTTGACGAGTATGTCGATGCGCCCGAATCGCGCAACCACTTCGTCGAACACCTGGGCTATGCTGTCACCATCAGCGACATCGAGCCGCATTGCCAGTGCCTTCTTGCCCTGGTTGGTCAGTTCCTCGGCAAGGGCATTCGCGAGGTCGACCGACCGTCCGCATACCACGACGGTTGCCCCCTCGTTCGCGTAACCTTCGGCGATGGCTCTCCCGATCCCTTTTGTGGAACCGGTAACGACGGCTATCTTGTCCTTGAGTCTCACTGGCGGCCCCCTCCCAGTGTGGAGCGTTCCTCTATGAGTGGCAGATGGAGAACAAGTTGCATTCGTGTGGCTAGTCAGTAGCAGGCAGTACGTTCAGTCGCTGTCGCTCGGAACTGGTGGAGCTGGGGGGATTCGAACCCCCTACCTCTTGAATGCCATTCAAGCGCTCTCCCAAGTGAGCTACAGCCCCTCGCGGTGTATCTTACTACATCGGAGTTGACCAATCAACACGCAGCGGCAGTCAGTACGCGCACGCAACCGCAATACCCTGCTGTTCCCTAATGTTGACACTCCAGACTGGCCTACGATATACTATCCTGCGAGAATGACCAGCTCATGCGGCCATAAATGCGGGTAGGCTTCGTCCAAAACAGGACGCTACCCGCATTCTGATGTCCGAAGGCTATCCGCAAGGCGCTGACACCACGGGAACCCGATTTCCGCCCAGGCGTCCGCATGGAAGGGGGTGTCATGGAAAAGCGAGATCACTACCGGATACTCATCACGGACCCGCTGGTGAACCGGATGGTGGAGGAGGCGAAGCAGAAGTTCCCAGAGGAAAGCAAGAAGGTGGAGTTTCTGCTGGTGGACAAAGGAGACGAGCAGGAGCTGGCAGGGAAGGTTACCGGAGTTGACATCCTTGTGGGGGCCAGGAATCGGATGTCCCGCGCCGTACTGGAGAAAGCCGACCGGGCAATCTTCATCCAGCAGTGCAGCGCAGGCTATGATAACATAGATATGAAGGCAGCGACCGAGAAGGGCATCAAGGTGTCCAATGCCGGCGGTGCGGGTGTCATACCGGTTGCCGAGCATACCATCATGTTGATGCTGGCTGTCTCGAAGAACCTGCCCAGAGCGCACAACACTATGAAGCAGGGCGAGTGGATATTCGGGGAGTGTGTGGGCAAGGTCTATGAACTGCGTGACAAAACACTGGGCGTGGTGGGACTCGGCAAGATAGGCGCACAGGTGGCGCGCCTCGCGCATGCCTTCGGCATGAAGCTGCAGTACTTTGACCCCTATCGGAAGGAAACCAGCGATCTGGAGTTCCCGATAGCCAGTGTATCGCTGGACGAGCTGCTGAAGACCTCGGACTACGTCACCATACACTCGCTTCTCACTCCCGAGACCAGGGGCATGATCGGAAGGAAGCAACTCGAGATGATGAAGGAGACCGCATACCTCATCAACACGTCGAGGGGCGCGGTAGTGGACGAGGAAGCTCTGGCCGAGATACTGGCGGCAGGGAAGATAAGGGGCGCCGGGCTGGATGTGTTCGGCGACCATGGAGACCCGCCGGACAAGTCAAGCGGGCTGCTCAAGTTGGACAACGTGGTACTGACACCCCACGTAGGTGGTGTGACCGCAGAGGACATCTACCGCAACTTCTACGTGACGTCCCTGGGAAACATAATGTCCGTTGTCAGGGGCGAAGAACCCAAGTACGTTTTGAACTGAGGACTCGGGACCGGCCCGACGGGTCAGTGTCTACTACCGCTTTGATGTAAGGTGCTTGGACTATGGTCAAGATAAGGGTACACGGCAGAGGAGGGGAGGGCGCTGTCACCTTTGCCCACATTTTGGCAGCGTCGGCCACCTATGACGGAAAGTGGGGCCAGTCCTGCATGGGGGCGGCGGTCGAGAGGCGGGGGGCGCCGGTGGAGGCATATGCAAGGATTGACGGCCGCAGGGTCGCGGAACGCGGGACCATTACCAGGCCCGACATCGTCGTGGTGCTGAATCCATCTCTGGCGGGCACGGTGAACCTTGAGGCCGGCATGAACGATAAGGGCGAGCTGGTGGTGAATTCGCCAAAGGGGCTGGACCTGAAGCACCCTGCCAGGTACGTTGACGCCACATCGATTGCCAGACAGATACTGAAAGTCCCCATCACCAATACGGTGATGCTGGGCGCATTCGCGGCGGCAACCGGACTCGTCACTCTGGAATCGCTGGAGAAAGGCGCTCGGCTGTTGCTTGCGCCTCGCTTTAGTGAAGACAAGCTGCAGCGCAACTTCGAGGCGATCAGAGCGGGATACGAAGGAGTCAAGGGTGGCTAAGACATATATCAGAGGCTCGGGTATCCACGCCGGTGGCACCATAGCGCTGGTCAACAAGACCGGGACCTGGCGCATCTACGATCCCGTCGTAGACCAGGAGAAGTGCATCGGCTGCAAGATATGCTCGCAGTTCTGTCCTGATGACTGCATCAGGAGGCTGGGGGTTGACAAGTCGGCTCCGGCGGGAACACCGCGCATCGAGATCGACATGGTTTACTGCAAGGGGTGCGGCATATGTGCCCAGGAGTGCCCCAAGGGCGCTATTCAGATGGTGTTGTGTGAGGCCTAACTATGGACATGTTCCTTTCAGGTAACCAGTGTATTGCACAGGGCGCCAAGCTCTCCAAGGTTGAGGTGATAAGCGCCTATCCGATTACTCCTGCAACCCCGGCTTCGGAAGAACTCCACGACATGGTAGCAAGGGGGGAACTGGACGCCGATATAGTGAATGCCGAGTCAGAGCTGGGGGCAATGGGTATTTGCACCGGGGCTGCCGCCGGCGGGTGCCGTACCTTCAGTTGTACGTGTTCGCAGGGTTTCGCCCTCATGCGTGAGATGCTGTGGGCTGCTTCGGGCATGGCTCTGCCGGTCGTGCTGGCGCTTGACAGTCGCGAGATCGGTCTGCCGCAGGGGCTGTTGAGCGACCACTCGGATGCTCTTTCGGAAAGGGATGCCAGCTTTCTGCAGTTCTACGTGGAGAACGGGCAGGAGATCATAGACTCGATCATTATGGCCTACAGAATCGCGGAGGACGACAGGGTCCTGCTGCCCGCGCTGGTAGTGGCCGAGGGCCACCGGATGAGCCACAGCTTTGAGCCTGTGGAAGTGCCCGATCAGGCGAGGGTGGACAAGTTCCTGCCCAGATACAATCCGAAGCACGTCTTCATTGATCCCGACTATCCTCAGACCCAGGGCCCGGCCGTGATGGCGCAGTACCCCTGGATGAAGATGCAGCAGTACCAGGCGCAGCAAGAGGCGAAGAAGGTCATCAAGGAAGTCTGCGAGGAGTTCGCCAGGGAGTTCGGGCGTGAGTACGGACTGATCGAGGCCTACCGGACCGAGGATGCGGAGATGGTCATGGTGGGAATGGGCAGCGCCGTCAGTATCATGCGCGAGAAGGTCGATGAGTACAGGGAGAAGGGACACAAGGTCGGTCTTCTCAAGATCCGGGCGTTCAGGCCGTTCCCGGAGGAGGAAGTCAGGAAGGCGCTGTCGGGAGCCAGGAAGGTCCTGGTGATTGAGCGGGCATGCTCGCCGGGCAACACCTACGGCGTAGCCTGCATAGAGGTTCGATGCGCCCTGCAGAAGTCCCCCACGACCATATCGAATGTCATCATCAGCGGCAAGGACATCGGTGGCGACGATATCGATGACATATTCGAACAGTGGCTGGCACGGGACGATGACTACGTTGAGTGGTACAAGATGGAGTATGACCAGCAGGCGGCGACCATGTGTGGCTATGACAACTGGGCCGGGCTGCTTGCTGGGGAGAAAGTGAACCGGGACGTCATAGCGCATGGCGAGGGATGTCTGAGCAAGGGAACGGCTTCCTGCGCAGGTTGCATAAGCCTCGGGGTCATCCGGGAGGCCTTAAGCGTCTTCGGCAAGGATGTCGCGGTTGTTGCGAACGCTGGCTGCCTGATGGCGGTAGGTACGTTCTTCCCGCTGACAGCCTGGAAGGTCCCGTTCTTCTACTATACCTACAGTCACGCCGGTGCCGCGGCAAGCGGCATGGAAGTTGCGATGAAGAGGAAGGGCGTCAAGGCTGACCTCGTGCTGGTGGCTGGAGACGGCGCCATCTTCGACATCGGCCTCCAGACGTTCTCGGCGGCTCTTGAACGGGGTCATCGTATCATATACCTCTGCTACGACAACCAGGGCTATATGAACACGGGAGTGCAGCGAAGCGGGTCCACGCCGCACGGCGCTCGGACCAAGACAACCCCCGAGGGTCGTACCGGGCGAATCAAAGATATCGAGCAGATAGTCGCGGCGCACGGAGATGTGTATATCGCGACAGCTTCGCCGGCCTATCCTGACGACCTGATCAAGAAGATGAAGAAGGCAAGGAGCCTGGACAAGCCGTCATTCATCCACGTGGTGTGCCCGTGCCCGCCGGGATGGGAATACGATCCGGCGATCGGTATTGAGATCGCTCGGCTGGGGGTCGAAACGGGGGCTATCGTCCTGTATGAGTGGGAAGACGGGCAGGTCAAGCTGAGCCGGGTGCCGAAGGAAAGGAAGCCGGTGCGCGAGTACCTGGCGAAGCAGGGTCGCTTCGACCATCTGTCTGAGGCTGACTTGCAGTATATCCAGGAAGAGGTGGATCGGGAATTTGCCAGGCTGACTGCCGGAAATCCATCGTAGGGGGAGAGCATGCTGGAACTTAAGCAGGGTGATACGCTGGCGAGTATCATCAACAGGATGGCAGAGCAGTTTCCGAATCAGGAGGCGGTGGTCTGCGGCGCGCAAAGGATCAAGTACAGCGACTACCAGGACAAGATCAACTCGATGGCTGACGCCCTTGTGAAGCTAGGCGTCAAGAAGGGCGACAAGGTCGCGATATGGATGAGTAACATTCCCGAGTGGCTTTACGCCCACTTCGCATGCATCAAGATTGGTGCTCCGGTGGTGCCTCTGAATACGAGATACAGGACGCACGAACTCGAGTACATACTAAGGCAGTCTGACAGCACTACACTGGTCATGATGGACAGGTTCTTGAAGATTGACTTCATCCCTATGATCTACGAAGTCCTGCCGGAACTGAACGAATGCAAGCCGGGCGAACTGAAGTCGAAGGCACTGCCTCAACTCAAGCGCGTGATCATGGTTGGCGAGAAGGAGTATCCGGGCACCTTGCCCTTCAACCAGGTTCTCGAATCCGGTAGAGGCGATACTGATGCGGTCAAGAAGGCTGAGCAGGCAGTGAAGCCTGAAGATGTTTACATAATACCCTTTACATCGGGTACCACTGGATTTCCAAAGGGAGTGGTGACTACGCACTACCAGTACGTGCGCACGATTGAGGCGTTCAGTCGCCGATTCGAGATGACCGAGAAGGACCGCATACTCGTTGTGTCGCCCTTCAACCACAACATGGGGAACATGACCGGGATGACGCTCGGTGCCTGTCATGCGGCCTGCATTCTGCCGATGGAGCAGTTCGACCCGGGCGAGGCGCTGCGCCTGATCGAGGAGGAGAAGGTAACGAACTTCACCGGCTCCCCGACGATGTACATCATGATGATGGACCATCCCGATTTCCCGAACCGTGACACCACCTCCATAAGGAGTTGCATCATAGGCGGCGCCGATGTCAATCCGGACCTTGTCAGGGCCATCATGGAGAAGATGGGAATCAAGGATGTCATCTCGGCGTATGGAATGACGGAGAACACGGGCATCAGCACGTATTCCCGTCCGGGCGACTCGGTCGATCGGATTGCTCATACCGCTGGCAAGCTGATCCACGACGACTGCGACATGAAGGTGCTCGACCCCGAGACGGGGGAGGAAGTACCGCGCGGCACGCAGGGCGAGATATGTACCAAGGGCTGGTTTGTGATGAAGGAGTACTACAAGCAGCCCGACGAGACTGCCAGGGCGTTCGACAAGAACGGCTGGTTCCGTACCGGAGACCTCGGCGTCATGGACGAGGACGGCTATATCAAGATCACCGGTCGATTGAAGGACATGTTCATAACCGGCGGTGTGAACGCCTACCCGGCTGAGATCGAGAACTTCCTGATGACCCATCCCAAGGTCGCGATGGCGTCCGTCACAGGGGTCCCCGACAGGCGCATGGGTGAGGTAGCGATGGCTTTCATAAAGCTGAAGGAGGGCCAGGAGGCTACTGCCGAGGAGATCATCCAGTTCTCCCGAGAGAAGATGGCGAACTACAAGGCACCCAAGTACGTCAAGTTCGTGGATGACTTCCCCATGACGGCGACCGGCAAGATACAGAAGTTCGTGCTCAGAGATGAGGCGGTGAAGGAACTCGGACTAGAGCAGTAGACATGGTTTCCGAATTCGCCGAGGCGTACAACAGAAGACACGAGCTTGCCCAGGAGTGGAAGAATCAGGGAAAGAGGATACTCGGCTACTTCTGCAACTACAGTCCGGAAGAGATCATATACGCGGCGGACATCATTCCGGTGCGTGTCAGGGGCGGGACAGAGAACGTAGAACTCGTTGACGCGCATCTGCCCGCCTATTGCTGTTCCTTCATCAGGACGGCACTGGAGCAGGCGCTGAAGGGCAAGTACAGCTATCTGGACGGCGCCGTGTTTCCGAAATCCTGCGACATGACCCGCGTGCTTCCCAGCATATGGAAGCGCAATATGAACCCCAGCTTCGAGTACTTCATACCCGTCCCGGGCAGGATCAGCGACGAGGCTGTGGACTTTCTGGAGCACGAGTTGGGCGTGTTCAAGGAAGCGCTCGAAGCCTATGCCGGCAGGAGGATCGAGGAGGCGGAGCTCCGGCAGGCAATTCGAGCCTACAACACCAACCGAGAGTTGATGTCGAGAGTCTACGAGCTGACTCTGTCTGACGCCCCACATTTCAAGGGCAGTGACCTCTTGGCAATCGAGTTGTCGGGACTCATCATGCCCAAGGACCAGCATAACGAAATGCTGCGCCGACTGCTCGACAACCCGCCTCGTACGGAACAAGGTGATGGGTTCAAGCGCCTCATGCTGGTTGGCAATACCTTCGAGACGATTGAGATGCTGAAGGTGATCGAAGGCGCAGGTGGAAACATGGTGATCGACGACCTAGACATCGGCACGAGGTACTACACCACGCTTGTTGACGAGAGCAAGCCGCCCCTGAGGGCGCTGGCGGAGAGGTACGTCCGCAAGGTGCCGTGCCCGTGCAAGCATCCGACTCAGGCTCGAATGGAGCACATCCTGAAGCTGGCCGGGGAATACCGTGTGCAGGGCGTGATCCTCGTGAATCAGAAGTACTGTGACAGTCATTTGTACGACCGGCCCTGGATTGAGGGGACGCTGAAGGAGCACGGCTTTCCGGTGCTGTTCGTAGAGCACTCGGACATCGGGTGGGCCGGCGGGAAGTTCAGGACGATGGCCGAGGCTTTCATGGAGATGATGGGGTAGCGACTTCATGGAGAAGAAGCAGGACAAACCGGAAGGTCAGGCCAAGCCCCCGAGGCTGGCGTCCGCGGCGGCACTCGGCCCGATAAACGAAGAGTATTACCGTGATCTGGCGAACGCCAGAGAACAGGGACGTCCCGTATTCTGGATCACGTCCATGGCTCCGATAGAGCTTGTCTATGCCTTCGACGGCATAGCTTTCTTTCCCGAGAACTATGCCGCGCTGTGCTCCTCCCGCAAGGTCGCCCCTGAGTTCGTGGATGCGGGCATCGCCCAGGGCTACGCCGCCGGGATATGCTCTTACGCTCTCAACACGTTCGGCTTCATTGAACTGGGGCGCGGGGCTTTCGGCGACCAGGCGCCTGCACCGCCGGACATCCTTCTTGCTACCGAGGGGGCGTGTATTACGCATCCCAAGTGGTGGGAGGCTTTGCAGCGCATCTACAACTGCCCACTTGTGATAGTCGATGCTGCCTATACCGTGGATACCGACACCCTGTCAGAGCACCAGAGACGGTACATGGCCTCGGAACTCGAGAGGGCTGGCAAGGAAATCGGCCGGCATCTGGGGAAGGAGTTCGATCTGGACAAGCTCCAGGAAGTCGTCAGGCTGTCGGATCGCGCAAGCGAGCTCTGGGACGAAATCGATGCCATGAGGGCCGCCGTGCCGTCACCTATCAGCCAGATCGACGTCTTCACGCTGCAGTTCCCTCTTGTGACTCTTAAGGGCTCCCGGACTGCCGCTGAGTTCTACGAACCGGTGCGCGACGAAGTTAAGCAGCGCGTGGACAACGGCGTAGGATTCCTCCAGGACGAAAGGTTCCGTCTTATGTGGGACCTGTTTCCCGTGTTTCACAATCTGCGTCTCTTCAACTACTTCGCCGAGTACGGGGCCGCATTCGTCACGGACCTGTACGGCAACGCTTTCAGCGGTCGGCTCGATCTGGCAGACCCCCTGGGCAGCATGGCTGCCCGCTACCAGAGCTTCTTCATGCGGTCCGCCTCGTGGGGCAAGGCGGAGATATACAAGGAACGCGCGAAGAGGTATAGGGTTGACGGTATGGTATTTCATGCAAACCGCTGCTGCCGATGCTTCTCAGCCGAGCAGCCGGAGGTCGGCCAGATACTCAGGCAGGAACTGGGAATACCGTGTATGTCCTTCGAGGCCGATATGGTCGACGTGAGGGCGTACGATGATGTTCAGGTCAAGGCACGAATTGATGCCTTCATAGAGTTGCTCGAATCCAGGAAGTATCCGAAGTAGTCGGCGTCCAAACATACAAGGAGGACAGGATAGTGGATTTCAATCTGACCCAGGAACAGGAGATCTTCCAGAAGGAGGTCAGGAAGTTCGCGGATAGCGAACTGGCGCCCTTCGTGGAAGTGATGGATGTCCAGAACGAGTTCCCGCAAGAAATCCGGCCGAAGCTGGCCGCAATGAACCTCTATGGGGTCCCATGGGACCCGAAGTACGGAGGTGCGGGCTCTGATCACTTCCACCTTGTGCTCGCTCTGGAGGAGATCGCCAAAGTACTGGCTGCTGTCGCGATTCACATTCAGCTTCAGCACGTCGTCGGCGACAGGTTCAACAAGCTGGCCACCGAGGAGCAGAAGCTCAAGTGGATGGTGCCGATCTGCGAGGGCACAAAGGTCGGCTGTTTCGGATTCACGGAGCCCGATACCGGCTCGAACCCGAAGATGATCAGGACCACCGCAGTGGAAGAGGCCGATTGCTACGTGATCAATGGCACGAAGCGGTTCATCACCAATGCCCCGTTCGCGGACGTCATGTGCGTTTTTGCGAAGCTGGAGGGCGATATCAGTCTGTTCTTCATAGAGGCGGACAAGCCCGGTTTTTCAACCGACAAGAAGATGGACAAGCTCGGGCTGAGGGGTACCGACCTCTCCGACGTCATATTCGAGGATGTGCGCGTCCCGAAGGATCACCTGATGGGCGGCAAGGGCGGCAAGTTCGACGCTCTCAAGGACGCCATGACCATCGGCAAGCTCTGCCTGAGCGCTCAGTGCGTAGGTCTGATGCAGGCCTCTCTGGAAGAGGCGATCAAGTACTCCGTGAACCGAATGCACTTCGATGAGCCCATATTCGACCTTCAGGCTATTCACTGGCTTCTGGGAGAGATGGCGTCGCGGCTGGAGGCAAGCCGGTGGCTGACCTATAGGGCTGCGTTTCTGAAAGACCAGGGTATGGACACGATCAAGGACATGGCAATCACCAAGCTGTTCGTCACCCAGACAGCAGTCGACGTGTGCAGGTTCGGAATGCAGGTCCACGGTGCGTACGGCATAAGCAAGGAGTACAAGATAGAGCGACTGTTCAGGGACGCCAAGATGTACGAGTTGCTGGAAGGTACGTCCGAGATACAGCGTGAGCTGGTTGTCAAGAGGCTTCCGCGATAGCACTACTTGATCAAGTGAAGTCCCAGTGATAGCTGGATTTGGAGAAGGCAAATGTCCCACAGTCACAGGGCCGGGGTCGCGAGACTTCTGGCCCTGTGTACTGTCTGATGCTCCAGGAAGGAGGGCGTAGATGGACTTCAGACTCACGGATGAACAGAAGAAGCTGCGTCAGGAGTTCTTCAATGTGTGTGAGGAGCTCGCGAAAAAGCGGCCAGAGGGGTTCACCGGCCTGGAAGGGTGCTACGACACTGACGAGGGCTGGGAGTATCACCTGAGTTGCGCAAAGGAGTTTGCCAAGAGGAATTGGCTCGCACTCGGATGGGACAAGGAGTATGGCGGGCAGGGCACCATCATGGACAAGGTGTTCCTTTCCGAGGCCACGGGATACTACGACGTTCCGGGCGTCGATATCTTCGGTGTTGACATGCTGGCGCCCACCTTGCATGCGGCGGCCAGCGACGAAATCAAGCGCGAGTACCTGCCGAGCATCAGGTCGGGTGAGCGCATGTGGTGCGAACTCTGGAGTGAGCCGAACGCGGGCTCAGACCTGGCGGCGCTGACATCCTCCGCCGTCAGGAAGGGTGACGAGTACGTCATCAACGGCCAGAAGATATGGAGCACCGGTGCCCATAGAGGTCACTGGGCATTCGCGCTTGTCAGGACGGACCCGCATGCGGACCGGAAGCAGAAGGGTATCACCTTCATATTGATGGATATGAAGACCCCGGGCATAACGGTGAATCCGCTGCACTATATGGATGGGGGGCACCTGTACAACGAGGTATTCCTCGATGATGTGAAGGTGCCTGTGGACCAGGTAGTGGGCAAGGAGAACGAGGGCTGGGCTGTGACCCAGACCCTGGCGAACTTCGAGAGGTCGAGCCTGGGAGCAATCATGGCAATGCACCGGCAGCTCGAGGAGCTGGTGCAGTACTGCAACGAGACCAAGGTGGCCGGTGAACCGATCGCCAGAAAGCCACTGGTGCGGAACAAGCTCGCCGAACTGGCCTGCGAGCTGTGGGCGGCGCACTCACTGGCCTACAAGATCGTAGACGCTCAGAGCCGACATGAAATGGCCGCGTTCGACGCGTCGGCCGTCAAGGTGATCTCGGGCGAACTGCAGGCCAAGTTTGGTCAGGTCGGTTGCGAGATACTCGGGCCCTACGGTCAGGTAAAGCACTCCAGGTGGTCGGAGTTCGAGGGCTTCTTCGAGAAATGGTACCAGCAGTCCTTCATCCTCAACGTAGCGATGGGCACCAACGAGATCCAGCGGAACATCATTGCCTGGTACGGACTCGGCCTCCCGAGGATGAAGTAAGGCGTATTCCCAGCGAGAAGGAGCGTTGAGATGGACATAAAGTTCACCGAAGAACAGGAGATGCTGCAGAAGACGGCATTCGATTTCCTTTCGACGGAGCTTCCCAAGACCAAGGTAATTGAGCTGGAAGACGACGAGAAGGGCTACTCACCGGATATCTGGAAGAAGATGGCCGAACTGGGCTGGCAGGGCCTCATGATCCCGGAGGACTACGGTGGCATGGGAATGACATTCCAGGACCTCACTGTCCTGCTCGAGCAGATGGGCAGGAACGTAACGCCGGGCCCGTTCTTCTGCACTGTGGTGGAGGCGGCGAACTATATCATGGAGGTGGGCACGGAGGACCAGAAGAAGGCCTACCTCCAGAAGATATCGGATGGGGAGGCAATCATCACCACCGCCCTGCTGGAGCCGGGCGGTATCTACTATCAGCCGGCCGGAGTGAAGATGAAGGCAACCGCGCAGGGCGACACCTTCGTGTTGTCGGGGACCAAGGTCTTCGTCGAGATGGCGAATGTGGCCGACTACCTGATCTGCGTTGCACGCACGAAGGACGGGTCGGGAGAAGATGGGATCAGCCTGTTCTTGGTCGACGCGAAGTCGCCGGGCATCAGCATAGAGGTCATACCAACCATCGCCTATGACAAGCAGTGTGAAGTCCGGTTTGATAACGTTTCCGTGCCGAAGGGCAATCTGCTGGGTGAACTGGACAAGGGATGGCCCGTTGTCGAGCGCGTCATGAGGAAGGGCAAGATCGCCAAGGCCGCCGAGTGCGTCGGCGGCATGCAGGCCTCGGTGGACATGACGGTTGCCTATAGCAAGGACAGGGTGCAGTACGACAGGCAGATCGGAGCCTTCCAGGCGCTGCAGCACATCATGTCCAATATGTGGATGTTCACGCAGACCAGCAAGCACATAGTGTATCAGGCCGCATGGCTTGAGTCAGAAGGCGAGCCGTGCGACATGGAGGCTGCTATGGCCAAGGCCTATGTGAACGAGAACTATAAGTGGGTAACCGAGCGTGCCGTTTCCCTGCATGGAGGTATCGGCACAAGCCGCGAGCACGACATAGGTCACTACTACCGAAGGGCCAAGGCTGCCGACACAGCTTTCGGTGATACCGAGTGCCAGAGTGAACTCGTGGCTTCGAAGATCGGACTGGTGTAGAGGACTCTCAAGGGCGTTTGAAAGGCCATCCCCGGTAGCGGGGGGTGGCCTTCTTGCTTCTCAGGTCGGTGGAAACAGGGAACTGAGGATAGTTGTGGAAGTACTATAGTAGTCTTGTCGTTGCGCGCCGCCGGTCTAGTATGGAGGCAGGGTAGTTCTCGTCACTACCCTCTCCTTGGGGTGGAGTCGCCGCCGGCATCTCCACCCCTATTGTTGCTCGGTTCGAGGTCAGCGAGATACCGAACTAGTTGTCCCCGGAGGATTCAAGTGCGTCCAGCCTTGCATCCAACTCGCTGATCCAGCCTTCAACGCTGTTCTCGCTGAAGGGATTGCCGGAGATGCCGGTGCTGCCGAAGATGTCGGACTCCAGCGCAACGATTCTGATCTCGAGTCTCTTCATCATGTCCTTGATGTCCTGTATGTCCTGCTCGACGGTCTGGGTCTCACCCTCGGTGGTCAACTGAGCGCCGTTGGTGTTGTCCGAAGACACGACCACCAGCGCCGACAGCAGACCGAGCACAGCTATCGTGATGATTATGGCGTATGATCGCATCATGCCCTCCTTGTGCCCTCTAGTACCATCCTCTTCCTTTCCAAAGTAAGTCGAACGTGTACAAACGTCAATGGATAGGAAGTACTGATGCGAATCCCCCGAAATCGCCATATCCAGATCGACCTCTTGGTCGGCCCGGGAGGGTGTTGCTACGGGTTCCCTTTTGCCGTAGAATTGCGTGCAGATAAGCTTCGCGGGAGTAGCTCAGAGGAAGAGCCCCTGCCTTCCAAGCAGGTTGTCGTGGGTTCGAGTCCCATCTCCCGCTCCACGGCTTCTCAACAGCATCTGCGGGATTCTGGGGGCGATTGCCTACGGTTCGAAGACAGGCTCAGACCGGAAGGGTTCGTCTCAAAGGAAGACCAGTCCAAGCGGAGTCAGGATACCTGATACTGTCAAGATAGCCCCCACAACGGCAGTGAAAATGAGGATTGTCAGGCCCACTGGGGCGGGTGTGGAGCGAAAACGCGGCGACAGGCCGGGTTGCGGCCGTCGCTGGTTCGTCCTGTCGGTGCGTGACTCCAGGAAGTCGGGTTGCGCGAGACCATCCATTTGACTAGACCGGATGTTCGTCCTATTGTGACTGCCGAGAGCCGAGGATGTGACGAATGGCAGGCCCTGACAGGTTGCAGGCGCTCACCGCCGGCGCGCAATTCGACATCTGCAGCGAGACCGCCGATGCTGCGAAACGGAGCCCCCGGAATGCAGCGCGGAGTCACGTTTACCACGCCGCAGTGCCAGGCGGGACTGTACCCCTCTTCAAAGTGCTTCTGACCAACGTCTGCGTGAATGACTGTGCGTATTGCGCGAACCAGTCTGGTCGCGATACGCCTCGCTCAAGCTTCCTCCCGGAGGAACTCGCCAGGCTCTTCATGGAGATGTATCAGAGGCGTCGCGTCAAGGGTCTCTTTCTGTCGTCGGGGGTGGCAGACAACCCGTCGCGTACCCAGGAGAGTATGATCAAGGTTGTAGAGATACTCCGGCATCGCTACACGTTCGATGGATACATCCACCTCAAGATACTGCCCGGAGCGCCGGCGGACGCGGTTGAAGCAGGATGCCGCCTGGCTACCAGAGTATCGCTGAACATGGAAGCTCCCTCAGCCCACCATATGGCCAGGCTTAGCTCCCGAAAGAACCTGCACAGGGATATCGTCGAGCGCATGCGCTGGGTCAAGGAGACCAGAGAGGCGAACCAGGGCATGGTCCCCTCCGGCCAGACGACCCAGTTCGTTGTTGGAGCAGCCGGGGAGAGTGACCGGGAAATCCTGCAGACAACGGCGGCCCTCTACAGTGAGATGGACCTTAGACGTGTCTACTTCAGCGCCTTCCGTCCGGTGAGTCGCTCGCCGCTCGAAGGTGTCGGGGCGGCGCCACCTGTCCGTGAGCACAGGCTGTATCAGGCCGATTGGCTGCTCCGAGTGTATCGATTCCCGATGCGTGAAGTGGAGCTTGCGCTCGGCCAGAAGGGGAATTTGTCGAGGGGAGTCGACCCGAAGCTTGCCATTGCGCAACACCAGCCGTGGCTGTTCCCGGTGGATATCAACACAGCGGAGTATGGCCTGCTTCTACGCATACCAGGCATCGGGCCGGTGTCGGCATCGAGGATCATTGAGGCCAGGCGTGACCATTCAGTTTGCTCAGTTGCGCAACTGCGGAAGATGGGCGTAGCCACCAAACGTGCACTGCCATACATCTGGTTCCAGGGCATGTTGCCGACCGAGAAACAGGGCTCCTTCCTGACAGGGTTGGATGAGGAGACGACGGAGTCAGGCCCCAGCCTCGTCGAATGCCTTCGATGACTTGGTCAGAGCTCCATCTCCTTCAGTTCGGGCGAAACCGAGAGATGTGCTTCCGTGATGGACTGCACTGAGTCGGCGGACCATCCAGGTGCGAACTCCTTCAAGACCAATCCCTCGGCGGTCACCTCGATAACGGCCACATCCGACACTATGAGATCGACACAGCTCTTGCCCGTCGGCGGGCAGGTGAGTTCTCTCACAATTTTGGGTTTGCCCTCTCTG
The DNA here is from genome assembly GCA_964574685.1 of uncultured Dehalococcoidia bacterium. GTDB lineage: Bacteria > Chloroflexota > Dehalococcoidia > SZUA-161 > SZUA-161 > CAZGDV01. The sequence continues at coordinate 132,371 of CAZNOI010000004.1, forward strand.
GTTGTGTGCTCCATCGTCACTATCAGCCTTTTCGCGCCCGCCGCGAGGTCCATGCCGCCGCCTATTGTGCCTCCAAGGGGGTCGTCGCCCCTGTTCCAGTTCGCGAGGTCGCCGTTCTCCGATACCTGCAGAGCGCCTAGTATGGATATCAGCCTTCCGGTACGTATCATGGCAAATGCCGGAAGCAGGTCCATGAATGCCATGCCGGGTGCCGGCCTCCAGAACCTCCCTCCCGCATCCACCTGGTGAAAGACCGCCCTATCCACCTCATCCTCCATGAGCAGCGGACCGTAGCCGAGGACTCCATTCTCCGACATGAACAATACGCCTTCGGTAACGTACAGCGCGCACAGGTTCGGGATGCCAATTCCCAGATTGACGCAGTCCCCTTCTCGCAGCTCACGGGCGGCACGCATAGCGACCGTGTCCCTGTCGAGTCTGCCCTGGCTCGAGAACCCCGGCTCGCTGGCCCCTGCACACTCCGTTGGCCTGAATACCATCTTGCGCGCTAGGTCAATATCGCCGAGTCTCGATATGAGGTCCCGTTGCCTGCGATCGGTGCCGAGGCCGTCCGCAGGTATCTTGACGATCCTGTCGACGAAGACGCTCGGTGTGATGATATGCTCCGGGTCAAGCTCCCCGGCTTCCACGATCTCGTCAACCTCGGCTATAGTTGTACCGGCTGCCATCGCCATCAGCGGCTGGTCGGTACGGTGAACTCCACGGTATACGAGATTGCCGAGTCTATCTGCCTTGTGCGCTCTGATGAACCCGTAGTCTGCAGTCATTGGCTTCTCGAACAAGTACTCCTTTCCATCGATGGTACGGCTCTCCTTCTCCTGCGCCACGAATGTGCCTGCACCAACCGGGCTGTAAAAGCCGCCGAGTCCCATAGCGGCCGCGCATATGCGGGAGACAAGCGTTCCATGAGTAGTCAGTTCAATGTCAAGGCCTCTCTCAACGTAATCCTTGACGAATGCGCCTGCACCGAGTTGCTGGAATCCCACGACAGAGGATATGAGCCTTGCCATCTGGGGCAGCAATACGGGTGGCATGATGATCTCGTCCTCGCTTCCCAGCGGGAGGGGTATGAAGTTGTGGGTGATCACGACCAGGTTTCTTGCACCGTGTCTCCTCAGTGCTGCTATCAGGTTCTGCGCTGTGCCCGCGAAGCCCCAGCACTCCATGAATATGGAAGCGCCGTTTGGGATATCAGCAACCGCCTGGTCGAAGGTGTCGACCACTTTGTCTTTCATTCGTTGTCTCTCTCACTTGAATGCGCAGCGTCCGTTCCAGTACTGCTCGCGCTCCAGAATCGTAGCAGTACCTGAGCCCCAGGCGCCGCATATTCCCGCAAGTCCATATGTAGATCCTCTCCGGTTCATCTCATGGGCCAATGTCCCGACGATTCGTATTCCGCTTGCTCCTACAGGATGGCCGATACAGCAGGCGCCACCATTCACGTTTACGCGGCTCGGGTCGAGTCCCAACTCCTTGATTTCAACGAGCGGAAGGACTGCATAGGCTTCGTTGACTTCGACGAGGTCCATCTGGACTGCGTCAAGGTTGGCCTTCAGAAGGGCCTTCCTCGAGGCATCGACTGCTCCGTATCCCATGAGGCCCGGATCGGTGCCAACCCAGGCAATGCTCCTGATGGTGGCCAAGGGGACCAGGCCCAGGCGTCGGGCTGCATCCTTGGACGCTAGTATGCACGCCGCAGCACCGTCATTCTCCCCGGAGGTACTGGCGGCACACACTGTCCCGTTCTCTACGTATAAGGGGGGCAGACTTCGCACCCTGTCGATCGACGAGTCCGCACGAACGCCCTGGTCGTAGTCCACTATCCGAGCGGACCCGTCTGGCAGCGCGGCCTCAAGAGGTATGATCTCGTGCCTGAACTTCCCGTCGCGCTGCGCCGCTGCAGCTCTCAGGTGGCTGTTGACAGCCCACTGGTCCTGCTCTTCCCTCGAAATGCCGAAGGTGGAAGCCATCTTCTCGGCTATCAGGCCCATGCTTACAGCGAGACTGAAATCAAGTTTGTCGAAGACCATTGGATTCGGATTGGCCCTTGTCTTCGAGTACTCCTCCGCCAGGGCCTCGATGTCGGTGTCATCGGTGATCAGTGGCGTTGGGAAATGGGAATGGCTTTCCATACCCCCGGCGATCACGATATCGCAGTGGCCCAGTTCGATCGACATGGAGGCAATATGCGCTGCAGTCATACTCGAGCAGCACGCCCGCTCCACGCTCAAGCCTGCCACCTGGAACGGACAGGTCATAAGGCCGACACTCCTGCCGGGATTCGCCTGCTCGCCCACCTGATTGACAGTGCCCATGATGACTTCGTCCACGGACGCCGGGTCTATGCCCGTGCGCTGCAAGAGCGCTTCAACGACAGCGACGGCCAGGTCATCGGCACGTTTCCCTTCGAAGAAGCCCGATACCTTCCTGTTCGCCAGCCCAAACGGTGATCGAGCGAAGTCGACTATTACAGCTTCCCTGGTCTCCGACATAAATCATCCTTTCGTATGGGGTTTCGTGTGGTCCGGAGAGTGCCTGATTATAGGCGCAGGGGCATAGAAAAACAAGTGCGTAGCTGCGTAGTGGAGCAGCCCTTGACCGGGATATTAGGATGGTCTTGGAAGCAGCCTGCGGCTCGAATCGCGGATGATGGCCTGGGTGGAGGCAATGTGGACACCTGCAGCAGGGGAGGTAGACGATATGGAACTGATGAGCAGCGCCTTTGATGCGGACGGACCGATACCGGTCAAGTATTCATGCGACGGAGAGGACAAGTCACCGCCACTGAGCTGGGCCGGGGTTCCTGAAGGTACGGTCAGTCTCACGCTGATTGTGGATGACCCGGATGCCCCTGTCGGCACCTGGGTGCACTGGGTGCTCTACGACATCCCCGGTGACGTGGATGGGCTGCCGGAGGGCCTACCCGACGAAGACGAGTTGACCGACGGTAGTCGGCACGGCAAGAACAGTTGGGGCCGTCGCGACTATGGAGGACCCTGTCCACCGGGAGGTACGCACCGGTATTTCTTTAAGCTGTACGCTCTCGACACCAAGCTAGGACTCAGGCCGGGCGCAGGAGTCAAGCAAGTCACGGATGCCATGGAAGGTCACGTGCTGGCAGAGGCCAGGCTTATGGGGACTTACGGGCGGTGATGAGCGCCCCGAAGGAGGCCGGCCGAGACTAGCGACTTGACGGTCGCCCGTGACATATGCCGGTAGTCGATATCCGGCGCAACTCATCCGGCCTGTGCACTATCAGGCGACGCTGCTTCCTGGAGAGGATGCCAGCCTGGTGGAACCCCCGCAGCAGCTTGTTCACTGTCTGGATCGTCGACCCCGACATGTGGGCAAGGGAGGCGGGGGTAGCCTGGCCCGTTATGTCCCACCCATCCTTCCTCTCGGAACCGAAGTTGTCCACCAGCTTCAAGAGGGATTCGGCAACACGCGTCTGCGGGCTGGAACACAGTATGCCCTCAAGCTGTGTATTCAGGACCCGAACTCGCTGAGCAAGGGCCGCCAGGATGCGTATGGCCACGCCGGGGTGCCATGTGAGGAAGTCCAGGAAGTCCTGCCTCTCCAGGGCGAGCGTTCGAGTCCCCTCAGTGGCAGTCACTGTCGCCGAACGCGGGCTCTCGTCAAGAAGGGCCAACTCACCGAAGAAGTCGCCGGATCCGAGCAGCGCCAGGACTATATCCTCGCCACGGTCGGATGGGACACTTATCTGGACGGAGCCTGCTCTGATCATGTGGAACGTGGACCCGGTATCGTCCTTGTGGAAGATGATCTGTCCCTTGCGGTAGTGCCGCTCTGCCAGATGCCCGGCGACGTCACACAAATCATCCGGCGGTATCGAAGAGAATAGAGGTATGCCCAGCAGAGCCTCAACCCTATCGTTGCGGACAGTCGGCCCCGCCGTTGTCGGGGCCTCCGCCGGAGTGTCTGCCTGCGACAGCTCGCCGGCCACGACGGTAAGCTCCTGCAGTACGTCATCGGCGAGGGTCGGTCGCCTGTCGGGTTCTTTTGCCAGCATTCGCAGTATCAACCTGTCCAGTCGCCTCGGTACGGCGGGATTGTGGAGGCTGGGAGCCGTAGGGGTCAACTGCACATGCTGTGCGACGACCGACATCTCATCCGTGGGCGAGAATGGGGGGCGGCCCGATACCATTTCGTACAGTAAGATGCCCAACGAATACAGGTCAGACCTCTCGTCTGTCTCCCTGCCGAGCGCCTGCTCGGGGGGCATGTACGTAGGAGTCCCCATTACTCCAGGGCCAAGCGTTATTGAAGGGTCGTGAACGATCTTGGCAATACCAAAGTCCATGAGCTTGACGACGTCGCCGACCATGACGTTCTCAGGCTTGATGTCACGGTGTACGACGCCGTGACGGTGTGCGTAGCACAGGGCTGCCACGATGTCCCTGGCGATATCGATCATGTTACGAAGGGGCAAACGTCCAGACGTGCTGTCCTTCGCCTCGTCCAGGAGGCTTCGGAGGCTTCGACCGACCGCGTACTCCATGATGAGGTGAGACTGGCCCTCGTGCCATCCGTAATCATAGAGTGTGACTATGTTTGGGTGATTGAGGCGGGCCAGGGACTTGGCCTCCCGAAAGAAGCGGCCTTCCTGTGCGCCTCCCAACGGGCCGGCCTTTATCACCTTGACCGCAACCTGCCTCGCTAACAGCTCATCTGTAGCGAGGTAGACTGAGCCCATCCCTCCTTCGCCAAGCAGCTTCTGCAGCTTGTATCTGCCCGATACAGAAGCACCCAGCATCGAAAGCGTCTGTAGTTCGTGGTCCATCGGCCACAGGGTCTCGTCCTCGGTCATCGCACTCCTCCGCGGTGCATCCGCAAGACTGGGTTGTGCTGTGGATGGGACCCGTGCTCAGCCAGGTGGGACGGGCGGCTGGTGCCTTTCCATTGTACGAGAGGTGTGGAGGTGGGTCAAACAGGTGTCCGCAGAAAGACACGGGCCGGTGCACCGTCCGCGTCCTTGAGCTTGAGGGGCATGCAGATAAGCTCGTAGTCGCCGGCTGGGACACCGCTCAGGTCAAGACCCTCGACCACGAGCACGCCTGCCTCCAGCAGTAACCGGTGCGTGCGATGTCCCTCGGCTCTATACTTCTCCACCGACAGATAGTCGATCCCGACGAGCCTGATCCCCAGATCGACGAGGTGCTGCGCCGCGTCCTCCGCAAGAAACACGAATGATGGATCGAATTCCCCTTTGTGCAACAGAGCCGTATTCCGGGTGCCGAACAGAACACGGGTCATCTCATCGAGTTCAAGCGTGTCGAGGACCCGGCGGTCTATGCAGTCGGCGTCTGGAAGCTGGAACAGCCGTGCAGGTCCCAGGAGTGTGTCAGGTGGAAGGGCGTCGATTCCCGACGCGCCGTCCAGGAAGTGCCGCGGAGCATCCACGTGCGTACCGGTGTGAGTCCCGATACGTAGTTCCGAGAGATTGCTGGAATCACCGCAAGCAATCGATTTGACCGTGAGCATCTCGACGCCCGCGTTGCCGGGCCAGATGAGCATATCGGGATGCACAGTCATGGTGACGTCGTAGGCCGTCTGATGGGTCATGCCTGCCCTCTTCGGCTTCCGTTCGATTCTACTTCTATGACCGTCTTGATATGGTCAGGGGCGGACAGCGCGAAAGCCTTCTCGACTTCCCGTAGCGGGAAGCTGTGGGTTACCAGGCTGCCCAGCAATCCATCGAAACGCGATTCGATCTCGGGGATATGCCCGACGGCCATCTCGAAATGGCGCCGATTCGAATTGACACTCCCTACAATGACCTGATTCTCGCGCACTATCTTCCGCATAAGCTCGGCTACGTCCACCTCGCTCAACAGGCCTTCTCCGGGGATGCCCGTCATTACGTAGATGCTGCTCCGGCTGAGGTGGTTGACGAGATCGATAGCCGTCTTGGCCGCCCCGGAGGCGTCGACAATCATGTTGAGCGCACCATCGAGCGAGCACCAGTCGACGAGTTCCTTGGCGCTCTTGCCGCGACCGTCTATGTAGTTGGCGCCGATCCCCTCGACCGTGCGGGCCTTGATCGAGTCCGGTGGAATGATGTCCGCCGTCCAGGTCTGCACGCCTTGCAGTTGCAGGAGAGCAGTTACGAGCAGACCTAAAGGCCCTGCGCCGAGAACCAGAGCGTTCTTGCAGAGACCCCATTCCTCAGACGCGAAGTTGTGTTCCGGATGAGGACATGTCCAGGGCAGGCGTGACTGGATAATCCGAATCTGCTCAATGGCCTTCTCCGCGATGCTGACAGGCTCGGCGAAGAACGCGTGTGAGACAGCATTGTCGGGCACCTTCACTACGTATTGCTGGTCCTCGACGACGTACTCCGTGAGATACCCGTCCAGCTTGTGGATACCCCTCTCGGTGTAGAGGCCGGTCATGCACATATCACTCTGATTGTGAAGGCAGGGTTCGCACATTCCGCAACCCCGTCTCACGGTGATCGTTACGGCGTCGCCGACTGCGAGTCCCTTCACGCCGTTGCCGATCTCTTCAATGACGCCCGCCATCTCATGACCGAGCGCCATCCGATCTCGACCCTCGGCCATATCCTGCTTGTTGTGCTCGACGATTCCGAAATCCGTCCCGTCAAGCCCGACTCGGCTGATCCTGACCAGGACTTCTTCGGCTGCTTCTATCTGTGGCTTCGGCATATCGAAGAGATGCATGCCCTTTTTGCCCCGTACCAACCCCGCTGCCAGCATTGCCGGCCTCCTCCCTACTCAGCTACGCTTGTGGCCCCTGTTGCCTGCTCGCTCATATGGCGTGTCCGCCAAACCTCTGCCGAAGAGCGGAGAGCATGCGGTCACCGAAAGGGCTCTCCTCACGCGACCTGAACCTGGCTTGAAGGGCCATGGTTATGACGGGTGCGGCGACCCCGAGTTCGACGGATTCCTGCACCGTCCATCGGCCTTCCCCGCTGTCCTCCACGTAGGCGTCCAGGCCGGTCAATTGGGGATCGTCTTCGAGAGCGGCGGAGGCGAGGTCGAGCAGCCACGAACGAACGACGCTTCCATACCGCCACAGCTCGGCGACCTTGTGGAGATCGAGGCCGAACTCGCGCTTTGCCTGCATCAGCTCGAATCCTTCTGCGTACGATTGCATCAGGCCGTACTCGATGCCGTTGTGGATCATCTTGACGAAGTGGCCCGAGCCACTCGGGCCGACGTGACCATAGCCCTTGTCGGGTGAAGGCGCAAGCGTGCGCAGAATCGGTTCCGCTATAGCGAAGGCCTCTCTGTCTCCACCTGCCATGAGCGAGTACCCGTCCGCAAGGCCCCAGATGCCACCGCTCGTCCCTACATCCAGTAGCGCTATCCCTTTCTCCTTCAAAGATCTGGCCCTTCTCATGCTGTCTCTGTAGTGAGAGTTGCCCCCATCGACGACTATGTCGTTGCGGGACAGGAGGTCGGCCAGCGTCAGCAACGATTCCTCAGTGGCCTGCCCCGAAGGTACCATCAGCCACACGACGCGTGGTGCGGTCAGGCTGCTTACCAGTTGGGCGATAGTGGCGGCTGGTGTTGCTCCCTGCGCGACCGCTGTCGTGAGGGCCGCCTGCACAGGGTCATAGGCAACGACGCTGTGGCCGCCTCTTAGGAGTCGCTGGGCCATGTTGCTCCCCATCCGCCCGAGGCCGATCATTCCCACTTCCATGAGGGACCTCCTAAGATAAGCCTAGGATCAGTCCTGAGGTCAGGTGCTCGATCGCCTTCGGGTCGGCTGCGTCCAGTCGGACTGAGGCAACAACACGCCCGAGTGACTGAAGCGCCTGCAGGTCGCCAAGAGCCTGCGCGTCGGCAACGACACCGAAGGTGCAGGGCTGGTCGGGCACAGCGACATCCGGGAGGTGAGAGTCGAGGATCTGCAGGTAGAGACCCGAGGCCGGCCCGCCTTTGTGAAGCTGTCCCGTTGAATGCAGGTACCGTGGGCCGTAGCCGAACGTTGTTGCAATCCCGTACCTGCGGACGACTGCTTCGCGCAAGTCCGAGACCGCGCGTTCCAAATCCGGGCTTTCCCCGACATAGGCCATGATTCCGAGATACTTCCCCTCAAGAGGTCCCTGCAGGAGGTCGGTAACCTGTGTTGTCGCGGCAACCTCGGGGAGTCTACCTCGTTGTCTGTACTGCTCAAGTATACTCTGGCTGGCATCCTTCGCGGCCTGGACGTCCGGCTGGTCAAAGGGATGGATTCCCAGTAGATAGCCAGCCACTGCGGTTGCGAACTCCCAGCGGAAGAACTCCGCACCGAGGTCGTAGATGTCTCGCATCGTGATCGTCATCGTCGGATGTCCTGCCCCCCGGAGGCCGGTGACGGCCTGCTGGATCGAAGGGTCTTCATCGCTTTCCAGCCTGATGCTGACGAACGCCCTGTCACGGCCGTAGTCCGCGGTACCTGCCATGGGCTCTCCGACTACAGGCACTATGCCCTTGCCCTCCTTGCCGGTGCTCTCCGCGATCAGTTGCTCCACCCACAGCCCAACGGGAGCAACAGCAGACGGCGCGACCAGCGTTAGCTTGTCCCGGCCGTCGGCTGCGAGAGATCCGATGAACGCGCCGAGTCCAGCGGACGGATTCTCGGAAGCGGACACACTTTCCGAAGAGGCCTGGTTCATGGACTGCGCCCGAGCGATTAGAAGCCGGACATCGACGCCGATGAGCGCGGCAGGGACCATTCCGAAGTATGAAAGGACGGAGTACCGGCCACCGATATCAGGTGGGTTGAGGAACACGCGTCGGAAACCCTCTTCATCGGCCATTCTTGCCAGAGGCGTGCCCGGGTCCGTGATAGCTGCGAAATGCGCGCCTGCTTCCCGAGCCCCTACTGCCTCTTCGACCAGCTTGCGGAAATGCCTGTACAGGTACAGGGGCTCTATCGTAGTGCCTGACTTGGACGACACCAGGAACATCGTACGTTGGGGGTCGATACTGCCGGTAATGTGTCGTATCCAGGCCGGCACAGTGGAGTCGAGCACGATGAGATGGGGATAGCCCGTGACACTCCCGAAGACGCGTCTCATAACCTCCGGGCCCAGGCTGCTGCCACCCATGCCCAATAGCACCACGTTCTGGAAGCCCGCCTGACGCACATCCGTGGCGAAGTCCTCCAGCGTCGAAATCCGGCTCTCCATGTAACCGATGATGTCCAGCCAGCCCAGCCTGTCGGCTATCTCCCCAGCGTCCATCCTCCACACCGTTTGGTCCCTTTTCCAGATTCGCGATACTATGTGATTTCGCTCAAGGTCGGCCAGCGCACGATCGACAATCGACCGGCTCTCTCCGGACATCGTTCGCGAGCCCCAATCGTGCCGGGCAGGGCGGCAGCCCTCTTCCATAGCAATCACCTTATTCAGTCTCCTGACATGGCGCGACTCGCCGCTGAAACTCGCCGACAGGAAGGATTTCACCAGCTCCTTAGCGAGTTCTACACCCGTCACCCGCGCACCGAGACACAGCACATTCATGTCATCATGCTCTACGCCCTGGTGAGCCGAGTACGTATCGCCGCAGAGGCAGGCTCTGACCCCAGGGACCTTGTTGGCCGCGATGCATGCCCCGATGCCGCTGCCGCATATCAGGATGCCCCTGTCTGTCTGACCGGTGGAGACAGCCTCAGCTACCGTCCTCGCGTAGTCCGGGTAATCATCGGCTGCGTCGAACTCGTGAGCACCGAGGTCGAGAACCGTGCAGGCTTCAGAAAGGACTCCCAGGAGTTGCTGCTTCAACTGGTAGCCGCCATGGTCGGCGCCCACGGCCAGTTTCATGGCTTCCTCACCCTCCCGAGGAGTTCGCCGGCCTCTTCCACCACTCCGGAGGCGGTGAGGCCAAGCTTGTCGTATACAACGTAGCTAGGCGCCGATGCACCGAAGCGGTCCACACCCATCGACAGCCCGTCGCTGCCCACATAGCGCTCCCAGCCCAGGGTCACTCCCGCTTCTATCGATACTCGGGCCGCAATCTGCCGGGGCAGGACCTTTGACCGGTAGTCGTCGGGCTGGGCCTCGAAAAGCTCCCACGAAGGCATTGATACAACCCTCACGCCCGCGCCACGCTCGCTCAGTTGCCTGCCTGCTTCGAGAGCTATGTGCACCTCGGATCCCGTGGCTATCAAGAGAACGTTCGGGCTTTCTCCAGCCTCCCAGAGAATGTACCCACCCAGTCGAAGACCGCCTGCCGGAGCCACAGCGGACCGGTCCAATACCGGCAGATTCTGGCGACTGAGCACCAACGCTGTCGGCCCGTTGGCTCTCTCCAGAGCGATGCGCCATGCCTCTGCGGTCTCTGTAGCATCGGCGGGGCGTATCGTTACAAGTCCCGGTACAGCACGCAGTCCCATGAGTTGCTCAACCGGCTGATGGGTGGGGCCATCCTCGCCCAGTCCTATAGAGTCGTGCGTGAAGATGAAGACTACTCGAAGCCCCATCATCGCTGCCAGTCGAACGGGCGGGCGCATGTAATCATAGAATATCAGGAACGTCCCCGAATATGGGATCAGGCCGCCGTGGAGTGACATGCCGTTGACGATGGCGCCCATAGCGTGCTCGCGGACACCGAAGTGCATATTGTGCCCGCAGTACTGCTCGAATCCGTAGTGACCGTGGTCCTTGAGCAGGGTCTTCGTGGAAGGGGCGAGGTCGCCGGAGCCGCCGGTGAAAGCATGCACCTTTGAGGCTATGGCGTTCATCACGTGCCCCGACGCCGCTCGCGTGGACACGGGCTTCCCACCTGAGTGGAAGAGGTCGTCGAGCGCCGAGGCCCAGCCCTGAGGAAGCTCGCCGGTGAGGTCGATATCGAGACGACGCGCTTCATCGGGATAGGCCCGTCTATACTCGTCGAGCCTCCCTTGCCAGGCCTCCTGTCGAACGCGTCCCCGTTCGACCGCCTGCCGGAAGTGCTCCAAAGCGTCCGACGGTATGGTGAACGGCTCCTCGTAAGGCCACTTCAGGTTCTGCTTGGCAAGCCTGACTTCCTCTTCGCCCAGAGGCTCGCCATGTGCCGCCGCCGTGCCCTGCTTGTTCGGACTGCCGTAGCCGATAACCGTCCTGCAGATGATGAGGCTCGGTCGCCTAGTTTCGCGCCGCGCCCTGCGCAAGGCCGTATCTACCGCCCTTCCATCCATCCCGTCGATGGGCCCAACGACGTGCCATCCGTACGCCTGGAAACGGCGTCCTACGTTCTCGCCGAAGGTGATGTCGGTGCTTCCTTCTATGGTGACCTCATTATCATCATAGAGGTAGACCAGCTTGCCGAGTCGCAGCGTACCCGCCAGCGAGGCCGCCTCGGACGATACGCCCTCCTGCAGGTCTCCGTCCGACACAATGGCATAGGTGTGGTGGTCGAGGATCTCGAATCCGGGCCGGTTATAGTGTTCTGCAAGCCAGCGCTCGGCAATCGCCATTCCTACCCCGTTCGCGAAGCCTTGCCCCAACGGTCCCGTTGTCGCCTCGACACCGGGAGTAACCCCGTATTCGACGTGACCCGGCGTCCTGCTGCCCCACTGTCTGAACTGCTTCAGGTCGTCGATTGAGAGGTCGTAGCCCGTCAGGTGCAGGAGAGAGTACAGCATGGCAGACGCGTGTCCCGGCGATAGGACGAATCTGTCGCGGTTGGGCCAATGGGGGTCGGCCGGATTGTGTCTCAGGAAGCGGCTCCAGAGAACATACGCCATGACTGCGGCACCCATGGGTGTTCCAGGATGGCCGGATTTCGCACGCTCCACGGAGTCGACCGCAAGGAAGCGCATCGTGTTGATGCAGAGACCGTCGATTTCGCTGATGTCGCCTCTCATGACCCACCCTCAGTTCCCGCACATCCTAGCAGAAGGCAACATCCACTACAAACCCTCATGCTCGACTTCGTGGGGAGTAACATGGGATGCGCCCATATGGTAGCTGGCCCTGGTCAAGAAGTCATAAAACCCGGAGGAAAAACGTCAAGAAGTCATCACATCGCTGGTACTCCCGCTTGGTCAAGATGAGCCGACGACGCGTTCAAGAAACGAAGTCGATGGCAACGATGTTGCACGTACGTGTCAACTCAAGTGAAAATGTTACCGAAGAGAGGTTGTTCACTCATTTAGAAA
>CAZNOI010000005.1:0-134768 GCA_964574685.1 uncultured Dehalococcoidia bacterium
CTGCCTCACCTCAGTGCCGTTTCCCGGACAATCCACGGATTAAGGGTGAATACGAATCCTTGTCATGAGTGGCATGTTTGGTCTATAATGTCCCCCAAATCGCCAGCTTTCGGTGTTTGCACCGAAGGACTGGCTGATTCATGTCGAAGACCCTGGACATCTCATGAGAGTGTGTTTGCTGACCTATCGCGGCAATATGTACTGCGGTGGGCAGGGCATCTACATCTACTACTTGTCCAGAGAACTCCATCGACTCGGGCATGAAGTACACGTTATGTCCGGTCCCCCCTATCCGGATGTTGCCGTGGGTGTGGAACTTCATAAGCTGAAGAGCACGAGCGTGCTTGTCCCTCGATGCGGCAGCCGCAACGGAAGCAGTCCCGGTGCCGACGCTCTTGACCTCTATGAGTATGCCGCGACCTGCATGGGCCTATATGTGGAGCCACTGGCTTTCAGTATGAGGGCGTACCGCGAGATCAAGAGGCTGGAGCCGCAAGTCAAGTTCGATGTGATACATGACAACCAGTGCCTCGGGTACGGTCTGCTCCACATAATGAGACTCGGTATCCCACTGGTGGCGACTATTCACCACCCGATATCCATTGACCGGTCGGCTGACTACAGGCAGGCTCGAAGTCGCGGCGAGCGCCTGCGGCGCAGGTGGTTCTATTCCTTCTATGTTCCGATGCAGGCCTCCGTGAGCAGGCGCATCAACAGAGTGATCACTGTCTCCGAGTGCTCGGCCCGCGAGATAGAAAGGCAGATGGGCGTGCCGTCAGAGCGAATCCGCGTTGTGTACAACGGCGTGGACACCGACGTCTTCCAGGACTCTGCCGGCATGCCCAAAGAACCATGCAGCCTGATATTTGTCGGCAACACCGAGGACAGGAAGAAGGGCGTCATTCATCTCGTACAGGCCATAGCCCAGCTCAAGGAAGAGCTGCCGGTCAAACTCACTGTGGTGGACGGTGGCGCCCCTGAGACGACCTACGCGCCCCGGTTGTTCGATGAGTATAAGCTCGATGGTCAGGTGAAGATGGTCAGGCGCCTGAGCGGTTCGGACTTGGTCAGAGGCTACCGGTCGGCAGAGGTGGCTGTGGTACCGTCGCTGTTCGAAGGCTTCGGCTTCCCTTCGGTTGAAGCGATGGCCTGCGAGCTTCCGGTCATCACCACTACGGCAGGGGCCCTGCCGGAACTGGTGACGGATGGGGAGACCGGCATACTGGTTGAGCCCGGGGATGTCCAGGGGCTGGCCGGAGCTATCAAGCGTCTTCTCGGTGACCCCGAGCTTCGCCAAAGGATGGGCACCGCGGGACGGCGCGATGTGGAACAGAGGTTCAGTTGGGAGCAGGCAGCCAGGCAGACGGTTGAGGTATACGAGACTGTGGTCGGGCCTGCCGCCGGCGTTCCGGGGCGTGTTGAATCCCTGATACAGTCTTGACTTCTTCCCCCCTCAACACCTCACCATTTGACCGGTATTGCCTGGGCTTCTTTGAGTCGCGGCGGTGGCCCGAAGTCCACGTCCAGGTTCTCGACAGCCTGCTGCCGCAGAGCGCGGAGAAGCTTCTGGAGGCTCTCGTAGTCGCCGTCCGCGAGTGAGGACATCGCTTCCTGGACGACGCTCTTCATGACTGCGACGCCCTTGCTGCAGTACTCCTGCCCCTTGCTGGTGAGCTTGATTTCGGTGAACGGCCGACCTTTCCTCTTGGGTATCCGGGTTACCAGACCGTCTTGCTCCATTCTGTTTATGAGTCCTGTGACGCTCTGGCTCTCCCGTGAGAGGAATCTGGCGATCTCGGCGGGGATGAGAGGACCGGGGTGCTCCCTGCACGTCCATAGAACGGCAACCTTCTCGGGAGTTAGACCTACTCTGGCTAGCCTGGTCTCGGCCACCCTGTCCAGGAGAGACCACGTCTGTCGCAGGAGCGCCCAGCTTGTCAACGCTGCATCGTTGAACATCAAATCATACATTGGTATACCTCCCGGCTGACTGCTTCTCCGAAGTGACTCTTCTGCGATACGCTTCGCGGCAAATCAACAGTAATATGCAACTGTATACACGAGTGTGATTAAGGAATCGCTTAAGAACATGAAGGGCCAGTTACAAGAAGCTTACAATCGGATTACAGAGACGGATTGCCGGAACGATTCCGGTTCAACATGCCTTGGAGTGACCGCTGCGCGTCGGTCTCGCGAGGAAGTAGCCCGTGCCCGCCTTGGTGAGGATGATCTGTGGGTGGCTGGGGTTTGACTCCAGCTTCTCACGAAGACGCCTTATGTGTACTCTCAGGCTCTCGATAGAGCCAGGGTAGTCTTCCCCCCATACCTCTTCTGCAAGAGCAGAGTGCGTGGCGACACGGCCCGCGTTTCTGATCAGGCGCTGGACTATGTGTGCCTCGATAGCTGTGAGATTGACTTCCCTGTCCTCCAAGGTCAGTTGCCGTGTGGACGGATTGAAGCGAAGAGGGCCAAACTCCAGAGGCGTCTCCTCGGCGTACCCGGTCCTGTCCCGCATGCGTACGTTGATGCGTGCCAGCAGTTCCAGTTGGCCGCAGGGCTTGACAATGTAGTCGTCGGCGCCCCATTCAAGGCCCTTGACTATGTCGGCCTCGTCAGCCTTGACCGTCAGTATGATGATGGGGACTGAGGAGAACCGCCTTACTTCCTTTAGCACCTGGAACCCGCTTATGTCTGGCAGGCCGAGGTCGAGTACCATCATGTCCATATCCTCGGTGCTGGCCAGTTCGACACCCTTCTTGCCGAGATGGGTAGTAGTGATCTGGGCCTTGGGCCACCGGATCTGGATAGCAAGCGAGATGGACTCCACAATCTCGGGATCGTCTTCGACGATGAGTACCTTCAATGTGCCTCCGGATGCCGACCACTTTGACTGGTAGTTCAGATTAAGGGGGCGGCCACTTCAGATGGAGGCCGCCTCAGTCTGTCGCCTGGGGGCGTGTGGGGAAACACTGCAAGGGATGCTCTGGTTCTGGACAGAGTGCTGCCGGTCCGGCGACCGACACTTGCGGCATACTGCAGCAGCGCAGATACCAGCAGCGCTCGCGCACTCCCTCGCCGATGCCCGGTCCTCAGCCATGGCGCAACTCCTCAGTTGCTATGGAAGGTCTGTCGATGGCCGGAACGGACGGTGTGTCTCTCCTCGGCGGTGCCGGTACGTAGCTGAAAAGTCGACTTCTGGAGGAAATGCAGTACATCCTGTCGGCGGTACCTGCGGTCCCCTCTGGAGCCGATATGATAGCAGCGAAGCAGCCCCTTATCACTCCATCGCCTGACTGTGGAGATACTGACATGAAGAAAGGCTGCTACCTGCCTGACGGTGAGCATAGCTTCTAGCTTTGTCTTCTCCATGGTCTGAGGCTGCGGCGGGGTCACGAAGACGCTGGTTTGTCATATCATAACACATAAGGGCAAGAGAAGCCTTCGTGGGAGTCAGCTCAGGCGTGTTCGTGGAAGCCCTAGGCTGGTGCCTATCGTTCGCTTCCGCCTTCGGATGAGGAACGTCCTGCTGTGCGGCTCAGTTCTTCTTCCATCAATACGCGGCGCAGTATCTTGCCTATCGGTGATTTCGGCAGTTCCTCCCTGAACTCGACCAGCTTTGGTACCTTGTACTTGGCCAGTAGGGGTCTGCAGTACTCGGTGATTTCTTCGGGAGTGCACGTCTGTCCCTCATTGAGAACAACGCATACCTTGACGTTCTGGCCCCGATACTCATCCGGCACCGAGTAGCAGACGGCCTCCTTCACCTTTGGGTGTTCGTACAATACCTCTTCTATCTCCCGGGGGTAGATGTTGAAGCCGCCTGCGATTATCATCTCCTTCTTGCGGTCGACGATGCTGAAGAACCCGTCCTCGTCCATGACGGCCAGGTCGCCGGTATGCAGCCATCCGTCTCGCAGCACGAGGGCGGTCTCATCCGGCCTGTTCCAGTACTCCCGCATTAGCTGCGGTCCTCTGATACACAGCTCGCCGACCTCACCCTGCAACACCTCCCTGTCTCCGCTCTCGATATCCACCAGCTTCGCCTCGGTGTCGGGGAATGGAACACCTATACTGCCGATCTTCCTCTTGCCAAGAAGAGGCGTTGCCAGATTGACAACCGGAGCCTCGCTCAGGCCGTATCCTTCGACCAGCCGCCCGCCGGAAAGGGTCTCGAACTGCTCCTGTACCTCCGCGGGCAAAGGTGCAGCGCCGCTCACACAGGCCCGGACGGACCTGAAGTCATAGTTGTGCCTGTCGGGACGGCTGTTGATTGCCACATACATGGTCGGTACGCCGGGGAAGAACGTGGGCTTGTACCTGTCTATCGTCTTCATCACCTGACGCGTCTCGAAGCGCGGGAGCAGGACCATAGTTGCGCCGGCGAGCATCGACAGGTGCATCACCGTTACCATTCCATAGACGTGGAACAGGGGCATTACCCCCATGATGACGGCATCGCCCTCCCGCAGTCCCAGAGGGGTAGCCCAGGCGCGCATCTGATAGACGTTGGTGACTACACCGTAGTGCTCCGCCACCGCACCCTTGCTGGTACCGGTAGTGCCACCCGTGTATTGCAGCATGGCGATATCGCGAGGGCTGACGTCAACGCTCGGGTGCGCGGCGATTGATTTCTGCAAGAGTTCCTGAAATCGATAGAACCCGGGGACGCCGGCGGTCTCTACCCTGTGCCCTTCCTGGCGCTCCCTCAGCAGCGTGAAGAGGAGTCTCGTGACCGGAGGCAGGAACTCCTTGACATTGGTTACGACCACGTTCTTGAGCTTCGTTCGCTCCCGGACGCTCATTATCAGGTTGTAGAAGACGCTCAGGGTGACTACGGTCTCGGCGCCACAGTCATACAACTGCTCTTCGAGTTCTCGCGCCGAGTACAGGGGATTGGTGGCCACCACTATGCCGCCGGCCTTGAGTACGGCGAAGTAGGCGATCACGAACTGGGGGCAGTTCGGGAGCAGCAGCGCCACCCTGTCGCCCTTCTTGACACCGAGCTGAATAAGGGCGTTAGCGAACTTGTTCGCGAGTTGATCCATCTCCTGGAAGCTGATGCGGTTGGCGTCCCCGAGGACGCCGGGGAACAAAGTTGAGGTCACATCAGGGAAGCGCCGGGAAGCCTCTTCCAGCAAATGGTGGAGAGTGATTTCGGGATAGTTCATGCTGTGGGCGACGCCGGGGTCGTAGTTCTTCAGCCAGATCCTCTCCATGTCGACCTCCCCACAGGT
This sequence comes from uncultured Dehalococcoidia bacterium, assembly GCA_964574685.1. GTDB lineage: Bacteria > Chloroflexota > Dehalococcoidia > SZUA-161 > SZUA-161 > CAZGDV01. The sequence continues at coordinate 5,235 of CAZNOI010000005.1, forward strand.
CCAGCCTCAGACTCCCAGTCTTTGCCTGAACTCCTTGATCTGGGCCCGGTACTGCTCGAGCCGCTCGGCTGTCATCTCATCGGGCCACTCGGTCTCGACCTGGTAGAAGCAGTCTATCACCGCCCCGCTCTTGGGGGCCAGAGCTATGATTCTGGCCGGGTTGCCCTTGGCCAGCTTGATCTTCTTCGTCATGAAAGCTGATATGAAACCCTCGCCTTTCCTGATGACCTTCTTCCAGATTTCGGGCGTTGCGCTGAGAATGAAGTCGGCTTTCTGCTCTGCAGTGGACGCGGTGATATGGGTGCTGTCGTCCTGGAGCGCGCCGTCCTCCAGATGGAGCGCGAAGTCGATATCCTCGTCTATGCCGAGCCTGGGTTCGGCCAGGACTCGAAACACGAGGAAGATGGTCATGCCCTTGAAGGCCTTATTCTGGTTGTCCGGGTTGCTCCGATAGACCTCGGCGACCTCTTCAAGCCATTCGGGAGTCACGTAGCTGACCATGTGCTCCTCCAGTGGCGTTCACTTGAGAACGCCTTCCGCCTTCATTCGCTCGACTTCCTCTTCCCTCAGAGCCCTCTTGAATATCTTGCCGGTCCGAGTGAGGGGGAGCTCGCTTCTGAACTCCACCTGTCTGGGGACGGACACAGGTGGCAGGTTCTCCTTGCAGTACTCGATCACGGCCTCCGCGGTCAGCTTTTCTTCATATTCAGCCGCTGGCTTGACGAATACCTTGATTCTCTCGCTGCCCGGTCGCTCGGGGTCAGGGATGCCCACGCTTGCCGCCATCTCGATGCCAGGGTGTTTGAACAGCACCTCGTCAACCTCGGTCGTGTAGACCTTGAATCCGGATATGTTGGCCATGTCCTTGATCCGGTCGAGAAGCATGAAGTAGCCGTTCTCGTCCATCCTGCCTATGTCTCCCGTATGCAGCCAGCCGTTGTCCAGGCCGCTGCCGGGCGTGGGCCAGTAGCCCTTCATCGTCTGGGGTCCCCTGACCAGTATCTCGCCGATATCTCCGGCCCCGAGTTCCTCTCCGCTGTTGGGATCGACTATCATCGCCTCCGTATCCGGCACGGGCAGTCCAATGCCGAGCGTCTCCCTCGAAATGAACCCCGTGATCTTCGAGAAGCACGACAGGTTCGCGTGCGTCATCGGGCCGCACTCGGTAAGCCCGTAGCCCTCCGTCACGGGCATCATGATCTCGTCCTTGATGCTCTGGAACAGCCCCTCGGGAAGGGGAGCCGCACCCGACATGAACATGACAGGCAGCCTCCCGACCTTCTTCTGCGCAATCGCCATCAGGTGCGTAGGTACGACGTAGATGAGGAGCGGCCGGTTCTCCTGCATCAGCCTGACCGCCTGTTCTATGTCGCGTGGGTCTGACACGAGCAGCAGGCGCAGTCCGAGCGCGATGCTGGCCTGCATTGCCATGTGTCCGTATGAGTGGAAGAGCGGCACGACCACCTCGGCGCCGGCCTTGCCCTTTATGCCAGGCCAGAGCGGTTCCAGCGCCCACGTGACCTGCCTGACATTTGTTACCCTGTTGAAATGCGTTATCATTACGCCCTTGGGAACACCTGTGGCTCCACCCGTGAACGAGAGGTAGGCGAGGTCTTCTACAGGGTCGATCTCGACCTCCGGTGGTTCCGGCGGATGATCGGCCAGCAGGTCCTTGAAGCGGATGGCGCCGGGCGACTGTGGTATCTCAACCGCCTCCGCGGCGTACTCGAGTGGCGACGTGACGATCACATTCCGCAGACTGGTCTTCGGCCTGATGGTCTCAACCAGGCTGAGGGCTTCGTCCGAGCAGACCACTGTCTCGGCGCCGGACTCACCGACCTCGTGTTCAAGGTCATGGACCCGGTGCAGGGTGCTGCATGGAATGAGGACAGCCCCGCATTCCGATACTGCAAAATCAGTCATGACGAACTGTGGGCAGTTGGGAAGGATGGCCGCGACCTTGTCCCCCTTACGAACCCCCATTGTCGCCAGCGCGTTGGCCAGCCTGTCGACATGACCCTTGAGATCGCGGTAGCTGATTCTCCTGCCCAGGTACTCGACAGACGTCTGGTTGGGGTATGCCTCCGCAGAGTCATCGAGAAGCTTGCAAACAGGAATCCTTGGGTGCGGCTCCAGGCTCTTCTTCAATGGGTACGGGCCCAGCTTGTAGCTCTTGAGCCAGGGTTTATCGCTGCCCTTCACTTTGTCGCTCAACCGACTCCCTCGCTACTCGCCCCAGATATCGGCGATGTATTCCTCCAGGCCAAGCCCCCGCAGCTTGTCGGGCGTGGGCTTGCCTGTCTCCCTGTCCCAGCCTCGTAGCTCATAGTACTTGTTAAGCATCGCGGGCAGATTCTCGTTGACCTTGCCGGCGGCCGGCCCCTCTGTCAAGGGCTCCTCCAGTAGCCGCGGCGGGAGCGTATCGTCAGACCTGGTCAGTCCTTCCCGGACATTGAACACTCTCGCGAGATTGTATGCCCTCTCGCCTATCTCGGCAAGGTCTTTGAAGGTGAAACCTTGTCCCAGGCAGTGCTCCACAAGCTTCACCCATTCCCCGGAATCGAGGCAGAACCCCATGAACTTGCAGGCTCCCAGCGTATCGAGTGCCGTCATGACGTTCTCCAGATCGACCAGTACATGCACCTCTTCGGGGTCGGCCACGAGGGGGTCTCTGATCTGGCTGTCGGGAATCACGAGGAACGGGATATCGAGGAACGTCGGACCCTGGATGTAGGCCGTTATGTGGTCGCCGCCCCGGTTGGCGACTGCATACGCCAGGCCGGTAATCTGGACCGCCCTTGAATCGTACGCGGGCAGCTCCAGACCCTTGACATTCATCGCGAATCTGTCACTGCCCTTGTCCAGCTTCTGCGCCATCCTGCGCGTTCCTTCTGCGAGCAGGTCCCCGATCCCATCGCGCCTGGCTATCCTGTGGATAAGCTCGATGACAACGTCGGGATCGCCGAATCTGAGTTCCAGGCCATCCGTGTCCTGCGCGGTCAGAATCCCCTTCTCATAGCACTCGATGGCAAAGGCGATCGTGCTGCCGGTGGATATCGTGTCCATGCCGTAGTCATCGCAGAGATAGTGCCCCCAGGTGATGGCCTCCATGTCGGTGATGTGGCACTGGCCTCCGAGAGTCCCGACGGTCTCGTATTCTGGGCCTTCGCCACTCTTGCCGGAGTACTTCCCCTCCCTGATTGTCGTGCGTCTGCCGCACCTGAGAGGGCACGCGAAGCAGCCCATGGGCTCCTCGAGGACCTTTTCACTGAGGGCCTGCGCGTTTATCTCCTCGATTTCGGGGTAGACGCTTGTCTGCCAGTTCTTCGTCGGGAAACCGCCGCGCACGTTGACGAGGTCGATGACGGCGTTTGTCCCGAAGGTCTCCAGTGTGACCTTGAACATGGACTGGTCGAGAAGCTCGAACTGCTTCTTCGCAGTCGCCGAGAAGGCTTCCGGGTCGGCAATCCGCACCTGCTTCTTGCCCAGCACGGCGATTGCCTTGAGCTTCTTCGAGCCCATCACTGCCCCGCCGCCGCATCGGCCCGCAGCCCTGTGCAGGTCGTTCATTATGCTTGCGTATCTGACCAGGTTCTCACCGGCGATGCCTATGCAGTCCACATTGAACTTGTTTCCCAGCTCCTCCCTGATGAGCCGCGTCGTCTCGGACACGCTCTTTCCCCACAGGTGGGATGCGTCCCGAATCTCGGCTCCCTCTTCTGTGATCACGAGGTAGACGGGCCTATCGGCTGCTCCACGGAAGATAATTCCGTCGTATCCGGTCTTCTTGAAATCGACTCCCCAGAACCCGGCCGAGTTCGATTGAGCCCACAGGTTGGTAAGGGGTGACTTGAATACCCAATTGAACCGGCCTGTGCTCGGCGCCACGGTACCCGTGAGTGCACCGGTCATGAGGATGAGTTCGTTGTCCGGGCCAAGCGGCTCGGCGCCCTTTGGCACGTCTCGATAAAGGTAGTGCGTCGCCAGGCCCGCTCCAGTGAGGTACTTGTCGAACAGTTCCTGGCGTATCTCTTCCTCCGCGACGCTTCCCCGAGAGAGATCGACTCTCAGGAGCTTTCCGTGTCCTCCGTACATCATTCCGCCTTTCCGTCAGGCTGTTGGCAGTGCTCGGGAGCTGGTGCCGATGGGCGAAACGCTACAGCTCGGATGCGCCTTCGCCCATCACCAGAGCTTCAGAGTGCTGCTTCATGCGCTCAGCAGGTGTACTTGCCGGACTCGATTATGTTGTCGGCAACGGCTCTCCTGAGCTGCATGCTGTTCAATGGAACGTACTGCATCGCCTTGCTCACAATGGCAAGCTGGCCCTGCAGCGCCTGTCCTTCTTCCATGGTTGCGACGAGGCTGCGGGCGTAAGCCGCCACCCGCGCCATAGCCTCATTCACATATAGCTGGACCATCTGCACCTTGGGTGCGGTCTTCTGCTCGCCCGAGGAGTCGACGGCCTTTAGTGACCTCAGGAGTCCGCTTTCCATTGCATAGACCTCCTGGGCCATATCGGACAGCAGACCGAGCACCTCCTGCTCGTCCTCGATGCCCATGCCGTACTTCTGGGCCGCCGTGCCGCACAGCGCCAGGAACACCAGCTTGGCCCGCTTGACCAGCCTGCTCTGATACCCGAGGGGACCGTCGTCGGCTTTCGGGGCCAGGGGTTCGGACGTTTGCATCTCGTTTTTCGCCTTATCTGCCTCCGCAAACAGAGGAATCGTACCCTTCAGGGCGCTTCGGAGCAGCATGCCGATACTCAGCACCCTGTTAATCTCGTTGGTCCCCTCGAAGATGCGGAATACCCTGTTGTCACGGTATATCTCCTCAGCGGGGTAGTCTTCCGAGAACCCGTAGCCGCCGTATATCTGCAATCCCTCGTCTGCTACGAAGTCCAGCACCTCGGAGCAATACACCTTGTTGATTGAGCATTCGACCGCATACTCGCCGATGGACTTCGCGAACTCGCGTCCCTGGTCCTCGGCGGTGCGATCGACGCTGGCCAGGCTTCCGTCAATGAGACCGCCCGTACGGTAGACCATGCTCTCGGCCATGTAGGTCCGCGCGCCCATCTCAGCTACCTTCTGCTTGATGAGGCCGAACTGGCATATGGGTTTGCCGAACTGCACCCGCTCCTTGGAGTAGCCGACGCTGCCCTCCATGGCCAGCTTAGCGACTCCGACACAACCGGCTGCCAGCTTGAACCTGCCGAGGTTGAGGACGTTGAATGCCACTATGTGTCCTCTCCCTGTCTCAAACATCGCGTTCTCGACGGGAACCATGGCACCGTCGAGGAATATGCTGCAGGTGGAGGAACCGTGCAGGCCCATCTTCTTCTCTTCGGCGCCCGCTGACACACCTTCGAAGCCCTTCTCGACTATGAAGGCGGTCATCTTGTCGTCGACCTTGGCGTACGTGAAGATGAGGTCTGCGAAGCCGCCGTTCGTAACATACTGCTTCTGGCCGTCGATCTTGTAGTACTTGCCGTCCGGGGTCAGCTTCGCGGTGGCCTGGATAGACATCGCGTCGGTCCCCGAGCCGGGCTCAGTCAGCGCATAGCAGCCGATCAGCTCCCCGCTCGCGAGACCCGGCAGGTACTTCTTCTTCTGGTCCGTGTTACCGAAGAATACCAGCGGCATGGAGCCGATTCCTGTGTGGTCGTTCAAGGTCAGCCCGAATGAGCCCGCCATCGCCGAGTGCTCGCAGATGAGCAGCGAAGTGATACTGTCCATGTGCGAGCCGCCGTACTCCTCTTCGATGTCTACCCCGAGAAGGCCCAACTCTCCCGCCATCAGCATCAGCTTGCGGCTGAGGTCCCAGTCCTTCTGCTCGAGTTCCTTGGCATGAGGCATCACCTCGTTCCTGACGAACCGCTCGGTCGTCTTGATTATCATCTCGTGCTCTTCGCGGAAGTCCTCCGGAGTGAATACCTCGTCCGGGGGCACATCCTCATATAGGAACGAACCACCCTTCCTGACAACCTTCTCCTGCATGGCAACCCCCTTCGTTATTGGTCTCGCTCAAATATGCCCGCAGCGCCCATGCCGCCGCCCGTGCACATTGTCACCATACCGTATCTGGCTTTCCGCCGCTGCATCTCGTGCATCAGCTTGACGGTAAGATAGACGCCGGTGCATCCCAGCGGATGCCCGAGGGCGATGGAACCCCCGTTGACATTGAGCCTGCTCATCTCGATCCCGAGTTCCCTCACCACGTACAACGATTGTGAGGCGAAGGCCTCGTTCAGCTCAATCAGGTCCACCTCGTCGATGCCGAGACCCGCGTTCTTCAGAGCCTTGGGCACCGCGACCACGGGCCCTATGCCCATGATATCGGGGTCGACCCCGCCGACACCGAACGCCCTGAAAGCGGCCATCGGCCTGAGCCCTATTTCGTGCGCTTTCTCGCGCGACATGACCACCACGGCGGCCGCGCCGTCGTTCATGGGACAGGAGTTGCCCGCCGTCACGCTTCCGCCCGCGCGGAACAGCGGCCTGAGCTTCGCCAGCCTCTCCAGAGACGTGTCTCGGCGCACACACTCGTCGGCGTCGAAGACCTTCTCGTGTGCCGCCGGCTTCCCGTTCTCAAACGTCCGGTCCACGACCTTGATCGGCAGTATCTGCCTCTTGTACACTCCCTCGTCGTAGGCCCTTATGGCCTTCTGGTGACTCTCGAAGGCGAATGCGTCCTGGTCCTCCCGGCTGATGCCGAAACGCTGCGCCACGTTTTCCGCCGTAAGGCCCATCGTGATGTAGGTCTCCGGCATCACCTCCATCAGCTCAGGGTCGGGCATCGGCTTGTTGCCGCCCATCGGCACGCACGTCATGTGCTCGACACCGGCTGCCACTATGATGTCGGCGAAGCCGCACATGACCCTCTGGCAGGCGATGGCGACGGCATCCAGACCAGATGCGCAGTACCTGTTCACGGTCATGCCCGGTACCTGAGCGGAGAGGCCCGCCTTGAGGGCGATGACTCTGCCTATGTTCATGCCCATCTCCGCTTCAGGAAAGGAGCAGCCCATCACCAGGTCATCTACCTGCTCGGGCTTGAGACCTTCAGCGCGCTTCACCGCTTCTTTGACCATTTCTGCCGCGGTGTGCTCGGGCCTCGTGTTTCGGAGGCTACCGTTTATGGCGCGGCCCAGGGCCGTCCTTACCGCCGATACAATAACTGCGTCTGTCATTGCCGTATCTCCTTGACGCCAGGGCTAGTTCCTGAGCGGCTTGTTTGTCTCCATCATGTGCTTCATGCGTTCCTGCGACTTCGGCTCGCCGCAAAGGGACAGGAAGGCCTCCCTCTCCAGATCCAGCAGGTACTGCTCGGTTACCAGTGTGTTCTCATCCACGTCACCGCCTGTCACCACATAGGCCAGCTTCTTCGCGATCACGGCGTCGTGCTCGCTGATGTACAGGCCTTCCTTCAACAGATAGACGAGCAACTCCAGCAGTCCTCTGCCCGACCTGCCCGTCACCCTGATCTCATCTCTGGGCCTCGGCCTGTGATAGCCCTCCCGCACCATGTCGAGCACCACCTGCTTGGCGTCGTGCAGCACGTGGTCCGGGTTCATCGTGAAGCTGTCGAAGCGGGTGATGTACGCCAGCTCCTGCGCCTCACGCGCGCAGCTCGATACCTTGGCCATGGCTATGGTCTCGAATGCCTTGGAAACGTAGGGAAGCAGGTCGGGCTTGCCTCCGCCGGGTACAGCACTCGGTATCTCCTTGGGTACCCAGTCGGTGCTTCTGAGCAGCAGCTCCTTGGTGCCGCCGCCGCTGGGTATGAGCCCTACTCCCATCTCGACAAGTCCGATGTAGGCTTCGGCGCTTGCCCTCACCCTCGCCGCCGCCATGACGACCTCGCAACCTCCGCCGAGCGCCATCCTGTGGGGCGTAGCTACAACGGGCCGCTCGCAGTATTTGAGCTTCATGCAGGCTTGCTGAAGGTTTTTGGCAACCTGCTCGAGGGCATCCCATTGCCCTGAGGCCGCCGCCGGGTACATCTGTCTGAGGTCCGCACCGACGCAGAAGTTGGTGCCCTGGTTGCCGATTACCAGACCCTCGAAGCTCTCCTCGACCGCGTCTACACTGTCGCTCATCATCTGTATGATGTCGGGGTCGATGGCGTTGCTGCGCGAGTGGAACTCCAGACAGGCGACCCCATCTCCAATATCGATGAGGCTGGCCCCGGCATTCGTCTTGACGACCCTGGCCCTGTCCTTCAGCGAAGGCAGGATTATAACCTTGGGCTTCTCTTTGATCTCGACGTAGTCGGCTCTGGAGAAATCATAGAAGTACTGCCTGCCGTTGCTCTCCCGGTAGAAGCTGTCGTGGCCGGATTCGAGCATCTTGCTGACATTGGCCGGAAGACTCTCGCCCTCTCTCTCCATCCTTTCCACGGACTTCCTCAGTCCTATGGCGTCCCAGGTCTCGAACGGCCCCAGTTCCCAGTTGTAACCCCAGCTCATGGCCCTGTCGACGCTGACCACGTCGTCGGCGATCTCCGGTACCTTGTCCGCGCAGTACAGAAGCATGCGCCTGGTGACCTTCCACGCGAACGCACCGGCCCTGTCGTCCGAATAGACGACTGTCGCGACCCTCTCGGCGGGGTCGGGCTCCTTCGCCACCTTGTCCAGCACCGGGAAGGAGGGCTTGCGTTGAGCCACGTACTCCATCGACTTGTAGTCGAGGGCCTGGATCTGTGACCCGCCCGGTCCCGGCACCTTCTTGTAGAACCCTTGCTGGGCCTTATCGCCCAGCAGCCCCTTCTCCACCATCTGCTTCACGAAATCCGGGACGGCGAACATGCTCTTCTCGGCGTCGCTTCGGACGTTCTCCGCCACGTTCTGTGCCACCTTGACGATGGTGTCTATTCCCACCATGTCGGACGTCCTGAAGGACGCGCTTCGCGGCCTGCCCATCGGGGGCCCGGTGACGGCGTCCGCCTCCTCGATTGTATAGCCGTCCTCTACCATGGTCTGCATGACGGCAATCATAGCCTGCGCGCCTATCCTGTTCGCAATGAAGTTGGGCGTGTCCTTGGCGAAGACTATGCTCTTGCCCAGCCTGTTCTCGCAGAAATCGGACATGAAGGAGACGACTTCCGGATCTGTCCTGCCGCCCGGTATGATCTCGAGCAGCTTCATGTGCCTCGGCGGATTGAAGAAGTGGGTGCCCAGGAAGCACTTCTTCGTGGCTTCAGACAGCCCTTCTGATATCCGCTCTATCGAGATGCCGGAGGTATTGGTGCTCAGTATTGCATCGGCCTTGAGATTGGGCTCCACCCTGCTCAGAAGGCTCTTCTTGATTTCAAGGTCCTCAGCCACTGCCTCAATCACCCAGTCGGCGTCGACCAGCCATTCCAGATGGTCCTCGAAGTTCCCCGGCTTGACCAGCCTGGCGTCGTCCGGGACGAACATGGCCGGCGGGCTGGTGCCTATGGTGCCCTGAATGCCCTGGGTGGCCAGCTTGTTCCTGAAAGTGGGCGACTCCTTCGTGAATCCCTTCTTCTGGTCCTGCGCGTCCAGTTCAGGCGGGACTATGTCCAGGAGGTAGACTGGTATGTCCACGCCTGCGAGGAGAGCGGCGATCCTGCTGCCCATGACGCCTGCTCCGAGTACGGCTGCCTTCCTGATAGTCCTTCTCATTGTCGGTCTCCCTGTAGTATGAAGATAGGGCGGGACTGCTGCTGTCTGTGGTATTCAGGCGTCAGGGCGCCCCGAGGTCACCTGGCTTTGCCGAGCGCCCTCCTCATCTCTGGGCGGCACGCAGCTCATGGCGTATTCGGCCAGCGCGGTAATGGTCAGGCTCGGGTTGACTCCCGGGTTGGCGGGTACGATCGAGCCGTCGACTACGTAGAGGCCGGGATAGTTGTGCACGTGGCAGTCGAGGCCGATGACGCCCTCGTCGGCCGTTCGACCGAACGGACAGCCGCCGAGTATGTGCGCCGTCGTTTCCATGTCGACCAGGCTCTCGCTGATGGAAGCTCCAGCGAAGCCGTTGGTCTTGGCGGCGAAGTCCTTCGTGACCCTGTGAGCCATATCGACCCTGGGCGGGACCATCTCCTCAGCATCCGGCTCCGATACCAGGCCGCGCCGGAAAAAGGTGAAGATGCTCCGCCCTCGCCTGAGCCGAAGCCTGTTGTCGACCGTCTGCATTACCAGCAATATCGTGGTGCGGCGGGCCCAGCCGGGCAGTACCCAGGCCCGAATGTAGTCGATCGGATGTGTCACCATGTCTATGGCCGACCGGAGCAGGCGGACGAAGGTGTTGGACTGCCGGGGAATCAACGGCCCTACGAGTATGCGCATGAGCGACGAGCCGTCTGGGTATCTGACAGGTTCGATTCGAGTCACTTCGTCGCCCCGGAAGATGGAGGTGATGGCTATGCCCTTCGAGTAGTTGACCACCTTCTCCTTTGCCATCACACCGAGGAGGGCCTCGCTGTTCGTTCTCACCATGTCTCCGAGGCGGGGGGAGATATCGCGCAGGGAGCCGGTCTCGTCTCTCGCATGGAAGAGCAGCTTCAGCGTGCCCAGGACGCCAGCAGACAGGATGACATTGCGCGCCCTGACCCGGCGCTCTCTCTTCAGAAGCCAGGCGGTGCTGCTTCGCGTGACCAGTTCGTAGAGGGCGCCGTCCGGTTGTCCCGCTGCCAGCGTTCGGATGTCCGCTACCTGTGTTTCGGGCACGATCCGGGCGCCCCATTTCTCCGCGAAGTACAGGTAGTTCTTCACCAGCGTGTTCTTGCCGTTGTACTTGCACCCTACCATACAGCCGCCGCAGAAGTTGCATCCGGACCTTGGCGGCCCTTCGCCGCCGAAGTACGGGTCGGGCACCTCTTCGCCCTCAGGGCCGAAGAACACCCCCACCTGCGTTGGTCTGAAAGTGTCGCCCTGGCCCAGCTCGTCGGCTATCTCCTTCAGGACCTCGTCTGCCGGCGAGAGTCGCGGGTTCTGAGTGACTCCGAGCATGTGCTTCGCCGTCTCGTAATGGGGCTTGAGTATCGCCTTCCAGTCGGCGAAGTCCTGCCAGGACCTTGCCTCGAAGAGCCGATCGTCGGGCACTTCGAGCACGTTCGCGTAGCCCAGGCTTCCGCCGCCGACACCGGAGCCATGCAGGACGAGTCCGTGCTTGAGGGCGCTTATCTGTAGGATGCCGAAGCAGCGCAGGGCCGGAAGCCAGAGGTACTTCCAGACCTGCCAGTTGGGACCGAAGGTCTCCTCGCTCCAGCGCTTCCCCCGCTCGAGGAGGAGCACGCTGTAGCCCTTCTCGGCGAGGCGCATGGCGGACACGCTCCCGCCGAAGCCGGAGCCAATGACCACATAGTCATAGGTCTGGCCGAGTTTTGCGTCTGCTGAAGCGATGGTCCTGGGCACCGTCCCTCCTCTTGGCGGCGGAGGTATGACGGGCGGCTCGTTACATTCGTGGGGGGCGTAAGCTAATTCGTAGCATATGTCAGCTTTCATGTCAACTATCGTGCACGATGTCGGGCGTGAGTTGTAATCGTGAGCGTTGACCCCTATACTGTCTGTGGAGAGGCAACGTGGGTAACGAAGAGGCCCTGCAGAGGGCGCTGGAGGAAATGAAGGGCATTGTGCCTTACGCCGTCGCCTCCAAGAGCGGCTGCGATTTCGACGGCGGCAGGTTCAGAGTGCCTTTCTTCAACCGCGTGTTCTTGGTCAGTCACCCCGATATCAGGGTGGAGGAGGAGGGGACCGGCGCCAAGGTGCCGCAGTACATAGACATCATACTGCTGCACTATCTGCTCCAGGCCGACGGAACGCCCCTCGCCGACCAGTGGATAGCCTACAGGCAGTTGCCGGGGGCGAACCTGTTTGAGCGCAGGTTCCAGCAGATGGCGATGATTCCGCTGCAGCGCATCTTCGGCAACGACCTCGAAGGGTTCAGCAAGGCCGGAGAGGCAATAGGCGGAGATCCCATGAGCCGCACCGGGGACGCCGCATTCAAGTTCATGGCACTGCCCAAGGTGCCGATTGGCTGCATATACTACGAGGGCGAGGAGGGCATCCCATCCTCGATCAACGTGCTGTTCGACGCCTCCGCGCCCAACTACCTGCCGACCGAGGACCTGTCGCTGCTTGGGGTCTACCTCGTGGGGGCGCTGAAGAAGGTGAAGCCCTAGCCCTCTCCTTCGTGCAGCCTGCGCAGGATGTCCCAGAAAGCCCCGCGAAACCCGTCCCTGATGGCGTTCACCAGCACCGTGTTGTCGTTGTAGTTGTAGTTCTGATCCTCGTCCGACGGAGACACGAAGAAGAAACGCTCGTCACTTCCGACGAGCTCGGCCACATACCCAGGAGCGTCTTCACCGAGTTGAGCCGAGAGGTAGAACACCGGCTCGAAGAGGGAACCGTCACCCGTGAAGGCGGCCTGAAGGTTTGGGTTATCCTTGAGCGGACCCGTCCGGCTCAGATCCGCGGCCAACTGCGTGCCGGGGTACACGCGGACGCCAAGAGATATGCCGGCCCTGTCCGGAGATATCCGCTTCACCCGCTCGATCGTCTCCCGCAGCGACTCCCTGGTCTCGCCTGGGCCGCCGAGCAGCAGGTCATACATTGCGGCGATGCCCGTCTCCCGGCAAGCTGCCGCAGCACGCTCCACGTCCTCAACGCTGAAGTCGCGGCCAAGGCTGCTAAGCATACGGTCGCACGCGCTGTCCACGCCGAAGTTGATGCCGGCGCAACCCGCCCTGCGGCACAGCCCGGCGAGTTCCCGGTCGAAGCCGGCAGGACTGGCGTATGTGTACCACCTGACTCGGTCTCCCATGCCTCGTCCGGCCAGTGTCTTGCAGACTTGCACAGCGTGCTCTCGGGGCACATTGAACTCGCTGTCACACAGGTGCAGGTGATCAACGCCCGCCCTGAGGAGCGCCTCCATCTCATCGGCCACGCTCGTCGGCGACCGCATCCTGATCCGCCTGCCCTTGCCCACGGGATCGGCGCAGTAGATGCAACCCCGGTCGCAGCCGCGCTTCGTCTCGATGCAGCCCATCCCGCCCTCAATGAAGTAGCGCCGGTTGTCGACTGCACCCCTGGCCGGTGCAGGCATGTTCGCAAGATCGAGGAATGCCGGGCTGTTGGTTCGGAACCCGGTGCCCCGGAGAAGGACCAGGCCGGGTATGTCCTCATACTCCGCTCCGTTTGACAACCGCTGCAGCAGAAGGGGCAAGGCGTGTTCTCCCTCACCCCATATACCGAGGTCGAGCCCGCAGTAGCTCAGGATCGCTTCAGGCATGACCGAGAACCCGGCACCCCCCAGCACGACGGGAGCGCTGGTATAGCGGCGGACGAGGTCCAGCATGTTCCTGAGCTCGGGGATGAAGAAGTCGCGGCTGGCGAAATACGCATCGTCGGTGTTGCGAATGGTGAAAGCGACCGCGAGCACATCTCTGCTTCCGAAGAAGTACTCGACGTCACGCTCAATATCCGTAGAGAAGCACAGGTCCAGCAACTCCGGTGAGAAGCCGTCTTTACCGAGAGCGTCGGCGAGATAGTCAAGGGCAAGAGGGGCTACCGTCGGCTTCATCCGGTTGGGGTTGACGAGGGCAACCGTGCCCCTGCTGTGGGGTGTGGGAGGCATCAGGGCTCCCCGGCGATCCCGTTCGCGCGCATTAGCCATTCCAGTGCAGCCGACATCGCGGGCTCGCAGAGGCGCAGCCGGTGGTCGCCGCCCTCGATGATGCAGATGTCCTTCGGCTCCCGCGCCTTCTCGTACAGCATGCGGGCGTGGCTCGGGTCGACAGTCTCGTCGTTCGCGCCGTGAACGAACAGTATGGGTCGTGGCGAGATATCCTGCACGCAGTCTATGGGATTGACCTCTTCGAAGCCCCTGACCCACTCCTCGACCGACGGCGGGAAGTCTGGGTCGCGGATCGTGCCCACATTGCGGCAGTGCTGCAGGAACTCTTCAGCCCTTGCGAACTCAGCTATGCTGAAGAACCGGTAAGGGCAGGCGCAGGCCACGACTGATTGTATCCTGCTGTCTTTCGCCGCGCGGTAGACCGTGACGGCCGCGCCGCCGCTGAAGCCCATGACGGACAGGCGCGACGCGTCGATGCCGTCCAACCGGCAAATGTAGTCCGTGGCGGCCTCCAGGTCGCGCGTCCAGCCGAGCAGGTCGAGGTTGCCCTCGCTCTCACCGGCACCCCGGAAGTTGAAGATCAGCACGGCGAAACCGTGACCGGAGAACCTCTCTGCCAGCAACGGATATCCGCGGTCGTTGGGGTCGGGGACGCGCTTCGCGGGAACACCGTGACAGAGGATCAGACCGGGGTGTGGCCCTTCCCCCTCGGGCAGGTGCAGCTCCGCGGCCAGCCTCAGCCCGTCGGCATGGAGGTCAAGTCTTCGCACTGACCCAGTACTCGCCATCCTCGCGCGACTCCCTGGCCGAGACCACCTGCTTGAAGCGGTCTATGATGAACTGGCAGGCGGCGAAACCCTCCGGACGATGGATGGTGGCCACGGCGATCACCAGGGTGACGTCGCCCGCGGGCACCTTGCCGGTGCGATAGCATACCACTGTTTCCCTGATGCCCCACTTCCGCCGTGCCTCCTTGAGTATGGCCGAGAACCGCTCCTTCGCGGCATCCGCGTCGGCATCGTGCTCGAGCGAATGCACGGCCTTGCCGCCGGAGGTACCGCGCACCTTGCCGATGAAGCTGGTTATGGCCCCGCACTCCTTTCCCTCGACGAGTGAGATCACCTCGGCGGGATCAATTGGCTGGTCCGTAGTCCGGATGGTGTCCTGCCCGTTCACTGCGCCTCCTTCCACCTGCTATCTACAATTGGATTATAAGTGGTGGCAAATGCGGAAGTCCACCCGTCGTCGCCTCGCCCGGCCGGGCCGGGAGCATCGGCTCCCGGCTGAAATGGTCGGTTTAGCTGCGCTGCACCCACCCTACAGCTTGGATAGGCCGGGAGCATCCGCTCCCGGCGGGGGAATCGAATGGGGCGGACACGCCCGTTGCCGGTATCCTCCCATGAGATTTGACCCTGTAACCGCAGCGAAATAGAATGAGATTTTGATGCTCGTGGAGGTGTAATGGAAGGCGACCGCATGAAGCGCAGGCTGGCCGAGCTCGACGGCATGAGGCGCAGGCTGGCACAGGGCGGCCCCTCCGAGGAGGTGCAGGCCCATCATGCCAAAGGTAAGCTGACTGCGCGCGAGCGGATTCACCGGCTGCTCGACCCCGGCACCTTCACCGAGCTGGACATCTGGGGCACTCCGATGGAGATCGGCGCGATCAGCGACTACCTCAGGGCCCCCGCCGACGCCGTGGCCGTAGGGTACGGCGAGGTGCAGGGCCGTCCCGTGTTCGTCTGGGCGCAGGACGCGACCGTCATGCACGGCACCGTCGGCACCATGCACGCCCGCAAGATCGCGATGGTGATGGAGAAGGCGCTGCAGGCCCGCGTGCCCATCGTGGGCATGATCGACTCCGAAGGGCCGCGCGCGGGCGACGCGGTGCAGTACTATCGCTTCTACTCGCCGGAGGCCTTTGCCCGCTTCCAGACAATGGCCTCGGGCGTGATACCGCAGCTCGCGCTGGTGATGGGGCCGTGCGTCGGCGAGATGGCCGTTGTGGCCCGGCTGTCGGATTTCGTATTCATGGTCGACGGGACGAGCCATATGCATATCGCCGAGCTTCCCGGCCACATCGTGCCCGGCGAGGTGGGAAGCCCCGGCGTCCACTCGACGGACACGGGCTGCTGCGACTACCTGGCCGGGGACGACGAGGAGTGCCTGCAGCAGTGCCGTATGCTGCTGGGGTACCTCCCGTCGAGCAACCGCGAGGGGCCGCCCGTGCTGGATACGGGCGATCCCCCGGACAGGAGAGAGAGGGAGCTGCTGACGCTCGTGCCTTTCGACGCGAAGCAGGCCTTCAGCATGCACCGCGTCATCTCACTGGTCGTGGACAACGGCAGGCTGTTCGAGGTGAAGAAGGACTGGGCGAGGAACCTGATAACAGGCTTCGCCCGGCTCGCGGGCCAGACCGTGGGCATCGTGGCCAACAACCCCGAGGTGATGGGCGGGTCGCTGACGCTGGACGCCGCGGACAAGATGGCTGGGTTCGTCCGCTTCTGCGACGCGTTCAACAGCCCGCTGGTCTGGCTGGCCGACACCCCCGCGTTCCTGCCAGCGGTGGACGAGGAGACCAGGGGGCTGATCCGGCACGGGTGCAAGCTCGTGTTCTCCAACGTGGAGTGCACCGTGCCCCAGATCACGGTGGCGATCAGGAAGCTGTACGGCGGCGGTGGGGTGGCCATGCCCGGAACAACGCTCGGCGGCGACGTCGATGTTGCGTGGCCGACGGTGGAGAGGGGGCTGATGGGTGGGGAGGGGGCGGTCTCGATCATCTACAAGCGCGAGCTTGCGGCCATCGAGGACGAGAAGGCCAGGGCGGCGCAGAGGTCGAGGCGCGTTGTGCAGATGAAGGACAAGTTCAAGTCACTGGAGAGGGAATGGGCGCAGGACTTCATCGACCCGCGCGACACGAGGCCGTATTTGATACGGGCGTTGCGAAATCTGTCCCACAGGCAGGAGCCGAGGCCCCGCCGCAAGCACGAGAACATGAGGCTGTAGGGGGTGGGCTTCGCCCACCCTACTCCAGGTCGACGAGCGCGTCGATGAGAAAAACGATACCAAAGATGATGCTAGCGGAACCGAGGAATCTTATGAACAGTACATTCGCCCATGATGGGATTAGTCGCAGACGTACCAGCTTCTTAGACCTGTCGTCGTAGAACCCCGACCACCTGTATACTCTGAACAACCAGTTCCTAGAGGCCATTGCCTCGACCTCCTTCACCTCCAGCCAGCGGAAGAACCTTGGGGCCAGGCACGCGAAGATTAGCCCACCCACGATCGCTACCACCCCAACCCACCACTCGCTTGGGTGGATGGAGCCGTCCACAGGTTGAGCAGGACCAACCGTCGCGATGTCTGCTACCACCTTTCCTATTCCAAACGTGAGGCAAATCACAGGCCGCTCTCCACGACTGTGCTCCTTTCGCTCTTCTGCCTACCACAGCATAGTAGGGTGGGTGCAGCGAAGCGGAACCCACCGTCTTAGTGTTGCCCCAGGCCTACAAGAAGAACCAGAGCCATATGTGAAAGAACAGGAAAGCTGCAGCCGTGAGTACAGATGATACAATAGCGGCTCGCCTTCCTGATATACTCTTCGCCATCCACCAAGCAAGGTAACCAACCGGCAGCATAGACAGGAACAGTAAGATACGCCACGACAACTCCTCGGCCTCGGACCATCCCTCGGAGAGGAATGTCCCATAGAAGCCCCACGCGAAAAACAACGCTTGGTACAGCGCTTGGGCCAGCAAGAAGCTGGCACCGATCGCAAGCAGTAATCGCAGTTTGCGCGGTATGCTGAGTCTAGGGAGGATGTGCCCTGGCCGGCGCATGTTTAGACCTCTGCTCCTCATCCATCGCGCTTGCATCCCGGTGGGGTAGGTGGAGCGGAGCGGAACCCACCACCGCCGCCTTGCCCCACGCCGTGGTGGGCTTCGCCCACCCTACAATTCTTGCGCCCATCTACGGGAAAGCTAGCATCTTGTCGGCGGCAGCCCTGAACGCCCGGTAATACCACCACAGGCCGGGAAACAACGGCATCATGGGGGTCTTCCGCGAGTAGTGGAGGGTGCGCGATGACACGTCGCTGACCACCGGGAACTCAGAACCTCGAAGCCAGTGCCACGGAGGACTGGTCGTGCGCATGTGCCGCTCGATTGCTGGGTCTATGCCGTTGACCACGATTGTGGGAAAACATACAAAGTTCTGGTAATGGCCCAGGAGTATGTCACGCATGGGAGAGTGGCGGGTGAACCGGGCATACCTGAAGCTGATCCAGCCCAGATACTCCAGAACGCCTGTGGTCTCCCAGGGAACCGTCTGCCTTCGCGGAGTTGTGAACACGAAGAACGTGTTGACCCAGGTGAGCAGCTTCGGATGGAACCTGTCAGCGCGTGCGACTAGCGGGAAGACCTCACCATCGAACTCAACGTAGCTCTGAAGCAGGAAGCCGTTGGCCTCCAGTCTCCCGGCTACCGCCGATATGTACTCGTCTATCTTCTTGTCTTCATCCATGATGATCAGCATGGTAGGGTGGGTGAAGCGAAGCGGAACCCACCACCTCCGCCTTGCCCCACGCCGTGGTGGGCTTCGCCCACCCTACTCACAATCTATCTTATGAGCAATTAATCTCCCCTCTGTAACCCTGAAACTCAAGGTCATTCTTACCAAAGATGTAGGTGGATCAGCAACAGCAGTTAAATCAAATCGCCATCCTTCGGTTTGGCGAATAGCATCTGAAATGACTGTATTATCATCTTCATTTAGCATCCATTCAGGCCCTAATTGGCTAGATTCATCGCCGTCAGCACGATAAAGATAGAACATGTCTGGATCAGTCTGCCCACAGGCAAACAAATCAAATGTTATTGGCTCACCATACCTTACATTATGTGTTTGCTGAAATGGCCTGTTATTATCATGCAGACGATGCAAAACAATAGGGAAAGCCGTTGAAATCAATGGTGTGGGATTGGTGATTTGAACACATACATTTTTCGCACATGTATTCTGTTTTGTATTCTCAACGGTGACATACCATCTAGGCAACTCATTGGTATCAACATCATCCAATCGCTGAAATGGGCCATTTATTTTCAATACCGTCGTTTGTTTCTCATAATTATTGACTCTCCTCTGCAACTTAATTCCAGCTATGAGAAATAATATAGCTGGTATAGCAATGAACCATATTAAGTCTGCTTTTGACAGCCACTTCGATAAGTCCAGGAATTGGGGAGTAGTAGGGTAGGCTGCTATTATCAACAAGTGCAGCACATCCCACCACCCAACGGCAGATTCCAACTTGCTCGCTGGTCGAATTGCCAACCAAATAAATTTGAGGATTGCCATGCAAGTACTCTATCAGGCTTTAGCCTTGCATCAAGTAGATAACCTCGCAATAATCCATAGAAAGCTAATGACCATTGTCGTCGACTCCCAACCACAAGACGGTGGGTCGAGCGGAGCTCACCACCCCAGGTTGATCATCTGGTGAGAATGTCTCAGTATCGTATCAGAATCGCTGGGGCTTCTCAAGGGGTGGGTAGTTGGAGCTGCGCTGCCTACGCGAAGTACTGCATGGTGGCGTCGGGCACCAGCGCCACCCTCGCGCGGTCGCCGTGCCGCCTGGTCAGCCTGTCCAGGACCTCGGGCCAGGTCTTGGCCCACACGATGGACTCGGGGGTCGCCAGCCAGTCGGCCCCGGCTATGTCGATGTGCGGGGTCAGGACTATGAAGTTATTGATATCACTGGGCGGCGGCGACGGCGGGCTCCACAGCCTGCCGCCCATCCCTTTCCCGGAGCTCCTCACCAGGTAGTGCGTCACCTGCCCCTCGGGGGCGTTGGCGATGAACACGACGTCTACCCCGTTCTTGCTCAGCAGCGGCCCCAGCGTGGGCACCGCCAGCACAACCTCGCTGGCCTTGCTGTACGCGTTCAGGATGACGATGTCCGAGCCCTCGACGGCTTTCGTGGCGTAGACCTCCCTGGCGAGCCTGACGCCCCCGGCGTGGGCCTGCTCGTGAGCCCCCGCGAACAGCGCGGCAGTCTGACCCCTGCCGTTCACCACTGTGTCGACCTTGAAGTCCAGCCCCGCCATGCGGGCCGCCTCCTCGATGTCCCGCCGCATGTAGTTGCTCTCGAATGTGGCCAGGCCGATTCCTGGGTCCCTGCCCTCGGTGAGCAGCCTCATCACCAGGTCCCTGTGGTGGGCGGCCATGCTGTCGATGGAGGCGACGCCGGGCAGGATGATCTTGCCGCCGCCGCCGAACCCGGTCAGGGGGTGGGGCAGGATCGAGCCGAACCCGATCTTGAGGTCGCACGCCATGACCTCGCTGTTGATCGAGACAGGGGTGCCCAGGCTGGTCTCCCCGAGGTAGGTGCAGTTCTCGTAAGGGTTGTGGTTGTAGACGGGGAACCTGTCGAGCACCGCCTCGCCCAGCTTCTTGACGAAGTCGTGCCGCGTCAGCGCGCCGTGGGCCCCGACGGCGGCGATGAAGCGGACGCCCTCGTCCCTGACCCCGGCAGCCTCAAGCTCCTCCAGGACGTAAGGCAGTATGTCCGCGACGCGGGTGGGCCTGGTCATGTCGTCGAAGATGATGGCGATCTCGCGTTTGCCTCTGGCCAGCTCGCGGATCGGGCGCGTGCCGATGGGGTTGGCTACGGCCTGCCTGATCTCGTCCGGCGACAGCGGCGGCCTGTCGTGGCCCGCCATGCGGCAGACGCTCACCTCCCACGCGGCCGGGAACTGCAGATCGAGCTCGTCGTCCTGGTACCACGCCAGTTGAGGAACTCGAACGCTGATCGTGCTCATGGGGGTCAGCTCTGTGGCCGTGCGTTCCGGGTGCGAGGATTATGAGGCAACGTTGGGTTGGCGTCAACGCCCGCCCGGGGGGAGCAGAATGGTGGGTTCCGCTGCGCTTCACCCACCTTACGCCTGGTGTTGGAGGGAGTCCCGGGGCAAGGGCACTTCGCCGAATCGTTCCTACAACGTTCGGGGCTGCGGGGGGCTAAGCCCTCGGAACGCACGCGGACGGGAGATTGGGGGCGCATGGCCATGCACCCCTGCAGTTATCCTACCCTGGGCCGGACCCTTTTTCGATCGATTCGGGACAGTGCTCTAGAGAGGCACCAGCGAGTGCTTCCGCCAGGGAGTGGTAGGCTCCAGCTTCTTGGACAGCCGCTCGAAGGTGTTGATCAGGACGGGCCGCGTCTTGCGCGGGTCGATGATGTCGTCAGCCCCCTGGACACCGGCCAGGTGGTAGGCCGTAGCGAACTGGTCATGGACCACCTGCATCTTGTCCTGGCGCACCTGCTCGGGGTTGTCGACGGCCGCGATCTCCGAGCCGTACAGTGCATCCGCTGAGCGCTCGTAGCCCTCGACCCGCATATCGGCGGTCGGCCAGGCATACACGGCGTCCACACCCATTCTCTCGGTCCCCATGAGCAGGCGGGCCGCTCCCCAGCACCGCCTTATGTATACGGTGATCATCGGGGTTGTCGCCTCACAGATGGCGAACACCGGCTTGGCGGCGTTGCGCTCCAGGCCGTCCCTGTTCTGCTCCTGCTCGACGTCGGGCAGGAAGCCGGGGCTGTCCACCAGGAAGACGATGGGTATGTTGTAGCAGTCGCAGAACCGGACAAACCTCGCCTGCTTGTCGCAGCTATACACAGTCAGGGCGCCCTCCTGCACCGCCGGGTTGTTGGCGACAATGCCGACCGGCTGCCCTGCGAGCCTGGCGAAGCCTATCAGCATGCTCGGCGCGTACAGTGCCTGAAGCTCGAAGAAATGGCCGTTGTCCACTACGGAGGCGATGACCTCGTGCATGTCGTACGGCTTCGATACGTCGGGCGGCACGATGTCCAGCAGCTTGTCGTCGGCGCGTCTCGGGTCGTCGCCCGTGTCCGCAAGGGGCGCCTTCTCCTTCCAGTTGGAAGGAAGGAAGCTCAGCAGCTCGCGGCACTTCTCGATGGCCTCCTCGTCGCTGTCCACCAGGATATCGTTGGAGCCGGTGGTCTCCGAATGGAGCAGCGCGCCGCCGATCTCCTCCTCGGTCACATCGACGAACGTGACAGCCTTGAGGATTGGCGGTGACGCCACCGACATGAAGGCGATGTTGCGGCGCATGATGACGAAGTCGGCCATAATCGGCGAGTACGCCGACCCCGCGTAGCAGGGGCCGAGCATCAGGCTGATGTGGGGCACGACTCCTGACATCAGCGGTGGGTAGTACATGAAGCCGCCGCCCCCGCCGACCGGGCTCCCCCTTACCGGGACCTTGAACCCGCCCGTGCCGAACAGGTCATGGATTCGAATCGCGCCGGAATCTACCATACCCACGAGGGGTATGCCTTCCTCCATCGCCTGCTCCATGGCGCGGGCAACTTTGGAGTTCTGGATGGTGGACTGCGTGCCGGCCAGCACTGTGAAGTCGTGGGCGTAGGAGTAGACCAGCCGCCCGTTGACCTCGCCGTAGCCTACTATGACCGAGTCCCTGGGCAACTCCCTCTGGTCGATGTCGAATCCGGTCTTCATCGGCTGCGTCCAGATGCCGATCTCTTGGAATGTGCCCGGATCGTACAGCTTCTGAATCCGCTCCCAGGCGGTGAGCTTCCCCTTGCCGTGCTGCTTCTCCGTTTCCGCAGGCCCGCCGCCTGGCTCCAGGCGCTTTCTGTTCTCCTCCAGCTTCTTGAGAAGGTCTCGCATATCAGCCATCTGTTTCCTCCTGGACTACAGCCGGATGTTCTCGTGCTTTCTCTTGGGCCTGCCCTCGTCTCTGTGCTCCAGCGCCTTCAGCGCCTTGATAAGGAACGAGCGCGTATCTCTCGGATCGAGGAAGTCCTGCGCCCACTCGCGCTCCAGCGACTTGAACTTCTCCTGCATCTCGGCGACCCGTTTGGCCTGCTGCTCCTCTTTCTTCTTCGGGTCCTCGATCGCCGCGAACTCGCGCTTATAGATGATCGAGACGGCGCCCTCCGCGCCCATCAGGCCTCGCTCGACTGTCGGCCAGGCCACGTCGAGGTCGCCGCCGAGGGTGGTACCGGGCATGCCGAGCTGGCCGCCGCCGTAAAGCTTGCGTATAGCGATGGTGATCTGCGGCACCGTGGCCTCGACGTTGGAGAATACCAGCTTGCAGCCGTGCCGGATCAGCCCCCTGGTCTCCTCGTCCACCGCGGGCAGGAACGCGGGCGTATCGGCGAGCCAGATGAGGGGGATGTTGAACGCGTCGCAGAAGCGGGCAAACCAGGCCATCTTGTCCGCCGCGTCCAGCGTCAGCGAGCCGCCCATAGCCTTGGGATTGTTCGCGATGATGCCAGCCGTCTTGCCGTCCAGCCGGACGAAGCCTGTAATCAGGTTGTTCGCCCACTGCTTCTTGAGTTCGAGGAACTCGCCATTATCCGCGACGAGAGATATCAGCTTCTGCATATCGTAGGGCTTCATGGCGTCGAACGGAACGAGGCTCAGAAGCTCCTCTTCCCTGCGGTCAGGGTCGTCGCCGGTGTCCACGACAGGCAGGGTTTTCTTGTCGTTGCTGAGGGGCAGGTAGCTGAGCAACTGCCTGCAGGTCTCGATGCACTCCTCGTCACCCTTCGCCAGGAGGTCACAACATCCGGTCTTCTTGGAGTGAACCGAGGAGTCCCCGACCTCCATGGGGGTCTTGTCTTCAGGCGGCGGTGCAACGTGCATGAAGCTGGTCTTCCTGGTCATGAAGACGAAGTCTGACAACTGCGCCGTGATCGCGAGTTCGCCCGAGCAGGGGCCCATAATCATCGCGATCTGCGGAATGACGCCCGACGCCATGGTCTGGAAGTGGGCGAAGGACTCGGGAGAGTAGAAGCGATAGTACTGAAGGGCGTCCTCCACCCTGGCGCCCTGCGAGTCGATGATGCCCACGATGGGCACGCGCGCGTGAACGGCCTTCTCCATGACCATAGCGATCTTGCGGGAATGCATGTTCGCCAGGGTACCGCCCATAACGGTCGCATCCTGAGCCCAGAGGAACACGGGCCGACCGTGGACTTCGCCGTATCCCACAGCCACGCCGTCCGCCGAGCCCTCCTGGTTGTCGATGGCGAAGCCTGTGGCCAGGGGAGTGCCCCATATGTCCAGTTCCGCGAAGGTGCCGGGGTCGAGCAGCCTGTCGATCCTCTCGCGGGCGGTGAGCTTGCCCTCCTCATGCTGCTTCTCGATGGCCTCGGGGCCGCCGCCCTGCCTCAGCATATTGCGAAGCTCATCGATCTCGGCGAGACGCTTCTGCATCAGCTCCAGGTCGTCCATAGTGCCTCCTTAAAGACGCGTAGAAAGCATTCTACCGGCTGGTGGGGGGTATCGTCAACTCCGCTGCGAGTGATGAGTCTCGCCGACGACCCCTGCGCGCACGCGCGCTGGTTTGACGCAATGCCCGCGACAGGTCACCTGGCCAGCCGGGACGACCCCTGCGCGCACGCGCGCTGGTTTGACGCAAAACTGAGGCAAATGGTATACTGATGCTCGATTCCGCCCGATTCCCCGTCATCGAAAGGCACAGGCAAGAAAGGAGCAGTCTATAATGTCCGGTTTCGGCTTCTCCGAGGAACAGGAGAGACTACAGGAGGAAGTGAAGCGGTTCGCGCAGAGGGAGCTTGCACCCGGTGCACTGGCCAGAAGCAAGATGGGCCCCGAAGAGCTGCACGAGAACCTGAAGGACATCGACAAGAAGATAGTCGAGCTTGGATGGACGAAGATTAACGTGCCCGAGAAGTATGGAGGGTATCCACTCGGCCACGTGGAGATAGGTATCATTCACGAGGAAGTGCACAAAGTGGATCCGACGGTCGAGGCTGTTGGGGGTATGGAGGCTACCAGCGCCCTGCTACAGACGCTGCCCCAAGATGTGCAGGATGAATGGTTCCCGGCCCTCATCAATCGCGACCAACGGCATTCATTCGGCTTCACTGAATCGGCGGCCGGTTCGGATGCGGCAGGCATCGTGACCAAAGCCGTCAGGGATGGGGATGAATACGTCATCAACGGCGAGAAGACACCTCTTCCGGGCGCGACCGTAGCTGATGTCGTCAGCATATCCACCAAGACAGACCCGAACGCGGGATTCAAGGGCGTCAGCCTGTTCTGGATTCCCACCAACTTTCCCGGCGTGACTATCCAGCATCTCCCCTGGATGGGCAACACCAGCCTGTATCCCAGCTTCGTCACATTTGACGACGTGCGCGTACCTGCCAAGTACCGCGAGGGCGAAGAGGGTATGGGCTTCTACACGGTCATGGGCACGCTTGACTGGCTGCGAATCATAGTGGCTCTGACCTGTCTCGCCAGGGCGCAGGCCTCGATCCAGGACGCAATGGAGTGGTCGAAGGAGCGCAAGACCTTCGGCAGGGCGATAGCGAGCTACCAAGGGGTATCCTTCGACATCGCGGAGCACTACACCGCGGTCGAGGCGGCGAGGCTGCTTTGCTATCGGACTCTCTGGCTGAAGGATCAGGGCAAGCCGCACACCGTCGAGTCCTCGATGGCGAAGTGGTTCAGTGTCGAGGTCTCGCTGCAGTGCATCAAGGATATGATGGTCCTCATCGGCCATCCGGGGTACAGCACGGAACACCCGATCTCTCAGCGGCTCAGGGACGTGATCGGCTATCAGCTCGGTGACGGCCCTCCGCAGATCCAGAAGATGATCATTGCCAGGCTACTCATCGGCAAGGCTGTGGTCGGCTAGCGGGCAAGACTGCTGCAGATTACTGAAGTAATGCGGAGCCCCGTGCCAGCGGCACGGGGCTCCGCTCTATCTCAGGGCCTTCTTGGACTAATGGCCGAGGTCTCCCGCCTCGTAGAGAACCGCAGTAGCTGCTATCAGGCCGGCGGTCTCGGCGCGGAGAATGCGGTTTCCCATGGTCACCGGCACTATGCCGGAAGCGGTCGCCCTCTCAATTTCCTCAAGCGTGAAGCCGCCCTCCGGACCCACGAACAGACCGACCTCGCCAGCTTCCCGGATTGCGGCAGCACTGAGCGCCCGCTTCAGCGAAGTGGCTGTCTCGCCCTCCCACAGGATGAATGCGGGATGGGGGGCCATACTGCAGCCCTCGGTGAACGACACTGCCTCTTGAATTGGGGGCAACACGGCCCTTCTGGACTGCTGGGCCGCCTCCAGCACTATACTTGACCAGCGCTGCAGGCGATTCGCGCTCGGCCTCCGGGCCACGCATCTCTCCGATATCAGCGGCGCGAACGCGTATATACCAAGCTCGGTGCATTTCTGCAGCACGAGTTCTAGGCTGTCGCCTTTGAGAAGCGCCTGATAGAGGACGATCCTGAGATTCGGCTCATTCGGGCAGGGCGACCTGCCCAGGACCGTTCCTTCTCCCTCGTGCCGTCGCAGCGAATCCAATCGTACCGTGTATTCCAGTCCGCTGCCGTCAAGCAGGACAATGCTATCTCCGGGACCGAGGCGAAGTACGTTTCTGAGGCGATGGACGAGCTCAGGGCCCATGCTGACCCTGTTTTCCACGATGCTGTCCGGTGGAACGAAGAAACGGTGCCGGCTCACGGTGAAGCTCCGGCCGATTGGGACTAGCCGGCGAACGAGTCCCTGATCTTGTCGAAGAGACCTTTGTCTTCTCCCGGCATGTTGGCCTCACCCAGGCTCCCTGCGAGTTCGCGGAACAGCTTCTTCTGCTTGGGATCGAGCGACTCAGGGGTAACGACGTGCAGCCTGACCAGTTGGTCGCCCCTTCCTTCCCTGCGGAGGTGCGGCACGCCCTTCTCCTTCAGGCGGAAGACCTTGCCGTGCTGAGTGCCTGCCGGTATCTTCAGCTTTTCCTTCCCGTCGACCGTGGGCACTTCCAACTCGTCCCCCAGGGCCGCCTGAGCGAAGTTGATGGGCAGGTCGTAGAGTATGTCGTCGCCTTCCCGTTTGAAGGACTTGTGCTTCTTGACGGACAAGGTTACATAGAGGTTGCCGGGACCGCCGCCCCTCGTCCCCGCGTCCCCCTCGCCCGAAAGCCTGATCTGGGTGTTGCTGTCTACGCCGGGGGGCATCTTGACGGATATCTTGCGGGAGGCACGCTCCCTGCCCTTGCCGCCGCAATGCTTGCAGGGATCGGTCACAAGCTTGCCTTCCCCTCTGCAGGTGGCGCAGGTGGCGAGATTGACGAACTGCCCGAAGATGCTCCTCTGTGCCCGGCGTACCTGGCCCGACCCCTTGCACTCGGGACACTGCTCCGGCTGGCTTCCAAGCTCACATCGGGTACCGTGACAGGCCGAGCAACGCTCGCTGCGCACGATCTCCATTTCCTTGTCGCAGCCGAACACGGCTTCTTCGAAAGTGATCTCCAGGCCGTAGTTGAGGTCGGCTCCGCGCTGGGGTCCGGCCCGTCTCGCAGTACCACCGGCGCCGCCGAAGAACGCGTCGAATATGTCACCGATTCCTCCGAAGTCGAAGCCGTCGAATCCCCTGGCGCCGAAGCCGTGGGCACCCGCGTGGCCGAAGCGGTCATAGGCGGCGCGCTTCTGGGAGTCCTTAAGGGTCTCGTAGGCCTCGGTAACCTCCTTGAAGGACTCAGCCGCGCCGTGATTCCTGTTGTGATCGGGGTGGTACTTGAAGGCCAGCTTCCGATAGGCCCTCTTGATGTCCTCCTCGGAGGCATTCCTGTCGACGCCGAGAACTTCGTAATAGTCTCTCTTGGTTGCCATGGCCTGACCCTGGAGTCGTCGCTAAACCTCAATTATAGAGCAGGCATGTGGATGACACAATACGTGCAGCACCATATTCCTATCGCAAGTGTCGCTGTATGCTCGAGGGGCGGAGCGCTCGATCCGCGGACGATGCTCCGCTCGGGGGTGTCCGAGGAAATGTGGAACACCCCGAGGTTCTCGGGGTGTTCCATCTGAGGTCTGTTCCAGCTACGAAGCCGCTTCCCAGCGCCTGACTCAGCAGCCAGTTGCACCATCAGTTCTGGGTATGGTGTAGGAGGCGAGAAGTTGTCGTCTTCAGGCCTCCGGCGGATTGCCAATGCTTCTGGCCCTCCGCTGGTTCTTCACCGGGTTCTAAGGTTCTCCTATCTGCAGCATAAGCCGAAGAACGGCTGCAAGACGTGGATAGGCCCCTGATCGTCACCACCGGCTGGACTGCCGGAGGCGACCAGAGTCTGCGGCTGCACCGTCTCGGTCACCATCTTCGGCTTCTCGTACGTCTTCCTCATGTCTCACCTCCCTCCGGGCGAGGATTTCGCTCCTTATGGCTGCGTTTTGGCAGGCGCTGGGAGCCGGCTTCGTCAGTTCTCCTGTTTCGGTGAGGTTTCGCCCTGTACACCGATTGCAGTTCTCCCTCAGGTCGCAGTCATTGCATTGATGGAAATCGCTCTCCTCCAGTCGTCTCAGAAGGGTAAGCTCGGGTATAGACGAACCGGACCAGATGTCCGCGAAGGACTGCTGTCTCAAGTTGCCCAATTTGAGCGGCATCATGATGCAGGGGAAGACATCGCCGTTGGGCGCGACGGAGCATGTGGCGCGTCCCGCTTTGCAGATGCCGGTGCTCTCAGGACTGTCATCCTTCGGGACCATCCAGTCAGCGTCATAGTACTCGTGTAGCTGTGCCGGGGTTAGTCTGTGGTCCCTCGGGTGCGACTCCCCGCTCTTCGTGGGGGCCAGATCGTAGCTGAATTCGACCGCGATGTTCATGGTGTCCGCCAGCTTCTGGATCTCGGACGCTTCATGCACGTTGTCGGACATAAGCACAGCCTGCAGCTTCACCGGTATACGGCGCTGCTGGAGCAGGTCTATGCCGCGCAGAGTCTCCAGGAGAGAGCCGGGACGACCGGTGATATGGTCGTGTGTCCGGCTCGTGACACCGTAGACACTCATGCCCACGAAGAGGGGCCTGAGCCAGGATATCTCCTCAGCAATCCTGGGTGTTATGAGGGTTCCGTTGGTCAGAAGCATGAGTATGAAACCCTGCCGGCGTGCGTAATGGGCAATGTCCAGGAAGTCCTTCCGTACCAGCGGCTCTCCTCCTGTGATCAGCAGATAAAGGCAGCCAGCGGACCTGAGCTGGTCGATGACGTTGTGCCACTCCTGAAGTGACAGCTCGTCCCCGTACGGAGCGTCCACATAGCAGTGCCTGCACCTGAGGTTGCACCTGTATGTGATCTCCAGTGCCGCCTGAAGAGGCACCAGGTTCTCCGCCGCCCTGGACATAACCTGATGCAGCAGCGGCTGCATCTCCGAATCGCAATAGGGGTCCATACGCTAATGCTCCCTTGGGGACGTGCTCGCGGTGGCCAGGTTGGCTTCGAGAAGCTCGGAGCAGAACTGGTCTACGTCAGCCTGCGCCTCTTCCGGTGCGACCTCGAAGCGCTGCGAGAGAGCGGCCGCTATCTCGTCCGACAACCGGGTACCGTCAGCCAGCAGCCAAATGTAGCTGGCGGTCTCGTTGAGCATACGGATAGTGCAGTCGTTTTCTCCTACTATCACCACTTCGCCCGCGATATCCCGCCAGATCACTTCATCGCTTCTGGATACGTAGCAGCCCATACTCAGCCCACCTCCATATCGAAACAGTTCTCTACAGCTTCCCAGAACGTGGTGTCCGGCCTGAAGCTGAGCTCATATGCCGGCACGCCGGCGGCGATGGCCGCGCTCAGGTCGGCGCGCTCAGGCAGGTATTCCAGTCGGCGAATGTCGAACAGGGGGGATGAATCCAGCACCTGTGCCAGAAGGCCGCGGTAGGCTTCCCCGCCGTTGAGCCGTCTGAGTTCCACTCTGTCTGCCTGTCTGAGCAGGAACGCAGCCGACAGCGTCTCGGAATCGGGAGAGCGCTCTGCGACGCCGCCGTCGAAAGGCGTCCCCACTATGCGGATGCCGGAACCGTTCCTGCCGACGAGCACCGTCTCGTCGTTCAATACCTTTCGGCCACCGGCCAGGGATGCCACCGTTGTCTTGCCAATGCCCGATGGGCCGGTGAACAGGTACGCCCGCCCATCGGAGATGACTCCGCAGCCGTGCATCAGGTAGGCGTCAGGCGGCTCGTCTCTCAGCCACTTGAATATCGAATAGTAAAGTCCGCGCAACAGGTGGTTCATCAGCTTGTAGTTTGCCTGCGCGGCGAACAGCTCTCTCTCCGTCTCGACGCGTACCTGCCGCATCTTCCTGTCGAGATAGCAGTCGATGAGCCAGGGATGAGTAAAGAATCTGCTCCCGTCGCAGTGCGCTTCGATATTGCGTATGACTTCGCTGACCTCGCCGGCGGTGAGGTAATCGTGGAGATTGAGGTCGATAGTATACTCCGGTGGTCTCTCCACCAGAAAGGACCTGTAGGATGCGGCCATACGGTCCTGTATGCCCGGGTCGCTGCAGCGCACACCTACGCATGCGTCGCCGACAGCCAGGCTGAGATAGCCGTCTGAACGCACGTCGCTGTAGCCCGGTGATTGCGAAGGGTGACTCATTGGGACCATGTCAGGGCCGGTGGGAGGTCGGAATGGGGCCGTCTCTGTCCTGCAAGTCTGATTCTATGTCGACTGTGTTAGCAGCCGGTATGAACAGGGTTAGAGTCCGGTTCAAGCGGCCTCCCAATCGTCGCCGGCGTTTCCCTGTGATATACTGCAGTCGTGGCCGCGAAAGAGAAGGACGCCTACTCTGTACTTGCCGAGAGGCACGGCTTCGAGTCATCGGAGCCCTATCTCCGGGTGCTCCAATTCCTCATGACGCCGGAACAGGCTGACCTCGTGACGCTCCTGCCCGGCTCACCGGAGGATGTCGCCGACAAGGCCGGGATGGGAGTAGCAGCGGCGAGAGAGACCATCGAGCTCCTGGTCAGGAAAGGCGTGGTGGTGCCGGTCGACTTCAGGATGGGCGACCGGTACCAGTTCTGCAAGTACGCGGAGCGATTGTGGGAGGTGAGCGAGTCCCTGATGGGGCTGGACATATACACGGAGGACGAATACCGGGAGCTGTTCCGCCTCTGGGAGGAGTGGAAGAAGACCGACTACGCCGACATGACAGCTGAGAGGTGGCTCAACCTCAAGGCGATGGGCATACACGGCCTGAGAATCATTCCCGCTTACCGCGCAATACTGGACATGCCGGACCTACTGCCACAGGAAGACGTCCGGGAGATGGTCAGAGTGCAGCCGCTCATCACAGTTGTCTCGTGTTCATGCCGGAAGCACAAGAAGATGATCGGGAGCCCCTGCAGGAAGTCCGACGCCGATGCCAATTGCCTTCAGTTCGCGAAGTCGGCAGAGTATTCTCTGAGCCGGGGTCATGGACGTCGGATATCGACCGATGAGGCTGTGTCAATACTCGAGATGAACGAGGAGGACGGGCTGGTACATCAGTGGATGAACCACAGCAAGGTGGAGGCAGCACCGCCCTATGCCCTGTGCAGTTGCTGCCGGTGCTGCTGCACTGTGTGGCATGCCGCCGATATCAGGAGCGTGCCCAACGATGCGGTCTTCGCCAGGAGCCGCTACGAGGCGAGGGTCGACGCTTGTGAGTGCATCGGCTGCGGGCTCTGCATGGACCGCTGCCAGTTCGACGCCATAAACATGGTGCCGGTCGAGGGTTCCACCGAAACGAGAGCTGTGGTCGACCCGGAGAAGTGCTGGGGCTGCGGGGTGTGCACGCTTGTCTGCGAACCCGGGGCGCTCGGGATGCACCTTGTCAGGCCGCCGGAGCACATCCCCGCCTGAAAAACGACGCCCGTCCTAGGAGGTGGGCATCATGAGTGAAGCTGCGTTTGATTACCCGGCCAATCTCACGGTGGACTACCCGGACAGAGACCTTGACAGGGTGAGCACCCTGTTCAGGATCTTCACAATCATTCCTATCGCGATAGTCATCGGTTTCCTTATGTGGGGCATTGCGGACGACGACGGACGCTACTTCGGTGCTTTCGTCGTGGCGCCGACGGCGCTGATGATACTGTTCCGTCAGAAGTACCCGATGTGGTGGTTCGACTGGAACCTGGGGCTTGCGCGTTTCGGGGGGCGCGTGGCATCGTATCTGGCCTGCATGACTGATGTCTATCCCTCCACGGACGAAGAGCAGGCGGTTCACATCGACATCGTGTATCCCGATGTCCAGGCCGAACTGAAGCGATGGCTGCCGTTGGTGAAATGGCTTCTGGCCATCCCGCACTATGTAGCCCTCTTCTTCCTCACTGTCGCAGCCGTAGTCATCGTGATAATCTGCTGGTTCGTGATACTCTTCACGAGACGCTATCCGAGGGATATGTTCGACTTCGTTGTCGGTGTCCTGAGGTGGCACCTGCGGGTATGGGCCTACGCCTTCCTGCTGACGACCGACAAGTATCCGCCGTTCAGGCTCGTCAGCTAGGGGGGCCGGGGAATCGGAGGTGTCTGCCGGATCTGGTCAGTCCGTATCGGCCTCTTCGTCGAGTTGCTGCATGATGGACAGGATGTCCGGTGAGGTGTCGAGAAAGCGGTTGAGCCGGACCGGCTGCAACCGCTGACCGCATTCCGGGCAGACGAAAGTCTCCTCGTCAGCCTCGTCTGCCACCACATGAGTCCGGTAGCAGTACACCTCGCGGCAGCCCTCGCAGTACAGGCCGCCGTATGTGAATTCGATCTCGTCGGTCATCCGTCAACCGGCTGGCTCGGGTTGCTCCAGCATCAGGGATGCTATCACAGGCGCGCCTCTGCGGGCAACTTCGCCCGTGAACTGACCGATGTCACGGGTTTTCAATCTTTTCTGTTGAGGCGTTATGACTTCTTCATTCGTGGCGGAGTATGATTGAGATGGCGCGGGACGTGCGCGGGGAACGAGTATGCCTGGACGTGGCATCCCGGTAGGCAGGTACTTCGGAATCTCGGTGAACCTCCACTACTCGTGGTTCATTGTCTTCCTGCTCGTTACTGTCCTCCTGGCAACTGCGTATTTCCCGCAGGGCTATCCCGACTGGTCGACAGCTACCTACTGGGGCATCGGCGTCGTTACCAGCATTCTCTTCTTCATTTCGGTGCTGGCACACGAACTGGCGCATAGCGTGGTAGCCCGCTCCGCAGGGATACCGGTGAGGGTCATTACGCTGTTCATATTCGGGGGTGTGTCGCGTATCGAGAAGGAGCCCGATGAGCCGGGCGTCGAGTTGAGAGTAGCCCTGGCTGGTCCGCTTACCAGCCTTGCTATCAGCGGTGTCTTCTGGGCCATATGGGCCGGGGTCGCGGGCATCAATGAGCCGGTGGGCGCTCTGGCGTTCTGGCTGGGCTTCATCAATGCCGTTTTGGCGGCGTTCAACCTGATACCAGGTTTTCCTCTGGACGGGGGCAGAGTCCTGCGGGCCGTGCTCTGGTGGCGTTCGCGCAGCCTGCTTAACGCCACGAAGACCGCCTCGAACGTTGGAAGAGGAGTCGGGTACCTGTTCATATTCGCCGGTATAGGTCTCATCTTCTGGGGCTATCTCCTCAACGGCGTGTGGATTGCCTTCATAGGCTGGTTCCTGCAGAACGCAGCGGGAGCAAGCTACCGACAGATGGCTCTGCAGAGCGTGCTTCGCGGTCATAAGGTCAGCGAGGTCATGACGCGCGACTGTCCGTCGATCAGCGCGGACATGTCGCTGGAGCAACTGATAAACGAATACGTGCTGGGTAAAGGCCGCCGTTGCTTCCCGGTCGTTGATGACGGGCGGGTGCTCGGCCTGGCAACCGTAAATGATCTGCGCAAGGCCCCTCGTGAGTCATGGCACTCGCGGAGCGTATCGGAGGTTATGACACCATATGACCATCTTCGATGGGTTGGGCCCGGTGATGAATTGACCAGCGCCTTGCAGACAATGACGTCGGAAGACGTGAATCAGCTTCCGGTAATGGAGAACGGCAGAATCGTGGGCATGGTAGGGCGCGACAGTCTCCTGTCGTTCATACAGCTTCGCAGTGCTCTCGGAGTCTGAGAATCGAGGTATATGGCGGGTACGCAGCAACTGACCCCCAACGCTGGTCCCTTCCCACCGGTCTCGGCATGGATCAGGCTGACAAGGCCGATGTTCCTGCTGGGTTCGATCCTGCTGGCTGTTGCCGGGACTGCGCTGGCGTGGTGGGACGGTTTCTTCGATCTTCGGCTCGCCGCACTCGCGTTCGTCGGCCTCCTCCTGTGGCACTTGAGTGTAAACGTGCTCAACGAGTACTTCGACTACAGAAGCGGGGTCGACTTCCATGCTGAAAGGACTGCGTTTAGCGGGGGCAGCGGCCTGTTGCCCGGAGGGGTACTCCGCGCCCGGTCGGCGCTAGCGCTCGGCGCGGTCTGCTTCGTGCTCGCCCTTCCTGCTTGGGGCTACCTGGCCGTCGAGAAGGGGTTCCTGCTGGTGGCATTGCTCGTACCCGCCGCCGGATGCGTGTTGCTCTACACTCCCCTGCTGACCAAGCTGGGACTCGGCGAGCTGTCCTCGGCATATGGTGTGGGGGTCTTCCCTATACTCGCGTTCTACTTCATACAGACGGGCTTCTTGAGCCTGGAGGCGCTGGCACTCGCGCTTGTCGCTGCGGCTCTGGTGGGAAGCCTGCATCTGTTGAACGAATTCCCGGACGTTGAAGCTGATCGGGTGGGCGGCAGGCGCACTCTGGCCATTGTCCTCGGCAGGCGCGGCGCGAGCTGGGTGAATCTAGGTGTTGCACTCGTCGGGTACGGGCTGCTGGTAGGCTGGGTGGTCGCGGGACTCATGCCCAGGGAAATGCTTATGGCCCTGGTCACGCTCCCAATAGCCGGTTGGGTGGCGATCAGGGCCTTCCGGTACCGAAGCCCGGCGTCCTTCTCCCCCGTACTGTGGGCCAGCGGCGCGGCATACACCCTGACCCTGTTGCTGCTGGCGGGAGGTTATATAGCTGATGGAATATAGAAGCCGAGTTCGTATAACGGTAGTAGGAGTACTCTGCGCGGCGCTTGTTGCCCTATGTGGACTGGGATCGCTCTCGTGCGGTGAATCGGAGCCCGAGTTGAACGGCGGCATTCTGGCTACCTTCGACGTCCAGGGGGAGACCTACAGCGTCTTCATAACCAACGAGGATACGATCGAAGATGTCTTCGCACTGCAGGAAGGGGAGAGTTCAGCCAATATACCGAGCGGTCGCCTGCTGGCGGGCTCGGTGTGGTACAACGAGCCCTGGAGTTGGCACATCGACAGTGAGGACATACACATGGCTGAGATCACGATCGAGGTCTGCGACGGCCTGCCGTCGCACGTGGAGGATAGCCTCGACTACTGGCTGAACACGGTCGGACGGTTCTGCCCGTGGAGCGCCGAGCTTATCGAGGTGCAGGACTACCGGTAGCTCCCCCGCAGGGCTTGCTTGCCTCCGGCTGCTGACTGTAATAGGCTATTGCGGTCAGCATCTCGGGCCGGAGGCAGAGAATGCAGGCGTCGCAGGACTCCATCGCCCGGTTCCTCGAAGCGTTTCTGAAGCCGTGGCATGCTGCTGTAGCGGAGCCGGCGGAGGCGCAGCGCACGGTGTTGCAGCGCCTTCTTGAAGGGTACGCCAGGACCGGCTATGGAGCGCAGCACGGCGCCGCTCAAGTAGAAAGCATAGAGGACTACAGGCGCGCCTTCCCCGTTGTCACCTACGACGACTGCAAACCGCTGATCGAGCAGGTCATGGAAGGCGACACCAGCATCCTGCTCTTCGAAGAGCCCTCCGGCTGGGCCATCACCCGGGGCACGACCAGAGGCGAATCCAAGTTCATACCCATGACTCCAACCGACATCGCGATCAGGTCCAGCGCCGGGCGGGCGGTCATCAACTACGTTGCGTCCACCGGTCAGCCTGCGTTGCTGAACGGGGCCAATCTGAACCTGAACTTCCCGTCCGTCGTAGGTACGGTTCAAGCGGGAGACAGGCAACTCGAATACGGCTACAGCTCGGGCATCTACCTGCGACACGTCTCAGACCTCACTCCTGTGCGTTCTGTCCCAACGCAGGATGAGATCGATGCCGTCGGCGGTACGACGTCGATACGGGACTGGGAAGCACGCTTTGAACTCGCCTATCGCAAGTGCCAGGACGAGGATGTGACCATAGTAGGCGGTGTTGTGCAGACGGCCCTCACCTTTGGTCGCTACCTCAAGCGCGCGCACGGGGTATATCCAAGGGACCTCTGGCGGGTCCGGGTCATGACGCTGGGCAGTCTGCCCGGAATCAACACTCGCTGTGTCTCGGCGCTGCGTGCTCTGTACGGGCCGGTTTCAGTCCGCGAGATATACGGGGCAACCGAGGGTATGTTCGGACAGCAGCGCGATGACAGGAGGGCCTGGGTGCCGAACTATGATCAGTGCGTGTTCGAGGTGCAGACGAGGTCGGGAATCAAGATGCTCCACGAGATGAGGCCCGGAGAGATGGGCAGCCTCGTGGTGTCGACGTCCGTCTTGCCTCGCTACATGATAGGCGACCTGATAAGAGCATTCAGGGCGCCGTACTTCCGATGCATCGGGCGCGACCGCTGGTGGGTGCCCCTGGACTACTTCTGGGGCGAGTTCATGACGCTCAACCTGGATCGGCTGTAGGCATCACGTACGGCGGACAAAGGCGTGAAACAGGATAATCAACGCTATGACGACCAGTATGGCTACCCACACGTAGGCCCATGAATCG
The DNA here is from genome assembly GCA_964574685.1 of uncultured Dehalococcoidia bacterium. Taxonomy (GTDB): domain Bacteria; phylum Chloroflexota; class Dehalococcoidia; order SZUA-161; family SZUA-161; genus CAZGDV01. The sequence continues at coordinate 41,430 of CAZNOI010000005.1, forward strand.
AGGATCTCGCCCAGCCCGACTCCCAGCAGCACGAAGCTGAGAATCAACGCGCCTGCCACCGGCCTGCGGTGTTCCGGCACGACGATGCGATACAGGGTGCTGAGCAGGATTATCATGCCGAACCCGGCCAGGAAAACGGACCAGGCCTCCCACCAGTCGCCGAACTGGTCACCGGCGAAGCCCGTAGTCTCGGCCAGTATTATGAGTGCGGCCCAGATGAGAACCGACGCCCAAGTAAGTGCGTTCACACGGTCACGTCGCCACTTCTCCGTCCAGCCCCTGTTCTTCTCTTCTTCCTTCTCCTCCTTTTCCCGCTTCTTCTCCTCGTCTTTCTCCTCACGCCTGCGTTCGGACATGTCCCCCCCTCTCCGCCTGCTCCGGCACCGACCTGTCGAACCGCCTCGAATCTACAGCATTTCACAGTGCCGTGCAAGTGGCCTTCTCTCCCGGGAGGGGACAGCAGCGCAGTGTAGCGGACCGGAATACTCGTGGGCCGGGAAGCGAGTATCAGGCCATCTCACCGTCCACGTTCACGATCTGCGCGATGGGCGAAGCCGGACAGGCCGCAAACTAGACCTGTGCACAGCCACAGCACCGTACCGTCCCACAGGGCCACTATGTGAAGTCCAAGGCCCATGTAGTCGCCATTGTAGTGGGCCGGTGGTACAGGGAGCGCGTAGTGGTACGCCACTTGAGCAAAGGGTATCTGGCCAACGGTAACGACTGTCGAGAAGACGAGCAGTCCAATGCAGCCGGTTGTCGATGGGGGGCCCCCAACCTCCGGGCGGGCGCGGGCCCGCCCGATCCAGAACATAGAGACTTCCGCAAACATGAAGCTGGACAACCAGAGGAGCGGGAAGATCGGCCTCCAGTACCAAACGTGATAGTCATGGAAGATGAGCGCGACCGGCGTTGAGATCGCCAGGAGGCATAGTAGAATGCCGGGTGCTACGTTTGATCTGGTACTGGTGAGCCAGCCCATGCCGATGGCGGCAATGACACCGCCAACTACGATCCAAATCGCGGGAAGTCCCAGCCCCCAAGGTTCCTCCCAAGGCCACACCGAAGCAGTCCTCGGAACAACCAGCGACGTTACGCCGATCGCCACAGCTGTGACTCCCATGAGGAATACGAACCAGCTATTCTGTTTCATTGTCCCACCGTAGAAGAGTGGCGCTGGCAAGGGACTCGCGACGTTTGCTGTGAGTGCATCCCCCTGAGGTGGCTATGCGCCGGTATGCCTTCCTGTCAGCCAACGCCGGTGCCGGCGTTGTACCATACCACACACGGGTCAAGATGTCGCTGGTCGGCACCCAGGAGGCATCGTGGTCCCAGTAAGCCCTCCACGACCTCGCACGTGGTCCAGCCGGCCGCGCAGACCAGCGCCAGGGTGAGTATGACCACGGCGCGTCACCCACACCTAGCCCAAGGGCGATCAACCACCGCAAAGAAGCAGCGGAGAACACCGCAAGAACACAGGACAACGATATCATTAGGCATCGCGCTGCCGTCATGAACGTTCTCCAACCAATCTCGACTTCCCCCCTTCGTCTTGGTCGGGTCAATCAGACAGTGTTGTGGGAGTTGTGCTGCTCCTCGAAGATCAACACTCTGATCGCATTGGAATACATGTGATGAAAGAGCCCGCTGGTTACAACACACGCAGGCCAGCAGACGGGAGAGCTGCTACACGGAAGTGATGAGGACCTTGATGGCCCCTGCAACTGTGGCTCCGGTCGCTCACGGGCGTCATTCCCGAAGAGCCTTCAGGGATGCCCTTGCCTGCCATCGGGACAGCCATCGGGTGCTCTCCTCCCTTTCTTCTGTCTTCACCACCAGTGTGCAGTTTCGAGACGCCACTCGTCTTGAGACCCTAGTCCCCACTTGCTTCGCCCATCCTCTGGCTGGCCGGCACTTTACAATGGTGTAAAATAGCCCCAGCCCACAAGGATGGTCGCGGGCGTCATTCCGTGACCGTAGACGTCGATGTTGGTGGGAGGAGAGCGTTGTCGCTAGCCCGTGGTCGCAGCCTGGATGAGCAGAAGGACCTCGAGTGGATATTCATCGGGATTCACTCGCTCGGCGTGCCCATAGCGATCGTGATGGGCGTGATGCACGACCCGGCGTCCTTCACCTGGGTTGCTACGCTGGCTGGCCTGCTCGGGGTGTGGAACGTCTCCGCTGCCGTGTGGAACCACCGGATCGCGAGCGTCGGGGCGCAGATCGGCCTGGGCGTAGCCACCCAGATGTTGCTTGCGGTGGTCGCATGGGCGTTCATCTTCCAGTTCGTCGCCGACGAGAGCACCGCAGCCTACGCCGGGTTCGCCGTGGTTATCATCGAGGGTGCTGTCCGCTTCGGCCTGCCCGGTAGCATGGTAATGGGGGTCGTATTCGCGCTTGGCCTCGGTGCCGCCATGTCGTTCAGGGACTGGGAGTATGCAATTCCTTTTAGCCCCGCCGGCTACACGTTCTGGACCGTTCTATTGTTGCTGATCGCGCTCGCCGTAGGCCTGGTGACGGAGGAGACCAGGAGGGAGCGCCACAGGCGCGAGGCTCTGGTAAGGGAACGCACGTTGCTGGAAGAGCGTCAGCGGATCTCTAGGGACTTGCACGATACGGTGTTGAAAACACTTCAGGGGCTCGCATTCGAAGTACACGCTCTGAAGAGAAGCGTGGACTCCGCGCCGGCGCTGGAGAGAGCCGAGCACATCCAGGCCGTCTGCCAGCGGTCGAGCCAGGAGATTCGAGAGATAGTCTCAGAACTGCGAAGCGAGGCGGTATCTGAGGGTATAGCATCAATGCTGTCAAGGCTGGTCGAGGTCTGGGGGAGGGAGAGTGGTATCGAGACCGAGTTTGTCGTCGACGGTGAGGACCGGCCTCTGCCACTGCTGGCCAGCTACAATCTCAGGAACGTTTTGTCCGAGGCGCTGGTCAATGTTCGTAAGCATGCCTCAGCCTCCCGTGTCAGCGTGCTGCTGGAGTTGCAGGCCGGCGAGCTGAGGCTTGAGATCGCCGACGACGGGAAGGGGATGGAACATGCCAGGGCGGATATCTACGGGTTGGGAAGAGGCGAGTACGGGCTCCTGGGAATGAAGGAGCGAGTCGAGCAGATGAACGGCCAGTTCTCGATTGAGAGCGCGGGCGGGACTCGCATAGCTGTATCGGTCCCGCTCGCCGCCGCCGAGTGAGCCGGCATGGATGGGGTCACGATACTCATTGTCGATGACAACGTGGTCATCCGTCAGGGGCTGAGGGCTCTCCTCGACCCTGAAGAGTGGATCGAGGTTGCCGGTGAGGCTTCGACCGGAGCTGAGGCCATCCAATGGTTGCGGAGGCACTCTGCGGATGTTGTGCTGATGGACATCCGGATGCCGGTCATAGACGGCGTAGAGGCGACGGCTGAGATCATGCGCCTGAGACCGGAGACCATAGTGCTGGTGCTCACGGTGAGCGAGGAGCCAACAGTTCTGGCGCGCTCCATTCGCGCCGGGGCCAAGGGCTACCTGGTCTACGGCCGTTTCGCGCCCGACGAGTTGCTCGGGGCTCTCTCGGCGATTACAGCGGGTCAGGCGATGCCTCTGTCACCGGCGGTATCGCTCGCCCTGGATGGCCTTCCCGAAGGCCCGGCGAGGTCACGGTCGTTCGACGAAGAACACCCTCATGAACCCTTGACCGCCAGGGAAGCCGAGATTCTGGAGATGATCGCCGACGGCAGAAGCAACGCGGAAATCGCCCGTGCCCTCGTGGTTGAGGAGAAGACCGTCAAGAACCACATCACGAGGCTCTACTCTAAGCTTAATGTGAGCAGCCGCTATCAGGCAATCCGGATGAGGCTGGCGAACCCATCTCCATAGTTCCTTGCAAGACGTCTTGTCTCCCGAAAGGGCGGCGAGAACTCCCCGATAGACGGGTTTGACCCGCATCAGGCGCACTTGTAGAATGCGGCAAAGAGGGGAGAAGCAGCAGTTGTCGGGTAGCGGGTACGCGGGCAGGATACTGAAGGTCAACCTCACATCGAGAAGGACGGCCGAGGTCGACACCGCTCAGTACGCGAAGGACTTCATCGGAGGCCGAGGTATAGCAGCCCGGCTGTACTGGGACGGGGTACCGCCCTCTTGCAGTCCGTTCGATGCGGAGAACCAGCTCATCTTCATGACCGGTCCGGCCTGCGACGTGCCTGGATTCGGCAGCCGGTTCCAGGTATGCGGGAAGTCCGCCATCAGCGGCACCTTCTCCTACTGCAACCTCGGTGGCTCGTGGGGCGCTCATCTGAAGCGCGCCGGGTACGACGGGGCCCTGATCAGCGGCGCATCGGAGACGCCCGTCTACCTGTTGATCGACAACGGCAAGGTCGAGATCAGGGACGCGAGCCATCTGGCGGGCACTCCGGGATTCACCTGCGAGTCGATGCTCAAGAAGGAGCTCGGCGAGGCTGTTAGCGTGCTGACGATCGGTCCCGCCGGGGAGAATGGAGTCGTTTTCGCCACGCTCCTGGCTGCCGACAACTCGTGCGGCACCGGTGGTCTCGCAGCGGTCATGGGTTCCAAGAACCTCAAGGCGATGGCTGTAAGGGGCGAGGGCAAGGTCGGAGTAGCCGACAGAGACAGGCTGGTTCGCATCAGGGCCAGGTTGAACGAAATACGCGCCGGTCTCCCCGAGTCCATGAAGACCCTGGGGTGGCTTCTCCCGATAGAGGGCCTGAAGCCCAGCATCTGTCATGCGTGTCCCACCGGATGCGTCCGCGTGAGCTATCGCAAGGAGGATGGTTCTGAAAGGAAGTTCATGTGTCAGGCCGCTCTCTTCTATCAGACCCGCGCCGAGCGATTCTACGGCGGGCCTACGAGAGCACCGTTGCGCGCCACGGAAGTCTGCGATGACTACGGCCTGGATACGCGGGCTACCGAGACCATGATCATGTGGTTGAGCAGGTGTCACAAGTCGGGCCTGTTGAGCGACGAGCAAACAGGCATTCCGCTCTCGAAAATGGGGAGCACGGAGTTCATCGAGAGCCTGGTATCACGCGTTGCCCGTCGAGAGGGTTTCGGAGACCTGCTGGCCGGAGGCACCAGCAAGGCGGCAGAGGCCCTCGGCTCGGAGGCGCAGAAGCATATCAAGGACTACATGACCGCTACCGGCGACAACGACATATACGGGCCGAGGCTGTACATGACTACCGGCATCTTCTACGCAATGGAGCCCAGAATGCCGATCCACCAGCTTCACGAGGTGAGCGTGCCCGTCATGATGTGGGCGGCGAACGCCATGGGAATGGAGGATGTGTTCGTGACTTCGCCTGTGTTGCGGGCGATGGCGGGTCGGATGATGGGGAGCGAGGAAGCGATGGACTTCTCGACCTGTGCCGGAAAGGCCGTGGCCGCAGTTAGGATTCAGGATAGGGAGTTTGCCAAGGAGAGCCTGATACTCTGTGACCTGACCTGGCCGGTCTTCTTCGACCGCGGCTCGGGCAATTCAGTGGGCGACCCGAGCATTGAGAGTCAGGTCTACTCGGCGATATCCGGCAACGAGACCGACGAGGAAGGGCTCTACGCTGTGGGCGAGAGAGTATTCAACCTTCAGCGGGCGATACTGGCAAGAGAAGGGCACGCCGGTCGAGCCCATGACACCATAGACGAGTTCAACTTCACGAGCCCTCTGAAGGGCGATTTCGGCAACCCGGAGTGCATAGTCCCCGGCGCCGGCGGTGCACCAACATCGAGAAAGGGCGCATTCCTCGACCGCGACGAGTTTGAGGCGCTGAAGAGCGAGTTCTATGGCTTGAGGGGATGGGATATCTCGACTGGACTGCAGTCGGTCCAGAAGCTGGGCGATATCGGCCTGAGTGAAATGGCCGTCGAACTGGAGAGGCTCGGACTCGCCGCCTGACATCCTCGGCAGGCAAGGGAGCCTCGTGCTCTATTGTGACTACCTCTTGACGAGCTTGAGCTTCTTGACTTCGCCTCGGAAGCCCAGACTTGTGCTCAGCCTGTCCCTGAGGTAGCTAAGGACTTCTTCCTCGGTCTGGTTGCTGGCCCACTGTTCGTTGAGCGACAGAGTGACCTTCAGTGAGACCTCTTTGTTTGCCAAGCGATCACCTCCATCAACCATCATTATACATCAGGTGAAGGCATCGTGCCGAGAGAAATCTGAGACGCCGGAAGTTTCCCCGTGTTCACTGCCCGTCGTCGGCGAAGGCATCCAAGAAGGCCTGGGGCACTTCGGGGCTGCGGGTCACATACCCACGGCAGACCTCAACGAAACGAGCGAAAGCGTCGATATCCGTGAAGGCGAGATTCCCGACCCCGTCACCCCGCAGCACGACGTGAACGTGATCGTTGCCACACTGGAAGATATCGACCTGCATTTCCATCCTGTCGGTCCGCCGGAACCCCTTTTTCGTCTTCCTCTTGCTCGAACCCTAGCACATCTTGCCTCGAGGACACCATAGTCCAATTCTCTCTATTGTCTTGGGAAAATAGTACCAGCAAGTGCTTGACGTTTACATTACAGAGCTTAACATATCGTTGCGTTGGCGTTACAATTGCATGGGCAATCGACTTCACCAGTGTTCCCTCGACTGGGGGAAGGCTCGTCGGTTCGGCGAACCAACGCGTGGGGTTGACAATGAGATCGAAAAGCCGATAATGGTTGGGCAGTCCGTAGCAGTCCGCTGCGGACTGAGAATATGAGTCACGAGTAGCTGTCAGTCCGTGCGGTTGTTTCGGCACTGCCTGTCGAACTTGGGCCGGGCCTGAGACAGCGGGTCTGTCATTTTGCGCCAGCAACCAAGAGGGTGGCTTCGGTGAACTGCTATGCAGCGCTTGTGTATGACTGCGGGGGCACCGGCGCTCGGACAAGGATTCGAGGCTGCACAGGGAATAGTACTTCCGAACCCAGTACCATCTCCCCATAGGTACCCACCCGAAAGGGCTATTGCTGGTAACTGACAGGTTTGCTAAGGTCTGACCGGGAGAAGCGCATTGCCTGCCGGTGCGCACAGGTACGCACAGGGACCCAGCCCGTTCGGTGCCGGAGACCTCTTTCGGGAAAAGGCGATTCAGGGGGCGCCACAGGGGAGTGAACGGTCAGAGGGCAACAACCGCAGGCCTGATACTGACGGCTCGATGTGATCCCAGCGAGAAGGAGTGTCAGTGATGTCCTGCTTACGTCTTTCCCGACTTGCCAGACTCGTCCTGGTGGCCATGTTCCTGCTCACGGCGCTGTACGCTGTTCCGCTTGCCAGCGCCCAGGAACCCGCGCTCTCGGTGGACCTCAAGTCTTACACTATCCGTGACGTCAGCAACACGGATGTCACCGGCGAGCTTCTCCTCGCGGGAGATACCTATACAGTCTACTTCGACGTCGAGGTGAGCACCGAGTTGCCGGACACCAGGCTGGCGCTGTCCACCTCGCTGGAGAAAGCGGAGGATGTTTACTGGTCTCTTGAGAATGAGGACGAGTACACCGGAGTCGATACCGGAAGCTGGCAGCCCGGCCAGTCCTCGATCGAGTTCAATGCCGCTAAGGGCGTTGCCAACTTCGTCCTGACAGGAACGGTGCCGATCAACTACACAACCGAAGTGCTCGCGAATGGCGACAGCGAGGTCACGCTGCATCGCGTCAAGACCATACCCATGGTCACCCTCTCCCTGGGCACCGAAGGTGAGCTGCTCGACCAGCGGACATCCGAAGTCGTCGACCAGAATATCCTTGCCTATCGGCAGATACTTACGGAGAAGAAGAGCCTTCTGCAGGGCGCTTCAGCCGATCCCACGTACTCCGACCTGGCGCAGGACATACTGGACATAGCCGAGACCCAGGGGGATCAGGGCTTTGTCGCGACTGCTCGCGCCCTGCTCAACACGTTGCCGGGCAGCCCGTCGGAGTTCCCCGGCGTCCAAGAATACGAGCAGGCGAAGTCCGCGAAGCTGAACGTTCTCCAGTCAACAGAGACCCAGCCTGAGTACGAACAGCTCGTTTCTGAAATGATCGCACTGGCGGACGACCTCAATGCGGCAGGGTATTCGAACAACGCTATCGACGTGCTCGAAGCGCTGCCCGGCTCGGCTTTGGAGTACCCCGAGCCAATCGCCGGCGACTCATCTTTCATTTACATAATCGTCATCGTGATAGTGGTAATACTGCTGATTGCCGTGCTGGCGCTGCTGCTGAGGGCTCGGTCCAATGTCAGTTTTGTGAAACAACAGGTCGATGAGGAAATCGGGAGACTCGATGTACTCCTGGTCAGAATAGGCAGAGTAGACAAGCAGCTTGCACGTGATGTCGAGCAGGTTAAGGAGCAGCTCGAGAGGCTCAGCGGGAGGTGAAGCAATGGCTCGCTCTGTGACCTACAATTCTTCCCTGCAACTGGTTGGCTTGGGTGGAACGGGCGTCAACATAATCGAAGCCTTCATCAATAATCGCAAGGCCCTGTTGCCGATCCTGAAGAAGGAGGGCATCAGGGTGTCGTGTCTGGCCATAGACGTCGCGGACCACGACATCCAGAGTCTCGAGGAGTCGGGCCGGGACCTCGCAGACCAGCTCAGGGAAGAGGGCATCCCGTCGGACAAGCTGTGGCTTACTGCGAAGTCAGTCAAGTTCCCCACTCCGGAAAGCATGTTCGATTTCATAAACAAATACCCCGAGTACCTGAGTCGGGAAGGCGTGGAGATAGTCGGGGAATACCAACCCTGGCTGTCGTCATCAATGGATATACCGCCTCTCGCAGGGGGCGTGGGCAGGAGACGGGCGCTCTCCAAGGCGATCTACGGCCTGAACTACCATCATCTCAGACTGCTCGACAGCTACATGGATGGGTTCAAGGAGCACCTCTTCACTTCGACGGTTCAGCCTGTTGTCTTCGTCATCTATGGTCTCGGCGGCGGCAGCGGGAGCGGCATGGTACTGGACTTCACCCGGCACTTGAGGAAGAAGATAGGCAGCGGCGTGCCCATAATCGGGATCTGCGTGCTGCCATGTGCGGGCGACGACCCACCCGCAAAGGGCACATCAGCGTACGGTTCGCTCGTAGAGGCCGGAACGATGATCGACCGGCAGAGCAACCTGAAGACCATGCAGCAATTCGGAGGGCCGTACGAGAACCCGTTCAGCGCCTTCCTGGTGATGCCGCTGGGCCCTGCCTACAGCAAGACGGCGAGTCTCATCGACGCCAAGCGAATCATCGATGACGCCATAGTCGACGTTCTGACGAACTCGATGAACTTCGACCTCGCTGACCTGCTCAGCAACATCGGCTCGAACATCGACATGGAAGGCAACTGGCTCCATCTGCTCTCCACTCTGAGGATAAGCTTCCCGGTCACGGAGTTCATAGAGGTGACCAAGGTGTATCTTGAGCGGCTGGACAAGGTCCGGGCGCTTCGCCGCGAGAAGCGGGAGGTTTTCGGCGGCACACATCCTACGGAGACGGGTGGTGTCAACAAGGTACTCAGCATCTGCAACCACGACCTCAAGGAGATCTACAGGCAGGTGCTCATCGAGTCGGGCAAGTACAACGCGGAGACATTCGACGACGCCGTCGAGAGTATGGTGAACGCGGACCGGTCGGTCGAGGCCGAGTACATTATGCACTTGAAGGGCGTCGACGATTCGATCAAGACCCAGGTGAACGAACTGGGCCGACCTGTCATGGCCATTGGACTGGATGCGCCCGATGGCACTGTCGAATCGATGATTCGCAAGCAGGCGTCCCGGCTTATCGAACTGGGTGCGTGCATCTCCAAGAGCTATGGCGAGTTCCTCGACGAGGTGGACGACATCCTCGAAGGCCTGAGGGATACGCTTCCCAGCGCTCAGCAGTTGACAGCGAAGGAAGTCCAGCTGGTCAACGACGTCTCCGAGCTTGCGGCAATGATACGGGACTACCTCGGCAGTCTCCGGTTGTACCTGGAGACCAAGAAGCTCGCCGACAAGCTGCAGAAGCAGTTGCAGAAGGCCGAGGAGACGGAATCCCGGCAGATGCAACTGGGCAGGGTCGAGCAGATTATCAACCCTGAACTGGTTGTCCTCTTCTCGCTGCTTTCTTCCATGTTCACGCCCGTGAGCACTCAGCTCAAGAGCATGGACTCGCTGATGGTCAACTGTCGCAGGGTCCGGCGTGTTCTCGAGGACGAAGCTTCGCGCATCAACACGGAGGTCGACAATCTTGAGTTGAATCGCAAGGCGAAGCAGGTGGAGCGGAACAGGGCCAACAAGGAGATGAGGGGTATCAGGGTCGGGTTCCTGGCCCGGGGAAAGAGGCAGCTCTGGGAGGAAAGGAGCAAGAAGCTGGGGAGAGCTCTCTCCTCAGTCGACGAGAGCCTCCGGCTGCTTGAAGACGATCAGGCCAAGGTGCATGACAAGATAGCCGTCTATTCGGGAATTGAGCGAAGGTTCGAGGTGAACTCCGAGTACCGGAAGTTGCTCACCAGCATAGCGGAGCTGTCGAATCGGCACTACGAGAAGATGAACGAGATGGTTAGGGACAAGGGCTTCTACGACCGGACAGCCGAACTGACGGAAGACGTGCAGCTCCGGCTGATGCAGAAGATCCTGATGGAGGACGAGGCCTCTCTGTCCAGCGAGAACATACTGAATGAGATCATGGACAAGGACTACCTGAAGGAGTACCTGTCCAGCGTGCTGGGCATATTCAGGGTCCCGGGCATCCTGGGAGTAACACCGGAGTACAAGACAGACTACATATGGTTCGCCGTAGTGTCACCGCGAGGAATCTGGGACCATGACCTTACGGCCGATGTGCGGGCCACATTCTCGGGATACGTGAAGTCCGATGCGTCCAGGAGCATAGCGATACGGGAGATAGACTCCGCCGACCCATGGACGGTGCGTTTCATGGTTATCGCCGCAAAGGGAGTCCCCCGGATGCTCGAGTGCTTCGCCGAGATGAAGCACATATACGACCAGTCCACGGAGGAGGAGAGACTGCTCGCTCACTCCTTCCTTCTTGAGCAAGGCGTACACCCGTCGCGCGAGAAGGAACCCGCCGAGAACGCCACGTAGCGCCACGGGGAATCGGCTGCGCAAACCTCCTGGTCGCAGCGCCGGACGCGGGCTGCAGTGCAATGGAAGACACTCTGCCTCAATTGAAGACAGAGCAGCAGTCCGAGGAGGAGCTGCTCCAGCGTCAGTGCCCGGTCGCGAAGAGCGAGGAGAGGTTCAGAGAGTTGCTTCTCAGGGCAACCATGTCTCTCTCCTTCCTGACCGCCGGTCTCATCGTCTACTACCTGTTGCCCTTCTATCCCTCGTCAATGTCCGTGTTCTTCGCCATCATGCTGGCGGTCATCGCCTTCCGCTGGCCGTCGGCGGCCCTCGCGGTCTTGCTGGTGTTGGCCGCGCCCGCGTACGCCTATCAACTCGGTGGCGCGATGTGGGCGCTGGGCGTGATGCTGGCTCTCGCAGCGGTGCTGCCCTTCTGCGTGAGCAGACTGCCAGGAGCCATAATCGGATGCGTAGCGGGCACGGCGGCAGGGGTGTTGGTCCTCAGTCCGTACTTTCTGCTCTCGCTGCCACTACTGGTGGGGGCGACCCTGTTTCGACTTAAGGGTTCGTCCATGGCGGGCCTGTGGGCGGTACTGATGTTCCTGGCATTCCACCTGCCGTTTCTGAGCGTTGCGCAATCGACCGGTACGCAGGCCGGAGTGGTGCCCCTGTTGACGTCGGTGGACTACGCGCAGAGGCCCTCACTGGAGTACCTGGGGCTGGAGCCGCTCAAGGCTGCCTTCGGAGAAGCGCCCGCAGGCTTCGGTGACCTCTCGGGCTTCTCGGCCTATTTCGTTGAGGGCTGGGGCGGCATTGCACTGGTCCTGACACTGGTGCTGGCGGTCATCGGCGTCCCGACGTTGCTCAACCTGTCGCGGAGGGTGAGGCACAGGGGCATGCTGACGAGAGGCATGATGCCGGTCCTGACGCTGCTGGCCGTTGAGTTGGTCTTCCTGGTTCCGCTCCAGTTGCTGGACAGGCCGCTTCGGTACTACACCGGATTCAACCAATGGGACAACATAGCTGTACTCACGGCGATAGTGCTGTTCATGGGCGGTATGGGCTTCGCCGTCGAGTTCTGGCTGAGCCGGCGGGACCTGCGAGTGAACCTGGCGGGGCAGGTCTCAGCACTCACGGACGAGCTGGAGATACTGCTTGAAGACGCAAGGCAGGGCCTGCAGCAGGTGGCCTACGTATGTCGGGGCAGGGACCTCAGCGACGAGAAGGCCGCTGTTTCTCAGAGTGAGGAGAAGGTGGCGATGACTGTCGAGAGCCTGAGCGCCCTTTCGGTGCCCAGGCTCGAGGTGACTCTCAGCGAGTTCTCGAGTATGAGGAAGCAACTGCGCGATACCAAGGTGCAGCTACAGTTGAAGCTACTAGGCCACCTTGACGATTGCCGGCGTTCGTACAAGGCGACTGTGGAGGGCGCGAGGCTGTTGGGCATGCCGGTCGCCCGTGACGCAATCGGCCCCGACGTGTTCTCACCCGATGGGGATGACTACGAGAGCGTGCTCCTCGAGCAGGAAGAGCTGAACAAGGCCTTCTCGGACCTTGCGAGCGAGCTTGTAGCTGCAGGGGAGATGCTGGCCGAAATCGTCAAGGAGGAGATCGACCCCGAGTTTTCCCTCACCACGATAGACATCGGCCGTGGCTTCCTGGAACAGGGTAGATACGAGGAGGCCGCGCGGACGATCCTGGAGGACCTCCAGATTATCGACGGCAGAATCGAGAGCCCCATTGCTGAGCTGGCGACCAAAGTGGTAGTGATGGCAAGCGCCCTGCGCGACGTCACCTCCAGCCATATCATTCCGATGTTTGAGGCACTGGGAGACACGGATTCTGTCGAAAGGTATCGTCAAGTGATTGCCGACCTGGATGAGATCGCCAGATCCGTACAAGGATCTCGCACATTGGCCGACCTCATCGGCATCGTCGAGCAGAGCAGAAGACTGGCGGATACCGCCATATTGACGGTCACGGAACTCAGACACAAATCGCGTTCCCTGGAGTCCGCAAACGACCGGCTGTGTCCGGTCAGATACAACTGGGGCAAGAACAGCCACATGACCGGTGAGGTGCAGCAGTTGCTCCACACCATCGAATCCGAATCGGCGGGCCTGACCATCAGCAGCCGCTTCAGCGTGATCGAGAACGCTGTGCAGGCCGCCGAGCAGCAGGCCAGGATCATACGGAAGTACAGCCAGGCCAGCGAGTTCCTCATCAACTACCCCAATGTCGAATATGTCATCGAGGAGAAGCTGAAGGGCGACGGGGGAGTAGTCAGGTCTGATGTCCCGGTGAACGCCAAGTACGCCGCCGAGTACCTGAAGCTCTTCGCGGCGAAGCACTACGAGTACGTGGTGTTTGACCCACGTACGGCCACTCTCAAGCAGAAGTCCGGGAAGAAGACGGGCTAGCTCTGGATGTGAAGATGAGTGAAGAAGACCTGCAGTGCTCCGGGAACGCGGAGCGGACCCTGGCTGTGTTGAAGAACGTTGGTCTCGATGGCAAAGGGAAGGGGCGGCTCCTTCTCACCGGACAGACCATAGCCTATGAGGCGAGAAATGGGCTCTTCTCACGCACGAAGACTGAGCTGACGATCGATCTAGCGGCGGTGTCTTCCGCTGTCAGGGATGAGGCTTCGAACGAGCTGGTGGTCGAGTGGCTGGACGACCAGGAATACTGCTCCGTCACGTTCAGATTGCCAAAAGGGCACGCGGCAGAATTCGGACAGGCGCTGAATGAGCTCCTTGAGCAAATGAGAGCGGACGAGGAGCTGGAGAGGCGGAAGGCTGAGTACGTAGATTTCCTGTGGGGAACCGCCTACGATGTCTGGGTTCTGACAGGTCTCTTGATCGAGACTGTTGAGCAACTCACGCTCGACGACTGGGCCGCGGTGGACGGACTCGCGGAACAGATCAATGAATCTGTGAGAAACGGACTCTCGCTCCCTCGGGTTTCTGTGCACTCGCTGGCCGACTCGCTGGCGAGCCGTGATGGGCCGCTAGTGCTCCGTGAGGTAAGCGACATCCTCAGGGCCATAGGCAGTACGCTGAACGACGAGCTGTGCCCTGCCGATGAGTGGGGTGAGCTGGTACTTGACGAAGGATTGGGAATCAAGTGGCGGGACATCCGCTTCATCTACCTGTTCGCGCTGAGCCACAGGCTTCTTCCTCTGGCGCGCAGGCTGTGCAACCGTGAGGAGCTTGAGAATACGATGCATCGGCTGCAGCGATTCGGGCTGGTGCTCAGCGAGACCCTAATGGAACAGGCAAACATATGTGATATGCAGGACGCCGAACTGGAGGACCTGGCAGCAGGCGTGGATGAGACGGCGTACGAGGTCGAACAGTCACTCAAGGAAAGGGCCGGGGTCGCCTAGATGGCATTGCAGCAGATAGGGAGCGAAGGCTTGTCCTGCCCCAGGGGCCACGAGAACAGAGGTGGCGCCGAATGGTGCACTGCGTGTGGGATGCCGGTCATTGACTTCGATGAGGAAATGGACCGGGTTCTCCGTCTGCTGGCTGGCTGGGAACGGCACACCAGGTTCGTCAAGGAGCGCGTGTTCATCGGCGTGGGAGGTCAGGGCACCCGTTTGGTCTCGTGCTTCTGCCGGTACTGGGCCGAGTACCTGAAATCCTCGGAGTACCTGCTCATCGATTCCTCCCCGGAAATCCACAGCTTCGCATCGTCCGTGGCCTCGACCAAGACCGGGGGAGATGAGCCCGCCAGGGTCCCAAGGCGTCACCAGATGCCCGGATCACAGAGCAGGCAACTTGGCTATTTCGGCCTCGGGGAGTTCCTGGCCCAGGCGGACGATACTCTCAACGATACCCTAATGAAGTGTGGGGTAAGGCCTGCGAGCAGCAAGCAGCTTGTGCTGACGGTATCAGCGCTCGGCGGAGGGACCGGCGCCGGTGTAAGTCCTAACGTCCTGCAGCGCGTCAGGAGCCTGAATCCAAACTGCCGAAACGTGATTATCGCAATAATGCCCGGTGACGACGAACCGGACAGCGCGCACTTCAATGCCTACTGCTCGCTGTCCAGGTTCATCAGGTCGGAGGCGGGTCCCCTCGCCGATATGGTGCTCTTGGTCGATCATGATAGGCTCATGAGACTCAGGGGCGTGGATTCCAGGGGCGAGGAGATGGCAAACGATTCCCTGGTGTCCCACATGATCGCCGTACTGACCGGCGGAGCGGCCGAGCTGGGGAAAGCCCAGACGGACCCGGGCTACCTTGCCAGGATGAGCAGATCGATGGGCATACATGCCTTCGTTCCGTGCCTGGCTGTGGGCCGGAGTCTGGAGATATTCGGCAGTCTCACAAACATACTGGAGAGCGCTCTCGCCTGTCCACTGGCGCCGATCGACAGGGAGTCCATAGCACTGTCCTTCGTGCTTGTCCAGGTCCCGGAAAGACTTGTCCAGTCCATGCCGGAGGAAAGGCTTCGGGCAGAGCTGAACAAGTGGAACAAGGAGAGATTCCCAAACCTGCGCGGCGGCGCCATTCAGTTCATGCACTCGAATCGCGGTTCGGACCGAATCGATGTATGCTTCCTGCTGGGCGGCACGAAGCTGGAGATCGCCGCCGGAAGGGCCAAAGAAGGCTTTGAGAGCTTCAAGTCAGTTGTGGAAAGTGATTCCTGGGCGGAGGAATACTCGTCGCCCGGAGCTGTCTTCGAAGTGGACCAGGCTGTCCGATGGTATGACGGCAGGCTCGACGACACTGGAACGCGCACCGAGGGCGTGTACGTCTGGACCAACCAGAGTGAGAAGTCTGCTCATGGTCAGGAATCATCCTCTCCAGTAGACTAGCCACGTTACGCCCTCGTATCTCCCTGAGAACGGTTCTTTGTCGTCCTTCTGCTGTGCGTCGGTGCAGACGCAGTCCCCCAAATGCTATAATCGGCAGAAGGGGGTATCTTGTCTGCCAACAGGGTCCTGGTGGTTGAAGACGACCGGACTCTCCTCGAAGTCCTTCGCTACAATCTCAGCAACGAAGGCTATGAAGTCATCGTTGCTACGGACGGCGCCGAGGCGCTGGAGTTGGCCCGCGCCCAGAAACCAGACCTCATTATCCTCGACATAATGCTCCCGAAGCTTGATGGCTTCGACGTATGCCGCATCCTGAGATCTGAGACCAATATCCCCATCGTTATGCTGACGGCGAAGACCGAGGAAGTGGACAGGGTTGTCGGCCTGGAACTCGGTGCCGACGACTACATAATCAAGCCCTTCAGCATGCGCGAGTTGCTCGCCCGGGCGAAGGCCGTTGTTCGCCGGTCAACCCTGGCCAGAGAGGAAGCCGAGAGCCCGGCGGTCGAGCCGGCGTCCGGACTGGTGACGATCGGAGAATTGCAGATCGACATCGACCGTCGTCGTGTCTACCTCGCGGGCGTCGACCTCGAAGTGAGCCCCAAGGAGTTCGAACTTCTGCACTATCTGATTGCCAACAGGGGACGTGTGTTCGACAGAGAGCACCTGCTTGAGAGGGTGTGGGGCTACAACTACGTTGGAGACCCGCGCACCGTCGACGTGCACGTCAGGTGGCTCAGGCAGAAGATTGAGGCCGACCCGTCGCACCCGAGACACCTTGTCACGGTCAGGGGCGTCGGGTACAAGTACGAGGACTAGCCTTGTTTCACAGCATCAAGTGGCGTACAGCTACAGCCTTCGCTCTCATCACGGTCATATGCGTCGGGGGGGTGAGCGGCTATCTGGCGCACTTCTTGAGGCAGAGTCATCTGGAGAGCCTCGAGACTCAACTGACTGCTCAGGCGCAGATGCTTGGCTCCGCCTGCGCGGCCGGCCTCCGATCCGGTGATTCAGATACCCTGCAGGATGTGCTGTTGAGGATGGGGCAGTCGACCGACACCCGGATGGTGCTGCTTGACAATGCTGGAGCTGTGTTGGCGAATCCGGGAAGCCCCATCATGGATGAGGTCGACAGGAATGCCCCGGAGGTTGTGATGGCGCTCTACCGGGGTGAGGGGAGTGACATCCGGCGGAGCGAGGAGCTTGGTCAGGACGCGATGTACGTAGCAGTCCCGGTCGTATACGAGGGGCAGGACCTGGGTATCGCTGTGGTGTCCGCTTCTCTCGGCTTCGTCGGGAATTACCTTGGACAGGTAACCGGTGCGATAGTGGCCGGAGCAGCCATATCCGCCTTCGCTGTCGTCGCGCTTTCACTTCAGATAACCAAGGTAACCAGCGGCCCGGTGAACAAGCTTACTCGCCTGTCGCGGAAGGTTGCTGAGGGTGAGCTTGACCAGGAGATAGAAGTTGTCTCAGTCGACGAGGTGGGAGAGTTGGCCCAGGCATTCAACGCGATGGTCGGTCGCATCAGGGAGATGATGTCGATCGTGACCAAAGAACGCGACCGCATGGCCACCATCCTTTCCGAGATGGGTGACGGTATATTCGTGGTGGACGTGGACAGCAGGGTTGCTGTGATCAACCCGGCAGCCGAGCGCATGTTGCGCGTCACCAATGTCGAGGTGCTGGGGAAGCCGTTTGTCGAGGTCGTCAGGGACTACGAACTGGACGAGCTTATCAAGAATTGCCTCAAGACAGGTCGGCAGCTCAGTGCGAACGTCGAGACGAGTCCGCAGAAGCAGTTTCTGTGGGTCTTCGCCACGCCCCTCGAGCAGGAGTCGGGTTGCCTCGTATTGCTGCGTGACCTCACCGAGCTTCGGCGGCTGGAGCGGGTCAGGCAGGACTTCGTATCCAATATCTCGCACGAGTTGCGGACGCCCATAGCTTCGGTGAAGGCTCTGGCCGAAACACTTCAGCGCGGTGCGGTGGACGACCTCGCTGTCTCAAGGGACTTCCTCGCCAAGATCAACACCGAGGCGGACCGACTGGCACAGATGGTACAGGAGTTGGCCGACCTGGCGCGCATCGAGAGCGGCCAGGTGACTCTCGAGAGAAAAGCCTTCTCAATCAGTGACGCTATCGTGCAGGTCGTAGACAGATTGCAGCCTCAGGCGGACGCGGTGAATGTTCGCCTCAACGTCGATACGACCTCGGACATACCGCAGGCATGGGGCGATACGAGCCGGATAGAGCAGGTGCTCGTGAACATCGTCCACAATGCCATCAAGTTCACTCCGGCCGGTGGAGACATCACCGTTTCGGCCAGAGGCAACGGCCGGGAGGTCATGGTGTCGGTGGCGGATACCGGGGTAGGGATACCCTCAGACGACCTGCCAAGGATATTCGAACGCTTCTACAAGGCCGACCGTGCAAGGAGCGGTGGAGGGACCGGGTTGGGATTGGCTATCGCCAAGCATATCGTCGAGGCCCACGACGGCCGCATATGGGCTGACTCACTGGAGGGCAAGGGTTCCACATTCAGCTTCGTTGTGCCCGCGGCTCCTCAGGAGGATGTCGACACGGGACAGGCGCTGTGGGACTAGTCGGAAATGCCGACCCGGTCTGGTAGCTAGGCCCGGGACAGGACGAGCCGCCGTGACAGCACCATGAACGCGGCCCCAAGAAGTACCAGCGGCGCGGCGTAGAAAAGGACATGCGGCATGCCGACGTGCTGGTCGGCGGCGGCCAGCCGGGTCAGCAGCGCGAATGGAGAGGGTTCGAGAAAGTAGGCGGCACCGGCGGTCCCGACCAGCGCAATCGAGAATACGAACTGTGCCCTCTCTCGGTCCTTGAAGTAGAGCGCGATGATTGCCGCACCGAACGACACTGTGCCTGCGATCATGAGCGTTAGAAGCAATACCAGTCCGAGGTTCGATATCTCGAAGTTGTTGAACCGCAGGAGTATGGCCCAGAGCGCGCACTGGAGGACGGCGGCAAGGACAGCGGCACAGACCTTCGATCCGAATATCTGATTCAGCGAGACAGGTGCCGCCCACAGGGTATCCAGCGTCTTGTTCTCCGTCTCCTCGGACACGGTGTCGACAACAATGCTGCCGGCGATGAATGCAGGGAAGAGCATGAGTATCGGGATTATTATCGAATAGAGGAACTCGTAGTTGGTGTGGGGCTTGCCTTCCAGCCCTTCGTACCGCAGCTCGACCCCGTTGATTCCCCTCAGGAAGTTCTCGTACTGCTTTAGTGACTCGTCCAGAACCATCAGTGCAAGGGTCTTCTGTGTATCGGCCTCGGGCACGATCAGCTTCAGGTCTGACGGACCCAGCTTGACCTCCGGCACGTAGATGACCGTGTCGATGTGTCCCGCCTCGAAGGCGTCTTCGGCGATATCAAGGTCAGGGAACGGCGTGACGGGAAGCCCGCGCTGCTCAAGCATTGTGACGAGCGGACCCGACGTGTCACCGACAACGCCGACATCCACGCGAACGTTGGTGTTCTGGCCTATAGAGGCGGGATCATAGAACGACATGACGCCGATCAGGATGACGGAAGAGAAGGAGGCTATGAGGAACTGTATCAGGATGGCCAGCAGGATGGTCTTCTCCCGCTTGATCGACTTCAATTCCCTCGTAACGAGGGTCAGGAACTGCTTCACAGTACCTCACCTATGATGTAAAGGTTGTACACGGCGTGCAGGATCCCGCCGGCGAGGATGGCCAGAGGATAGAATCGGACCCCGAGTCGGGCCGTCGTCAGGCACACAACCGCCGTG
Organism: uncultured Dehalococcoidia bacterium; assembly: GCA_964574685.1. Taxonomy (GTDB): domain Bacteria; phylum Chloroflexota; class Dehalococcoidia; order SZUA-161; family SZUA-161; genus CAZGDV01. The sequence goes on from CAZNOI010000005.1 coordinate 61,031, forward strand.
GCGACGAAATGCATGAGCATGGGTGCAACGAGCAGACCCGCACTGAAAAGCGCCTCGATGAAGAGCGATTGCGACACGACACTCATGGCCAGATAGAGCAGCAGCTTCTCTCCCAGCAGGAACCCCAGAGCCGACACCAGTGAGAGCATGATCAATGCCCTTCGCGATCGGATAATTCCGTTCTTGATCAGCACTACGATCCCCGTCGACTTCGCCACTTCCTCGACCACGATAGATACGGCGAACAACGCCCAAAGGGAAGCCGGCATGGGCAGGTTCGAGGCCACGACGATGGATGCGAGCTGTACCATGAATACGAGGGGGATCGCGCACAGGCTCAGGAAGAAGATGGAAAGGCTGAGATGGTCCTTGTTGACTGCCAGATAGACCGCCTCGCCTATCTTGCGATGGAGCGGCCTGAAGCCCATGAGGAATTCCTCATTGAACATCCGCGTCCCCAGAAACACGGCTACCGCGAAGATGAGGTACATGGGCGTCGTCGACAGCAGGTACTGGGTGATTCCGAATGACTCTCCCTGATACATCTGGACGGCGAGGGTAAGGGGGGATATGTAGCTGAGGTTGCTGACTCCCGAGAACATAGCCGGCGCAACCAGGTAGGCCGTAATCACCCAGACTGCCAGGACTGAGAAGAACGTCTGGTCCTTGAACGTCCTGTAAAGCAGCGCGACCATGAGATAGATGGCCATTATGAAGAGCATCACCGGGGTGAAGATAGCGAGTCCCGCGGGCACACTGCCCCCCAGAACCAGGGTGATGCCGATCACACAGAGTATGCCGTACACGAGGTACGGAAGCATCTTACCGATGATTACCTGCAGCGGTGTCACAGGTGCTGACATCAGGATGATGAGCTTCCTGTTCGTCTTCTCCTCCATGAAGCTGCTGGTGAAGAACACGCTGACGAAGAACAGCGGCACAACATACAGGAATGCCAGTATCACCTGAGCGAGGGGAGTCGGTGGAGTCATGAGCGACGGCACTATGATGTCCTGGTCGGAGACGAACTCGGCGTTGAACTCGGGTAGCCCTCGCGAGCCCTTCCGCTCTTCCAGTTGGTCACGTACCGCCTGATCGGTGTGGCTGGAATGGGCCGGTCCCTCGTCCGGCGGCTCTGTCAGGCTTCCGGGACCGTTCTGCCCGGCGCTCCCGGGGTCGGAGCTCTCGATGGAGGTGGCGGAGGAGTTCTCCGACTTCTCCCCCGTGTCGGAGACAACGGCAGGCTCGGTCGACTCCAGGATGTCGGAGAGGGATGGGCCGTCCTCTGAACTGCCTGCGGATGCCATCTCGCGCACCTCGACGCGCAGAGGGAAGGCCTCGGCAAGGTCGTATTCCTGCGCTATTCTGTCCAACTCCAGCCCGCCGAGATGCTGCTTCAGTGCACTGGTAGCGTACTGCGAGCGGGGAGCGCTGGTGATGAAGACCCGGTCTTCGTACATATAGACATCTATGTCACCTGCCTCAAGTGCGGCCAGTCCGGCGTCGAAGTCCATCGTCAGTCGATTGAATCTGGCGTCGTCAAGCGGGGGCGCTCCTGCTCCTGCACCGATCACATACATGTCTCTGGCAATGACCATGTCCTGCTGATACACAGCGAGGCCGGTAACCAGCGATATGGCCAGGACGGCCAGCACGACAAGCCTGGACTTGCCGGGGAACCTCGATCTGAGGCGGGTTACCTCGCGTCTGGAGATGATGAGGATGTTTCTCATAGGCCCTGCTCGCAAGTTAGCATATGCTCCAATTCGCCAACAATGGTGATTTCCGGTACTTTCGGGTGGGAAAATGGTACCGCGTGAAGGTTCGGTTACTTCGGGTCAGGTGGGGGCAGGTACGAAATCGCCAGCGCTCCCGCGACTTATTCGTCATGTTCAGCCGTAGAGCGACGAGGTAGACTGATTCTCAGGGGTGGGCAGTCGGCTGCCCGCCAACTATCTGTTGCGGTGCCCGAGTAAGAGGTGAGCTCAATGGAGGCAATCGTCAGCTTGAATTCGGTTGTGAAGCGCTACGGCGATCTCGACGCTGTGAAGGGATTCGACCTGGAGGTCAGGAACGGCGAGATACTGGGCATCATCGGCCACAATGGTGCCGGCAAGAGCACCACGATCAAGATGATCACCGGCCTTCTGTCCCCCACTTCCGGCACCGTTGAGGTTATGGGCACCGACATGGGAAAGGACTGCACGGAGGTCAAGAGGTCGATAGGTTACCTGCCGGAGGAGAGCCCGCTTTACGAGAACATGTCGGTGACAGAGTACCTGATGTTCTTCTCGCAGCTCTACGGCGTTCCGAAGGAACGCGCCAGAGAGCGCATAGGACTGCTTCTTGACTCCCTGAGACTGTCGAGCAGGGACAAGCTTGCCGGCGAACTCTCCAAGGGCATGAAGCGGAAGGTGGCCATAGCCCGCACGCTTCTGCACGACCCCAGGCTGCTGGTCCTCGATGAGCCCAGCTCAGGACTGGACCCGCTGACCTCCTTTTTCATCATCGACTACCTCAAATCGCTCAACAGGCAGGGAAAGACGATCATACTCAGCGCACACAACCTGTTCCACGTTGAGTACATATGTGACAGGGTCGCCATCATGAAGAACGGCGAGCTGGCGCTTTGCGACACTGTGGAGGCAATGCGGGAAAGCATCGGCAAGCGTGAGTATGAGATAACCTTTGGAGCCGATGCCCAGCTTGACTACGAGCGGCGGGAGGACAACTACGTCTTCCGCGCGGCTGATGTCGGCAAGATAGCTTCGGTGCTGCAGGCGATATCGGAGAACAACTGGGCGCTCATCGACCTCTCGGTCCGCCAGTCGGCCCTCGAGGACATGTATGTGGGGCTGATGTCCGAGGTAGCCAGCCGGTAAAGACCCCCCGGTTCGGCCTGATCCTCGACATTCCTGTCGATCCAATTGCCGAAGCTCACGTTGAGCAGCCTGTGGCATTCCTCGACTGAGGTGTCCTCCATCATCTTGAAGGCCCTGCTCAGTGATTGTCTGGATGGCTCCTCCATGGGAAGACCGCTGCCAAAGGCGAAGAAGTTCTCTGCACCCCTGGTGGGGTCCATCTGGAAGTACTCGATGCCTCCCGCCGCGTCCCTGCTTACGAGGCTTATGTTCCAGGGCACCACTTTCGTTCTCCGCGGGTTTGGAGACAAGTCCCGTGGTCATTCTGACTCCGTTATCCGAGCGGCACCCATGGAAGTCGATCGACCGAGGCCAGTCACGGCACCGGTCTGAGACCCGGGCCCGAGTCTATGCCGGTACCGCCGAACGTAGACAGGTGGCCGAGTACCTCAACGAGAGCCCACTTGTCCATTTCCTCAAACTTGTACATTCTGCCGCCGCCAGCCTCGGCTATCTCCGAGTTATACCCCAGATGCAGCAGGTCATCGTCGGTGTCGATGACGACAAGGTGGAAGCCCCTTTTCTTCATCTCCCTTGACAGAGCAATCGCCTCCTTCCTGGCGTCGTTTGCGATGGGGACATTTCCCCTTCCGTCTGTCACGAGGACCATGATCGGGACCACGTTCCTGTTCTTCCATAGCTGAACCTGCAGCAGTTGAATACCCCTGTATATGCCGTCCGCGAGCGGTGTGCGGCCCTCGGTTGGTAGCTCACGAAGGTGCCTTGCCGCAAGCTCGACGCTGGATGTGGGCTGCAACAGCACGCCGGCCTTCTCTCCTGCAACGGCAACGAATGCGACCTTGTCTCTCTTGCGATACGCGTCCTCCAGGAGCACCAGCACGCACTCTCGCGAGAGTTCCGCGGCTCGCAGAGTGGCCATCGATCCGGAGGCATCAACTACAAAAACGATTACGGAGGAGGCCTTCTTCGCCCTCACCTTCTCGCGTAGGTCCTGCTTCTCGATTCGGAGGCTTCCCGTTCTGAGGACAGCGGCCCTGACGGTGGCGTCGACGGCGATGTCCGTTGTGCGGTCTCCAGGGAGACAAGCCTTAACGTACTTGCCGCTGTGAGTGCTCAGCGTAGGGGCCCGCCTTCCCGAGCCGGTTCGACGCAGCTTGTCATTTTGGAGCCTCATTTCGGCGGGGCGCAAGACCTTCCCGGGGTTGATGGCATCGAATGCTCGCTCACCCTCTCCGCGACCTGTGTGAGGCTCCCCGTCATCAGATGACTCGCCGCCAGTGAGGCCAGACCTTGTTTCGCGGGATGCTCCCGCCCTTTCCCGCCCGCGTCGGATGACTCCATCCACTCTATCTGTTACCGGTTGCTGCTCCTCGAAGGGCATCCTGCGCATCCTGTGCGGCAGCACGAGTTCTGCCGCTACTCTGAGGTCACCCTCCTCCACGTGTCGTCTCCCATCGAATGCGGCCATGGTCTTCGCGGCCCTGGCCATCAGGAAGTCGGCCCGGTGACCCTGAACCGCGAACTCGGAGCAGATGTCCGCCACTGTGTCGAGCAGGCTATCGGCGATCCCGACTTCGTTCAGTATGCCCCGTGCGCGAAGGATACGCTTCCTGAGCTCGTCCTGTGCCTCTTCGTGCCTGACGACAATCGCGGCGGGATTGGTCTCGAACTCCTCCACCACCTGCATGATGCAGACCCTCTCCCGGCGATCGGCCACACCTTCGACAGATACCGAGAGACCGAACCGGTCCAGAAGCTGCGGTCTGATCTCACCTTCCTCCGGATTCATCGTTCCAACCAATATGAAACGCGACGGATGGGACACCGATATGCCCTCCCTTTCAACGGTGTTCACGCCCATGGCCGCGGCGTCCAGCAGCACGTCCACCAGATGATCGTCGAGCAGGTTCACTTCATCTATATACAGGATGCCCCGGTTGACATCGGCAAGGATGCCGGGATCAAGGGCCTTGATGCCCTGTCGCAGGGCCTTCTCGATATCGAGGCTGCCCGTAACCCGGTCCTCGGTAGCGCCCAGGGGCAACTCCACGACCCGGGTTCTGCGCCTGCTGGTCGGCAGTATCTCCCCTGCGGCCTGACTGGCGCTACAGGACTCACATTGCAGCACCGGATCGTCCGGGCTACAGTTGAACGGGCACCTGACAACGTCGATCTCGGGCAGAAGCTCTGCCAGGGCCCTGACCGCCGTCGACTTGCCGGTGCCCTTCTCTCCCCGGATCAGTACCCCCAGAAGCGACGGATTGACAGCATTTAGCAGGAGGGCGGTCTTCAACCGGTCCTGTCCGACAATGGCGGTGAAAGGCAGGGTGACTCTTCTCATATTGGGGGCTCCTTCATCAGGGTATGTGCGCAGAGCGGGCGAGGTGATTGCCGATTATATCGGATTCCCTGTCTCCCCGCCATAGACTGAGGCGAGCCCCATGCCGGGTCGGATGTGTTCGAGTTCAGTACCATTTCTTCATCGCGTCTGGTGCATTAGTGCCTAGTAGGGATGCTGCTGGACTGCTAGTCTATGAATGCGGGCACAAGACCTGAAAGCAATAGGCGCTGACCTGGAGGTTACTGCTCATGGAGAGCGCAGCCGAACGTTTGAGGAAGCTCAGACCATACTGGTGGCAGGACGAGGAGACTGTGCGCAGTGTGGCCGAGGTGCTGGATGATTTCGGGTGCTTTGAGAAGATGAGCGACGTAGTCTCCTTCTTCATGCAGCCCTGGCGATGGGAGCCCGAGATCGACCGCATCACTCGCGAGGTAGGCCGCGAGGGAACACTCCGCCGCATGCTCCAGTTGCTTCGGCGATAGCCCACCTGATTCCCCATTTCCGTTTGTCACATTCCATAGCCGACCCACTTGACAAGCAGGCCCTTCTCTGGTACATATGTTCGGCAGAACATATGTACGACGGAGGCGGCGATGCTGACTGAGTTGTGTATCAAGAACCTTGCGGTGATTGAGGAAGTGCGTCTCGAGATCGGAAAGGGCCTTACCATCGTGAGCGGAGACGAGGGCGCTGGCAAGTCACTGGTCGTCGACGCTCTGGGCTTGCTGGCCGGGAGCAAAGCGAGTGTATCACTTGTTCGCACCGGCGCGCGGTCGGCGCTGGTGGAGGCCGTGTTCAGCGGGGTGTGTGAGGACGCTACGATGGCGGAAATCCTGAGTGAGGCTGGAGTCGAGGTGGAAGACGATGGGTATCTGGTGCTAAGTCGGGAAATCAAAGGGAATGGCAGAAGCGTGGCGAGAGCAAACGGCAGGGTCGTGCCGACATCACTGCTCGTGAAGCTGGGAGCACGCCTCTTGAACGTGAGCAGACAGATGGAGGACAGCAGCCTCCCCGGCGGTGACTACCAGCTCGACTTGCTTGACGGCTTCGCGGGCCTACACGAGTTGCGAGGTCGCCTGACTACGAAGCTGTCAGAGTGGCGAGCCCTGAAGCGGGAGCTGAAGGACATGAGCGACGCGAGCTCCGACCGCAGGCGCGAGCTACTGGAGTTCCAGGTGCAGGAGATAGACTCGGCGAACTTGTCCCCCGGCGAGGATGATGCGCTGGAGCAGGAACGACATGTGCTGGAGCGGGCCGCCTCGCTGAAGCAGGCTTCTCTGGACGCCTACGACGCCGTGCATGGAAACGATGTGTCCGCCACGGGACTCCTGCACCGGGCGATCAGGGGCATCCAGGCGGTCGTTGCGATCGACGACAGTCTGTCCAGGCACCTGGACGTCCTCGGCTTCGCTGTGGCGGAGATCGAAGAGACCGCGCGCTCTCTGCGGTGCTACGCTGAGGCGGTCGAGTCTCGGTCGGAAGCCCTGGGCGAGGTCGAAAGACGGATCGAGGAACTGAGGAGGCTCAAAAACAAGTACGGCCCCGGGCTGCAGGACGTTGTCGATTTCGGCGAGAAGGCGAGACAGGAACTCGAAGCATTGACGTCGCTGGCTGAGAGCAGGGAGAGATTGAGCGAAAGGCTGCAGACTGCGGAGGCCGAGACGGCATCGCTGGCGGAGGAGCTTTCCACAGCCAGACACGAGGCTGCTAGGAGACTGGTGCGGTCTGTCAGCCAGGACCTCGCAGATGTAGGCATGCCGTGGGCCGAGTTCGAAATCGATTTGACTCGCGAGCAGCGGCCGGACGGCTTACCGACTTCGTTCGGCAGGTGTGCCTGCAACCAGTTCGGTATCGATAGAATTGAGTTCGTGGGCGCGACCAATCCCGGCGACCCCCTCAGGCCGCTGGCCGAGGTCGCCTCGGGTGGGGAGTCCTGCAGGTTCATGCTGGCGGTGAAGAGCACCCTGCGTGCGGCGGACCTCGTCCCGACAGTGGTGTTCGACGAGATAGACGCCGGGATCGGGGGGCGCAGCGCCGAGGTCATCGGCAGGAAGCTTCAGGGACTGGCGGAAGGCAGACAAGTCCTGTGTGTGACCCACCTGCCGCAGATAGCCTCCTTCGGTCACAATCACGTGCGCATGGTCAAAGACATCTCGTCGGGCTGCGCGCGGAGTCGCGTGGAGACGCTCGAAGACGCAGCGAGGCTGGCGGAGCTGGCTGCGATGCTGGGAGGGCCGGAGAAGCCAATGGTGGAGAGTGCGGAGGAACTCCTGCGGCGTGCAGGCACTGCGAGGAGGGAGGGACTGGCCGTCGGGATGTAGGATCCGAATCGTTCAGCCGATTACGCCGGAGCTCCGCAACTCGTCTATCCGACCTTCGTCGTAGCCAAGCTCGGAGAGCAACTCGTCGGTGTGCTGGCCGAAACGCGTGCACCAGTTCCTTAGCTGGAAGGGCGAGTTCGAGAGTCGGGGGATCGAGCCGACCTGCTTCACACTGCCCAGCACCGGATGCGGGAGTTCCAGGACCATGCCGCGATTCAGTACCTGCGGGTCCGATGCCACCTCCTCGATGGAGTAGACAGGAGTTGCGCAGGTATCCTTCCGGCTCAGCAACTCCATCCATTCTTCGCGCGTCCTGGTCAGGAATGCCTCTCTGAAGAAGTCGCCCATCTCTCTGCGCTTGTCGCCCTCAGCGAACTGGTGGGCCGCGAAGTCGGGCTGCCCAAGCAACTCGCACAGATTGGCGAAGAACCAGGGCTCGAAGGCGCCAACGGCTATGTACTTGCCGTCCTTGGTCTCGTAGACGTTGTACCATGGCCAGTGGCCCGTGAAGTCGGTATCCCCTCGCTGATAGCTGACGCCGTGCACCAGATAGGGATTCATATACAGGGACATCATTGCCACAATGCCGTCGGTCATAGAGACATCGACGAACTGGCCTTCGCCTGTGCGGCTACGCGCCATGAGGGCCGCAAGAATGCCTATGGCGGCGGCCATGCCCCCGGCCGCGAGGTCACCTACCAGCGTGCCCGGGAGCGATGGCGGACGGTCGAAGCTTCCTGTCAGGCCAAGCAGGCCGCCGATAGCTATGAAGTTGATGTCATGACCGACCCTATCTCGATAGGGCCCGGTCTGGCCGTAGCTGGTCAGTGAGGCGTAGACTACTTTGCTGTTCAGTTCCCTCAGGGTGTCGTAGTCGATTCCGAGGCGCTGCATGACTCCCGGGCGGTAGCTCTCCATGACCGCATCGGCGGTCCTGGCCAGTTCGTAGAATACCTGCCGTCCGGCCTCGGATTTCAGGTCGAGTCCTATGCTCTTGCAGTTGCGTATGCCGGGGAACTCCGGGGAGTCGGGGAGGGCGTACATGGCCAGACTGCCGCGTGCTCTGGGGTCCGGCTCGTGTATCTTGATGATCTCCGCGCCGAGGTCGCCCAGGATAGTGGCGCAGAAGGGTCCCGGCCCTACCCAGGCGAGGTCAAGGACGCGTATTCCCTGAAGAGCGGGCGGCATCTCACCTCAGGACTATGTTATGGCGTCGATTCCCAGAAGATCCCTGCCGACGATGAGTTCCTGCATCTCCGTCGAGCCGTCGGGAATCGTGAAGCAGCGGGCGTCTCTGAAATAGCGTTCCACGGGGTATTCGTCCGACAGCCCCATCGCACCGTGGATCTGAATGGCCCTGGATGTCGTCCTGATAGCTGCTTCGGTAGCGTAGGCCTTGGCCATTGAGGATTGCATGCGCGATTTCTGCTCCCTGTCCAGTAGGTCGAGGGCCCGATAGGAGAGGAGACGGCCGGCCTCCGTCTCGGTCACCATATCGACGAGCATCTTCTGGACAAGCTGGAAACTCCCTATCGGCTTGCCGAACTGCGTCCGTTCCTGCGCGTACTTGATGGAAGCGTCGATTGATGCCCGAGCTATGCCGGTACACATCGCTCCCACCATTGCGCGGGACACATCGAAGAAGCGCATTGTCCTCTTGAACCCGGAGCCGGGGTCCAGGGCAGCCTCCGCCGGCACTGGGCAGTCGTCGAAGGACAGCTCTGCTGTGGGAAAGGCCCGCAGGCCGAGCTTGTGCAACTCCCTGGCCGAGAAGGGGGACTTGTCCCTTTCTACCAGCAGGAATGACATTCCCAGAGCCCCCAATTCCCTGTCGGTTGTGGCCAGGACGAAGGCCGCGTCGGCTATGCTGCCGTTGGAAATCCAGGTCTTGGTCCCGTTGAGGATGAAGCCGTTGCCGTGGGGCCTGGCCAGTGTCTGGATTGCCGCGACGTCGGACCCCACATTGGGCTCCGTAATCGCGATGCAGCCTATGTAGTCGGCAGAGGCGGCCCTGGGTAGCAGCCGCTCCTTCTGCTCCGGCGTGCCGGCCTCGGTCAGAAGCCACCAGAAACCGGCGGCTATGAAGAGTGTTCCTGTGAGGCCTGCCCAGGCCCTTCCCAGCTCCTCCACCAGAATGCCGTTGGTCTTGCTATCGAGTCCGGAGCCTCCGTATTCCTCGGGCAGGAACCCCGTCAGGTAGCCGAACGGCATGAGCTTCCGGATGAGCGCGACCGCGGTCTCCTTGTCCAGCGGCCCCTTCTTCTCCTGCTCGTCGACGAGCGGCACGATCTCCTTGTCCAGGAAGTTGCGGACATTTGACTTGAGCATCTGCTGCTCTTCTGTCAACTCGAAGTCCATGCTCCCTCCTGCTTGCTCAGAAACCGCTGAGCATCGCTACTGTCCCACGATGCAGATGCTGACTACGTTCAGCGGGGGAATGCCGCCCATGTTGTGTGTCAGGCCAAGCTTCGGGTCCTTGATCTGCCTCGGCCCCGCCTTGCCTTGAAGCTGCTTGTACATCTCGTACATCATCCTCAGTCCTGACGCCCCGATCGGGTGGCCGAAGCATTTCAGTCCACCGTCGGGCTGACACGGGATCTTGCCGTCGAGGTCGTAGAAGCCTGCCTCTATGTCGTCCTTGGCGCGTCCTCTGGGTGATATACCCAGGTCCTCATATATCGTGAGTTCGGTGATGGAGAAGCAGTCGTGCACCTCCATCATGCTCAGTTCTTCCCTCGGGTTCTTGATTCCCGCTTCACCGTAGGCGCGCTCGGCTGCCCTGACGGTGGACTCCACGTGAGCGAAGTCCCATTCGTTGCACATCATCTCCTCGCCTGAGCTTGCGGCGATCTGCAGGGACTTGACGTAGACCGGGTCAGGCCGGAACTTCGTCGCCAGCTCCGCACGGGTTACGATGGCAGCCGCCGCCCCGTCACTGACGCCGCAGCAATCGAAGAGCCCCAGCGGCCATGCCACTATCGGCGCATTGACGACCTCGTCGATTGTCACTTCCCGATGGAGATGGGCCTTCGGGTTCATCGCGCCATTGTGGTGGCTCTTGACGGTTATGTGTGCGAGTAGTCGCTTGCCGTCCTGAGGACTGAGCCCGTACTGGGAGAAGTAGCGGGTTCCCATCATGGCGAACATACCGGGGGGCGTGTAGTTCGGGAAGGCGAACCTGAGGCCGGTGCCCACCTGCGTATCCGTCTGAGGAAGACCGCCGTATCCCGTATCCTTGAGCTTCTCCACCCCCAGAGCCAGGCAGATGTCGTATGCTCCCGACGCGACCGCGTAGCAAGCGCCTCTGAGAGCCTCCGAGCCGGTGGCGCAGAAGTTCTCGACGCGGGTTGCTGGGACGAACGGCAGCTTGAGCGTCACCGCCAGGGGTATGGCGGACTTGCCGATGGACACCTCCTCGTAGCAGGTGCCCGACCAGCAGGCGTCGATCTCCTTCTTCTCGATACCGGCGTCCTCCATGGCTTCGGCGTAGGCCTCGACCATGAGCTTCTGGGCACTCATGTCCCAGCGCTCGCCGAACCTCGTACACCCCATTCCGATTATGGCTACTTTGTCCTTGATTCCCTCTGCCATGTTTCCTCCAAGCTAGGCTGAGTCCTGGGCCCGCACGGGCGTCGCCTTCCAGAAGTAGGCGTGGATGCCCCGTTGCGCGTCGTGGTACTTGCGCCTGAAGCTCATCTCCACAGGCATCCCGACCTCCAGGGATTCCAGCTCGCAGTCGGTTAGATCGAAGAGCCATCTGCCGCCGCCCTCGAAGTCGACTGTCCCGTAGATGGCCGGCGGGTTGGGGCTGAATGCGAGGACGTCTCCCGTGTAGGTGAACAGGTGTCCCGGCCTGTCGGAGAAGCGATAGTCCTCATAGCTGCCAATGGCGCCGCACTTCGGGTTAGCGCATATCTCCTGTGGAGGATACTGCGGGGTGCCGCACGTGCCGCATCTGGAGCCGACGAGTCCCATGATCCATCTCCGTTCTCGCCACAGGATGGTCATCTGCGTCGGGGCTACCTCCTCACCGCGGCCGCCTGTATCAATACTCAGCACCTCCCGGAAGGTGCTGTACTTCTCATAGCTTCCGATGTCCTTCTTCGAGGCCAGATGGGCCTTCATGCCCCTTCGCCGTCGCCTCTTCTCTATCTCCGGCGTGACCTGCAGAAGAACGGCGTCGCTGCCGTTCCCGTGGCTTGCCACTATGATCCTGTCGCCCGGCTTGGCATCCTCGAGCGCCGCAACCAGCACCTGAAGGGGGTAGGCGGTGCCCGTGTGGCCTATTGTCGCGAACATGTGGTCCTGAATCTGGCCGGGTTCGAAGCCCAGCTTCTTGCCTATGTCGGCGTGGGCCCGGACATACTGACAGGGATAGGCGACCTTGGCTATGTCCTTCGGCTGAAGGTTGAGCTTGCTCATGAGGCCGGATATGGCCTCGGGAATGAACCGGCTGTAGCCCTCGTCCCTTATCCACCTGTCTTCCCAGTAGCGGTTGTACGTGTCCGTATCGGAGCGCCAGGTGTCCACGAAGTCGTAAGAGACGGAGTAGGTGCCCTCGACGCTGGCAATCACGCTGTCGCGACCCATGAGCAAGGCGGCGGCCCCGTCCCCGAACATCTCTTCGTAATAGCCGCCCGGTTTCCCGAGCCGACAGTCGGCGGCGCAGACCACTATGCTCTCGGCGGTTCCCGAAGTCACCGCATCGTAGGCCGAGATAAGGGCGCCGGTGCCCGCCTTCACCGACGTGGTGAAATCGCTCGTCCTTATGTTCGGAGGAAGGTCTAGCGCGGTGGCGATCATGGTAGCGTTCTGCCGTTCTCTGTAGGGAGTGGTCGTGGTGGCGAAGAAGACACCGTCCACCTTCCCACGGTCTATGTCCCTGAGGCAGTCGGCCCCCGCCGCCGCCGCCATGGTGAGGCTGTCCTCATCGTAGTTGGCGACGCCCTTTTCCCCTGGAAGCAGCGAGGCCGGATTCAGCCACCCCAGCGCGGAGTAGATGGTCATACGGTTGATGCGGTACAGTGGCACGTAGGCCCCGTACGAAGTGATTCCTACCATGTCGAACTCCTTCTGACAGGCAATGCGATGTAAGGCGGGCCTAGGCGGCCCGCCGCTGCCTGGTTAGTATCTCAGCGATGAACCGTACTTCTCCTTGAGAACGCGCTTGAGCACCTTGCCGGCTGCGTTCCGAGGAAGAGCTTCCATGAAGTCGACGGATCTGGGCTTCTTGTAGCTGCCCAGGTGCTTCTTGCAGTATTCAATGACCTCCTCGTCGGTCATTGTCTCGCCCGGCTTGCAGACAACACAGGCTTTCACCGCCTCGCCCCACTCCTCGTCGAACACGCCGATGACCGCGCATTCGAGCACCTTTGCGTTCTTGTACAGCGCCTCTTCGATCTCCGCCGGGTAGATATTCTCTCCCCCGCTGATTATCATGTCCTTCTTGCGGTCGACGATGTAGATATAGCCTTCCTCGTCCTGGCGCACCATGTCCGTCGAGTGGAACCAGCCGCCCCGCATGGCCTCTGCGGTCGCCTCGGGTTCCTTGTAGTACTCCTTCATCACATTCGGACCACGGTAGACCGCCTCACCGACCTGCCCGAGCGGTACGTCTCGTCCGTCGTCATCCAATACACGGACCTCAATGAATGACAGCGGCTTCCCCACCGATGTCTCTCTGCCTTCGGCTTCGGAGTGCCGAAGCCCGCAGACCACGGGGCTCATCTCGGTTTGGCCGAAGACATCGAATATTCGCACGTTGGGGAAGTGCTTGACTATCTGCTGCCGGGTAGCCGTGGGGAGAATGGCCGCACCCGACACCCATACCTTGAGCGAGCTGGTGTCGTACTTGTCCAGATCGGGCAGTTGGAGGAGGAAGTTGGCCATTGCTGGTATCAGCAGGATCGCGCTAACCTCCTCGCGTTCGATGGTCTGCATGATATCGGTGGGGTCGAATACCTGAGGAGAGAGGATAACCGTAGCACCCGCGAAGAAAGCGAGCTGTGCGATCCCGAAGCCTGCGAGGTGGAATATCGGTGGCGGTACAAAGCACCTGTAGCTGGAGAGGTCTCCGATTCCCGGTTCCGACATCGCGAACATGCTCACGAGCATCCACATCGTGATCTCGTTCTTGTGGGTGAGCACAGCGCCTTTGGGTCGGCCGGTGGTCCCTGCGGTGTACATGATGAACAGCGGGTCGTCATCATCGACGAGTACGAGAGGTTCGTCATCCGGGTAACCGGCTATCCAGGTCTCGTAGTGCTTCATGCCTTCGATCGGCTCACCGGTGATCGATATGTAATCCCGGACATTCACGAAGTCCTTGCGCATGGGTTCGACCATAGGTAGCAGGGGCTCGCCTACCACAAAGGCCTGCGCATCCGAATGGTTGACAATGTACACAAGCTCTTCGCCGTGCAGCCTGAAGTTCAGGGGAACAGTAACGCCGCCAATCTTGCCGAGGGCGAAGTATATCTCCAGGAACTCACTGCAGTTGAATGACATGACAGCGACCTTGGAGCCTCTCTCGATGCCGAGGTCGAGGAAGGCCTGCGCCAGTTTGTTGACGCGGGAGTTGAATTCCCCGAAGGTCAGGCGCTGGTCACCGTATACCAGGGCTTCCTTGTCGGGGAACTTGCGAGCGTTGCGGGCGGCGACTTCGCCGAGAAGCAGCCTTCTGCCCAACTCGGACTCGATAGTATGCCTGTCGTCCATGAACCACCTCCCGGGGCGGCTGCTGGCTGAGAACGCGGGCGTCGCAGGATCCAACTACTGATGTGCGGTCCGAATCTGTCGACGAAGCCTCCGAGGTCTCGCGCCGCAGCGGGCGGGCTGTGGACAGGCGAGGCATACTCTGGCGGCCTTCCTCGGAGTGGCCTAATTTCTAGCACAGCGCGAGTTGGATGTCAAGGTAAGGAAGCAGCAGAAGACGCGATGAGTGCTTCGGTGAGAGACTACCGGACGTCTCGGCTCAGTCTCTTCCTTGCAGCGAAGAGCAGGACCGCAAGTGGGGCCAGGCCCACGAAGGCAACCGCAGCCGATCCGAGAGGCATGCCGGCGCTCTCGGCGGTCTCACTCACGGCCACGGCGGGCAGGAGCGCGGCTCTGACTGCCGGTCTGAGTGATGGGTGTTCGTCGATGAAGTGCGCAACGGCGGGGGTCATGCTGTAGTACGTGGTGACGAAGGCGCGCCCGACCGGGTCGGCTGTCAGGCCGCGGTCGCGGTACAGGCGAAGGGCTTTGACGCTGTCGTCCAGATACGATCCGTAGGCGGATGAAGCTATGAAGCAACCGCCGCCGCCGCCACCCGATACGTAGGCCGTGGCTTCGTTCGAAGGCGGGGAGTACGTCTCCACCGGGCCAAACCCTTCATCAACATAGTTCCACGCCTTGACCCGGTAGGTGTATTCAGTGCCCACAACGATGGCGGTATCGTCGTAGCTGATGACATCGGTCCCCACGCGGCCAATCTCGTGGAAGTACCCGGCGCCCCTGTACTTGCGTTCGATGGTGAAGCCAAGCTCGTTCTGCGAGTTGTCCACCCATGTCAGCCGTATCTGAGGTTGCGAGAGCCCCGTGGCATTCAGTCCGCTGGGTGCATCCGGCGGGCTGTCCGAGACCACAATGGCGATGGTTATGTTCGCGCCCTCGGACCAGTCTGAGAGCACGCTGGTATGGGTCGCGCACCTGGCCCTCGCTCGGACCATATACTCGCCGTCCAGGTTCCACGCATGTGAAGCGGTCCCCGTTGCGGACCAGCCCGAGTAGCTCCCGTCATCCCAATCGAGCTGATACTCGACGGAATGCCCGAGGTTCGATTCGGCTCCACCGGTGGAGAAGCTCACCACCTCGCCTATGGAGGCTGTGTCCGGTCCTGTGGGGGCGTCCGGCGTACTGACTGTCTCCGTCGGGAGGTCGCGTTCCGCGAAGCCTACGCGCTCCGGGTTGTTGTCCGGGTCATTGAGCATGTCCAGACCCTCCGGATCGGTCTGCGGGACGCCGTCATCGATCATCGACTGCCTTATGAGGTAAACGTCATTCTCGTCGATTGTGCCGTCTCCCGTGAAGTCGCGAGTACCTGCCGAGGCTATGTAGAGCGCAGCAAGGCCCGACGCATGAGCCGACGCCATGCTGGTCCCGTACCTGGTGGAGTAGGTGCCGTTGCGGTCCGTTGAGTATATGCCGATGCCGGGCATCATGAGGTCGATGGCCGCGCCGGGCGAAGTCACCGGGTTTCCTGCGACAACGCTGGTGCTGTAGTTGCTGAGCGAGGCGAACGAGTCATCAGGGCCGTGGCTGGTTGACCCGCCCAGCCCCCCCGGCTGCCCGTCGGAATCGGCCAGGGCGGAGATGGCGGCAACCTCGGGATAGGCGGCGGGCAAGAAATCGTCGCTGGTGCCGAACGTGCCGTCCGACCCGTATATGTTTGTGTAGTCGTTGCCGGCCGCGGCGAAGTAGACCACCCCGGCGGCAACGCTGTTCTGGAGCGCCTGGCGGAGCGCCGCGGACGTCCCCTGTCCCTGCAGGCTCATGTTGGCGACTTCTATCGTGTCTGCTCTTGCCGTGATCCAGTCGATCCCGGCTATGAGGTCCGACACCATGCCGTCGCCGCTGGAGTCGAGCACGCGTACTGCCCAAAGCCGGGCGCCGGGCGCGACGCCGACGACGCCGATGTCGTTGTCGATAGCGCCTACTATGCCGGCGACGTGCGTGCCGTGACCGTGCTCGTCGTCGTACCGGTCGTCCTGAGAGCCGTTACTGTAGAAGCGTACGCCTCCAACCACGTTGAGGTCCATGTGGTCGACGTCAATCCCCGTGTCTACTACCGCGACATCGATGTCAACGCGCTCGTCGACGCCGTCGATGTCGGCGATGACATTCAATTCCGTGTCAATGCGATCGATACCGGTGGGAAGGGTCTGGTCCGCGGCCTGCAGCTCGAAGTCCGGCTCGATGAGACGCACGCGCTTGTGGGCTCTGAGCAGTTCAAGGGTGTCCGGCGTCAACTCCGCCGAGAATCCGCGCACCGCGTGCTTGTAGACATGGGTGACGTCCTTGTTTAGCGCGTAGGCAAGGTCGCAGGCGGCGCGCAGCGAGTCGGGCTCGTTGTCCAGAATCACGATGTAGCGCTGGGCACCTGCAGGCGGCCCGGAGTCGTACTGTGCATAGGCCGACACAGCCAGGAGGAGTGTGGCCACGAGCACCGCACACGCTGTCAGGGAGAGGGTCCTTGTAGTGATTACGACACCTCACCTGGGAGAAGTCACACGGAAGACAGGCGCAGTCCGGACGCGGTACTGTGTGTCAGCATGGTAAGTAGCGAAGCCGTCACTGTCAAGGGAGAGCAGTTACTCAATCTTACCTCTTTTCGCGGCGGTAAGGCTGGCTGGAGTCTCGACCTACCGTACTATTTTCCCATTCGCTTCGACCTGAAAGGGTCATGCTAGGCTGACGATGGTTATGGTACTGTTCCACTGGGTTAAGCTGGCTGCCGGGGTACTATCGTCCCCGGCATGCGCCGGTTTGTCGGCACTACGGAAGGTGAGCAGCGTCGCGAGGCAGGACGCCCCGGACTCACCGGAAGGGCAGCCGTTCCGGCGGCCTAGGAATCGCAAATGTCGCAGGATAGCTTCAGCGAAGCACTGTTGGAGGGCCGACAGCTTCTCAATGAGGAGAGGCATGAGGAGGCCCTCAATGCTTTCAACCGGGCCATCGAGGTCTACGCCGACAACCCCGGGAATGCCATTGCATGGCGGGGTAAAGGCGCGGCGCTCCTGCGTATGGACAGGTACGAGGAAGCTTTGGAGGCCCTTAATTGCGCCACAGCACTGAACTCCAAGGATGCCGCAGCCTGGCATGGGACCGCCGTAGCCCTGCAGCAATTGGACCGGCATGAGGAGGCGCTGGACGCGTTCGACAGGACTATCAGCCTCAATCCTTCCAACGCAGTGGCCTGGACAAGAAAGGGCTCGTCGTTGCTTGCGCTGGAGAGGCACGCCGATGCGCTGCAGGCAATCGACAAAGCCCTCAAGTCCGATCCGGATAACCCATCTGCGTGGCGAAGCAGGGCAACCGTGCTCTCCGAACTCAACAAGACAGAAGAGGCCCTGCGGGCCTTCGACCGGGCGATAGAGCTGGCAGCCGAGAGCGCCGCCTCCTGGCAGGGAAAGGGCGAGGTCCTTCTGCGCCAAGGCAGGTACGACGAAGCCCTGGATCATATCGGAAAGGCGCTTGAACTCGATTCGCAGAGCGCCGAGTCATGGAAGAGTGGCAGTATCTGCCTGACTGCCCTCGGAAGGCTGGATGAGGCGCTAACGGCGGTTGACAAGGCGATCCATTTGAAGCCGGATGATGCCGGTATCTGGAGGCAGAAGGGCGCCGTACTGCTCGGCCTCAATCGATACGCTGACGCGCTGACCGCCCTGGACAGGGCGCTGCAGGCCGACCGCCTGCTTGAGGGCGCATGGCGCATGAAGGGAGAGGCGCTCGTTGCGCTGGGGAGGTACAGTGAGTCGCTGCCAGTCCTGAGCCAGGCCGTGGACCTGGACGGCGAAGACTGGGAGGCGTGGCGCCTGATGGGGCACGCTCTCGCGGGACTCGGCAGCTACGAGCAGGGGCTCCAGGCCTATGAAAGGGCTATCGAGCTTTGTTCCAGCGATGCCGACGCGCGAGCGAGCAAGGGGTCCGTTTTGCTGCATCTGGGGAGGCCCAAAGAGGCCCTCCAGGCGCTCAACAAGGCCCTGGACCTGCGTCAGGATGATGCTGCGGCATGGTGCGACAAGGGTGTTGCACTGTCCCAGGTGGGCCGGCACAAGGAGGCCCTGCAGGCGCTCGAGAAGGCCATTCAGCTCGAGCCGGATGAGGCATTCTGCTGGCACGCCAAAGGCATCGCTTGCACGGCGCTCAACAAGCCGGTCGATGCTCTGGCTGCCTTCGACAAGTCTCTTGGGCTGGCGCCACGCGACCCGGATATCTGGAGCAACAAGGCCATGCTGCTGGCCCGCCTGGCTCGTCACGGTGAGGCCGTGGAGGCCTACGACGAATACATTGACCTGAAGCCGACCGACCCGGCCGGCTGGGCAGCCAAAGCTGAATGCCTGATCGCCCTGGAACGATATGAGGAAGCCTTGAGGGCGCTCGACCGCGCTCTGGACCTCGGTGAAGGCACATCGCCGTTATGGGCCGAGAAGGGCCGAGCCCTCATGGCGACCGGCGACGATTTGGGCGCAGCCGAGGCGTACGAGACAGCGGTCAGGATCGATCCGGGCAACGGCTCTGCCTGGTCCGAGCTCGGGCAGGCGCTTCTTCGTCTCGGCCGCTACGAAGAAGCCGCAACTGCGTTTGATAGAGCAACAGGTCTCGGGCACAGTGATGCGGCGACGTGGAGCGGCAGGGGTCGTGCTCTGGCGAACCTCGACAGATACTCAGAGGCCCTCGACAGCCTTGACAGGGCGGTCGATACGTATCCTGACGATGGCGGCGTCTGGTACGAGAAGAGCCTTGTGCTCATGCAGCTCAACAGGCGAAAGGATGCGTTGCACGCTCTTGACCGTGCGATCGAGCTTGGTCTCGAGTCGGCTGCGCCCTGGCGCGATAAGGGAGCGATCCTGTTGGAGATGGGCAGAGCGCAGGAGGCAGCCCGTGCGCTGGAGAGGGCAACCGAGCTTGATCCAGAGCACGCCGCCACCTGGGACAGGTTCGGTCACGCCCTGTACGAGATGGGAGACAACGAACGGGCGCTGGACGCCTTCGGCAGAGCGGCCGGCCTTAATCCGGGGGACCCCGAGACATGGCTCCACATGGGACTCGCGCATTTCGCGACGGGCGGCCTGGAGGAGGCCCTCAAGGCCTTGGACCACGTTGCGGAACTGGATGATGAGAACACATCGGTGTGGAAGTGGAAGGGCCTCGCTCATCTCCAGGTTGGCAGGCCGGCGGAAGCGCTGGATGATCTCGAGAAGGCGGCTGAGCTGGATTCGGATGATACCGATATTTGGCTGGGGATCGGGGATGCCCTCGCCCGCCTGGGCAGGAACGAGGAAGCCCTCGAAGCCTTTGACAGGGTACTTGCGATAGACCCGGCCGAATCAGAGGCCAGGAGTCGCAAGGGATGTGTCCTGGTCGATATGGGCCGGTACGAACAGGCACTGAGCCTGCTTGGTGGGGATGCCGGTCTTGATGAGAGCAGTGCCCCGGTGATGGAGTGCCGCGCGATTGCCCTGCACGAAATGGGCAACGCCGCCGAAGCCCTGACTGCGTTGGACGCCGCCCTGAGATTCGCAGCGGACAGCCCGTCTCTCTTGAGGCGCAAGGCCGAAGCCCTGCGTCAGCTTCACAGGCTTGATGAGGCACGTACGGTTTGCGACGAGGCCATTCGTCTCGACGATAATGATCCCGGCACCTGGTATTGCCTTGGGGCGATCCTTTCGGAGCAGGGGAGGAGCGAGGAAGCTGTCAAGGCCCTGGACAGAGCTGCCCAACTCGAACCGAACGCTACCGATACGTGGTCTTTGAAGGGGGCGGCTTTGCTCTCCCTGGGTCGCTGGCGCGAAGCCTTGCATGATCTCGAAGTGGCCGTACGCTTGAATCCTACCGATGCTCCATCCATGGTCGGCAAGGCTGCTGCGCTGTCGGAGCTTGGTAGAGCCGACGAGGCTCTCCAGGCGCTGGACGCGGCAATCCAGCTCGACCCGGGCTGTTTGTCAGCGTGGAGAGACAAGGGGTCAATCAAGCTCCGCATGGGGATGCATGAGAGCGCACTGGAGGCGTTCGGACGGGTGCTTCGCCTCGATGCCGGTGATTCTACCGCATGGTGTGGCAGAGGCACCGCCCTCACGGAGATGGGGCGCTATGAGGAGGCGTTGCAGGCGTTTGAAGAGGCAACCAGGCTGGAACCAGAAGACCCCGCAGTGTGGGCAAGCATGGGCTATGTCCTCCTTCGACTGGGACGGGCGGAGGGAGCGTTGCGGGCGCTGGAGAAAGCCGTCACGATGCGGTCCTCTGACCCTGCTACGCGAGTAAATATGGCCGCGGCATTTGGCAGTCTGGGCAGGCATCTGGAGGCAGCGAGGGCCCTTGATGCGGCCGCCGACCTCGACGCTGCAGGGCTTGAGTGCGATCTCGGCAGGGCAGTTGCCTCTATGGCGCTGGGACGAATCGAGGATGCTCTGCGCGATTTCGAGAGGGTGATCAGCACTCAGCCGGAGAACGCGACAGCCTGGCAGGGGAAGGGATTGGCTACAACGATGCTCGGAAAGCACCAGCAGGCCGTCCAGGCTCTGGACAGGGCGATCGCACTGGAGCCGTCGAACGCAGACTCGCGACGCTGCCGCGGCATAGTACTGGGGATGCTGGGAAGACACCGACAGGCCCTGCAGGACCTGGACGAAGCGCTGCGATTTGATGGAAGCGATGCCCGTGCATGGACCGCGAGGGGTGTGATCCTTCTGGAGGCAGGTCGTGGCGTGGAAGCCATGGACGCGTTCGAGAAGGCTGTCGAGTTGGAGCCGGACGACCCTGTGAACTGGCGCAATCTCGGCCACGGGCTTGCTCATCTGAGCAAGTGGCGGGAGTCGCTGCAGGCGTTTGACAGGGCGACCACACTCGGCCCCGATGACCCGTCCGCCTGGAGCGGAAAGGCCTTCGTTCTGTTCTGCCTGGACCGGCCGGCGGAAGCCCTGCAGTCGTTCGACTCGGCGCTGTCCTTGAGGCCGAACAGCGCTGTTGCTCTCTATGGCAAGGGTGAGGCACTCCTCAAGCTGGGTGCGTGGGAGGAGTCCCTGGATTGCCTCGACAGGTCTCTGGAGATCAACGACCGAAGGCCGGCCGCTCACAGGGGCAAGGGCCTTTGCCACTTGAACCTCGGCCGGTACGAGCAAGCCCTGCTCGAGTTCGAGAAGGCTATCGAGTTGGACCCGGATGATGTATCCTCGCTGGAGGGTAAGGCTCAGGCGTGCTACCACTTGAGCCGCATCTGCGAGAGCGCCGAGAGGATGCTGGAGGATGCCTTCCGGAAGAGCGGCGGCCAGCACGCGCTGACCGGCAGGTTCGGAGTCCAGATGCTGCGGAGGAACACGGCACTGCCTGCAGGACGCGCGGGTTGCCTGGATTTCGTAATGGACGCAATCGGAAGGCAGCGGGCAACCCAGGACAGCCGCGGGACAGAAGCCGACGAGCCATACTACATCTCATTTGTCCGGGAAGGCGAGTCGGCGATCGACATGGCGCTGTCCCTTGAAGGCGCGAACGCCGCTCTCCTGAACAGCAAGGGGGCGATCCATCTGAGACTTGGCCGCCACAAGGAGGCTGTCGCCCTCTTCGAAGAGGCCTTCCGCAGGCGGAATGAGCACAGATTCCTCTTTAACAAGGCTGTCGCGCTGGCTGGCAACGCGCTCTCGATGAGAAAGGAGGCCGAGGAGGCCATTTCCCGCGCTATTGAGGCGGCACGCAGCACAGGCGGAGACACAGGAAGCCGTGGCGACTCGGTCTATGAGCGGTACGAGGAAATCCTTCGAAGGGAATGGGCGCCTTCCGCTTCAGCCGGGTGCGAAGTCGAAAAGCTGGGTCCCCTCAGAGCCGCCCTGGCACTGGTGGCCGGACGGCGCAGAGAACCGGAGACGCGGGATGTCAGCCCGGACCTGACAGCACTGGTGGAAATCAACCCACTGCTACTGGCACCTGAGTACGACATCGCGCTGCCGGTCGATGAGTTGAGGCCAATGCTTGACCCTCCCAGAGCCCCCTCCGTAGACAGCTACCCCGTCTGTAGGTAGACATAATGAAGAGGGCCTCCACGGAGGCCCTCTCTTGGTGCTCTTTGAAACCCTCGCAGATGGTCTAATCAGCTCAACGGTGCCGACCGGTGCCGTCCATACTGCGCTTGCAGGGGTCCCGGTGCGGCATTGATGTCTCGATTGACTGTCCGCGGTTTCGACTAGCCCTTGATGTTCAGGGTCTGGGTAATCGCCTGAATCAGTTCCTGCTTCTCCTTCTTCAGTTCGGAGATCAGCCTCTCGGCCTCGAAAGCCCTCTCCTTCCAGGAGTTCCTGTCCTGGACAAGGGCCTCGCACTGACTCAGGAGATACTGAACGTCCTCGGTGCCGTCAGAAGACTGGTCAACCTGGTACTCCGCCGTGGAGCTCTTGGACTTCTTGCCCGTGCTCTTCGTCTGGGTCTTCTCTACCGTCGTGTCCTGGTTCTCCATCATGCTCTTCCTCCAGTGGCCTGATTTCCGTTGCATCTTAAAGGATTGTCAGTTCCGAGTATATCCCTCAAAAGTACCAAGCTGAGTCCCAAATAAGTCCCAATCATGAACGTGCGAATGGCTGTGTGTCCGCGCCCTCGGTGGAAGTGAGAAGCGCTGCTCAAGGAGGCAGCGCTTGACTTCACGGCGGCAGTCTACACGGCAAGAGCCGTGCAGGTGCTTCCCTAGCTCCGATTAAGGGCGCCTGCGATTGCGCGGATGAGTTCCTGCTTTTCGCGCTTCAGATCGGATATGATCCTCTCAGCCTCGAAGGAGCGCTCCTTCCACGAATCGCGGTCCTGGACCAGAGCTTCGCACTGACTCAGCAGGTAGCTGACATCGTCACTGGAATCCATCGGCATCTCCGCCTGGTGCATCCGCGAGGCCGACTCCGATGACGAGTCAGTCTGCCTTCTCGTCTGGGGTGTCTCGTTTGTCATATCCATCTTCTCCATCACGCTCACCCTCCGTGCGGTACTACAATGCCATGCTAATGGATTGTGGTGGATAGCACCATCCCTCGAAAGTCCTGAAAGGGCGTCCCAATAAAGTCATACGCTCGTTGGAGGGTCATGCTGGGCGTGGGCTATACGAGGTCTATTCGCATGAGGCCGTCGCGTGTCAGGGCCTTCTGGTAGAGCATCTTCGCCACAGCGACGTCTTCGATAGCGAGGCCGGTCGAGTCGAATACGGTCACTGCATCCGGCCTGTCCCTCGGGGCCTTTCTGCCCGATACGATCTCTGAGAGAGTGGCGGCTATGCCATCACGTGAGAAAGCGCCGGCGCTTACCGGCACATTGATTTCGCCGCTGTGACAGGCCTGGGCCGCATCATCGACCACCACGCGGGACCGGCCGAGTATCTGCGGGTCAAGCTCCTGCTTCCCTCTCGCATCTGCACCTACAGCGTTGATGTGTGTACCCGGCTTGATCCAGCCGGCCATGACAATCGGTTGCCGAGATGGCGTGAGGGTGCAAAGGATATCAGAGTCGGCGGCCTCCTCCGGAGAGGCAGGCACGATTTCCAGGCCGAGACGCTCCCGTGCCAGCCCTTCAACGGCCTCGGGGCACGCGTCGTGGACCTTGACCAGTTCCAGATCGAAGACCAGCCTGTGTGATTCGATGTGCATCCGGGCCTGGCATCCAGCGCCGACGAGACCGAGCACCCGTGAGTCGCTCCGGGCCAGATACCGGGACGCGAGAGCAGAGGTAGCAGCCGTGCGGTAGGAGGTGATCTCGGTGGCGTCCATTACGGCCAGAGGATAACCGGTGGCCGGGTCGCTGTAGATGAGGACCCCCATTACGGTACGCAGTCCGCTCCTGTGATTCTTTGGGTGAACATTGACCCACTTGATGCCCGCCGCGCCGGGCACTGCCGCCGGCATCGCCCTGAAGTCTCCGTCTTCGAGGGTAATGTACGTCTTGGGCTGCATCTGGTTCTTGCCCTCGGCTTGGTCACGAAAGGCCTGCTCGATGGCTGAGAGCGCATCGGACATCGAGAGAAGCTCAGAGACCTCTCTCCTGGTCAAGATGATAGTGCTCATATCCTCGTCCGGTTTATGCCGCCTCTATCACGGTACCACGCGGCTCGGGCCGGCTACAATGACCTTTTACGGTGGTTGGCGGCAGTCAGATGGTACCGGAGGGGTCGCGCCCCGAGTGGCGGGACGGACGACTTCGTGACAGAGGATGGTCTTCTGGACAGTGTTGAGAAAGGGGGCGCCTCAGAGGTAGCCCAGGATCATGAGTTCGATGGTTGTCACGTCTCCCATGTTGACGGAGCCGTCCTGATTGGCGTCAGCTCCGCAGGTGATGTCCTGGAAACCGAGTATCATGAGCTCGACGCTGGTGACGTCCTGCATGTTGACGTTTCCATCGGCGTTCGCATCGCCGGGGGCCGTGGTCACGAAGACCATATCGTCGCCGTATGCAGTACCGTCCCCGGTTGCCGTGGCCCTGAAGTGATAAATCGTGCCCGGCTGGAGCCCGGTCAGTGAGCTGCAGAATGGTCCCGTCGAAGCCATGCACTCGGAGGCCGTCTCGTTGTTGTAGGTGTCCCCATGGCTGGTGAAGTAGTCATCGGTCGCCCACTCAAAGGCGACGTCCGTCGATGAGGCGGTACCCATGTCTCCAAGGTTGCCGTTGAGCATACAGCAGTCGCAGGCAATATCGGTTGCGGCGCTGGTATCGACGTCCGGAGGCACGAGCGGCATCCACGATACAGCGGCCGGCGCGTTCAGGAGACCCCACCCGAATTCGTTGTCCCTTCCCGCAGCGCCGAGGTCTGTCGCCGTTGACTCCAGGGCCTCTCGAATCATGTCAGGAGTCCAGGTGGGGTGTTCCGCCAGGATCAGCGCCGCCGCGCCCGCTACATGCGGCGAGGCCATCGATGTCCCCTGAACGAACCAGTACCCGAAGTCGGTAGGGTCCATCGTGGTGGGATTAAAGGTCTGCTGCAGGACACCATCCCCGTACCCGTCCCCGTTCTGATCGACGCTGACATTGCCGCCGGGGGCCACGATGTCTATGTACGACCCCGTATTCGAGTAGTAGGCCCGCGTCTGGTCGTACTGCGTAGCCCCGACAGCGATGCTGTAGACGTCATATGCCGCCGGGTACTGAGGAGCATTGCCCTCCTGGTACGCGTTACCTGCTGAGCATATGACCGTGACGCCGTTGTTGTACGCATAGGCCACCGCGTCCTCGAGTGTCTGGCTGGTACCGGGACCGCCGAGGCTCATGTTGATCACGTCCGCGCCGTTGTCGACCGCATAGTATATGCCGTCGGCCACCTGCTGGTCGGTCCCGCCGCTCGGCCCGAGCACCTTCACCGGCATGACAGTAACATTGAACGCTGTACCGGCAACGCCCGTGCCGTTGTTCGTCGTCTGGGCCACGGTACCGCACACGTGGGTGCCGTGGAACACATCATCATTGGGATGCGAGTCGCTGTTCACGAAGTCATAGCCTGACGCGAAGCTGGTACCGGCAAGGTCAGGGGCCTGCAAATACGTCTCTCCGGGCGCCGGGCTGTAGTCCTCGTACGCTATGCCGGTGTCGAGGATCGCGACTACGACTGAGGGGTCGCCACCGTAGTCAGGGGAGGAGGCATCCATGTCCCAGGCGTCTTCCATGGCTATCTGGTCGAAATGCCATTGCAGCGGATACAGGGGATCGTCGGGACTCCAGAAGGCCTGACGAATGCGATTGGGCTCCGCGTACCGCACGATGGGCAACTCGGATAGCCTCTCGACCGTAGACTGAACGTCCACTGTGTCCGGGATGCTGAGCACCTCGAAAGCGGCGTGGGGGCTGACATAGGAGGTGTGCAGACTGAGCCTGTCCTTGGCTGATTCTATAGCGGAGTCGACGACGCCGCGTTTGAATTTGACTATCAGTTGGCCCGGAACATAGCGCTCTGCAGGGGAGGAAGGCGAGTCGGCTACCCCAATCCTGAGGTCATCCGGGGCTTCGGCTTCGACCGGGGGCTGAGCGAGGGCTACGAACAGTGAGAGCGCGAGCAGCAGCGCTATCGCTGCAACTATCACGGGCCTCAGTTGTGCTGCTGACATCCGGCTGCCTCCTGTCTATCCGGTTCCGGGCTCGTGGGCGGTGCAGGACTCGGTAGTCGCACGGCCAATGGTCGTCCGCGATTCTAGCAGGACGGCGCCAGGGTGTCAAAGCGTGTCGTTGGGTAGGCCTGGCGTTAGAACCGTCTTTCGGTGCCCTTGAAGAACACGCCGAGGTGTGCTCTCTCCAGGACCGGGTCTTCTGCCAGGCGGAGGGCCAGGGTTATATCTCTGGGATTGTGGACCCAGGGCTGCTCAGTCGACGAGTCCGGCAACGAAACAGGTTCTCCCTCGACCAGGTAGCTGGCGTTCTGCCTTATGGAATCGAGAAGCTCGGCGGTGTGGAACGTGGGACACGGCGTGAGAACGCTGATGAACGAGAAGCCTCTGTGGGAGATGGCCTCATTCAGCAGCCCTTCGAGGTGCGCTACATCTATCGAAAGCCCCTGGGCGATGAAGCTGGACTGGGTCGATGCGCTGTAGCTTATCATATCCAGCATCGGGTCTACGGGCGGGTAGAAGTGCTCGTTGGGAAGAAGTTCCTTCTGTGTCTCGACATGTGGGGTCGTGGGACTCGTTTGGCCCTTCGTCATCGAGTACACGAAGTTGTTGACCATTACGCACGTGATATCCAGGTTCCGCCTGACCGCGTGCGGGAAATGGCCGGTGCCGATGCTGAAGAAGTCTCCGTCTCCGCCGATGACGACCACAGTCAGCTCAGGCCTTGCCAGCTTGGCCCCCTGCGCGACCACCACCGCGCGGCCGTGCAGAGTGTTGAATCCGTAGGTGTCTATGTAGGCGGGAATCCTCGATGAGCAACCGATGCCGGACACGATCAGTACCTTGTCCCTGGCAATGCCGAGACCCGGCAGCACCCGGCGTGTAAGCGCGTTGAGGAGGCCGA
This sequence comes from uncultured Dehalococcoidia bacterium, assembly GCA_964574685.1. GTDB lineage: Bacteria > Chloroflexota > Dehalococcoidia > SZUA-161 > SZUA-161 > CAZGDV01. The sequence goes on from CAZNOI010000005.1 coordinate 88,291, forward strand.
AGTTCCCGCAACCGGGGCACCAGATTGGTTTGACCTCAGTTCTGTATTCGTCTGTGCTTATCATCCCGCCAACTCCGATATGGGGTCGCTCAACTCCCGTATGCTGAAGGGTCGACCACCCACCCTGGCGAAGGACCGGGTGTCAGCAGGCAGGCCGATCTGGGAACGCAGCAGGTGGTAGTATTGCCCCGTATGGTTCATCTCGATGATCAGTAGCTTCTCTGTCGACGCGACGAAGTCCCGGATTGCCTCGGGTATCGGATGGATGAGTTCCGGAACCGCGATCCTGACCTCATCGAGCAGGTTGAGGCTTCGTGCCGTCTCCAGGACCACCTGCGCGCTGGAGCCCCACGTTAGAATGCCCTTCCGCGATTGCGAATTGCCCAGGACCGTCACGAGGGCCTTGTCTCGAACTAGAGAGGCCAGCTTGTCCCTCCTCTTGTCGTGCATGGTCTGGTTGGTCTGCAGATCGAAGGCCGGTCGACCCCTCTCATCGTGCGACAGCCCGGATGTGCGGTACGCGAAACCCTCGTCTCCGGCGTCGGACATCGGCGAGATGCCGTCATCCGTCAGCTTGTATCTCCTGTAATCAGCAGCGTCATCGGGGTCGGGTTTCTTCCTGGTCCATATATCAGGTTCACTTTCAAGGAAATCTACTCCGGTGGCCACGAGGGTCTGCGCCAGCCACTGGTCCGAGAGCATGATCACCACAGTCTGATAGCGTTGCGCGATGTTGATGCTCGCTGCTGTGAGCCGATAACAGCCGTCGACATCATGGGGCGCGAGCACCACCCTCACGGAATCTCCGTGGCCGCCGTAGACCGCGTGATTGAGGTCCGACTGCTCGGTGCCGGACGGAATGCCGGTTGACGGGCCGCCGCGCTGGACATCTACAATGACCATCGGTGTCTCGGAGATGGTTGCCAGCCCCATCATCTCGGTCATCAGGTCCAGCCCCGGCCCGCTGGTGGCTGTGAAGGCCCTCGCTCCGGCCATCGAGGCGCCAATCGTCATTCCTGCGGCCGCTATTTCGTCCTCGGCCTGGACGAACACGCCTTCACCTTCCAGCAGGTCTCGGTATATCTCCTTCATGATCTCCGACGCCGGGGTGATCGGGTAGCCGAAAAATGCGTTGCCTCCGACTTTGACGGCCGCCTGTGCGACGGCAGCGTTGCCGTGCAGTATCGGCCTGGGGCTTCGCTCGGCAGGCGGCGCCAGAGACAGGTCAGGCACGACAAACTGGGACAGGAGGTGCTCACCGGCTTCGATGGCCGGCAGGCTGTGCTTGAGCAGTACCAGCTCCTCGTCCTCGTCTATCGCCTTGCTGATTTCCTCGTCCGAGAGTCCCAGCAGCTTCACGAGGAACCCCAGAGCCACGAGGTTCTTGTCCCGAGTGGTCCCGGTGACACCCCGGCTGGCGTTCGTGAAGTCGACCCGAAGTGCATTACGAGGCAGCTCACCGGGCGGCTCCGACTGGCTGTCGTGGAGCACGAGGGTGTCGGGGCCAATCAACAGATCGTCCTTGACATCGACGTACGTCTCCCAGTTGAAGCAGACGAGGATGTCCACCCAGTCTCTGGGGAACGCCGCGGACTCCGCATCGAGGCTCAGTTTCACCGCTGAGCCTCCACCACGTATCTGAGCCCCGTAGTAGCGGGGCATCTGGCCCGAGTAGCCCTGCAGCGCCGCCAGCTTCTGCAGGAAGCTGCCCATCACGACGACCCCATCGCCGCCGGCCCCGGATAACCCTATCGTGATATTCGTTCTCATAGTCGACACTTACTGGTAAGCTGCGAGCTGTTTGGCCCAGTATACCTTGTCCTGGCTCTTCTGCAGGTTTTCCCTCGGGAAGTCTATGTTCTCCACGAAGTACTGATTGAAGTCCACGCGGGATGACAGCTCTATGTGCTCGATGAAGCCGGAGAGTTCGTTCGCGGTCCGCCAGTACTCCTTGGCCAGCAGCACCATGGACGCGCCCGTGCTTGCCGCGTTTCCGATCGAAGTTATGATCTCCGGATCGATCCCGCCGGGGATGAGACCGATGCGCACGGCGCTGTACGGGTTGACATAGTTGCCGAGAGCGCCCGCGAGGTACACGCGTCTTATGTCATGGGGTGTTATGCCCATTTCGTCAATCAGCGTCATGATTCCAGCGGCTATGGCGCCCTTCGCAAGCTGAAGCTCTCTGATATCCTTCTGCGTGAGTAACACGGGTCGCTGGTCGTAGGACTCATCGGGACTCGCGACCATGAAGTCATAGACCTGGTCATTGGGAATCAACCGTGGCTTGAGCCACGCGCCCTCCGTGCCTTCCGACGGGCGGAGGGTGCCTTCATAGTCGATCACGCCCAACTGCAGCAAGACCGCGATCATCTCGACAAGGCCGCTGCCGCATATTCCCTTCGGCCTGATGTTGCCGATGACGTGATAGAGCAGGGAGTTGTCCTCGAAGCTGACCGCCTCGATTGCACCGGCCCTGGCTATCATACCGTGCGATATCCTTGCCCCCTCGAGAGCAGGCCCCGCAGCGGCCGAGCAGGTCATCAGTCTCCTTCGGTTGCCCAGGAAGACTTCTCCATTCGTGCCCAGGTCCAGCCCGAGTATGACTTCATCGTCCTGCTCCCAGACACCGGAGGCGAGTATCACACTTATCAGGTCTCCCCCTATGTAGCCGGCTTTCGTGGGCATCACGTACAGAAGACCTTCCGGATGGAGTTGCAGGTCGACGTCGGAGGCCTTCACGATCAGGCCGTCCGTAAGGACGGGCGAAAAGGGTGCCTCGGCGATGCCACTGGGGTCGAGACCCAGGAGAAGGTGCTGCATGGTCGTGTTGCCGGCGGCAACAGCTATGAAGATGTCGTCCGGCTTCAGTCCTGCGGCCCTGAGCAGGCGAGAGGTTATCTTGTTCAGGTCATTGGCAATCAGTCTGTGCATGGTGTCGAGGCCGTCTTCACGTTCCATAATGTACTGGAGGCGGCTGATCAAATTCGTGCCGTATTTGATCTGGCTGTTGAGGCCGGAGACCACGGCCTCCTCGCTTCCGTTGGAGAGATTGATGAGCTTGCCCACCACCGTGCTCGTGCCCAGGTCGAAGACGAGACCGTAGTAGCGGTCGACCTCTTCCCAGTTTTGCCAGTCCATCAGGAGGTCGCCGTGCAACACAGCGGCGCCACGGTACTGAGTCTGCCGAAGCTTCTCAGGCAGTGTGCGCAGGCTGTGGATCGAGGCCTTCAGGTCCCGATACTCGGGCACTAGGACGAGCTTGATCTTGTCGAGTTCCGATATGCTCTCGTGTTGCAGGTAAGGCGGCAGCGTAATCAGTCTCTTCTGGACCAGTGGATCGGGATGCAGTATAGGCTGTACGCCGGTCTTGAGAATCTGGAAGTACTCTCCCTGGAAGCCGTTTTCGGCGGTGTTAATGACCAAATCCTTGTCAACCTTTGTCCGGCATGCCAGGCGGATTCCCCGCTCGAGTTCTTCGTCGTCGAGGAACTGCACTTCCTCTTCGGTCGGAGGACCTATCGAGGAAAGCACCTTTATCTTGCACTTGCCGCATTTGCCGATGCCTCCGCAGTCACCATTGAGGTCGACTTCGGTATCGTGGAGCGCTTCATAGACGGTCTCGCCCCTCCGCACCTTCAGCCAGAGGTCATCCGGCAGTACGTTCAGCCAGACATACTTCGTCCGCTGTTTGTCCGAGGCGGACGAAGCCACCGAGGGCTTTCTTCTGGCCAGCTTCTGGTTCTGCGCTCTTGTCATCTCTTGCCTATGAGTTCCATGAGTTCGGTTTCGAGGTGCGAGTAGTCGGCATCCCTGATCTCCAGGGAAAGGCCGAGGAAATCCGCCAGCCGTTGTGCCTGGGCCACGAGGTCGGGATCGTCGGGTTGCCTTACGTACAGAAGCTTCTGATAGTGCTCGAAGCAGTATTTGCGCATCTCCTCATCGTGCAGTTCCAGCGGCTTCGCGCAATACGACTCGAAATTGCGGATCAGGTCCTGTTCGAGGAAGTAGGTGCCCGCCGTCTCGTCAATCAGCTTCTTGAACTCGCCGCTGCCGAGGAGCATCTCGTAACAGTGAAACCCTGATATTTTCTTCACGTCTTGCTTGTCGCAGAACTCCGAGATATCGGGAAAACACTCGCCGTAGAGGCAGACAACCCGTTCGCCGCGCTTCTTGGCAGCCGCGACTTCCTTGGACAGGAACCGCTTGAGCTTCAACGGTTTCACATGGAGGTTGGAGGGAAGATAGGTTGTGCGTAAGTTGGCCCGGGGGTTTCTGACCAGCAGGTAGTCCAGAGCGGGCCTGAATACAGAGCAGGCAATGATACGGGTGACCCGTTCCTGGTCGTTACCCCTTGTCCTGCTAGACATTTCGTAGTCCCGGGAACGCCTGCTTGATTCTCCTGACGACTTCGGGGTCGATGCGCCCGTCTCTGCCGTCCAGCAGGGTCTGTTTTACGAACTGGTGAGCCCTGCTGAGCATGTCGGGCCGTCCTCTTTCCTCCCATACGTCGAAGTTGCACCGTACACTTAGTGAGGGGTAGAAGAATTCGTCGAACATGTGATCGATAGTGTGATCATGCGCCACGAAGTTGCCGCCCGGTCCCGCTTCCTCAATTACATCATACGCCAGGCTCTCCTCGTTGACCAGGATGCCCCGGAGTTCCCTCTTGACCATTCCAATCATCTCATCGTCGATAACGAATTGCTCGTAGGATATGGAGTTGCCCGAATCCATAAGGCCGGCAGCCAGGTGAACGAGGTCAGCGCCGGCGGTCGCGACGGTCATGTTGGAGAACAGCTTCTCGAAACCTGCCTGTATGTCGGGACGCTTCGCCTCCGTCAGCCCGCCGGAAGCATAGATGGGCAGGTTGTAGAGCTTGGAGAGGCGAACGGCAGCGGCATTCATCATCGCCATCTCGACCGAGCCCATGGTGTACTCCATGGTTCTGAGGTCCATGGTCGCCGGGACAGCCCCGTAGAGCACCTTCGCGCCGGGCGCTATGACCTGTGCTATCGCGACGCCGGCGAGGGCCTCGGCGTGCATTTGCGCGAGCGTTCCAGCGAGTGTTGCCGGCGCTGTCGCACCCGATATGGGGGCCGGAGCACAAGTAAGGGGTATGCCTCGATTGCCGAAGAAGTCGATAATCGCCAGGGCGTTGCCGTTCACGGTGAGCGGGCTGACCACGTTGCTGATGATGGAAACAAAGGGCTTCTCGGCCAGTTCGTCCTCTCCACCCGCAACGATCTTGGCAATCTCCCAGACCAGACGGGCACCTTCGACGTCTTCACAGCCGCCCATTACATGCTTCGTGGTGTGCTGGAGCGCGCGGAAGAAGTCGTTGAGATGATAAGTGTCTACCTCCAGGTCGTGGGCCTGGCAGGCAATGATGTACATATCGAGGTTATCGAGATGGTCCACCAGTATGGCCGTGTTTGCAACATCCCTGAGCATCGTGCGCCGATATCCGCCTGTGCTCATGTCCAGGATGCGGAATACCCGGCCCCCGTTTGCGAAATGCACTATGCCTTCACCCAGGCGCACGTCATTCCTGCCGTCGCGGGAATGCAGGACGAACGTTGAGGGCGCACGGGACAGCATCTCATCCAGCCATTCCTGTGGGAAGCGGACCCTGTTGTTCGCCCGGTCCACGCGTGCGCCTGCGTCGGCAAGCCTGTCCACGTAGTGCTCGTCCGCAATCCTGACACCAACGTTCTGGAGAAGTCGGCGAGCCGTCTCGTCTATTCTCCGGAGGCCATCGGGCGCAAGAGGCTGATAGAGAGGGCAAGTGCCGTTCTCGTGCACTTCTCTAGCGGGCAGTGTCGAGGATTCCTTCAATTCCCTTGAGTACTTCATTTGACTTGGGTTCTACCTCGTGTTCCGCCAGGATCCTTCTGGCCTCGGCATTGCACCGCCTGTAGAGGTCCGGTGCGCCTGCCGCTTCCCAGGCATCGTGACGGGAGCGGTCTAGCAGAGTAGGGAGGAACTGCGCCTCCATGAAATGCTCGAATGTGTGGTCATCCATCAGGAAGATCGAGCCGGGTCCACCGCCTGACACCCTTCGAATGGCGTCGAGCGCCAGCGTGTCCTCAGTAACCGGGATTCCTCCCAGGAAGAAGCGGCTCATGGCCACGAGCTCGTTGTTCATGGTCACCATCTCCAGAGAGGAAGTGTTTCCGAACTCGAGATACCCGCCATCATGGACCAGATTGCAGCGGGACAGCATGGCCGTGATGATGGAGAACATGGCCTCGGCCCCGGCCTGCGCGTCCATGGTCTTGGAGTCGGTTGCACCGGCATATGCCCATACCGGGAGGCCGTACAGCTCGTCCCGCATGTCGGCCAGAGCCGACTGGGTCAGGCTCCATTCCGGGCACCCGTACGAGACTACAGTGGTCTTCATGTCGAGGACACTCACGTTCGGTCCGAACAGGAAGGGCGATCCCTTGCCGGCGAGTTGATGGAGGGTCAATCCCGCCAGGTTCTCGGCTATGCCGAGGGCCATCGCGCCGGCGAGGGTCACCGGCGCGCCTCCGCCGGCATTCGAGCCGGACGGCAGGCACATCGGTATGCCCTTCTCTGCGCAAAACAAGAGCCTCTCCATTACGTTCTGCGGGAAGCGGAGCGGGCTGATTGCCTCGGAGTAGTTGAGCAGAAAAGGCCTGTTCCTCAGTTCGTCTTCGCCGCCCGCGACGAGACTGGCTATCTGATGTATCTTGGCAAGGTCTCTGCCGCTGTCGGCAATGAAGACGAGCGGCTTGTTCGTGTTCTTGACCATCTCCGCGAATGCGTAGACGTAGATATCGTCTATAGGCGCGTCCTCGGGATTGCTCATAGACATGGCGAAGGAGATGTTGTCCAGGCCGTCGACCAGGCGGGCGAAGTTGGCCGTATCCTTTAGCAGCGTCCGGCGGCGCTTTCCGGTCTCCAGGTCGACTGTGAACGTTGTGTCGGAACCGGTGCCGTAGTAGGGCTTGCCATCGACCAGCGACATGGCCTTGTTGCCCGTCTGGTCGTGGAGGCCGATCTCCCTGGGTGCCGAGCCAAGGGCCTGCTCTGCCATATAGGCCGGAAGTCGGACCCAGTCGCCATTGTAGACTCTGCCTCCGGCGCCCGAAAGCATCTCGAGACCTCGCGGATGCTCCATCTTGATCCCGGTCTTCTCCAGTATCTCGAGTGCCGCAGTATGGATCGCCAGCGCCTGCTCCCGGCTCAGCACCTTGAGCCTGGGTATGAAGGTAGGTATCTCTATTGGCTTCAATGTTCACCCCTTTCCATGGGGCACCGAATCACGATACGCCCAACAGCTCTTTCGCTTTGGCTACGGCTCCACCAGCGTCCGAAGCATATGCGTCAGCCTTTATCTGGCGCGCATAGTCATCGGTGACAGGCGCTCCGCCAATCATCACCTTCACCTTGCTTCTGACGCCCGCGTCGGTCAGGGCCTGTAACGTCTCGGGCATCGCCGGCATGGTTGTTGACAGGAGAGCGGACATTGCTACAATGTGTGGCTCGATCTCCTGCACCTTCTGCGCGAACTTCTCCGGCGGGACGTCGACGCCCAGGTCGGTAATCGTGAAACCCGCACCCTCCAGCATCATTGAGACAAGGTTCTTGCCGATGTCGTGCAGGTCGCCCTTGACAGTGCCTATGAGCACCTTGCCCTTGGTGGTGATTCCTCTTTCCTTGAACAACGGCTCCATGAGCCTCATGCATTCCTGCATTGTCTTGGCGGAACGAAGCATCTGGGGTACGAATATCACCCCCTTCGAGAACCTCTCGCCCACTTCATCCATAGCTGCGATGAGGCTGGTGTCTATTATCTCCTGTATCGGCGTTCCGTCATCGAGCGCCTTCTGGGTCTCTGCAACAGCGGTCTTGCTGTCGCCTTTGATCACTGATTCGGTAAGTGTCGCAAGATTGGCCATTTCGGACTCCTTCTCTCTTTCCGCGACGTCGAGCTGCTCCGGGTTGGCTCAAGACGCCCCGGATGCATTCTAACCTGACAGTCTGCCCTCCTGGTATGCATCAATGTAGTTTTCACAGAAGTCATCTCTGCCCAGGAGCATATCGATGGACAGCATGGTTGACATGAGTTGTCTGTCGTTCGGGTCCAGGATCGCGGCCGATAGACCGTGGCACATCGCCAGGGCAAGGAAGTTGCGATTGACAAGGCGCCTCTCGGGCAGGCCGAAGGAGATGTTGGAGAGGCCGCAGATGGTATTGACTCCGGGGAAATCATCCATGATCTTCCTTATCGCCCCGAGCACGGCTGCCCCCATGTTCGTGTCCACCGAGACGGGTTGGACCAGCGGGTCGACGAATATCCTCTCGATGGGGACACCCGCGCCGGTCAGTCGGCTTATGAGTTCCGTTCCCACGGTCACGCGGTCCTCGACAGTGGTGGGCATCGATGTCTCAGCCATACAGAGCGCCACAACATGGCAAGGTTGCGACGTTACGACAGGAAAGAGAGCCTCGAACCGGTCGCGCTCCAGAGATATAGAGTTGATCATTGGGGTGCCCTTGTGCAGTTTCATGGCCTCCGCTATCGCCGCTGGGTTCGGGCTGTCGAGGCAGAGAGGCAAGTCGATCTCCTTCTGGACAGTCTCGACGAGCCAGCACAGCTTCGCTGTCTCCTGATCGAGGAATGTACCGGCGTTGACGTCTACGAAGTCGGCGCCCGCTTCGGCCTGCTCGCGGGCCACCTTCACGATGAAGCCTGCGTCCGCCTTGGTTGCAGCCTCGTGGATGCTCTTCCGGCTGGTGTTGATCTTCTCGCCTACTACGATCATTCTCAGAGCCTCTCCAATGTATCCTCACCAATTATGTCGAGGCCAATAGTAGAGCACTACCTGTACTCCGTCAATGCCTTTTGCTGCAAAGTATGCTTTACCGCGACTTACCTAACAACCCCGCGTATGTACTACGTTTTGCTGGTACTTTCATCCCAGCGGATCGCCGGTGTCGTAGCTGAGTACCCCAAGCTGTGCCGTGTCAGTCCATAGCTGCTATAATGGAAAGGTGGAATGCTGACAGCCTGACTGCTGCCCGAACTGCAGAGGGGTACCGATGACTGAGGGGATTGATGCGGGACGCGGTCGCGTCTCAAGAGCGGTAGCCGAGGCCGGCGACGGCCTGCTGCGAGTAAGTGTGCGCGGCGTCGTTCAGGGGGTCGGCTTCAGGCCGTTCGTCTACCAGTTGGCCGGTGAGCACGGCCTCCGGGGATGGGTGTGCAACACCTCGGGTGACGTCAAGATCGAGGCGGAAGGAGCCCGGGAATCGCTGCAGCGCTTCCTTGAGGAGCTGACCAACAGGGCGCCGCCGATGGCACGGATAGAGGACGTTGCCTTCACCTGGGACTCGCCCTCGGGCTACACGTCATTCGAGATTCGACAGAGTGTGGCCGAATCAGAGAAATACCAGCTCGTATCGCCGGATATCGCCACCTGTGATCAATGTCTGGCAGAGGTCCTGTCCCCGCAGGACAGGCGCTATCGCTATCCCTTCACTAACTGCACGAACTGCGGCCCTCGCTTCACGATAATCGAGGATATTCCCTACGACCGCCCCAAGACGACGATGCGCGTCTTTACCATGTGTCCCGAGTGCCAACGTGAATACGAGGACCCGATGGACCGGCGCTTCCACGCTCAGCCGAACGCTTGTCCCGTGTGCGGACCGGAACTGAGCCTGCTTGACCCCGCAGGCCGACCGCTTCCCTGCGACGATACGCTGGCTGAGGCGGCGCGACTGCTGAGGAACGGCAACGTGCTGGCTGTCAAGGGGCTGGGAGGCTTCCTTCTGGCCTGCGACGCGACCAGCGAGACCGCAGTCCACACACTGAGAGAGCGCAAGAGGAGACCGCACAAACCCTTCGCCGTGATGCTGGCAGACCTGGACGAGGTCAGGCATCATTGCGAAGTATCTGAGCAGGAGGAAGAGCTTCTTCGTTCTCCGGCGAGTCCCATTGTCCTCCTCAGATGGAGACATGGCTCGAACATCGCGAAGAGGGTAGCGCCCGGACTGGACTACATGGGAGTGATGATTCCGTACACGCCCATGCACCACCTGCTTCTTCGAGAGGCGCATTTGCCCCTGGTAATGACCAGCGGCAATCTGAGCGAGGAGCCTATAGCGAAGGATAACGACGAGGCGCTTGTCCGGCTTGGTGGAATCGCCGACTGCTTCCTGGTGCACAATCGTGGCATTCACTCACGATATGACGACAGCGTCGCGCTGGTGGAGTTCGGGAAGGCGAGGGTGATTAGGCGGGCGCGAGGCTATGCTCCGTACCCGATCCATCTCCCTTTCTCGCTGAGACAAGTGCTCGCCTGCGGGCCTGAACTCAAGAACACTTTCTGTCTGATCAGAGACAATCATGCTTTCGTGAGCCAGCATATCGGGGACATGGAGAACCTCGAAACCATGAACCACTTCGAGAGCACGATTGAACTGTACAGGCAACTGTTCAGGATCGATCCCGAGATCGTGGCGTACGACATGCACCCCGAGTACCTGTCCACCAAGTATGCGCTGTCGCTGGCAGAAACAAGGAAGGACCTGGAGTTCGTGGCCGTCCAGCATCATCATGCCCACATCGTGAGCTGCATGGTGGAAAACGAGGTAAAGGAACCGGTAATCGGCGTTTCGTTCGACGGCACGGGTTACGGCACCGATGGCTGCATCTGGGGCGGCGAGTTCATGGTCGCCGATTTGAATGGTTTCCAGCGGCTGGGCCATTTCGAGTATGTACCCATGCCCGGAGGCGCGGTCTCGATCCACCGCCCGTACCGCATGGCGGCAAGCTATGTGCTCACGTTGCTTGGGGGAGAGGCGTTGACCGCCGAGCTTCCGGCGTGCGCGGAAATGCAGGAGGGGGAACTCGACATAATCCGCAGACAGCTTGCCAGCGGCATCAACTCACCCCTGACATCCAGCGCGGGCAGGCTATTTGACGCCGTGTCGGCGCTGATAGGTGTTCGCGGCGTGGCCGGCTACGATGCCCAGGCTGCCATTGAACTGGAGATGGTAGCGGCGGATGGGCAGTGGCCCTGCTACGACTACGTACTGGATGAACAGGACGGCGTCTCGATCATGAGGCTGAGTGCTCTGTTCGCCGGGGTGCTCGGTGACCTTCGCGGCGGCGTGCCCCCGTCGGGGATATCGGCGAAGTTCCATGAGACGATGGCGAGACTGATAGCGGACGTCTGCGACGGGATCAAGGCGAAGACAGGGATCTCCCGCGTGGCACTTAGCGGCGGTGTGTTCCAGAATCGGCTCTTGCTCAGGCTGGCAGTGTCTTCTCTGCAGAGCGCCGGTTTCGATGTCATAACGCATGAGAGAGTACCGACCAACGACGGCGGAGTTTCCCTGGGGCAGGCTGTTATCGCCGGCGTCGCTGGATGAATTGAGGAGACTGAAGGATGTGTCTGGCAATACCCGCACTTGTGAAATCGATAGAAGGCATGGAGGCGGACGTTGAGATTGGAGGAGTGAGCCGCAGGGCCAGTGTCATGCTCACGCCGGAAGTGAAGGTCGGCGACTACGTCCTGCTACATACCGGGTATGCCATAAGCGTGATAGACGAAGAAGAGGCCCGGGAAACCCTCGACCTGCTATCGGAGATGGTGGAGGCCGCGGAAGACTGATACGGCGCTGGAAGCCGGGCCCTCTATGCATTCATGAAGTTCATCGACGAGTACCGCGACCCCGAACTGGCCAGGAAGCTGGTCGAGCGTATCCGCGAGAAGTCTACCAGGCCTGCACGGCTGATGGAGTTCTGCGGCGGGCACACGGTCGCCATCGCGAGGCACGGGATTCGCCAGCTCCTGCCTCCCACGGTCGAGATGCTTTCCGGCCCGGGCTGTCCCGTGTGCGTGACTGCCAACGCTGACCTGGACAAGGCAATTGCGCTTGCTGGCGCGCCCGATTTGATACTGACGACATTCGGGGACATGATTAAGGTCCCGGCGAGCCGAAGCAGCCTGCAGCAGGCGAAGGCGGAAGGCGCAGATGTCAGGATTGTCTATTCGACTCAGGATGCCCTAGAGATCGCCGCGGCGAACCCTTCGAAGTCAGTTGTATTCATCGGGATCGGCTTTGAGACCACAGCCCCGACAGTGGCCGCTTCTGTGGTCCAGGCCGAGCAGAGACGATTGACGAACTACTATGTTCTGTCCCAGCACAAGATCTGCCCTCCCATAATCAAGGCTGTGCTCGACTCGGGAGAGGTGAAGCTGGACGGCATAGTATGCCCGGGTCACGTGAGTGCGATTATCGGGTCGGTGCCTTACGAGTTCATTCCCAGGGATTACGGAATAGGCTGCGTGGTGTCCGGGTTCGAACCCCTTGACATCCTGCAATGTGTTGAGATGCTGGTCGACCAGGTGGAGTCGGGACAGCCCATAGTAGAAATCGCGTACCAGCGTGGTGTCAGGGAGACAGGCAACAGCACCGCACTGGAGCTACTGTATCGCGTGTTCGAGCTGTGCGAAGGGAACTGGAGGGGGGTCGGGACGGTGCCCGGCAGCGGGCTGAAGCTGCGACCCGAATACGAAAGCTTTGACGCGGAGAGGGCTTTTGACATCTCGCCGGGCGAGCCCGTGGAGCCGCAGGGATGCATTTGCGGCGATATCCTTCGAGGTGTAAGCACACCTCTGGAGTGCAGTCTCTTCAGGAGCGTATGCAACCCCGAGCATCCCGTGGGCCCTTGTATGGTGTCATCCGAGGGTAGCTGCGCTGCGTACTACCGGTACGAGGACGGCTATGGAAGATAGGGTGCTGCTTGCGCACGGCAGCGGCGGCAAGCTGAGCCATGATCTCATCTCTGACAACCTTCTCCCGGCTTTCGGCAATGTCTACCTGGACAAGCTCGACGATTCAGCGGTGTTCGATCTCAGCGGACGCCTAGCAATGACCACCGACAGCTACGTCGTGAACCCGATCTTCTTCCCCGGAGGCGACATCGGGAGGCTGGCGGTCTGTGGGACTGTCAACGACCTGGCGATGTGCGGCGCAGCACCGAAGTACCTCAGCATATCGCTGATCATCGAGGAAGGCCTGCGCATGGCCGACCTGCGCCTGGTGGTGGAATCCATCCGCGATGCGGCGAGCGAGGCAGGAGTCATGATCGTTACCGGCGACACCAAGGTGGTCGACAACGGCAGCGCCGACATGCTGTTCATTAACAGCACCGGGGTAGGGGTTGTGCCGGATGGTCTCAGTATCTCCGGTTCGAGCGCCAAGCCGGGAGATGCGGTCATTCTCAGCGGCCCCATCGGCGATCACGGAATAGCGGTCATGAGCAAGAGAGAGGGCCTGGAATTCGGCACGCCGGTTGAGAGCGACTGTGCGCCCCTCAACGGGCTCGTGGCCGACATGCTGTCGACCGGGGCCGAGATCCATTGCATGCGTGACCCCACCAGGGGCGGTCTCGCGAGCACACTCAATGAGTTCGCCGGCAGCTCCGGCGTAGGCATACGCATTGAAGAGACGGCGATACCTGTGCGAGAGGCAGTGCGCGGCGCCTGCGAGCTGCTGGGCTTTGACCCGCTCTATGTCGCCAACGAAGGGAAGCTCGTCGCGGTGGTTGCACCAGAGTCTTCGAGCAAGCTGGTCGACATAATGCGCTGGCACAAGTACGGGACCGACGCCGCCGTCATCGGAGAGGTGGTATCGGACCACCCCGGCCGTGTTGTAATGAAGACGGCGATGGGAGCTTTGCGCATTGTGGACATGCTGGTGGGGGAGCAGCTTCCCAGAATCTGCTGATACGCGGCCCTCTGCGTCTGAAGGTGTAGTGAGCGGACTCGGGCAGTCAACCGGAGAGAGCCGTGCCTACTGTGCCAGGCACCGTCGCTACTATCTGGCGGCTTCAAGTTGCGAGCTGTGCACGTATGAGGAGAGGGTGAAGACAAGGGGCGAGACTGTACTGTCCAGGCTTCTCCAGTGCCCGGCGTGCGATCAGATGTCGCTCCTGTGGTATCCGTGCCGCAACATGTGCGAATGCCTCAACCTGGAGTGCAAGCTCCAGCTTGCGGACGAGAAGGACTACTAGTCGGCTGCCCTAGTCCTCCAGTTCAAGACTCTCCAGGTAGACCTCCTCACCGGAGAAGAGCTCCACGTTCGTGCTGCCGCAATTGGGGCACTGCGAATGCTCTGCGTCCGCCGGGAACACCTGGGCGCAATCCCCGCACCTGTAGACGTCCGAGAAGACATCAATCTCGATTGTGGCACCCTCGGCGATAGTGTCTTTGGCCGAGGCCTGGATGCAGGTAGTCATCGCTTCCGGCGTGATATGCGTCTTGCCGCCGAGCCTCACCTTGATCAGGCTGATTCGCTTGGCTTTGTGCTTTTCGGCTTCCTGCAAAGCGTGTTTCACCACGCCGTCCGCTATGTGGAATTCGTGCATGAGTTCCTCCGTAGCCTTTCCATAATCATGTTCACGCAGATGGGTACAGCCTCCCGGACCTCGGGTGTGCATTCTTCACCGAACGTGCCCGCATCCTCAATGGCGATACCGAAGATGACCATCTCGCGGGGGAGGTCCATCTCAAGCCTGCGGCCGAGGTCGAGCGCCGTTGCGAAGTTGACGTCGTGAACCGAAGATAGGTGCCTGGCCTCGTCGAAGGCCTCGGGTGAGAGTTGAAGCACCTCCCCCGGTCGGTAGCCTGCCATCTCTACTGCGTCGACTATGAACGCTCTGTCATAGCCAGAGAGTATGTCCAGCAGCCTGAGACCAGCGAGACTGGTCTCTTCCACAGTGACGTCGCTGTTGTCGATTCTGGACTTCAGTTCGGACGCCACCAGCAGTCCCACGCTGTCATCGCTTAGTATGGGATTACCCAGCCCCAGTATAAGTGTTCTCAACAGACCACTCTCGCCGTCGATTATACCTGAGGGATACCCCCCGGAACAACGCGTTAATCCGATGCTGGTTTCGAGGCGTACCCCCCGACTGAGCCAGTTATGATTGCTGCGCTGGACATACCGTTATGGAAAACGTATAATCTCAGGAGGGAGCGGCAATTCCGCGCAAGGCGTGCTTCGCAATGCCACCGGGCGGCTCAACCACAGGAGTTCAATGGGGACGGGGACCCCTGGCAGACAGCAGGACAGGCGCTTCCGTTCAGGTCAGCCTCGACCGATATCCGTTCCTATCCCAATCCAGTTTCGCCCGGAACCCGGTTGGGCGGGCTACCTGACAGTATCCCCATTCCGGGCTACCATCCGAAGTAACTAGCGACAGGAGGCCTCAGTATGTGGAAGACAGACAGCACGGGAAAGGGGCGTGCGGAAGACGCGGTGATGCAGTTCCTTCCGCCATGCCAGATTCGATGTCCCATCAACGAGGATATCCAGCGTACCAACGTGCTCATATCTCTCCTGCCAGAAGACCCGAACCAGGCCAAAGAAGGTATCATCCAGATAGGTGACTACCTCTACGACAAGAACCCTTTCTTCACGGTCTGCGGCTACATCTGCGGCCTCTGTGAGAACGACTGCAACTACCGGACGAGGGGCGGCTCTATCAAGAGGCGCCTGCTCAAGCGCTTCCTCTCGGATACCTATACGCCGTATCTATCTCAGAAGAAGCCGCTCGAAGTGAAGAAGGACAAGGACAAGGTGGCGGTCATCGGCGGCGGGCCCGGCGGCCTTATGTGCGCATATGAACTGAGCAAGAGGGGCTACAGGGTAACACTCTTTGACGACGCCGACAAGCTCGGGGGCGCCGTGAGGTACATTCCCGAGTACCGCCTTCCCGAAGAGGTTATGGACGCGGTAGTTGACAACCTGGTCCGGATAGCTGGCATAGAAGTCAAGCTGAAGACCAAGGTCGGCGAGGGCGGAGTCACGCTTCAGAAGCTGCGGGATGAAGGCTACAAGGCGTTCTTCATTGCCACCGGAACTCCCTACCCTCGGCCACTGACCTTCGAAGGCGCCAAGGTCGAGGGCCAGGAGCAGGAGGGCGTCATGTACGGCCTCAAGCTCCTCTGGGATGCCAACAGGGGAGAAGTGCCGTCCGACCGCTTCAAGGGTAAGGATGTTATCGTAGTCGGTGGCGGCAACGTGGCCTTCGACGTCGCTCGGACCGCCAGGCGGCTTGGCGGCGACGTCACGCTGGTGGCTCTGGAGGTGCTGGACAAGGCATCGAAGGATGCGATCCCGGCGGATGTCGAGGAGATCGAAGGAGCGCGCGAAGAGGGAATACGAATCATCCCGTCGCGCGGAGTGCGAGGAATAGCGAAGTCGGACGGCAAGCTGAAGCTCGATTGCCCGCTCTGTGTCAGCGTGTTCGACGAGAAGGGATTCAATCCACAGTTCGAGTGTGCGGACTGCATTCCGCTGGAGGCCGACAACGTTCTGATTACCATTGGCCAGATGGGGGACCGAGCGTTCCTTCAGAACGAGGGCCTCTTCAACGAAGCGGGCAGACTGCAGGTCGATCCGGTCGATCTGCGGGGGCGGGTTCCCGATGTGTTCATAGGCGGCGATGTGCGGCGAATCGGTTTCCTCGCTGACGCCATGCAGGAGGGCGTTGAGGCGGCTGAGTCCATCGATCGCTATCTGAGCGGGGTTGACCTGAAACGGGACAGGGTACGCGAGTACAGCCCGTACGATGCGCCTTACCGCAGCAGGTATGAGGAAGAGCCGAAGCACAAGTGGATGCCCGCTGACAGCCGGATGAACTTCAATATGTTCGAGCAGGGATTCACCCTGCCGGAGGCGATCGAGGAGGCGAGGAGGTGCATTACCTGCGGGCCGTGCGTGTCCTGCAAAGCATGCGTCTCAGTCG
The DNA here is from genome assembly GCA_964574685.1 of uncultured Dehalococcoidia bacterium. Classification (GTDB taxonomy): domain Bacteria; phylum Chloroflexota; class Dehalococcoidia; order SZUA-161; family SZUA-161; genus CAZGDV01. The sequence goes on from CAZNOI010000005.1 coordinate 105,089, forward strand.
GCATCCAGGACGAGCTGACCCCGGCGCAGGTGGATGAGGACCTGTGTTGCGGCTGCAAGATGTGCTTTTATGCCTGCAACTACGATGCCGCGGGACTCAAGGAGGTCGACGGCAGGCTCGTCTCCTACACGGACGAGCTGAAGTGCAAGTCGTGCGGCATGTGTGTGGCGGCCTGTCCGTCGGGTGCGAGGTCGCTCTCCGGTGACAGGACACCCGCCCGAATCCAGGAGGTCTACAGTGCTCTCCGGTAGGCTGGGGAAGCTACTCTCTAGGAGGTCGACGAAAATGTCCGATGGCGAACCGAAAGTCGTTTGTTTCTCCTGCAATTTCAGTTGGGGCTACCTGGCCGACAGAGATGCCCTTGCGTCGCAGGTCAAGAACTGGGTCCCGGTCGTGTGCACAGGCAAGATCGATATTACGCACATACTTGATGCCTTTCGGGCGGGCGCCGACGGGGTGCTGATCCTTGGGTGCCCCGAAGGTGACTGCCACTTCCAGGACGGCAACATCGAGTGCAAGAAGAGGGTCTTCCTGCTAGGGAAGCTGCTGGAGGACTACGGGATCGAGAAGGACAGGCTTCGGATCGAGCTTGCAAGCGACCCCGATGGCAGCAAGCTCCCGCAGATGGTCAAGCAGATGAGCGAGAGCATTGCCCGGCTGGGCCCCGTCAAGAAAGTCGAGGCGCCAAGCAAGGTGGCATAGACGCCTGCAGGGAGAATCGACTGAATGGAGAGAGGAGTTCATTATGGCTGACAAACCGAAGGTTGCGATTTGCTGGCTCGGGTCCTGCGGTGGCTGCGATGAAGCAGTGGTCGACATAAACGAAGCGGTCCTCACTGTGGCCGATGCCACGGATATCATTCTGTGGCCGGTGGCGCTGGACTACAAGTACCACCACATAGAGGCCATGCAGGACGGTGAGATCACACTGAGTATCATCAATGGTCATATCAGGAACTCGGAGCAGGAAGAGGTGGCTAGGCTGCTCAGGAAGAAGTCCAAGCTCGTCCTGGCGTTCGGCGCATGTGCCTGCTTCGGAGGCACGCCGGGCATGGCCAACTTCAGAACCAAGGACGACATTTTCAACTGGGTGTACCGGGATGCGCCCACGGTGGTCAACCCGAATGACAACAGGCCGCAGCCGAAGTCTACTGTCAACGGCAAGGAGCTAACCCTGCCTGAGTTCTACGAGCAGGTCTACGCTCTGAACCAGAGCATCGACGTGGACTACTATCTCCCCGGTTGTCCGCCTCCTCCGGACCTGATTGTAAACGCGGTGATGGCGGTGCTCGAGGGACGCCTCCCCGAAAAGGGCTCGACGCTGGCGCCGGCCCGGGCGCTTTGTGATACCTGCCCGCGCAACAAGACCAAGCCGGACAAGATATCGGTCAAGGAGTTCAAGCGGATACACGAGGTGGAGGCCGACCCCGATACATGCTTCCTGGCTCAGGGTATCGTGTGCCTGGGACCGGCTATTCGCTCCGGTTGCGGCGAGGCTTGCATGAATATCAACATCCCGTGCAGAGGCTGCTTCGGCCCTGTCGAGGGAGTGGGCGACGCTGGAGCCAGGCTGCTGTGCTCGCTGGCGTCGATTGTCGAGGCGGAGAGCGACAGTGAGCTGGAACAGGTGATGAGCACACTGGCCGATCCGGCCGGATACGCATACAGGTTCTCGGCGCCGATCTCGACACTGGTCAAGAAGCGGGTCTAGGAAGTCAAGGAGGAGCGACAATGGGCAAGAGAATCACCATCAATCCGATAACGAGGCTCGAGGGCCACGGCAAGATCGAGGTCTTTCTCGACGACACCGGCAACGTGGAGGATGCGTACTGGCAGGTCGTCGAGCTGAGGGGTTTTGAGAGGTTCTGCGTCGGCAGACCGGCGGAGGAAATGCCACGGATAACGCCGAACATATGCGGTGTCTGTCCGACGCCGCATAACATGGCGTCGACCAAGGCGCTTGATGACCTCTACAGCGTCGAGCCGACACCCGCGGCGAAGCTGGTGCGCAAGCTCCACTACGATGCCTTCTACATCGAGGACCACTACATCCACTTCTTCTTCCTCTCGGCTCCTGACTTCGTTTTGGGCCCGGACGCCGACCCTGCCGAGCGAAACATCCTCGGCGTCATCGGAAAGGTAGGGCTGGATATCGGCAAGAAGGTAATCGATATCCGGAAGAGGAACAGGGACGTCATCAAGCTGATCGGGAGCAAGCCCCCGCATCCCGAAGGTGGTCTTCCCGGCGGCGTCCCGAGGGGCGTCACCGAGGAAGAGCGGAAATGGATCAAGCAACTGGCCGATGACAACGTCGAGTTCGCCCAGTTCGCCCTCAAGCTGTTCAAGGACACCGTCGTTGCGAACAAGCAGTACCTCGACCTCGTACTCAGCGATGCCTACAACCTCAAGACCTACTACATGGGGCTGGTCGACGACAGCAAGAAGTGGGCGATCTACGAGGGCAAGATCAGGGTCATCGATCCCCAGGGCAAGGAGTATGCCCTCTTCGACCCGCGCGAATACACCGACTACATCGGCGAGTGGGTCGAGCCCTGGACCTACATCCGGCTGACCCATCTCAGGAAGCTTGGCTGGCAGGGGCTGGTCGAGGGCGACGGCACGTCGATATACCGCGTGGCGCCACTAGCCAGGCTGAACGTCTGTGAGTCAATGCCCACGCCGCTGGCCCAGAAGGCGCATGACGAGATGTACGAGGCGCTGGGCGGGAAGCCCGCGCACAATACCCTCGCCTTCCACTGGGCGAGGCTGATAGAGTGTCTGGCCTGCGCGGAGGAGATGCAGCAGATAGCGGCTGACCCCATGCTGACGAGCAAGGACATCCGCAACATGGATTTGAAGCTGAAGAACGTCGGCATCGGATGTGTGGAAGCGGCTAGGGGCACGCTGATACACCACTACGAGACCGATGACAGGGGCCTCATCACAAAGGCTAACCTGATCGTCGCCACCCAGCATAATGCGGCGCCCATCTGCATGTCGGTGAAGAAGGCTGCGATGGGGTTCGTCAAGGGCCCCGAGGTCAAGGAAGGCCTCCTCAACATGGTGGAGATGGCTTTCCGGGCCTATGACCCGTGTCTCGCCTGCGCGACGCACTCCCTGCCCGGCAAGATGCCCCTTGAGATCAATATCAGGGACAAGAGCGGGCAGGTCATAACGAGCGTCGAGCGACACTAGGGCCTGTTCGATAGCGGACAAGAGAAGGCGGGCCGAGAGGCCCGCCTTTGCATTCCTGGACGTAGCGGCTTCCTAGCCCGACTGCACCCGCCTCGCCAGTATGACCGTGATGTTGTCGGGCCCGCCCTTTTCGTTAGCCATATCGACCAGCTTCGAGCACGCTGATTCCAGACTCTCAGCGCCGACTACCGCCTCGAAGATCTCGCTGTCTCTGAGGGCGTCGGTCAGCCCGTCGGAGCATAGAAGCAGCGTGTTCTCCCCGATGTCGACATCGTAGATGTCGGCTGAGACCGATTCCTCCAGCCCCAGCGTGCGAGTCACGATGTTCTTCTGTGGATGGTCGAACGCCTGCTCTGTGGTTATGGCGCCACTGTCCACATACTCCTGCACCAGGGAGTGGTCACGGGTCAACTGAGTGATGTCCCTGCCGATCAGATACGCTCTGCTGTCGCCAACGTTGGCGACAAGGGCATCCCTGCCGTCGCACAGCAGGGCTGCCACGAGCGTACTGCCCATGCCGAAGTAAGAAGGGTTCTCACTTGAGAGAAGTAGTATCTCCCTGTTGGCCCTGCACGTCGCGTCTGTGAGTACCTGACGCTCTCGCTTCGACGTGATGTTCGCTTTGACGTATTGCTCGAGTTCGGTAGTGGCGAGCCTGCTGGCAACCTCACCGGCCGCGTGACCACCCAGCCCGTCGGCCACCGCCAGCAACTCGCACCCTTTGACCGTCGTCACAAGCAGGCTGTCCTCGTTGCGGGACCTCATCCTGCCAACGTCGGTGCGCGAGCATATCTCGAAAGCCATCCCGGAAGCGCCTCGCTGCGTCACAAATCTGCAGTCACTGGAGTGGTGTTGACCGGCCAGGCGGAGCTGTGCGAGACCGGAACCGTGGAGAGCGAGTCAGCATATCACCCACGTTGACTGAGCAGGCTGTTCATGGCGGTGACGAGTTTCTCGCTGTCCTCCTGGCTTATCATCAGGTTGCTCTCCAATCGTTGCACGCTCTCCCTCAGGTCCGGTGCATTGGCCAGGAACTGCTCTATGCGCTCGTTCTGCGTTCTGGCCTGTGCATCGAGGTCGGAGAGGTCGATGTCGAGTTCGAATCTGCTGTTCAGGAACTCCAGGGCCTTCTTCCAGGCGCTCGGGTCCTCACTGCCCACCATGTAGAAAGGTACCGGCACCCAGAGCCCCGCTGCGGCCAGGCCGCGCGCCTTGGCCAGCCAGAGCAGGAATGAGTTGAGGGTGGGCCTCTGGCCGTCCGGCGTCTCGTAGTCGATATCCCGTGTGATGCCGTATTGCTCCAGCATCTCCTTGGCCTCGTCGGAAGCCGCTACAGCGAGAAGCTGCCTGGGTGTGGTGTGCGCGGTCATGGAGACCATGCCGCCCATCGTATAGAGCTCCCGGGCGCGAAATTGCCCCGTTAACGCGTCGAGGACTGCGTTCAGGAACTCGTACCAGTTGGAGGCGGGGGCGTCGCTCGTGAAGACCACCACTCCCATGTCCGCCGCATAGTAGAACTTGCTTTCGGGGAACTCGGCCACGTCGTCTTCAACGCTGACGCCGCCCAGAGGAAAGAAATCGACCAGCTCGATCTCGCCGGCCTCCCTGGCGTCGAGCTTGCCGATAAGCTGGTCGGCGATGCGGCGGCCCATCTTACCGGCGTCGTCAGCCCAGCATGCCACCGCGCATCGCGCCCCCCCGGGCGCTTCACCTTTCATACGAAGATGCCCGGTGTTCATCGACTAGTCTTCCCTGTCCTCTCTCCTGAACATCTTGTCGATATCGTCCATGATCCGCTTCTTGTCTTCCTCGGTAATCGGCCCCGGCTCGGGAGTCTCAGCCTCGCGGAGCTTCTCGATCTGCTCCTTTATCTGGTCCGGGAACACGTTGTACAGCTTCTCGATCTCCATCTCGCTGGCCTCGACGATAGTCGATATGCCGGACATGTCAATGTCCAGCGACAGTATCCGGGACAGCGCCTCGACGACCGATCTGGACGCCTTGGGGTATGGGAAAGGCAGGCCCTGCAGGTATATCGGTATCTCGCCCATAAGGCATACGGCATCCATGGATCGCTTCCTTGCCACGCCGAGGAGGAGGCCGTTAAGTCCGGTGATGCTTCCCTGACCGTCCCTGCCTTCGATATCGGACATGAGGATGGTGTTCTCCCAAGCCTTCACCTCCTCCACCAGCGATTCGCTGTTCGGCACGGCCCATATCTTGGGCGTCGCCGTGTGATGGATGGCGGCTACCGCCGCTCCGGAGGTGTAAATCCTGCGGCATCCGAAGCGTTCGGCCACATCCAGCACCAGATTGGCCATTATGTACGCCTTCTCCCCGGCGGCATAGTGCCTGCCGCCGGCGCTGGGCTGCTCCTCGCCCAGGAACATAATCAGGTCCCTGTTGTTGAGCTTCTTGTAGTAGAACCTGCTGGAAGGGAAGTCGAGGTGATCGAGCACGCCCTGCCTGATGTAGACCTTGCTGGGATAGAAGAAGCCCTTTGGATCGATCTCGCCCAGCTCCTCGGCGTCGAGGGCCGACCTGAGCGTGTCGACCGCGATAGTGCCGATGCTGCCTATGCCGGGCCAACTCGCGATGAGCACCGGCTCCCGGAGTTCCGGCGATGCGTACAGCGTTACCCCTGTCAGTTCTTCCTGCATAAGCGAGACTCTTCCGGTGGGGGATATGCCGGAGATCGCCTATATTCTAAGCGCATGGGGTAGCGGATGTCTAATCCGCTACGAGTGTGGCGACGGAGACATACAGCCTAATCCGGCAGGTTCTAAGGTAGCTCCTTGAACCGGTATCCCAGACCACGTTCGCTGAGGATGTACTCGGGGTTCCTGGGGTCCTTCTCGATCTTCTGCCTCAGGTAGGTGACGTACAGTCGCACGTAGTGGTCCTCGTCCCTGTACTCGGGCCCCCACACCTTGGATAGCAGGGTACCGTGCGTGAGCAGCTTCCCGGCGTTGGACACAAGATGCTTCAGCAGCCTGTACTCGGTCGGCCTCAGCTTGAACTCCCGGCCTCCGGCCATCACTTTGCGCTGCTCGAAGTCAATGTGCAGGTAGTCATCGACGTCGATAACCGACCGCTCCGCCGGCACCGACACTCTTGCCCGCCTAAGCACGGCCTTGATTCTGGAGACCAGCTCCCTCGGGCTGAACGGCTTGGTCAGGTAGTCGTCGGCGCCGAGGTCAAGTCCCTTGACGCGGTCCTCCTCCTCGCTCTTCACGCTAAGGAAGATGACCGGCACCGGCGATGACTGACGTATCTTCTCCAGCGTCTCGTAGCCGTCCATTTCGGGCATCATGATGTCCAGCACGACCAAGTCGGGTGATTCCTTCACCACGGTCTCCACCGCTTCCTGCCCGCTCGAAGCTTCGAGGACGCGGAAGCCCTCCAGCTCCAGATTCATGGCGATGAAGCGCACCATTCTCGGCTCGTCATCGACCACCAGTACTGTTGTGTCGGGAGCCATTTCTCCGCCTATTCCTCTGTCTCTTCGTCGGCTGCAGGCTTCCCGATCGGCAGCGTGAAGGTGAACTGGGAGCCCTTGCCCAGCTCGCTCTCAACCCAGATATCGCCGCCGTGGGCCTCGATAATGTACTTGCATATGAACAGCCCCAGCCCGATTCCCCTGACAGCCTGGACGGTGTCGCTGTCCACGCGATGGAACCGCTCGAATATGCTGTCGAGTTCCCTCCTTGGTATCCCGATGCCGGTGTCCGCTACGCCTACGGCGACGGCGCCGTCCCGCGGTGCAGCGATCACGGTTATGACGCCTCCATCCGGCGAGTACTTGACGGCGTTGTCGATGAGATTCCCCAGCACCTCCTCCATGAGGTCGGCATCCGCGTTGACGACGGGCGTGTTCCTCTCCACCTGTACTGCCAGTTCGTGGCGGTCGCTCAAGCCCTGGAACCGCCGTGCCACCTTGTTCAGCAGGCTCCTGACGTTCAGCGGCTCCCTGTTCGGCGACAGAGTACCGGACTCGATTCGTGAAGCGAGCAGGAGCCTCTTGACGATCCTGCTTAGCCGGTCGCACTCGTCCTCTATGACCTGCAGGCCCTGCCGCATGGTGGCCTCGTCCCACTTCCCGTCGCTCCTGGACAGGGTGCTGGTGTAGCCCTTCATGATCGAGATGGGCGTTTGAAGCTGATGACCGAGCATTGACAGGAAGGTGGACCTCAGGTTCTCGACCTCGCGCTGCCTCGTGATATCGCGGACGTTCACCACCGCGTTGAGAGGCCGTCCGTCAGGGGCCCGCATGATGGAGTAGACCATCTCAACATCCACCTGCTGGCCGTCCTTCGTTGCGATAGTGCCCTGAAGATGGACTGTCGGCTGAGGCCTGGCGGGTATCACGCGCATCGGGCAACGCTCGCCGCACACCTCGTTCCCGCTCCAATCCCGGAAGTCGAGCACCCTTGAGCAGACTCTGCCTGTCACCTCTTCCCTGGAGTAGCCGGCGAGCTGCTCCATAGCGGAGTTGAAGCCCGTGATCCGCCGTTCCGAGTCGATGGCCATAATGCCGTCGGCGCTGCCCTCCAGTATGGATTCCAGCCTCTCCTTCTCGGCGGTCATTATGCCGGCAAGGCGTGCGTTGTGGACCGCTATGGCGGCCTGCTCGGCGAAGACATTCAGAATGGTCTGGTCACCCCTTGCGAAATCGCCGGCGTGAGGAGGGCGAAGGATGCAGATCAGCCCGACGGAGGTGCTGCCTACGCGGAGGGGGACGGCAATGATGGCATCCTGCGTATCTCCGGACTCCGAGGTCGGCAGAGGTGCCCCGGCTTGGAGACGGGACAGCGAGTCAAAGCTCTCGCTGCTGGCCGCGAGGTCGGGAATGGCCTCCTGCAGCAGGGGCCTGATGCGTTCCAGGGATTCCTCGCTGAGGTCGTAAGTCGCAGTTATCTCGAAGCTGCGCTTCAGGTTCTCCCAGGTCGCGACTATACCTGTGGTACCGCTTGTCGCACGTGCCGCGTTCCTCAGTATGAGGTCCAGGGCTACGCGCAGGTCGTAGCGCTCGAAGGATGGCTCGCCTTTACTCAACTCGCTTCGCTGGCTCCGTGTCGTCGAACCGATTTCTAATGCAATTCTAGCATTTCTCAAGTGTTCTTCTAACACAAGGTTGCGTACATTTCAATCTGGGATAGTTGCCCGAAGAAACTCAGGAGGAGCCAGATGGCAAAGGCCAAAGCCGCCGTGAAGCTGCAACCGCTCGGTGACCGGATAGTGGTCCGGGCCATCGAGAAGGAGGAGGTCACCAAGGGGGGCATAGTGCTGCCGGATACGGCCAAGGAGAAGCCGCAGGAGGGCGAGGTGCTGGCCGTGGGGCCGGGCAAGCTCACCGACGAGGGGAAGAGGCTCGAGATGGAAGTCAAGGTGGGCGATAAGGTCATATATGCGAAGTACGCCGGTACAGAAGTCAAGATCGATGATGAGGAGTATCTGATTCTGAGAGAGAGCGACATCCTGGCCAAGAGCTAGGCTCAGATATCAGTACAGGAGGTAAGGAATGGCAGGCAAACTCATAGCGTATGACGAGGAAGCAAGGCGCGCACTCAAGCGCGGTATCGACCGTCTGGCCGACACCGTGAAGCTGACACTGGGACCCAAGGGACGCAATGTCGTGCTCGACAAGAAGTTCGGGCCGCCGACCATTACCAACGACGGGGTGACCATAGCCAAAGAGATCGAGCTGGAAGACCACCTGGAGAACATGGGCGCACAACTCATCAAGGAGGCGGCCACCAAGACGAATGATGTGGCCGGCGACGGCACCACTACTGCCACGATCCTGGCGCAGGAGATGGTCCACGACGGCATGAGGAACGTCGTCGCCGGGGCCAATCCCATGGCGGTGAAGAGGGGCCTCGAGAAGGCTACCGTGTCGGTGGTTGACGCCCTGAAGAAGATGGCCATTCCCATTGAGGGCAAGGCGCAGATGGCCCAGATAGCTGCGATCTCGGCGAACAACGACCAGGAGATCGGGGACCTGATCGCCGAGGTGATGGACAAGGTGGGCAAGGACGGCGTGATAACCGTCGAAGAGGGCAAGGGCATCCGCTTCGAGACCGAGTACGTCGAGGGCATGAACTTCGATCGCGGGTATATCAGCCCGTACTTCGTCACCAACGCGGAACGCATGGAAACGGTTATCGATGAGCCCTACATCCTGCTCACCGACAAGAAGATATCCGCGGTCTCCGATCTTCTTCCCGTTCTGGAGAAGCTGCTGCAGGTGTCGAAGAACCTGCTGGTGGTCGCCGAGGACGTTGAGGGCGAGGCGCTTGCGACGCTGGTGGTCAACAAGCTCAGGGGTACCCTGAACTGCGTGGCGGTGAAGGCGCCGGGGTTCGGCGACAGGCGAAAGGCGATGCTCGAGGACATGGCCATTCTGACCGGCGGCCAGGTGATATCCGAGGAGAGAGGCCGCAAGCTGGATTCAGCCACTATCGACGATCTGGGGCGCGCACGCAGGGTCGTGATCAACAAGGATGATACAACAATTGTGGAAGGTAAGGGGGATGAGGAGGGAATCAAGGCCCGGATCAAGCAGATCAGGGTACAGGCTGATGAGACGACCTCGGACTATGACAGGGAGAAGCTGCAGGAGCGCCTTGCCAAGCTGGCCGGTGGTGTGGGAGTGATCAAGGTCGGCGCTGCGACCGAGGTGGAGCTGAAGGAGAAGAAGCATCGAGTCGAGGACGCTCTCTCGGCAACCAGGGCCGCTGTCGAGGAAGGGATAGTGCCGGGAGGTGGTGTGGCCTTCCTGAAAGCGGCAAGGGCGCTGGAGAAGAAGAAGGCCGAGGGCGATGAGGCAATCGGTATCGCCATCATGAAGCGGGCCCTCGAGGAACCCATGAGGAGGATCGCCATCAACGCGGGGCTCGAAGGTTCGGTCGTGGTGGACAAGGTGAAGAATAACAAGGCGACCAACTACGGCTACGACGCGCTGAAGGACGAGTACGGAGATATGGTGGCCAAGGGCATCATCGACCCGGTGAAGGTGAGCAGGGCGGCCCTTGAGAACGGGGCCAGCATAGCTGCCATGGTACTCACCACTGAGTCGCTGATCACGGACGTACCCGAGAAGAAGAACGGCGCCCCGGGCATGCCGCCGGATATGGAGTACTAGGGGGCAAAGGTGGACCGCAAGCGCTGCCCCAGGTGCGGGGGAAGGGTTCTGTTGAACAGGGACTACCACGGATGGTATGAGGAGTGTCTCCAGTGTGGTCACATGCACGACCTGAAGGTGCTGGCAAGACCTCGGCATAGTGCCGTAGAGAGGAAGAGAGAAGTCCGTAGCGCCGGCATCGGGAGCTAGGCTCTCAAAAACCGTGACAGGAGGTGCGAGATGACAATGATGCGCTGGGAACCGTTCAGGGACATGATGAGCCTCAGGAACGCGATGGACAGGCTGTTTGACGAGAGCTACGTGAGGCCTGCAAGGGTCTGGGGCGAGGAGGGAGCCGCGCCGCTGCCTCTCGATGTCTACCAGACGGACGGAGAGATAGTGGTGAAGGCAACCGTTCCGGGAGTCAAGCCAGACGAGGTGGATATCACGATTACCGGTGATACCCTGACCATCAAGGGAGAGCACAAGGAAGAGCAGGAAGTGAAGGAAGAGAACTACATCCGCAAGGAGCGGCGCTACGGGACCTTTGCGCGGAGCATGATCATACCCGTCTCCGTGCAGAGCGACAAGGCCGAAGCCGCCTTCGAGAACGGCGTCCTGACCCTCACGCTGCCGAAGGCCGAGGAGATCAAGCCCAAGCAGATAAAGGTCCAGCCCAAGGCTCAAATCGAAGGCCAGAAGAAGTGAGCACGTAGAGGTCTGCACGGCGGTCGGGGGCGACGATGAGGGGGGAGGCATGTGGGTCGCCCGCCGACCGCCCGCCAGCTCTTTGGGGCGGGGCTTCGGATCGAGATGCTGCGGGATGACAATGGAGGGACAGGGGAAGAGGAGATGCGTTCCGGGACCACAGGACGACCGGTGGGAAGGGTGCACAAGCTGTCGTATGTGCTTCCCTCAGGTCGTCTGCTAAAGGTCCACCTGGGAGAGGACGACGGGATCAGATGCATGTCCGCGTTGTGTCACCTGGGGCTCGATCTCTACGCTGCCGGAGCGGAAGACAGGAGTGAGTGATGCCGCTGTATGATTATGAGTGTGTGAAGTGTGGCCATGGGTTCGAGCTGCGAAAGAGCTTCGATGAGAGCCCGGAGGCCGCCTGTCCCAGATGCGAGGGTGAGACCAGGCGCCTCTTCTCGCCGGTGCCCATAGTCTTCAAGGGCTCGGGCTTCTATGTAACTGACTCGCGACGCAATGGGAATGGCAAGGGCCGGGGCGAGAGCATCCCCGGGGAGGACTCGGGCACGCAGAAGGAGACGTCCTCGGCTTCGGAGAAGGAGTCCACGGCGGCCTGAGCCGCTAAGTGAGAGGCACCCATGATGCCCGGCAGGCGGGCCCTAACAGCCTGCAAACGATGGAAGGGGCAGGTTGAACTGCCCCTCTTGCTGTCCGGCGGTCGAGCCCCTTAGACTAGTCAGGAACGGAGATGGCGAAGAGAGATTACTACGAGGTCCTCCAGGTCGAGCGGAGCGTTGATGCTGCCGCAATCAAGCGTGCTTACCGCAACCTCGCGATGCAGTACCATCCGGACCGCAATCCGGATGACGCTGAGGCTGCTGAGAAGATGAAGGAGGTCAACGAGGCCTACGCTGTGCTTAGCGACCCGAAGAAGCGGAGGCTCTACGACACGTACGGACATGCCGGACTGGAGGGGTTATCTCAGGAGGACATCTTTGGGGGTGTGGATTTCGCCGGCATCTTTCGCGAGTTCGGCCTTGGGGACATCTTCGGGTTCGGTAGCGGAGGTGGCGGCATATTCGACGGCCTCTTCGGGCGACGCGGTGGCGCGAGACGCGGTCCCACGAAGGGGGCTGATCTCAGGTATAACCTGTCGCTGACGCTGGAGGAGGCGGCCTCCGGCGTCGAGAGGACCATCGAACTGCCCAGAGCGGCGGCCTGTCTGGCCTGCGGCGGCAAGGGTGCAACGGCGGATAACCTTGAGACCTGCGCGACGTGCGGCGGGTCCGGACAGATCGTCAGGGAGCAGCGCTCGGGCAACACGGTGATGCGCCAGATTACCGTATGCGGCGACTGCCGGGGCAGGGGTCAGACAGTCAAGGAGCCCTGTCCCGAATGCGAGGGCGAGGGATACGTCGAGCACGTCGAGGAGATGAAGGTCACGGTCCCGCCCGGTGCCGATACCGGGTTCCATGTGAGGATCGAGGGCGCGGGTGAGAAGCAGGGAGACCTTCCCGGCGATCTCTACGTGGTGGTGAATGTGGAGAGGCACCCCGTCTTCGAGAGGCACGGCGACGACCTGTACCTGCAGCACGATATCGAGTTAACCACGGCGGCGCTCGGCGGTGAGATCGAGGTGCCCGGCCTCGACGGCGGCCTGACGCTGGAGATACCGGAGGGCACCCAGACGGGGAGCGTGTTAAGGATCGCGGAGGAGGGAATGCCGCGTCTCAACGGCTACGGCAGGGGCGACGAGTACGTCGTGGTCAGGGTGACCACGCCTACGAACCTCAACCGCAAGGAGAAGCAGCTACTCAAGGAGTTCGAGAAGCTGCGCCGCAAGGAGCCGTAGGGCGGCCGGGGAGCACGGGGGCATCCGCTCCCGCGTCGCTGCAGCCGGCAGGGTGCATGGATCGCAGCGGGATGCACCACGGCCCAAGCGGGGCAGTCAGCCTCGAATGATTGACGTTGGGGTAGGGCACATGTAGGGGCGCATGGCACTGCCGCGTTCGGCTTCATATCGAAACGCAAGGATACCCTGTGCTAACATGTCTCAGCGCGCCGTCGGACAACGGGACTGTGGTCAAGCTCACCCGCAAGTATCAGGAGGAAGATCTCCCTAGGGCTGGGCCAGACAGTGAGAAGCAAGGAGGAGATCCTGAGTTGGTGAGCGCCAAAGACGAGTGCGACCGTGAAAGCGGCATTTCTGTATTGTGTGACTGCACGGCTGATAGGTACTATGTCCTGCTCTCCCTAGAACCTGACTGGAGAGACAGGCTCACTCCTTGGTAGGGAGGAGTCCGTGACAGACGGCAGAGAGTGGTACCAGCTATCGATACACGACGTCTTCGAGACACTGCAGACAGGGGGGGCAGGTCTCTCAACGGCCCACGCCAAGGCTCGGCTGAGTGATTACGGGTACAACGAACTGGAGGTGCGCAAGCGAGGGCCGATTATCCGCTTCTTGTCGCAGTTCAACAACGGCCTGCTCTACGTGCTCATGGCTGCCGCTGTTCTTACCGCAGTGTTGGGCCATTTCATCGATATGTACGTGATCATCGGTGTAGTGCTCGCCACGGTGATAATAGGCTTCATACAGGAGGGCAAGGCCGAGGCATCGCTGGAAGCGCTCAAGGGGATGCTGGTGCCCGAGTGCATAGCGATGAGGGATGGCGAAAAGCAGACTGTACCCACACGCGAGTTGGTGCCCGGTGACGTCGTGGTGTTGGAAGCGGGAGACAGGGTCCCAGCAGACCTGCGGTTGTTCTCGATAAGGCAGCTTTCGATCGACGAGGCGACGCTCACAGGCGAATCCAAACCTGTTGCGAAGGTAACCGAACCCTTGGACAGGCCCAATCTAACGCCCGGAGAGCAGCGGTGCATGGCATTCAGCGGAACCTTTGTTGCCAGAGGCCGTGCTGAGGGCGTGGTCGTGGAGACAGGGGCTCGGACTGAGATGGGAAGAATCGCGGGGATGATGACTGAGACCAGGAGAGTTGTTCCCCCAATTGTCAAGAAGATTAGCCAGTTCACCAAGTTCATCATAATCGCGTGCGTTGGCTTTGGGTTCATAACGCTGGGTATCGGCGTGGGCCTCGGCTACGACGTGGGATACATGCTGCTCGCCACGGCGGGAGTGATCGTTGCCCTAATCCCAGAGGGGCTGCCGGCGGCTATCATAACCGCATTCGCCGTCGGAAGCATGGCTATGGCGCGCAGGAACGCGCTCATCCGGAGACTCCCTGCGGCGGAGACACTCGGAGCGACAACTGTCATATGCTCCGATAAGACCGGCACTCTCACCAGGAACGAGATGACCGTGGTGAAAGTATACGCGGGAGGGCGCCTCTATGGAGTCACCGGGGTCGGCTACGAGCCGACCGGGGATTTCTTCCATGATGACGAGCTGCATAGTCCTGCGGAAGATGAGACCTTGATGAGGACACTTATGGCGGGTTTCCTGTGCAACAACTCCGAACTGGTCAAAGGAGAGAAAGGCTATGGTATGAAGGGGGACCCCACTGAGGGTGCGCTGATAGTCTCTGCCGCGAAGGCGGGGATCAAGACCGAGGTGCCTAGACTGGATGAAATACCCTTCGAATCCGAGAACCAGTACATGGCCACACTCCACAGATGTGAGGACAGGAACATTATCTACGTCAAGGGCTCGCCCGAGCGCGTGCTGAGCATGTGCTCCACCCAGCTCGGTGGTACGGACCCGATGCCGCTGGACCCTGAAGCCATCATGAACTACGTCCATGCGATGGCCGCCGACGCACTTCGTGTCCTGGCGATGGCGTACAAAGACGTGCCCGTCAGTACGGTGTCTCTTGACCCTGCGGACATGGAGGGGCTGACGCTTCTGGGTATACAGGGCATGATCGACCCGCCAAGACAAGAGTCAATCGATGCAATCAGGAAAGCCAAGAAGGCGGGCATCAGGCCCATCATGATAACCGGTGACCACGCTGCCACGGCACGAGCCGTAGCGAGGCAACTCGGTATTGGCGACGGCAGTAATGAGGTCCTTACTGGTGAGCAACTGTCAGCCATGAGCGACGATGGACTATACGAGGCGTTGGAGCGCGTGTCGGTCTATGCCCGGACAGCCCCGGAGCACAAGTACAGGATCACGCATCAATTACAGCGGCGAGGACACATCGTCGCGATGACCGGAGACGGCGTCAACGACGCACCTGCTTTGAAGGCGGCGGACATAGGGGTGGCCATGGGCATAACGGGCACTGAGGTGAGCAAGGAAGCGGCGGACATGGTGCTTACGGACGACAATTTCGCTTCGATCGTGGCGGCCGTCGAGGAGGGGAGACACGTCTTCAATAACATCTGGAAGGTCATTCTGTACCTGCTTCCCACGAACGGCGGCCAGGGCCTGGTAGTTGTGGCCGCGATTCTACTTTCACCGTTCATACATGTCTTCGCTGAACGGCTACCTATGGAGCCGGTGCAGATTCTCTGGGTGAATCTCGTAGTCGCCATAGGCTTCGGGATCCCGCTCATATGGGAACCGAAAGAAGAGGGGCTTCTCGATAGGCCGCCGCGCAGTCCCGATGAGAAGCTGCATAATGCCCTGTTCATCCGCCGAGTGGGCCTCGTCTCCTTAATCTCGGCAGCGGGTGCTGCCGGCATGTTCCTGATCTATGTGGAAAGAATGGGCGACACCGACCTGCTATTGTCACAGGCACAAACGGTAGCCTTCACTACCCTGATCTTCGTCCAACTCTTCTACCTCTTCACAGCGCGTGCGATCTTCAAGTCGGCCTTCACGTTTAGCCCGTTCGGGAACAGACTGCTGCTCGTTGGTGCAGGCGCGACGGTGGGCCTGCAGCTTCTGATAGTCTACTCCGAGTCCTTGTTTGGCGTGAGTCCACTGAGAACCGTGCCCTTCCCTGCTTTCTGGTGGGGCCCGATTGTGGGGGTCAGTTTCCTCGGGTTTCTGGCTGTCGAGCTTGAGAAGCTCGTAGAGAGGCGCACGGGCAAGGACAAGTTCGGAGAGTAGTCCATCCAGAAAGTGATAGCGGCATCGGACTGCCTTTTTCTCACGTCAGGCGGATCCAATCGCACTCATCTTGTGACTGCCAAAGGCTCTCTCATACATGTTCATAGTGTGGTGGCTACCCCCGATCCCCCTGGAAGACTCCGGTAGATATGATATCCCAGGAATCGGGCAACGGTCTCCTCATCGGCAACACTTCCTATTGGGCGCAACACGTTGCCTATCGCCGGGGCACGCGACTGCACCATGGGCATTGGCTCCTTTCTGGGTTCTTCGCCTTTCTGAAGGGATCCGAACCCTCTCGCGTATCCCTGACGCTAGTCCGTAGGGTGCATGCAATGAAGGAAATGCACCAGCACCCAACGCCTGACGGCAGGCAGCCGCGAATGACTGAGGTTCGTATAAGGGACTGTAGGGGTTCATAGCCATGCGCCCTTACTCCCATTGACTACCCCACCGCCGCTCGCGCCTCCCTCCGAAATGCACCACCAGCGGCTCAGAACGGCTCGGAAGGGGCGCGAAGCGGGTGTGTCGCAGAGCCTGGCGTTCTGGTCGGCTCTGGCTAGTCTCGCGGAAGCCCGAGGCCTCTGGTGGCGATAATGGCCCTCTGGATCTCCGACGTACCTCCGGCGATCTTGTAATGCGGGGACTCCTGGTACATGTGCGCGAACCAGCCGTGGACCTTGGCGTACTTCGAGTCGGACTCGAGCTCGCCGTAGGGTCCCAGAACCTGGATGCCTGTGTGGGCCAGGTCGTAGACTACCTCGGTGCTGATCAGCTTGCCCATGGCGATCTCCTTGAGGGCGAACATCTTGAGCTCCTGCATCCAGGCAACCCGCCGCGACAGCACGCCCGTCACGGCGAACCTCATCTCGATCTCGGCCAGCTTTCGTCGCACGCCGGGGTCTTCGGAGAGGGGCTTCCCGCAAAGCTCCGTAGACTTGACGTACTCGATCAGTTCCTCCAGGGGGCGATGGAAACCGCTGATCGTGAAGGCTCTCTCGAACAGCAGCGCTGCTCCTATAATGTAGAAGCCCTGGTTCAGGTCGCCGACCAGGTTCTCCTTAGGGACTCTAACGTCGTCATAGAAGACCTCGTTCGAATGGTAGCCCGCCATGTCGCGTATGGGGCGTACGGTAATGCCGGGGGTATTCTTCAGGTCCACTATGAGCAGCGATATTCCCTTGTGTTTCTTAGGATTATCGGGATCTGTCCTTACCGCCAGCCATCCATAGTCCGCGAAATCGGCCTTGGTACTGAACATCTTCTGTCCGTTGACGAGATAGTGGTCGCCCTTGTCCTCCGCCCGCAGGCTGATGGAAGCAAGGTCCGACCCGGCTCCAGGCTCCGTGTAGCCCATGGAGAACTCGACCTGGCCGCTCGATATCAGAGGCAGATACTTGCGCCTTTGCTCCTCGTTTCCATAAGCCAGTAGCGTGGGCCCGACTACCATGGCCCCGATCACCGCGAAGGGGGCTGGTGCGAAGGCGTACGCGAGCTCCTCCTGGATAACGTAGTTGGTCAGGGCTGAGGCCTCCATGCCGCCCCACTCCTCGGGCCAGGTCGGGCACAGCCAACGCCGCTCGCCTAGCTTGCGCAACAGCCGCCACGTTGCGGCGCTGTACGGCTGGTCGAACATGAAGTCCGTGCGGCACTCTTCGTCGACTTCTTCACGCAGGAAAGCGCGAATCTCCTGCCGCAGCCGCTCCTGTTCGGGGGTGAAATGGAAATCCAACATGCCTCCTTTGGCAGCAGTCTTGTCTGATTGGGTACGAACCGCGCCTGCCTGGCTAGGCCAGCACTCCCTCGCTCTTGAGGCTGTCTATCTGGTCTTGCGGCATGCCCAGCAGCTTGCCGTAGACATAGTCGTTGTCCTGGCCGATCCTGGGCATGGGTTCGAAGCGACAGGGGGTCTCCGAGAAATGGATGGGCTCGGTGATACACATCACAGGCTTGCCCTCGGGCCACTCCGACCCGGACTTGCCGAACTCCGGCACGATGTACCGTGTCTCCTTGTAGTAGCCTCGGCGGTTCAGGTGCTCGCTCTGTGACAGGTCCTGCCCCTGCGCGACAATGCCGGCTGGTACCCCTACCGCCTGCATCATCTCCATGACTTCGACCGCATCCTGATCAGCAGTCCACTCGGTCACCAGCCGATCGAGTTCGACTACGTTGTCGAGCCTATCTGCGAGAGTAACGAACCGGGGCTCCGCTGTCCAGGCGGGATTGCCGATGACCTTGCGGAAGGACTGCCACTCCTCTTCCGTGAACACCGCGATAAGACACCATCTATCGTAGCCTCTGCAGGGGTACGCGCCATGAGGCGCGGCATAAGGGTCCCTGTTCTCCATTCGGGCGGGCAGGACGCCGTTGGCCTGGTAGTCAAGCAGTGCGGGGCCCGCTGTGACCACGCCGGTGTCGTTCAGTGAGCACTCGATGAGCGTGCCCTTGCCGGTTCTGCGGCGCCTGTCGAGGGCGGCAACGACGCTCAACGCGCTGAACATGGCCGCGTGGAGGTCGGAGTAGGGCGGATCGGTGGAAGCCGGCGCCTCCGTCGAACCCGTCATCAGCGAAACGCCGGAGCTGTACTGCGTGAGCATACCGTAGGCCTTGTATGAGCTGTACGGCCCGCTCGCCCCAAAAGCGTTCTGCCAGAGCATAATGATGTTGTCTTTCACCTCACGAAGACGATCGTAGCCGAGGCCCCAGCGCTCAAGGGTCGGCATGGTGAAGTTGGTGGCGAAGATGTCGCTGATACCGATCAACTCTCTCATGATCTCCTGAGCTTTGGGCTCGCGCACATTCAAACTCGCGCTCCGCTTGTTCACCAGGCGGTTGCGTATGATCAGGCCCGAGCCCCACGGGGGAGGAAGCCAACCCTCGTCGATCGCGGTATCGCTCTGCACAGTGATGACTTCTGCGCCGAGCGAGGCAAGCACCCTGGTGGTGGTCGGGACGGCTGCATAGAAGGCGAGTTCGATGACCCGCAGCCCCTCGAATATGCTCCCTTTGCCTCCCGCCTGCGTAGTATCTCCAACGATACTCATGTGTCCCTCGCTACACAACACCAGCGGCTTTCAACGCTATCAGTTGGTTCGTGGCGTAGCCCAACTCGCCGCAGTATACCCGCTCATTGTCCTGGCCCAGGAGGGGTGCGGCCTTGCGCGGCGGTGGGATGTCGTCGCAGTAAACTCCGTCTCGCGGATACTTCATCGGACCCACCACCGGATGATCGAGCTCCACCCAGAAGCCACGGCTGGCCAGTTGCTTGTCGTCTATGAGGTCGGCTACGCTGTTCACCGGCAGCACGGGAATCCCGCGTCTCTGGCCCTCCAGGAAGATCTCCTGGGCAGTGAAGTTGCCGGTGAAGTCCAGAAACCTCGCCTCCAGCTCGTCCATGTAGTCGTAACGCGCCAGAACGCCTCCCTTGTACTTGTCATCGAGGATCTCCTCGTCTCCTGTCACCTCATACATCCATTGGGCCAGCGCATCCCATTCCTTGGCTCGTACGACGTACATGCCGATCCAGCCGTCCTTGCATGAGTAGAGACCGCCTGGGAAGTTATACCTGCTCGTCGGCCCCTGCCTGATGATGTTCTCGCCGATCATGGCCCAGCCGGCCTCCTGCGTCGCCTCAGAGCAGTAGACGTTGAGGGTCTCCTGCATGGACACATCGATGTACTGGCCGCGTCCGGTCACAGCGTCGCGATAATACAGTGCCGCCACGGTCGCCACCGCTGCGTACTGTGATGGGGCGAAGTGCGACTGCTCGTCCCCAAACCGCAAGGGCAGGCCGTAGGGATCTCCCGTCACCTGCATGAAACCGCTCATCCCCATGACTATGAGGTCGGAGGACTTGTAGTCTCTTAGAGGGCCCGTCTGCCCGAACGGCGTGATGGAGGTCATTACGAGCTTGGGGTTAAGTTCTCTCAGCGCGGGGTAGTCAAGCCCGATGGCGGAGAGATGACGGACCGGGAAGGTCTCGATCACTGCGTCGGCTGTAGACGCCAGTCTCTTGAAGATGGCCCGGCCGTCGGGGTGTTCCAGGTCGAGCGTAACGGAGCCCTTGCTCGTGTTGTAGTAGAGGAAGTACAGGCTCTTCTCGGGGTGGGCGTCGTTCTGGAAGAACGGTGGACGAGACCTCGACTTGTCTCCACCAGGGGGTTCGACCTTGAGGACGTCCGCGCCGAGGTCGGCGAGCAGCTTGCCGCAGTAGACGCCCTTCTCGTCGGCCAGGTCCAGAACCCTGTAAGGTGGCAGGAACCCAGCCTCGCCATGTGGTGCCTTCGGCATCCTGTGTGTACCTGTATCCCGACCCCTGGGCTATCGCTTCGAGAGCTTGTGTCTTGTCCTGGATATGATCTGGTTCTGGACTTCCTCGTGCATATCGACGAAATAGGCGCTGAAGCCTGCAACTCTCACTATCAGGTCCTGATGATGAGCCGGGCGCTTCTGCGCGTCCCTCAGAACCTCATTGTCTATCACGTTGAACTGGATGTGGTGTATGCCAAGATCGACGAACGTCCTGAGATAGGCAACGAAGCGTGACCGGTTGTCTCCCTCCAGGAACTCAGGTGCAATCCTCTGATTGAACAGGTGGTTGAATGTGAGCATGGGGTCTATCTTGGCCACGGACCTCAGGACTGCGGTCGGCCCGTTCTTGTCGGTGCCGATCTCCGGCGATACGGTGCCGTCGTTGAACGTCTCGCGGTCCTTCCTGCCGTCAGGTGTGGCCCCTGTGAGGCCGGCGAAGTGGAAGTAGCTGGCCGATCCGCTGCCATCGCAGGTGACGTTATGGCCGTATATGGTCTTGAAATCCTGCATTGTCTGAGCGGTCCTGATGTGGACATCACGTGCGAACAGATCAACGTCGTCATCGTCATTGCCGAACCTTGGTGCATCGAGGAACATCTGACGTAGCTGCTCGTGACCCTCCCAGTTGTCCTTCAGGGCCCGGAGGAGCTCGTCCATGGTCACGGTCTTTTCGTCGAATATGAGCTTCTTCATCGCAAAGAGGGCGTTGACCACCGTCGTGTGACCGACGGGCTGGATGTTGGTCTTGTGCCAGTAGTGGAGGTCTCTGACGTCGGCCGCGTGCTCGATGCACCCGTCGAGGAGGGCGGAGTTGAATGGTTGGGGCAACCACTGCTCCTCAATAGCATCCGTCAGGTTCGCAAAGATGACAATCTTCTCAGTGAAGAACCTGAGTTGCTCCAGGTATGCCTGGATAACATCCTCAATCGATGTGAACGCAAGCGGGTCCGGGGTCCTGACGCCGGTCTGTTTGCCACTGAAGAACTTGTCATCAACTCCCCGGGTAAGCGCCAGCTCCAGGCATTTCAGCACCACAAACCCTATTCCGGCGATGGCACGGTGTCCCATAGGTTTGCCCACCACCGTATGCCTCATGCAGTCCTCGACGGCCCAATTCCTCGCGTCCTCAACCGAGAAACCCTTGCTCATGAGGTACGGGACCATGAACTCGTCGTTGAAGATGCCGTAGTGCCCTGCGTCCTCCCTCAGGATGTCCGTAAGGCGATAGAGAAACTCGTCCGGGGTGTTGCGATGCAGTCTGACCACCATCATGGGCTCAACCAGCTTGAGCGACTTGACGCTCTCCATGATGATGGAAGACAATTCGTTGCTCGCGTCCCGCCCCAGGCTGTCCTGGCCTCCGATCGTCACGTAGCGCGGTGTGGTGTGGCCGCCGCTCGCCATGATGGGGGCGTTGAAGTCAGTAAGCTCGGTGATCTTGAGCCAGATGTGCTCGATCAGGTCCTGCGCTTCCTCAGGTGTGATCCGACCCTCTTCCTTGTCCTTCCTGTAGGCGGGGTACCAGATGTAGTCGACCCTGTCGCCGATGCCAACGGTTTGTATGTCAATGACCCGCACCAGGAGCATCACGAGGAACCAGGCCTGCAGCGTTTCGCGGAATGTCCGAGGCGGATTCGCTGGCGCCCAGTCGCAGGCTTGGGCAATCTCCTCCAGGTCGGCTCGTCTCTTGGGGTCACTCTCGTCGGCAGCCATGGCCCTGGCCAGTGCGGCGTACCTTCTCGCCCACCTGATGACCGCTTCTACACTGATGATAGCGGCCTCCAGGAATGCCTTCTTCTTCAAGAACTCGGTCGGGTTGTCGCGGATGTATTCCCTGTCGGAAGTGATCTCGCGCAGCTTCGCGCGAGTCTCATCAAGTATGCCGTTCAACCCCACCTTGAACATCTTCTCGTAGTTCGGCATCTGCCCGGAGTGGGCCCCGTGTACCCATACGAAGACCCCGTGATTCATGAAGGACCAGTACGGTTTGTCCTCCTCGGCGAGGTGGAAACGCTCTGCGCCGTGTATGGACTTGTTCATCCAGTACCGGTTGATCTCGTGCATCTCCTCCCGCTCTTCGTCGCTCAGCATATTCTTGTACCCCGCCTCGATGGCCTTGTCCACCCAGCGGCAGTAGAGCTCGGGGTAGCTGATCGTGTGATCGGGAGTCCTTGCCGTGTTGCCCACAAATCGGTCGTGCTCGGTGATGTAGATCGTCATGTTGTCTAGGTAGTTGGCCATAGCCCTGGCCCTCTTGATAACCATCGGCTCGCCGTCGTTCTCTATGTAGGCCTGGGTCACGTAGCGGGCTCGCTCGATGTCCAGCTTCAACGTATGTCGAATATGGCTCTTCTTGCCGAGCTTCTCCTCTTCGTCAACCCGGTAGTCACGCTGGCCCATCATCGTCCTGTATCGGAACTCGTCCGCCAGCATCTGTGTTCTCGTCTTCCTCGCTTCGACTACCATCTTTCTACCTCCCGCGATGCCTGGAAAACATCAAGCCTTCGATTCTTCGCTTGCTTTCTCTTCTCCAGGATGAGACGAGGCATTCGCTCATACCCAAGGCCACCAACTGACACCATTCTAGTGTTCAATTCCGCATGGGGCAAATGTCTGCGGCAATGCCTGATTGGGAGTGGAAACAAGCTGCGACCTGGGTGTGTACTCACATTTGGCCATGATTCCAAAGTCGCCAGAACCCTACGCGTTCCTGTGGCCGGTCTACTTGGCCAGGCCCCGGGTGGACGCGGCACGGGCCGGTCAATATGGTAGTCGCTCACCGGTAGTTGGAACTAGACTGGTGCAACGGGCTCCGGGGGCTGGATGGCCTCAGGAGTGCTCGTATTCTCCCGGTGATGATCATAGCTCGGAACAGACAGGGAAGTGTCGTGCGCCGGGATTGGAAGCAGCCTCCGAAGCAGTCGGCCGACCCTCCGGAAAGCCGAGCGCAGGGCGCTGCGGGGACTCCAACTGCCGTCCACCCAGCCTCTCTTCAGCGTGTTGGACGCAGCCATAGCGGCGAAGTTGATGGCCTTCTGAGGCCCGAACCAGCTCGCCAGGTTGATGGCCAGTAGAGGCTCCATTCCCGCCGGGCCGATGAGGGCACCCTGGGTCAGTGCGAGCGCTGCAACCGTACCGACGTTTGGAAGCTGCTCGACCAGTTGCAGTCTCATCACGTCCAGGGACATGTGGCGGCCCGACCTCCGATAGTCTTTCCTGAAGACAAACCAGTAGCCGGCCACCCACAGCGAGACATAGCCGACGAAGCTCCCTGCCATGCTCGCGGGGACGATAACGGTAGCTCCCATGTCATCGGTTGCGTAGGCTATTAGAGACCGACCCGCGAACGCGCCGAATCCGGCGACGATCTGGACAATTGCCAGCCTGCCGCTGAAGTACTGTCTGACCCTGGCCTTCAACCGCGATATTACCTTCATCGCACCACTACCTCTATTGTAGCACGGTGCGCCTACGTCACCGGATACAACTCCACTTCCACCGCCTGAACTCGCGGCTGTGCACCTTTTCTCCCGTGGTGAGTGCTCAGGTTGTTATGGCGGGGGGCCTGAGGTGGACCAGCCTGCGACAGGTCTTCGAGCCGGTCGTCAGGGGGCTGTCAAGCAGCTCTATCTGGACCGGGTGCTTGACCACTGCCTCGAACATCACCTTGTTGAAGTAGTTGCCGCAGATGCACCAGTCCGGGTTCGGCTCGAGGTGGTTGAGGGCAATCATTGGACACATGCACTCGCCCTCCACTTCTGGGAAGAAGTCGTAGTGAATGACGTCGCCCTTGCGCTCCAGCTTCCTGGCGCCGGGAAAGGCGTTCATGAGGTCTGTCATGAAGGTGTCCAGGTCCACGTCGGTGTTCAGGTTCCCGTAGGGCAGGAACAGCGAGTTGCACATCCTGCCTGTGCACTCGACGCACAGCTCCCTCATCGCAGGGTCGAAGTCCTCCTGGAATACCCGTTTGAGCACCTCGCTCTTCAGCAACCCGACGAAGAACTCCCGCTGCGCGATTTCCTCCTCGGTCAGCTCTTGCGGCATTGTGACCTCCCGTTGCGACCGCAGGCGCTTCTCGTCACCCGCGGTCTTGTCAGGACCTGCCTATTCCTCAGATGGCTGGTCCTTACTTCTTGTCCTGCGGCGTGATGAACTCCGCGTCCTTGAGGTACATGACGTAGCGGCAACAGGGAGCACCCGTTGTCAGCGCGCTGTCTGTGAGCTCGGTCTTGGCAACCGGCATGCCAATCGTCTCCAGGTACTGCGCGGCCATGTTCGCTCCGCAGGAGCACAGCTCGGGAAAGGGTTCCATTATGCCCATCTTGATGACTGGGCACTCGCATATGGGATTACCCTCCTCGTCTGTACTGCAGTGGTACCAGCTGTGCACGACGTCGCCCACCCTCTGTATGGTCCTGGGCCCCAGCGGGGGTTCGAGTTCACTAAGGTGCTTCACCAGCTCGTCGTACGTCATCTCGGGCCGTATCCCGAGCGCCCATACTGCAAGCGGTGCGCAGGCCTTGGCCATACGCATCATGACGAAGTCCCTGTGCTCGGGTGGCAGCTCTCTGGCGGCTTGAAGAACGGCGGCCAGCATGCGGGGTACCCAGGTAGTGTAAATCAGTCCCTTGATCTCCTCCGACCACTCGTGTGGCATGGCTTGTCCCTCCTTAGTCGGGCTGCTGTCCTATCTCTCGTGCTTGACAGAGGTGAACGGGGACGGCTTGAGGTGCACCAGGAACC
This sequence comes from uncultured Dehalococcoidia bacterium, assembly GCA_964574685.1. Taxonomy (GTDB): domain Bacteria; phylum Chloroflexota; class Dehalococcoidia; order SZUA-161; family SZUA-161; genus CAZGDV01. The sequence continues at coordinate 130,171 of CAZNOI010000005.1, forward strand.
GGCATTTCTCCTCGCCGTTCACCATGGGGCTGCCCAGCGTCTCGACGGTCTCCACTTCCCTGCCCGTGTATTCCTCGATGTAGCTGGCCACGCTGTTGGCCGAACAGGCGCAGACCTCGCCTCTGGGCTCAATCCACCCGAACATGATGAGCGGGCACTGGCATATGGGCCGGCCCTTCTCGTCCTTCGGGGGAACGTATGTCCAGTGAACGATGTCGCCTATCTGGGTAACCTCCCTGGGCCCGAACGGAGGCGCCAGCTCCGCCATATGCTTCTTGTAGGCCTCCCACTCCATGCCCGGCTCACAGCCCAGCACGAGCTTGGCCTGGTCACTGCAGGCCTTCGACATCATCATCAGGATGCGGTCCCGGTGCTGGGGCGGCAGTTCGCTTATCCCCTGGTAGGCTGCATCCATGATCTTGTAGAGCCAGCCATGGAGCAGGTCCTTGATATCGGGGCTATGCTCAAGGTATGCGGTGTCGATAGAGTCCTTCACTTCCGCTGGTAGTTCGTCCGGCATTTGTGTCTCCTTTCCGTGATTGACAACGCTGCTACGGGCGGCCTATTCCTTGCCCCACTCCACTTCGGGCATGGCCACGGTCCTGACCTCCTCGGTCTTCGACTCCTCCAGGAACAGGGTCCGGAGCGGAGAGTAGGGGACCAGCCCGTAGAGGAACCTGTAGATGACCTTTGGACGCCACTTCGCTGCCTCGATCTCCCAGCTCTTGTAGTCGGGGTCTTTCAGCGCGTTCTCGCGTATGGTCACCCAGTCACTGTGGATGTTGCCCGCTGTCCAGATGTTTATCACTTCGCCACTGCCTGCGAGGCCGGCCACGGACTTGTAGCAGCCCACGAGCTTCATTCCCCAGTTCCCGGCCATCGGCGCCAGCTTGCTGCCCACGGCGTGTATGTACTCGTCCTCCTTGCCGGGGGGCGTCTTCGCCAGGGTGTGCAGGTAGATGGTGGCCCTGTATGAGCTGTCGCTCTTGATGTCCGCCAGAGCGGGCGAGAAGGGGGCCGGCTCCAGCACCTTGCCCGTCCAGTCGCTCACGTAGTCCGGAGCCTCGCGCGACCACACTCTGGCAAGATGGTGGTTGTCCCAGTAGTCCTGGACCCGGTCGAATGTAGACCAGTCGTCGGTCTCCCACAGGGCCAGGTTCTCGTTGTAGTGTATGCCCACCATGAACATGCCGGTGAGCCTCAGGCTGTGCTCCTCAGCCTCGGGCAGGTAGTCGGTCTGGAGCACCTTCCAGTATTCCTCCTGGAAACGGGAGACTATCGTTATGCTCTCGTACAGATACAGCATTCTGCTTCCTCCATTCGGCGCCGGTGAACGGCTAGTGGAGTACCGAGTAGGGGGCCGGCAGCAGGAACTTGTAGTTCCACTCGCTGCACAGGCCGGCAAGTCCCTGAACGGTTGATCTCAGCTTCGAGTCCTTCTTCTGCTCCTCCCGGACCCGGCCGAAGTGCGTCCAGTCCTTCAGCGACCAGATGCTGATGATCTCGCCAGACTCACCGCACGCGCCGAACCAGCGGTAGCAGCCCGCCAGCTTTGAGCCCGTCTGGTCCATGGCAGGCATGAGGCCGTTCTCCATGAGGGCCAGGAACTCGTCCGTCTTGCCGGGATGGACGCTGAAGGCCCAGCGGCAGTAAAGGCTGTTGCCGGTGAAGTCGCCCTTGTCCTTGCGGGCCTTTATGTCGGCGGCGGTCGGCGCGAACGGCAGCCCTTCGATCAGGCTGTCGAACCACTCGTCACGGTACCGGAATGCGACGCGGTGCCAGGACAGTCCGTCGCGCTCGTGGATGACGTAGTTGGAGAGGCCTTCGAGCGAAGCGACACCTTCCGGCAACTCGGAAAGGAAGAAGGTCTCTCGGTGCCTGAAGGCGACCCGGAAGACGCCGAGGACGGTCATGTGCCTGTTCAATCCGGGGATAAGGTCGGTCTCCATAACCCTGACGTATTCGTCAATCACGCCGGTGAAGGGATAGGTTGTCTCGTGCAGGTAGAGCATGGAGGATGTCTCCTTTCTGGAGTCTCGCCCTTCAATGTGGATAGCAGGTCAGGGAACCAAAGGGTGAGCAGGGTCGGTCTCTTGAGGGGCGGCTTCTGTTCGATCCGGGCGGTCACAGCCTGCCGCACACACCTCACCCTCCGCACGGGCAGAGTCTGGAGGAAATCGGTGCGTCGTCTCGTCGCTGTTGGGTGAGGAAGATTGTGGATGAATGATTTCGGTTTGTCAAGCCCGCGTTCGCAGTTCGTCCAAGGGTTGCCATTGGGCGTTGGGTGGTACCGCGGGCGGACAGGCGGGTAGCCTGGGAGCGCTGCAGAGTAGAAAAGGTCTACCGCGCTAAGAACGCGTTTTCGGGCCGGAATCCATCAAACAGGTCAGCCAGCAGTCCTCGGTAAGCCGTCCTGTAGCATGACCACAAGTCCTCGAAAGGGTTCACAACAACCGCAATGACATTCGCGTAATGCGGGGTGTTCATTCGGCTCTCGATAGCTTCGGTGGCTGTATGCAGCTTGGCCCTGTTGAGCAGTAGAATACCCGGGCACGCGTCGGGCAGTTGGCGTCTTGCCTCTCTTAGGCTCTTTGCGAGAGTTGACCTCTGTCGCCTTGACAAGTCTGCTGAACTGACGACTATCTCACCACCGAACGCACCGCTTTCAGGATCAAACAGCCCGCGTGCCCTGGTGCCGACGGTCATGCGTCCGACCTTGGTCGACTTCATGGGGAAGTAGTCTGGCTTGTTCTGAGGGACGATGACGTACTCAATGTTGTTGCCTACTTGTTGGACAGGAGTTTCGCGGATGCCTTCAGCTTCGTCACTAAGCTTGCTCACAAGTGTCGCGAGGTGATCCAAGTCTGATTGAGACGGAACTGTCTTGAAGTTGATCTCCAAGCGAAGGCCTGCGCTATGCAAGAGTTCCAGAAGGTCATCAGGGAGTTTGGATTGCACATCCTTGACCTGCTCCGAGAAGTGGAGTGAACCTCTGTCTTGGCCGGTTCTTGACTGTTTGCATTCGCAAAAGAGTTCGATATCATCTTTCATAAGCCGAAAGTCCGGGTTCTTCACTCCTGTTCGCGCGTCAACCTCGGGCTCGTACTCGAATGAGAACCCGTTTTCGGAGAAGCGCGACAAGCACTCAAGTTCGAAGAGCGTATCATGGAACTGCCTCATATTGGTCAGCTTGGTTTCCACTTTCTTCATGAATGCCTGATTGTGACTGTGGTTACGCAGGAACCTCATCGCAGGCAGTATCTGGTCAAGGAAGTTGTAGTGTTGGGCGTGCTTGGGGTGCAAGTACATGAGCGTTGAGCCCCATTGGATAGTGAAGGCTGAGTCGGGGAAGAACCTCCTGCTGAACGCAATCAGCTCGCTTAGGTCATCCTGATCTGCGAAGGGCAGAAACCGACCCGATCCCTCCAATTCCTGCACGAATGTTGCTGCGTCGCTCCGAAGGAGAAGATTAAGGTTACGCGAAAAGGCGAACATGAGCTTGATGCTGCTATTGTAGGCATTGTTGGGGACACTCGCAATCTTCTGCAATCTGACTTGGAGTAGCGGTAGTACGGCGGCCAATCCTGGCTCTCTTGTTTGACAGGGCCGTGGCTCACATATAGACTTGCGTTCACAAACCTGACCGGAGGCCCAACATGGAGGAATTGCAGGACTACAGCGGACCCTACAAGCCCGACCTGAAGTGGGAGGACTTCTCCAAGGAGTTCCTCATCAAGCTCATGAAGTCCTGGCAGAACGCCTACCTGTCGCTGTCAGCCTTCTGGCACGAGGCGGTCAAGGAGAGATGCGGCTCTCAAGTGGCGGACGACTGCGACCTCGAGGTGTGGCAGAATGTCGGGGAGAAGGTCGTACCGCGTTTCGCGAAGGTTGCCAACATACAGTTGAATACAGTACTCGACTCGCTGAAGCTCACGGATGTGTGCCCCGACAGCAAGCTTGGCACCGGCCTGTTCGAGGGCGAGGTCGAGATACTCGACGAGAACCATGTCATCGCGACCACAACGAAGTGCCGCGTGCTGGAGGCCCTTGAGCAGAGCGACCCGGCGAGGATCGACTGGTTCTGCAAGGTCATGGAGCCTCAGATCATGCAGAAGTACTTGAATAACCCGAAGATCAAGGTGACGCCCCTGAAGATGCCGCCGCGCAGCAGCCCCGACGAGATACCATGCAAGTTCGATATCAGGTTGGAGGAGCTTTCTTCTTGCCGGGCTAACGCGGCGGGGACCGCGTAGGTACTTAAAGAGATCTAATGGCGGGCTAAAATTGGAGATTGGAGAGAACTAAAAATGCCCCTTGACACTCTTATAGCAGTATGCGTCCATTTAGAGAAAGATACTCAGGGGAAAATCAAACCTTATAAGTGCATCTTTGAACGGACCAAAAAGGGTACGGGTTTCCATTACAGGGTTCCCGATGGTAAGCCCTCAGTTATTGCTTGGTCAGGGTTATTCACAAGAGGACACCGCGGTGAGAATAAGCCTTGCGTCTTGGTTGGTATCAAGGGAAGTCTATTAGATAGCAACTGACCTTACCCCCGAAAACAGTAACACATTGACTTAGAGTCCTCCGCTATGATG
>CAZNOI010000006.1:0-109425 GCA_964574685.1 uncultured Dehalococcoidia bacterium
GGCTGGTGGCGCTGAGGGCCGGAGCGAATCTCCGTTTCGTGCACCAGGACCACCTCACCGGGACGTCACTGACCACCGATAGCTCGGGCGACCTGGTCGCGAGGGTCAAGTACTATCCGTACGGGGAGACCAGGAGCAGCAGCGGCGCGCTCGATACCGACAGGATGTTCACCGGCCAGAGGCTGGACGGGACGGGGCTCTACTTCTACAACGCCCGCTACTACGACCCGGCGATTGGCAGGTTCATCAGTGCGGATTCTGTAGTGCACACACTTTCAGCGCCGCACTCGCTCAATCGGTACACCTATTGCGCGAATAACCCGACGAAGTGCGTCGACCCGTCCGGGTTGGACTACATCATCGTCGGCGGATCAGGGGACAACACCCGAGATGATTGGCAGGCTGTAATAGACGCTCTCCCCCTCCGACCTGATGAGAAGGTAGTCTTTCTTGAAGAATGCGAGGACTGTTTTGAACCATATAACTGCTTCGGGAAGGGTACGCTGTGGGACTCTAACTCACGGAGGCAACAGTTGGTCAACAAACTCGCGACCGGTGACTACACCGACATCAAGATAATAGGCTTCAGCGAGGGAGCGGCGGGTGTAGCGAATTTCGCGGATATGGTTTCGCGGGGCGAGACGACGTTCGGTGACGTCACCCTTGATGCAGCAACCATGGCAGAGATAGAAACATTCATCCTACTAGAGGTTCCTATTGGCTGGCTAACGGCTGGGGCAATAGGCGGGGACTACAACGACAACCCGCTAAAGGGCCTGCCAGGGCGACTGAAGGCCTATGATATGACAATATGGGACATTTACTGTCAGAGCAGCCCCGTGCACAAGATATGCATACAGGACGGCTGGAAGGGAAACACCTTCAAGTACGGTGATCAAGTCTGGTGGGGGGACAAGTATGCGAATTACACGAAGTACCACGAATCGGTGTTGAGCGATCCCAGAGCACTCGTGGCCATCCACTGGGCTCTCACCAATCCGACCCTATACTACAGTGCGGACGCTATCCCACGGGGACAGTACGGGGTCGTTGCGCAGAGCGTAGAGCACGCGGCGGATATACTGTCAGGAAAGGCGGCGATTCCCGACCCGGTGCCGTCCTACTGGGGGGTGTAGAACAACGGGAACCACGGCCGCGTCACGAATTTCTGCAAGCGCGGGGCCTGAAACATGGAATCGAGGCACAATGGAAGGCCCTTTGTAGTGAGGACTTTTCTGCATCAGCTACGGCCAGTCGCCGCAGTCTTGGCGAGCTTCCTGCTGGCCCAGGCGCTCTACCTGGCATGGTTCTTTGCGTGGGTTTACATCGTGATACTTGAGAGTCTGTCTGAGGTGGAGGAGTTATGGTGGCGCGTCTTCCTGTTGCTTCCGATGTTGCCGCTCAGCTTCCTCGCTTGGTGGGTGGCGAGGAGGATATCGGGAAGGCGAGCCGCTATCGTATCGTTTGTCGCCACTGCTGTGGCCTTCTTGGCTTTCATGGTATGGGTTGTGCTGCAATGGATGGACTGAAGGCAGATCCTGCTTAGGCTCGCTCGGGGGAGAGCTGAGGGCAAGGCCGAGCGGGCACACTTTTCATGTGGGGCTAGGCAAGAACGTCCGGAGGGAGCCAAATGAGAACGACAACGCGATTCGGCAACATTGTGCTGGTCCTTGCGCTTGCGCTGGCCCTGGGGGCGATCGCCCCCCTCGCGCACGCCAGCCCTGATCGGGGGCCATCGACAGCGCCGCTGCTCGTGGCTGCGGCGGTCGCTCCCCAGCCGGAGGGGCCTCCGGTACAGTTGTCTGCAGGGCAGGGCAACGATACCACGCCGGACACGGTGCCCGGCGACTGGTGGAGCAGGGTGCAGGAGGACATCCGCAGGTCGGAGTACCACGTCACCTGGCAGGAGTTCACCTACCTGGACGACGTGCCCGCGGCCTACCAGGCTCCCAACCGCGCAACAAAGGGGAGTTGAACCGGCAGCATGCACACAGCTGAACAGGCAGCGAAGCTAAGCGACGCGATCGGCAACATCGTCTCCAAGAACAGTGTATCCTATACCTACGGATCGAGCAGGCCGCACGCCGTGACCCGGTTCGGCAACACGACCTACGACTACGACGCCAACGGCAACATGGTGCTGCGGGGCGACCAGACCATAAGCTGGAACGCCGAGAACATGCCCGCTGCCATCGCCGCGTTCGACGATCTGACCACCTTCGTCTACGACGGGGACGGCAGCCGCGTGCTCAAGACCGAGGGCGGCGAGACCACAGTATACGTGAACAGTTACTATGAGCTGAACCTGACCACGGGGAATGCGACGGCGTACTACTACCTGGGGTCCAGGCTGGTGGCCCTGAAGGCCGGAGCAAATCTCCGTTTCGTGCACCAGGACCACCTGACCGGCACTTCCCTGACCACCGACAGCTCGGGCGACCTGGTGGCGAGGGTGAAGTACTACCCCTACGGCGAGACCAGGAGCAGCAGCGGCGCTCTCGGCACCGAAAGGATGTTTACCGGCCAGAGGCTGGACGATACGGGGCTGTATTTCTACGGCGCCCGCTATTATGATCCAGTGTTGGGCAGATTCATCAGTCCGGACACTCTGGTACCGAACTACATAAATCCCCAGTCCTTCAACAGGTACTCCTACTGCCTCAACAATCCGCTAAGATACGTCGACCCGAGTGGCAGCATGAGCCTGTCGCAAGTCTTCGTCTGGCTTCTGCAGTTGCTCGTAACAATAGCCACAGAGAACTATGGCCCATCGCCCGAAGCTGGCGACAGCGGTGGAGGCACGGAGGCAAGTGGATCGCAAGAGGCATCAGGCGAGTCTGGGCAAGCTACCTCACCGAACCAGACCGCATCAGAGCCAGACATGCCTGTCGACACTGGCGGGCGAAGCGCGTGTGGAGGATGCCACGGCGGAGCGACCTCTGAACCCCTCGAGATGGAACCGCCAATCGTAGGTGGTATCACCGCAGTTGCGGTCGCCGTGCCGGCTGCACCACTAGTGATCCCCGCGCTCTCCGCGGTCCCGTGGGTGGGTTGGGCAGCACTCGGAGTGTTCGCCGTCGCCACAATCGTCGTCGCCGTCGGAGATAGCGCTGAGCCGTTGGAGGGCCCGGTCATAACGGAATACACGGGCACCGGCTGTCATTTCAACGATGTGTCTGTTGAGATGGTGTATGTCCAGGCATTGACGGTGGATGATGTGACCACCTATTTCAAGGAGCATTCGAAGAGAAGCGGCAATCACGCCAGGAATAGGCATGAGCAGGGGCAAGCAAGACAAGACAGGGATCGATTGAAGAAGGAAAAGGGGGACGCGAGGAGGCCTGAGAACCGAAGTGGTAGGCGGGAGCCATTCGCCACGTTCAGTGGGATGGAGCCGAGTCTAGAACAGATTCTCTACGGATACACCTGGGTACCGTCAAGCCCATGATGGCTTGACTAGCATCATCCATGTCAGTTGTTGGAGACGCAAAGGTGTATACTCATACTTCAAGGGAGACTCCAGAGCGAAAGGCGAGGCAACCAGGCAGAAGCATCGAAGAAGGACGCGCAAAGGTGGCGCTAGGAGGGCGGTAAACGCGAATGATAGATAGAGGAAGCCCCAGCCATCTCCGCTCCGATAGGAGAACTTGGATGACAGAGGAGTTGTTCAAGGGAGACGACTTCTCAGGGAAGATATGGGCTCTGCTCTCGCGCGAAGAGTATGACGAAGCTAGGGCTCTGCTTCTGGGTGAACTTAGACTGCATCCTGATAGTCACTGGCTCCTGACAACCATTGGCAGTACATGCTACGAACAGAAGAACTACGAGGTGGCGTTAGAGTACGACCTGAAGGCGATCGGGCTCGCCCCCACGTGTCCACTTGTTCTATGGAACTATGCGGGAACGTTGGACATGCTTGAGAGGGAAAAGGAAGCGCTGAGGATCTACAGGAGCCTGTTGAGAAAGGGAGTGCGGCGCATTGCCCATGGTCAGTGTGGAGAGGGAATCCGTGTCGCGAAGAGGCTAGTCACCGATGTACACTACAGAATGGCGGGCTGCTATCGGGATCTAGGTCGACGCGATCTCGCTATGAAACATATCCGAGCTCATATCGCCAGACGCCGCCAACGCTGGTCAAGCATCTACACAATGCGCGAAGCGAGGAGAAGACTTGACCAAATAGAAAAAATGCCCAAGAAGTCCTCCCAAGGCGGGACCAAGACCATGGTTGACTAGCGAACATCGACACGTGTCGGTGTCGTTGCACCGGGGGTCATTGGGCCCCTTCACAACAAGCTCGGAGGGAGCCAAATGAGAACGACAACGCGATTCGGCAACATTGTGCTCGGGCTTACACTTGTGATTGCCCTGGGGGCGATCGCCCCGCTGGCGCACGCCAGCCCTGACGCGGGGCCATCGACCGGGCCCCCGGTCCAACTGTCTGCCGTTCAGGGCAACGAGACCGCGCCGGATGTAGTGCCCGGCGACTGGTGGGGCAGGGTGCAGGAGGACATCCGCAGGTCGGAGTACCACGTCACCTGGCAGGACTTCACCTACCTGCCCGACCTGGAGCATGCGTAGGGCGGGTAAAGCGCAGCGCAACCCGCCATCGGTGCCACGGGCGGCGGATGGCCCCTGGCTACCCGACTGGGCATTCGACGCCGAATGCCCAACCCTCTCGAAGAGCGAGGGGGACGCAGCAACCGTGGGCGGGAGCGCCCAACCCCGGATGGCAGCCGGGGCCTGCCCTGCGGCACCAGGCTGATACGATGCGCCGAACGGGTGCTTTGCTTGACACTCAAGACCCCCTATAGTACCATTTGCTAGGTCGTGCTAGATGGGGAGCTAGCGGTGCCCTGAACCCGCAATCCGCTATAGCGGGATCGAATTCCCGCTCGAGGTCTTTCGCCATCCGGGACTGTCTGATGTTGTTGGTGCTGAACACTGGGTCCTGCGCGGCGGAACACTACGAACCCCGTCAGGTCCGGGAGGAAGCAGCGGTAAGTGGCAGTTTCCGGGTGCCGCAGGTTCACCTGGTGGGAGCCGGCGGCATCGATAAGCCGTTTGGCAGGGGTCGACAGCGGGTGCACGGCCTTTCATAATGCCTTCTTTCGGTAGACTCCGCCTTCGCTGACCCAGCCTCATCATGGCGAGGGCTTCGAGTTTGAACACAAGACAGGAGGTCAGAGCAAATGGATCTGGGTCTGGCAGGTAAGACCGTCATCGTTACCGGAGGCGCTGCGAACATCGGGCGCGGGATCACCGAGGCCTTCGCCAGGGAGAACGCCAATGTGGTCATCGCGGACATCGACGAGGAGCAGGCGCAGAAGGTGGCCAAGGAGTTCGAGGGACTCGGCAGTGGAAAGCTCCTGGCCGTCAAGACCGATGTGACGGACTGGGAATCAGTGCAGGCCATGGCCAGGAAGACGCTGGACACCTTTGGCGGCATCGATGTTCTGGTTAACAACGCCGGCTTCGTCTCCAACAAGCTGTTCCTCAAGAAGCCCGTCGAGGAGTACGAGAAGGAGCTCAAGATCAACTACCTCGGCGTCATCCATTGCACCAGGGCAGTGCTCGACCATATGGTGGAGAAGAAGGCGGGCCGGATCGTCAACGTCGCCTCGGACTCGGGCCGCGTCGGCGAGCCCAGAGAGGCAGTCTACTCCGGCACCAAGGGTGCCGTCATAGCATTCGGCAAGGCGATCGCGAAGGAGATGGGCCGCTACTGGATAACTGTCAATGCCATCTGCCCCGGCGCGAATATTCCTCAGAAGGCGGGCACTGCCGGCAAGCACAGCATGTGGGCCGGTGATATTACCGTGGAGATGATCCCGCCCGAGACCAAGGAGAAGATACTGAGCCAGTACCCTCTACAGAGGATGGGCACACCCGAGGACGTGGCATACGCGGCGCTGTTCTTCGCCTCCGAGGGCGCCAACTACATCACCGGCCAGACCCTCAGCGTCAGCGGCGGCTTCAGCACCTGCTAGCTGCCGTCCACGCAGTGCGGTTGGCGAAACCTGCGATAAGGAGAGCCATACAGAGTGGAAGACATCAGACCTATCGACATCATGAACTACCCCTTCTGGAACCCTACCGCTTGGAGCGGTCGCGAGTTCCAGATCCTGGCCGCCACCATGATGAGGTCACATACCCAGCAGGGCGGCGAGCACCAGCAGAACATACTTCTCGAGACTATGAAGAACCCCGCTCCGCCTCTCCCCGTTCCAATACCCACGACGCCCGAGTTCGTCGCCCAGATGGACGAGCACGGCTACGACAAGATATTCATACCGGCCATCAAGATGTGGTCCCACTGGGACAAGAAGATGATCTGGGACTACAAACCCGAGGAGGTCTACGAGCACATCAAGGACTATCCGGACCGGCTCGTCCTGGCGGTGGGCTACAACCCCTATCGAATCGAAGAGAGCCTGGAGGAGATCGAGCGAGGGGTGAAGGAGTTCGGGGCGAAGTACTGCTACTTCCACTCCCTCACGTTCGGCGTGCCTCTCAACGACAAGAGGCTGTACCCCTGCTATGCCAAGTGCAGCGAGCTGGGCATACCCGTCGGAATGCAGACCGGCCATGCGGCAGAGCTCTTCCCGAGCTGGCCCGGCTACCCCATGTATCTGGACGAAGTGGCGCTCGACTTCCCCGGCCTGACGCTCATCGGCTCTCACACCGGCTGGCCGTGGGGCAACGAGCTGGTTTGCATGGCCTGGAAGCATCCCAACGTGTACTGCGACTGCTCGGCATGGATGCCCAAGCTTCTGCCGAAGCTGCATCCCCAGCTATTCACCTTCATGCAGTTCTGGGCGGGCCAGGAGAAGACCATCTTCGGTACCAACAACATGGGCTTGAAGGCATTCAAGGAGCAGTTCATGGCGCTGCCCCTCAGCGACGAGGCCAAGCGCATGATCATGCGCGAGAACGCGATGAGGGTGTTCCGCTTCTAGTGCGGCCCCGCAGGAGTCCTCAACGGCCGGCCCGGTATCCGGGCCGGCCGTCTTCATGTCCACCACTTGCCAGGAACATCCCTTCTACAGTAGAGTGACAGTCGATATGCGTGAAGGCAAGGCCAGCCCGGAAGTGGCGGAGGCGCGGTCGCGGCTGCGCCGACTCGGAATCCGTGCCGCGAAGGGGCTCGGGCAGCACTTCCTCATCGACCGCCGTGTGCTCGACACCATCGTGAACGCCGCCGACCTCAGCCGGAGTGATACGGTGGTGGAGGTGGGGCCGGGTCTCGGCGTACTGACAGACGCGCTGGTTGAGCACGCGGGCGCGGTGATAGCTGTCGAGGTCGATCCGGTGCTGTCCGCAGGGCTGGCTCGAAGGTATTCCGGACAGACCAACGTCACTATTCTCAACGCCGACGTTCTGACCACGGCCCCCTCCGAGCTCGTGGACTCCGGCGGCTACAGGGTGCTCGGGAACCTGCCCTACTATGCAGCCTCGCCAATCCTGCGGCACTTCCTGGAAGCCGAACCGAAGCCCGATACGATTGTCGTCATGCTCCAGAAGGAGGTCGCGGATGCTGTGGCGGCGTCTCCCGGAAGCATGAGTATCATCAGTGTGGCCGTGCAGCTATACGGGAAGCCGACGCTGGTGGACTACGTGCCCCGTTCCAGCTTCTACCCTCTGCCGAAGGTCGACTCCGCTGTAGTGCGCGTCGACGTGTACCCCGAACCGGCTGTCGCGGTGGCATACATCGAAGGCTTCTTCGACATCGTCAGGGCCGGATTCAGCACGCCGCGCAAGCAGATCCGAAACTCGCTGGCTGTCGGTCTTGGAGTTGAAGCGCGCGCAAGCGCCGACATCCTCAAAGGCGCCGGGATCGACCCAACACGCCGCCCGCAGACCCTTTCGCTGGAGGAATGGGCGAGACTGCACCAGGCCCACGCCAGTCAGGTCGTGAAGCAATGAGCATCGCGGTCAACGCATACGCTAAAGTCAATTTGACCCTCGAGGTGCTCTCGAAGCGTAATGATGGATATCACGAGATCGCCACTGTGATGCAGACGATCGACCTGGCCGACACGCTGACATTCGAGCCGGCGACGGAGCTGACGCTTACGTCGAGCCGGCCGGACCTGGTGAACGACGACAACCTCATCACGAAGGCCGCGCACGCTCTCCAAGAGCATACGGGATGCGACAAGGGCGCGCGCGTTCACCTCGAGAAGGCCATCCCTGTCTCCGGTGGCCTCGGCTCCGGTTCATCCGATGGGGCCGCGACCCTGGTTGCGCTCAACCGGTTGTGGGATCTCGCGCTGGCGCCCGACTCTCTGGAGCCGTTGGCGGGCGATCTCGGTTCGGATGTGGCCTTCTTCGTGCGGGGCGGAACGGCGGTGGCGCGAGGCCGCGGGGAGGTCATCGAGCCGCTGCCGCCCGTGGCGCAGATGTGGTTCGTTCTGATGGACCCTGGTGTGCGCCCGCTCGAGCGCAAGACGGCCCAGATGTACTCGCTCCTGAACCCAACTCACTTCACCGACGGCCGGCATTCCCGGGAGTTCATCGCCCGGTTGGAACGGCGCGAACCGGTCGACGCCGCCGCGCTCTTCAATGTGTTCGAGCAAGTAGCCTTCGACGCCTTCCCCGGCCTGCTGAAGGCGCGCGCTCTCTTCGAGAAAGCAGGCGCTGCGCGTGTTCACCTGGCCGGCGCCGGCCCCACGCTTTTCGCACTCGTGTCGAGCGAGGCCGAAGGCCGGGCTCTCAAGGAAAGGCTCGAGCGCGAGGGGGCCCGATCGTGGTTGGCGCGTACCTGCCAGCCCTCGTCCGGTCCTCCCGAGAGGGCCGCCCTATGCTGATGGATATACTGGCCGGGTTGCTGACGGGACTCATCATGAGCACCGTCTTCCTTGGCGCCTTCATCTACCTGCTGGCGAGCAACCGGGATGCCTACGAGCGCCTCGCGGAGCGGTTGCCTTCAGGGATTTCGCCGCTCGTGTTCCTTCTAGTGGTGGTGTTCGGCATTCCGCCTGTCTGGATGGTACTGGGCGCAATAGCCGGCCTTGCATTCAACCTGATCGAGAGCGCGGCTCCGGATGGCGGCCTGGGAAGCGGCAACCTGCTCGTCACAATCATAGCGCTCTGTATAGGCGTACTGGCCGCGATCCTGTCATTCGTCCTCAAGCGCGACTTCTCGGGGACCAGTCTTCTGGTTGCCCTGGCCTTCGCAGGCATCTTCGGCTGGCTGCTTCCCCTGCTCGGCGAGTGGCGCTAGCAGGCCGGCTCAGTTGACCTCCGGAGGGCCGCCCAGCTACAATACGCCCGGTAGCCGCCTTCCTGCACGAGGGTGAAGGATTCTGTGAGTCAGGCATATATATCTCTGGACCTCGAGACGACCGGCCTCGACGCCGACGCCGATGCCATCATCGAACTGGCCGCAGTCAGGTTCAACGGCAACGGCGTCATGGATACGTTCGAGTCTCTGGTCAACCCGCGCTGCCCGCTGCCGTACAGGGTGGAAAGGCTGTGCGGCATCTGCCAGACAGACATTGACAGTGCTCCGTCCTTCGACGAAGTGGCCGTCCGTCTGAGGGATTTCGTAGGTGACAGCCCAATCATAGGCCACAACATACAGTTCGATCTCGACTTCCTGGAGCGGAGGCATTTCGTCCTGCCCAACAGAACCTACGACACCTACGAGCTGGCCACGTTGCTGCTGCACCAGCAGCGAGACTACAGCCTGGCCACCCTTACCGAATCGCTGGACCTGGCGTTGCCCAGTCATCGTGCCCTGCAAGACGCAATCGCCGCGAAAGACCTATTCCTGCATCTCCTCGATGCGGCGAGGCGGCTGCCGGTACACACGCTGGAGACAGTGGTGCTCCTGGCGCGCGCGACCGGCTGGGCACTCGAAGACCTGTTCGTGGATGCGCTCCGGAACAGCATGACAACGGGCCGTGCTGCCTCGACTTCACCGCAGTCCGAAACTCGAAGAGAAGGCGGCTCTTCCGGCCGTCCGGAAGCTGTTGCGATAGAATCCGGCGATCCATGGTCACTCCTTGAGCCGGAGGGTCCTCTGGCCTCAACCTTGCCGGACTACGAGCACAGGCCGGGACAGGTGCTCATGGCCCGGGAAGTAGACCGCGTCCTAAGGGAAGGAGGACAGCTTGCAGTCGAGGCCGGCACCGGCATCGGCAAGTCCATAGCATACCTGCTCCCGTCCATTGTCTACTCTCTCACCAACGGCTCCCCGGTCATCATCTCCACCAATACCATCAACCTCCAGGAGCAGTTGATCGGAAAGGACATACCGGACGCCAAGCACGCCCTCAGCCTGATCAGCGAGCGGACTGCTGAGAGGCTCAAGGTAGTCCAACTGAAGGGCAGGACAAACTACCTCTGCATGAGAAAGTACCAGGCACTTCGCCAGAGCGACAACCTCAGCCTGGAGGAAGCGAAACTGATTGCTCGAGTGACCATCTGGCTCGAATCGACGGCAACGGGCGACCGCGCGGAACTCAATCTCACGTCCGGCGAATCCTCCGGATGGAAACGGATATGTGCAGCATATGACGAGACCATCGAGGGCAAGTGCCCGCACAAGCTTAACGGCACCTGTTTCCTGCAGAAGGCAAGGAGGTCGGCGGCGGATGCTCATCTGGTCGTCGTCAACCATGCGTTGCTGCTCTCGGACCTGGCTGCCGGCACGGAGATACTGCCGCCCCATGACCATGTGATCATAGACGAAGCGCACCGCCTCGAAGATGAGGCCACGAACCAGTTGGGCTACCGCGTCAGCCAGCGTGACTTGATCGAACACCTGGGACGGTTCAAGCGGCAGACGAAGAGCGGCAGAGGCTGCGGCATACTCGTCGCGGTGTCCGACCTTGCCCGGTCGACCAGGCTTCCCAGTGGCGGCAGGCACCGGCTGGCGGACTTGAGCCGACTGGTGGAGACTTCGGTCGAAAGGGCGAACGACGGAGCGAACCGACTCTTCGAAGAGGTGAAGGCCTTCGCCGAGGCACGGATGACCGACAGAGGCGACTACCAGCGCTCGCTGCGCATCACCTGGGAACACCGCAGAGACCCGGGTTGGTCTCGGATCGAGACCACCTGGGACGAGCTCAGCGGTTTGCTAAAAGAGGTCTCGGCCGGTCTGGATGACCTGTACCTGGCCCTTCAGGATGCTGAGGAGATCGATCGTGACCAGGTGGAGTCCCTGGCAGTCGAGACTGCCTCGCTCGTCACCCATACTGATGAACTGAGAGACCAGTTGGAGCGCATTCTCGGAGAGTCCGATCCGGATGGCATCTGCTGGGTCACGTTGAACGTGCAGAGCAGTACAGTCGCACTCAACCACGCCCCGCTCGAAGTCAGGCGTTTCCTGGACGATTCGCTCTTCTCGGCGAGGAGCGCGGTAGTGATGACCAGCGCGACAATGACAAGCGAAGGCAGCTTCCGCTACATGAAGGAGCGCCTGGGGGCAGACGGTGCCCGTACGCTCACGATAGACTCCCCATTTGACTATCAGAACTCGACTCTGGTGTACCTGCCCAATGACGTACCAGACCCGGGCAGCCCGCAGTACCAGCCGGCTGTGAATGCGGCCCTGGTACCCGTGTGCCGCACGGCCGAGGGCAGAACCCTCGTCCTCTTCACGTCACATGCTGCCATCAGGCAGACTCAGGCGGGAATACGGGAACCACTGGAGAGAGAGGGCATACTTGTCCTCGGCCAGGGCGTCGACGGCTCGCCGAAGAAGCTCATCGCGGCCTTCAAGGAGAACCCGAGAACGGTGCTGCTCGGCACTGCCAGCTTCTGGGAAGGCGTCGATATCGTCGGCGACGCCCTGACGGTCCTCGTAATCGCCCGTCTGCCATTCAACGTCCCCACGGAGCCCACGTTTGCAGCCCGATCCGAGCTGCTGGACGACCCGTTCAACCAGTACGCCATACCACAGGCAATCATTCGCTTCAAGCAGGGCTTCGGCAGACTGATACGGAGTCAGCGAGACCGGGGAGTCGTCATCATCCTGGACCGCCGGATCCAGAGCAAGAGATACGGTGCGGTCTTCCTCGACTCCATACCGCAGTGCACAGTACTCAGGGGTCCCTCCAGAGACCTGCCGGGCGCTGTCGAGAGCTGGCTTCATGCAGAGACATAGCACGGTGGCGGCGAGTTCGAACACCAAGGAGCACGCATGAAGGACGTCTACGACTACATAGACAGCCACTGGAGCGAAGCCCTTGAGGACCTTAAGGACTTCTGCCGCCAGCCGAGCATCAGCGCGCAGGATACAGGAATGTCGGATATCGTTCCGATTGTGGAGAGACTGCTTCGGAAGCGTGGTATTCAGACCAGGGTCATTTCAGGTACCAACAACGGCTACCCCCTTGTGTACGGCGAACTGGCCGGTCGGTCGCCGCGAACCCTTCTCTTCTACAACCACTATGACGTACAACCACCGGAGCCCCTCGATGAGTGGAAGACCCCTCCGTTCGAGCCAACCGTGGTGGAGGGCACCCTTCGCGCCAGGGGCGTCTCCGACGACAAGGGGGACATAGTCGCGCGACTCCTCGCCATCGAGGCCCTGACAAAAGTACGAGGCGAGCTACCCGCCACCATCAAGTTCATCATCGAGGGAGAGGAGGAGGTCGGAAGTCCAAACATAGCCGCCTTTGTTGACCGAAACACAGAGCTACTCCGGGCCGACGCCTGCATCTGGGAGTGCGGCGGTGTCAACTGGAAGGACCAGCCGCAGGTCAGCCTCGGGGTCAAGGGCATCCTCTACGTGCAACTGGAGGCTCGCGGCGCTTCGGTGGACCTTCACTCCTCTCTCGGGGCCGTAGTGCCCAACCCGGCATGGAGACTCGTCTGGGCGCTGGCGTCCATCAAGGATGCGGATGAGAACATACTCATAGATGGGTTCAACGATGCTGTGGTGCCGCCGAACGATGCCGAGCTGGACGCCATACGCGCTTTGCCGCGCGACGACGAGGAGACCAGGCGCAGCCTGGCACTGGACGGGTTCGTCCGAGGTGTGAGCGGCTTCGACTACAGGGTACGCCACCTCCTGGAACCGAGTTGCAGCATCTGCGGGCTGGACTCGGGATATACCGGGGCGGGCTCCAAGACCGTGCTTCCCTCGGTGGCGAAGGCGAAACTTGACTTCCGTCTCGTGCCGAACCAGAGGCCGGAGGACATACTGTCCCGACTGAGGCGGCACCTCGACGATAGAGGCTTCGGCGACATCACCATAGCCGCCGGGATAGAGGGCGAGAACCCCGCGCGTACATCGCCGAATTCCCCGTTCGTCTCCCTGGTCTGTGACGCGGCGAGAGAGGTCTACGGGGTGGACCCGGCTGTCGTTCCTTCCATGGCAGGCAGCGGCCCAATGTACTCTTTCACCGACACCCTCGGCCTGCCGACCGTGCTGATAGGCGTCATGTATCCCGGCTCCGGCCCTCATGCCCCCAACGAGCACATACGACTGGCCGATTTCGTGCTGGGCGCGAAGCACATAGCGGCCGTGCTGGACCGCCTGGCTTCATGGGAGAAGTAGCTCAGTCGGCAGGGTTCGTGCTTCCAGCGGGAGAGCCCTGGTCCAGGCACAAGTCGCACACAAAGGCGAGTGCGCAAGCGTCCGGCCTTGTCCAGATCGAGCCGCAGTTGCGTCGAGGGCTCTCAGTAGTCTGTATGTGGAACGGCCTGCCACAGATAGTGCAATCCACGGAGTAGCGGGGGTCCACAGCCTCACCGCAGATGTGACAGAGCGAGACCCTGTCCAGCATGTCAGGCCGCCCCGTCCAGCCAGCGGCGCACCAGCTCGGTTTCCTCGTCTCTGGTTGTTGCTGTCCCGTCGAGCCTGGCGGCCCTGAGAGAGCGCAGCATCATCCCTATCCTCCTACCGGCCGGAACGCCCATCTCCTTCAGGTCGTCCCCGCTCAGAGAAGGAACTACGAAACGAAGTGTACTGAGATAGAGGTCTATCTGCTGCCAGGCTGATACCGAATCTGTTGCCAGAGACGCCACGTATACCGCAGTCGGCTTGTGATGGTCGAGCAGAGAACTGATCTCGCTGGGCAGATGCTTCCGTTCTTCCAGCGCTTCCACGGCCCGCTTCACTCCGGGGATGTCCCGCAGGATCCGTGCTGTCTCGGCGGCGAAGTTCAACCTGGATATGAGATGGGCTATGGTCTGTGCGCCCGCGCGCCAGACCAGAAGAGCAAGGTAGATGGCATTCTCGGGCCTCCTAGCGGGGCTTCCCTGCCGGGCCAGCTCGAAACGCTCCGCGAGCCAGCCGTTGCCGTCCAGTCCTCCGGCCAGGCGTTGCAGTGCCCCGACCTGACCGGCCCGATAGACCGTCCTCTCCGGCTTGTGCTCATCGAGCGTACGCTCCACTTCATGCCTCAACCTGTCACCGCTTATCGTGTCCAGCATTCCGACGTCGCGATGCAGCAGGTCGTTCGTGCCGGAGTCTAATCTGAAGCCGAGCCGCTGCTCATATCTGAGGGCACGCCATATCCGTGTTGCGTCGTCCCTGAAGCTATCGTCGTGCAGCACGCGAAGTATCCCGCGCTCGAGGTCCAGCCTCCCCCCATACGGGTCAACGAGTTCACCGAAACGAGCGGGATCGACACGCACCGCCATGGCGTTGATGGAGAAGTCGCGTCTGTACAAATCATCCTCGACCGTTCCGGGCGCGACGGCGGGCAGCGCGCCGGGCTGCTCGTAGGTCTCAGACCTTGCGGATACGATGTCTATGGCGATATCGTCGTGCCTGAGCGTAGCGGTGCCAAACCTCGGGTGGGTGACGACGTGCCATTCGCCGAACTTGGCCAACTGTCGGGCCAGGGCGGGCGCGCTTCCCTCGACGACCAGATCGACATCGAGATTGGCCCGGCCGAGAAGGGCATCCCTGACTATGCCGCCGACGAGGTACAGGTTCTGTCTCCGGTCGGCCGCCAGGCGCCCGGCCAGTGCGACAGCGTCCAGGAGTTCGGGCTGGAGCTGTTCCTTGATCCTGTCGGCAACGTTCACAGGGGCCTGTCTCCGCGACGGTCTATGATATCAGCAGGGTTGCGCTGTGTAAATCAGCATGATTACGATAGGGACGGGGAATAGAGGCAACGACGGACTGCGCTATGGACCCGGTTGAGAACGGCATACCCTCCGGATGCGGGATCGAGCTTTGCGCCGAAGCACTGGCGGCCTCCGGCGTCTCGACCACGGAGGCCGTTCGCGAATACGAGACAAAGCTCGATGCCCTTGTCGAGCGGTTTCTGCCGGCAAGAGGTGACGAGGACAAGCCGAGCACCTGCCGACGGCTCTTCGAATGGCTGTGGCAGGAGAAGCCGAGCCGGTACATGCCGAGAGGCAGCTTCCGGCTCGACCGGGTGATAGACTCGCAGTTGAGCCCCACCACCTCTGCTGTCGGCAACTGCCTCGGCCTGACCGTCCTGTACAACGTGCTGGCGCAGAGGCTGGGTCTGACCGTCGAAGCCATACATCTGGAGAACGCCTTCGGCCACGGGCCTCATGTCCTGAGCCTGCTGCGAGCAGGGGGACGCGAAACGGATGTAGAGCACGTCTTCCCGCACGGCTTCGGCTACGAAGGCCACCTGGGCAATCCGGGCAGGATCATGTGGGGCGATGCCGAACTCGTTGGGGACATCTACCACAGCGCAGGCCGGGAAATGCACGAGGAGGGCAGGCTGGATGAAGCGGTGGGCGCCTACACCAGGGCCCTCATCCTGAACCCCAACCACACGACGGCACGGATCAATCGAGGGCTGGCGTTGCTGGCGCTGGGACGGGTCGACGAGGCGGCGGGGGATATGGAGACGGGCTAGCGCACCTCCATCACGATGCCGATTGGGCAGTGGTCAGAGCCGGTTACCTCGGACATGACGAAGGCGTCCCTGACGGCTGGCAACAGGTTATCCGAGACAAAGAAGTAGTCGATCCGCCAGCCGACGTTCCGCTCGCGCGCCCTGGTCTTCACATCCCACCAGGTGTACTGATTGGGCTCGCTGTGGAAATGGCGGAAGGTGTCAACGTAGCCGTGCTCGACCAGCCTGTCCATCCACTCGCGTTCAATGGGGAGGAAGCCGGACACCTTCTCGTTCTCCTTCGGCCTGGCGATGTCGATCTCCCTGTGAGCCGTGTTGTAGTCCCCGCATATGACCAGACTGCCTCCCCCGGCTCTCAGCTTATTGAGATGCTCCAGAAAGGCATCGTAGAAATCAAGCTTGTACTGAAGCCTTTCCTCGTTCTTCTTCCCGTTGGGGAAGTAGACGTTGAACAGTGTGAAGCCGGGGTGCTCCGTCACCAGGACCCGCGCCTCCGCGTCGAACCTGGCAGCATTGAAACCCCGGCGCACTTCCAGCGGTTCCTGCCTGGAGAGAGTCGCCACCCCCGCATAGCCCTTCGTGCTCTCGGGATAGCTCCAGTAGGCATGATAACTCTCGGGGTCGCGGAGCTGCGCAGGTAGCTGCTCGGGCGCGGCCTTGGTCTCCTGCAGGCAGAGGACGTCAGGGGACTCCTGATGCAACCAGGAGAGAAGCCCCTTCCTGTAGGCCGCACGTATCCCGTTGGTGTTCCATGATAGAAGCCTCATCTCAGTCAACGCAGGCTTCCCCGTCACTATCGTCCTCTGATGGCTGGTTTGGCTCGCAGTGCACGACCACGTTGATCGGCCGTTCGGTCGTATCGACGATGCTCCTCTCGATTGCTGAGCAGATGTTGTGCCCTTCCGAGACGGACAACGCCGGGTCGACACGCACGTGCACGTCCATGAAGACCTCTCTTCCGACGAGGCGCGTTCTAAGCCTGTGCCAGTTCCTGACACCGGGCACCCTTTCTATCGCGCTCACTATTGCAGTCTGCTCCTCGTCGGAGACCGAGCCTTCCGACAGCTCCACCAGTATGTCCCAGATTGCCTTCAGGCCCACGCCGCTTACCATGAGTCCCACAACGATCGCCGCCGCCTGATCGCCGTAGCCCCATCCGGCCTGAGCCGCTATAGCTCCGAACAGCACCGCCACCGATGAAAGAGCGTCCGACCGGTGATGCCACGCATTCACGTGCAGAGACGCGCTCTTGAGCCGGCGGGCAACCCGCTTCGTGAACTGGTAGACGGCTTCCTTGGCGAAGATGGAGGCTGCGGCCACGACTATGACGCCTGCTCCCGGGAAGCTCTGCTCCTGCCGGTATAGAGAGTTGCCGGCCTGCCACGCCAGATAGAAACCAGCGCCGACCAGCACAACACCGATGAAGAATGCAGCCAGGGTCTCGTACTTCCCATGGCCGTATGGGTGGCACTCGTCGGCAGGCTTCGCGCCGAGCTTCGCCCCCACTATCACCACGATGTCCGTCGAGAGGTCGGACAAGGAGTGTACGGCATCCGCGAGCAGGGCCACCGAGCCAACGACCAGTCCCACCCCGAGCTTGAGTCCTGCCAGGAGGAGGTTGACCAACATCCCCAGGATGGTGACCCTGATTGTCCGCTCGGTGGCGTGTTCGTGCATTGGTCAGCCCCGGTGTACCTGTCTGTGGCTGGTTAAGCTTGCCCCAGCATGCGCGCAGTTGTCAAGCGGTCCTGAGTCGTCGCGGCAATTGCGGGGGAAGAGCTCGGCTACAGGTATTCCTTGACCCTCTTCGCCAGAGGCCGCGTCATGCCGGGAACGGAAGAGATCTCTTCCATGGAGGCGTCCCGGATTCTGCGTACCGAGCCGAAATGCTTGAGCAGCGCCTTCCGTCTCTTGGGACCTATGCCTGGGATATCGAGGGCGGAGGAGACCGCGGCCTTGCGCCTCACCCTCTGATGGTATGAGACAGCGAACCGGTGCGCCGCGTCGCGGACACGCTGTACCAGGTACAGCGCCTGCGAATCCTTCGGTAGACGTACGGGCTCGGCTCGGCCCGGAAGGAAAATACCCTCGTTCTCCTTGGCGATAGAAGCCACTGGAACGGAATCGGCGTCCGAATCCCGGAGGACCTGCAACGCGGCAGTCAGATGACCTCTGCCGCCGTCGATGAGCACCAGGTCCGGCGCTGTTGCCCACGAGCTGCCGTCATTCTCCCCGAAACGCTTGAACCGCCTCCGGAGCACTTCCCGCATCATGGCGTAATCATCTATGCCCTCGACCCCCTTGATCTGGAAGCGGCGATAGTGAGGTGGTCTGGGCCTTCCGGCCTCAAATACCACCATGCTGCCCACGGCGGAGGTGCCCCGAATGTTCGAGATGTCGTAGCACTCTATGCGATTGGGAAGTCCCGGCAAGGCCAGCCTCTCCTGAAGCTCGGTCATCGCTGCAGCGGTCTTGCCGCTGTCAGCCAGCCATTTGGCGTGCCGCTGCTCCAGGACTTCCACTGCGTTCTTGACAACCATGTCCACCAGGATGCGATTTCGCCCCCGCCGGGGCGAGACGAGCCTGACCCGCTTGCCGCGCTTGCTGCTCAGCCACGATTGCAGTGCTTCGGCGTCCTCCGGGCACTCAGCTACCAGCACCTCGGGCGGTACATCCCCCGCAGCGGCGTAGAACTGCGAGATGAAGCTGCCGGTGACCTTGGCCGATTCCTCGTCCTGGGCCCCCTCGAGTATGAAGTGCTCCGTGCCGACAAGGCGGCCTCCGCGTATGAAGAACACCTGAGCACAGGCCTCGTTGCGCTCCCTCGCGACTGCGATCAGGTCCCTGTCCTCTCTGCGCACCGACACCATCTTCTGGCTCTCCGTCACTTGCTTCACGGCGTCGATTCTGTCCCGCAGAGCGGCAGCCTTCTCGTAGGCCATGTTTGCGGCGGCCCGCTCCATTTCCTTCTTGAGGTCCCGCAGCACGGCATCATGTTTCCCTTCCAGAAAGAGTATGACCTGATCGACAATTGCACGATACTCCTCGCGCGATATCTCACCGCTGCAGGCCCCGGCGCATCGTCCTATGTAGTAATCGAAGCAAGGACGAGGCCGCCTGCCGGTGATCGGGGACCTGGGCGAGCAGTAAGGGAATAGGCCCTTGAGCAGTTCCAGCGTGCTCCTGACCGACGCGGCGTTCGGGAAGGGCCCGAAGTATCGCCCGCCGTCATCCTCGAACCGTCTTGTGAGAAACACGCGAGGCCACTCCTCATTCAGAGTAACCTTGATGTATGGGTAGCTCTTGTCATCCTTGAGCCTTACGTTGAAGTGAGGCCGGTACTTCTTGATGAGGTTGGATTCGAGGATTATGGCTTCGAGTTCGGAATCCGTAACGATGAAGTCAAGGTCTGCCGCCGCCTCCATCATCCGCCTCAGCTTGGGCGTCAGACCCTGGGACGGCGCGAAGTAAGACCTCACGCGATTCCGCAGGTTGACGGCCTTGCCTACGTAGAGGACCTTGCCCGACGAGTCCTTGAAGAGATAGACGCCGGAGCTTGAGGGAAGAGCCTTCAAGGGCTCGGCGAAGCTGTTCTTCTCCACCAAGGTTCCGGACCCCGACCTAGCCGTCGCGCTTCGCCTCGGAGATGCGGTTGACATTTGTCACGCCCCGCACACCTTCGAGCTTGGCGAAGACGCGGCCGAGCTGCCCGATATTGGTCACGTCCAGCGTAAGATAGATGGCCAGCGAATCGTCGCCCTGCTCCTCAAACGAGGCCGATGTGATGTTCAGCTTCTCATCGGAGACCAGCCCGCTGATATCCCGGAGAAGTCCTACCCTGTCCCAGGCCTCGACGCGGATGGTGACGGGGAAGGAAAGGGTGGTCTTGCCCCAGGATACCTTCACGAGCCTTTCCTTCTCGTCTTCGTTGAGGATGTTGGGGCAATCACTGCGATGGACAGTCACGCCCTTCGTCCTGGTCACGAAACCGATGATGTCATCGCCGGGGACCGGCTGGCAGCACGGCGCTATGTGCGTGAGCAGGTCGCCCGCACCCAGCACATCCACGGCCGAGGTCCTGGTGCTCTTCTTCGGCGTGGATATCTGGGGCAGAGTCTGCTGAGAGCGGTCCTCAGTTGCGGTGAGCTTCATCGCAATCAGATGCGGGCTCACATCCCCGCACCCGATGGCGGTCATGAAGTCATCGACCGAATCATACTTGAAGGTCTTGGCAATCCGCTCCCGGTCCGCAAACGGCACACCGAGACGGCGCAATTCCTTCTCCAGTGTCAGACGGCCACGCTCAAGGTTCTCGGCACGCTCCTGCTTGCGGAACCACTGTCGTATCTTCTCCCTGGCGTGCTGCGTCTTGACGTATCCCAGATTCGTGTTCAGCCAGTCCAGGCTCGGCCCGCGGTCCGTCTTGGTGGAGAGGATCTCTACCGTATCACCGTTCTTGAGCTGATAGTCGAGAGGCACCATCCGGCCGTTTACCTTGGCGCCTACGCACCTGTGTCCGAGGTCTGTGTGAATCCTGTACGCGAAATCGAGCGGCGTTGCACCACGAGGCAACTCCTTGATCTCGCCCTTGGGAGTATAGGCGAAGACCTGGTCCTGAAAGATGTCGGTCTTGATGGACTCGATGAAGGCGGTCCCACTCAGCTCGCGCTGCCACTCCATCAACTGCCGGAGCCAGTTTATCTTCTCCTCGAAGCCGACATCCTTCCGGCTGCCTTCCTTATACTTCCAGTGCGCCGCCACGCCGTATTCCGCGATGCGGTGCATGCGGTACGTCCTTATCTGCACTTCGAGGGGTCGCCCCTCCAGGCACATCACAGTGGTGTGCAGGCCCTGGTACATGTTCTCCTTGGGATTGGCTATGAAGTCATCGAACGAACCGGGAATCGGGTGCCACAGGCTGTGCACCACGCCCAGCACCGTGTAGCAGTCAGGCACCGTGTTGACCAGCACTCTAAGGGCGAGCAGGTCGTGGATGTCGCGGAACTCCTTCCCCTGGGCCGAATACTTCTCGATCTTCTTGTAGACGCTGCGAATGCTCTTGGGCCTGCCGGTGACCTCGGCCTTGATACCCGTCTTCTCCAACTCTTCGCGGAGAATGCGGGTCACGCGGGCTATGTAGCGTTCCCTGGTGACCCTCCGCTGGGCGATCATCTTCGCGATGTCGTGGTACGTATCGGGCTGCAGGTGACGGAAGGCAAGGTCTTCGAGCTGCCACTTGATCTGCCATATTCCGAGGCGATGGGCCAGCGGCGCGTATATCTCCATCGTCTCCTGGGCTATCTTCCGCTGCTTCTCGGGTGACAGTGCTCTCAGAGTACGCATGTTGTGCAGCCTGTCCGCCAGCTTCACTATTACGACCCGGATATCCTCCGCGGCAGCGACGAACATCTTTCGCAGGCTCTCCATTTGAGCTTCGCTGCCAACCAGTCTGTCCAGCTCGGCGGACTGCACCTGCGTCGATATCTTGTCCAGTCTCGTCATGCCCTCGACCAGCCGCCTGACGTCCGTGCCGAAGAGCTCCTCGATCTCTTCAAACGACACGCCGCAGTCCTCGGGCACGTCGTGTAGAAGGGCGGCGGCGAGCGAGACCTCGTCCATCTGAAGCTCCGCTACCACCATGGCCGTCTCGATGGGGTGAGTTATGTACGGGTCGCCCGACTTGCGGTACTGTCCTCCATGAGCCTCCTGAGCGTACTGGAAGGCCTTTTCCACAAGTGGAACCTTATCCGGAGGAAGGTACTCGGATATGCGATCGAAAAGCGGTTTGGCGTCGAGTGTCCGTGCTTCCATTGGACCCTCGCTATCGGGGGCTGCACCTAGAGTATATTGCACGGGAGGGATGGCGCGCAATGAGTAGATTGTACCGTGCGCGACGACTCAGCTTTACAACCCCCGGTCGATACTGTATCCTGCAAGACGTACTTGAAGGCACAGCGGAGATCAGCCAACTTGTATCGAGCGCCGCGCGGTACGCGAGACGTCCTCCCGCAAGAGCAACCGTACTGGGCCTATATCAGGCACAGGGCAGCCAACATCTGCTCGCTGCACGGATACCAGCGCATAGACACGCCTACCTTTGAAGACTCCGGCCTGTTCACCAGAAGCATCGGCACGGGCACGGACATCGTCGAGAAGGAGATGTACAGCTTCCGGGACCGCAGCCGCGACGACATGACTCTGAGGCCCGAGGGCACTGCCCCTGTCTGTCGCGCCTATATCGAGCACGGGATGCACACCCTCAGCCAGCCGGTCCGCCTCTACTACCTGGCATCCATTTTCAGGCACGAGCGACCACAGGCGGGACGCCTCAGAGAGCACCACCAGTTCGGCGCGGAGGCAATAGGCGATGCCGATCCGGCGCTGGACGCCGACGTCATAGACCTGTCCTGGAGAGTGTGCTCCAGCCTTGGACTGACCGGTCTGGCATTGTACCTGAACAGCATTGGCTGCAAGGGGTGCAGACAACCGTACCTCGATGCCCTCAGGTCATACTACGGGCAGCAGCGAGACAGGCTGTGCGCCGACTGCAAGCGGCGGCTTGAGACCAATACACTTCGACTGCTGGACTGCAAGAACGAGCAGTGCACGCTGATTGCGGACAAGGCACCGAGGTCTGCGGACTCACTGTGCCGCGACTGCGCAGATCACTTCGAGAGGCTGAAGTCGTACTTGAACGTACTGGGCCTACCCTTCAGCCTGCGCCACAGACTGGTGCGCGGCCTCGACTACTACGACAGGACGGTCTTCGAACTGACCCCGGAAGGAGAATCCGGCTCCCAGGCGGCAATAGCGGGCGGAGGCAGATACGACGGCCTCATCGAAGAGCTGGGCGGCAGGCCCACACCCGCCGTGGGATTCGGCACAGGGATCGAGCGCCTCATAATGAATCTGCAGAAGCAGCGAGTGGAGGTACCGGAGCCTGCCTGCCCCGAAGTCTTCATAGCATATCTTGGAGAGGAGGCCAAGACCGTCGCCCTGAGGCTAGCCGCCTTCCTCCGAGACAGCGGGAGAAGCACACTCGGTATCGCCGGCGAACGCAGCCTCAAGTCACAACTCAAGAGAGCGGACGCCGCCGGTTCGAAGTGGGCTGTCATAATCGGCGAGGATGAGGTGCGCAACCGCACGGTAGTGGTGAGGGATATGAGCACCGGGCTCCAGGTTGTGAAGCCCTTCCATCTCGAATCCCTTGCCGGTCTGAGCGCGGATGAGTTGCTCAGCGCGCAGGACAACCGGGAGTAGCCCGACCCCTTCAGCCTTCCTCTATGCTATAATCGCTCTTGGCTGCCGATTTCCACTGGTGAACCGAGATGTTCGAGCGATTAGACTCAATTGAACGCAGATACGAGGAACTGACAGAACTCATGTCCAGGCCTGACGTAGCTTCTGACTACGACCGCCTGCAGGAGCTGGCCAGGGAACGTGCATCTATTGAGGACCTGGTTACCGCATACAGGGCGTACAAGGTTACGGTGCTGAGCTTGGAGGAAACACAGGACATGCTCCATCACGGTCTCGACCAGGAGATGGCCGATCTGGCCTCGGAGGAGATTCAGACCCTGGAGAAGAAGCGAGACGAATTGCTGCAACGGCTCAAGGTCGGGCTGCTGCCCCGGGACCCCACTGATGCCAAGGACGCGATCATGGAGATACGCGCGGGAGCGGGGGGCGACGAGGCGGGGCTCTTTGCAGCGGACCTCTTTCGCATGTACACCAGGTATGCGCAGCACAAGGGCTGGGAGACCGAGGTCATGAGCAGCAACGAGACCGGCGTCGGGGGGTTCAAGGAGATCGTCTTTCAGATGCGGGGCAAGAAAGTCTTCGGAAGGATGAAGTACGAGAGCGGCGTGCACCGGGTACAGCGCGTACCGGTCACCGAGTCTTCGGGACGCATACATACCTCCACGGCCACGGTCGCAGTGCTGCCGGAGGCGGAAGAGGTGGACGTGACTGTCGATCCGACCGACCTGCGGATAGACACCTTTCGCTCGAGCGGGGCCGGCGGACAGCACGTCAACAAGACCGACTCCGCGGTCAGAGTTACACACCTGCCTACCGGCATTGTAGCCACCTGCCAGGATGATCGGTCTCAGATCAAGAACAGGGCCAAGGCGATGGCCGTGCTGCGCGCCAGGCTCCTGGATGAGGAGCTTCAGCGCCAGTACCAGGAACTCACTGACACGCGGCGTCTCCAGGTCGGAACGGGAGAGAGATCGGAGAAGATACGCACTTACAACTACCCGCAGGGCCGGGTGACTGACCACCGCATCGGCCTCACCATGCACAACCTCGAGCGTCTGATGGAAGGTGACCTCGATGAGCTGATCGACGCCGTGGCCGGTGCGGACCAGGCCAAGAGGCTGGAGGCCAGCGTGGGATAGCCCTGCGTGAAGCATTGCATGAGGCTGCTTCCACCCTCAGTTCTGGAGGCATCGAGAACCCTCGTCTGGACGCCGACGTGCTCGCCAGACACCTTCTCTCAATAGACCGCACATCCCTTCTGCTGAACCTCGACAGGCAGCTTGATGAAGCCGAACTCCGAGCCTACCAGAGTCTGGTGAGCCGGCGCCTGGGTCGTGAGCCTTGTTCCTACATAACGGGGCGAAGGGAATTCTACTTATTCGATCTCGAGGTGAGTCCGGCCGTAATGGTCCCACGGCCCGAGACAGAGCTCCTGGTCGAGAGAGCCCTCCAACACCTGGCCCGGCTTCCTCAGCTCTCTGTCCCTGTGGCCGACATCGGAACGGGTTGCGGAGCCATCGCTATCACCATCGCAGCGAACATGCCCCACGCGCGGATTCATGCCACCGACATCTCGGAGCATGTCCTCCCGGTGGCCCGAGCGAATTGCGAAAGGCACGGCGTCGCTGAGAGAGTCAATCCCCTGTTGGGCGATCTCATGGAACCCGTGCCCGAGCCGGTGTCGCTGATCGTGGCCAACCTGCCGTACGTCAGGAGCGCGGACATGCCGGACCTGCCGGATGAGGCCCGTCTCTACGAGCCGTCGATGGCCCTTGATGGGGGGCCGGATGGGCTTCGGGTCATCGATCAGATGCTGTCCCATGCGCGGGACAAGCTGCTGGGCAAGGGCACGATCGTTTTCGAGATAGGCTATGACCAGGGTCGGGATGCTGAGGCTCTGGCGAGGGCATACTTCCCCAACTCGGCAGTGACCGTGATTCGGGACCTCTCCAACATGGACCGGATGGTCGAGATACAAACGCCGGGATGAAGTCGGACCGGCGTGTAAGCGTCCTTACTCCGTCCGAGACAGCCTGCGGGCATGTGCACGCTTCAGCCTCTCGAAGAACTCCAGGTAGGCCCGAGACCCGATGGCGTGGGCGGTCATTAGCACCGCGTCTTCCTTGTTGTCACTGTAGTAGTTGCGCCGCACGCCTACTTCGACGAAGCCGTACTTCCGGTACAGCATCTTCGCCTCTTCGTTTGAGGCCCTGACCTCGAGCGTAACGAACTGAGCTTCCTCCAGCACAGCCTGCTCGATGACCCCTATCAGCAGGTGCTCCCCTACACCCTGCCGCCTACAGGAATTGCGAACAGCGATATTGGAGAGGTGCGCTTCGTCGACCATGAACCACATCCCGGCGAAACCCACTACGTAGTCGTCGCCCGGAGACAACGCTTTCGGGCCGGTCATCAGGCGTATTAGACTGGTGAGTGAGGTCGACAGCAGGCGCGGGGAACGCTGGCGCTCCTCCTCGCCTGTCTCCGGCACAGCTTCGTCGAGCTGCGCCCTTCTGCAGACCACAATGTACTTCGCCAGCGAACTCGAGGACAGGTCGCGCTTGAAGTTCGTGGCCGGCCAGGGAGGTGGGAATGCCTCCCTCTCTATCTCGGAGGCTTGAGGAATATCCCTTGTCTCCATTGGTCTGATGAACTGGTCCATCGCTCACGCTTCGGGTCCAGGCACCCGACTACGCAGGACATTCTATCACAGGCAGATACCTCCTCGAAGATACCATGGTCGTCCGCGAGCTAGAGGGGTATGTATCCTTCTCCCAGAGCGCGCCGACAACGAGCCGTCCTGAAGCGCGGCCGAGTGTAGCCGAACTTGACAAAAATACCCACAACTGGCATACTGAACGCAGGTAACCTCGCTGTGACAGGCGAGTGCCGACGGTGAAGAGGTACGTTGAAACCGCACCAGGCGCTTCTTCTCGCCCGCATTGCTAAGCCAGCACACATACAACAAGACCCCCTACACTCCCATACTTCGGATAGCATCCCAACCGGTCAATGCATTCCCCACCACCATAGACTCCTTACGTCGCCGGGTGCAGCGGACGCCGACGTGCCAGGACCTGACGACTTGCATTGTGCAGGGGGGCACTTGGGGATCATTCATCCGGCATTCTCCGGCCAACTCTGGCAACCCGTCCTGGTATCCTCCCCCACTTAGCCGCGACAGGAGCACAGCAGCAAGACCAAGTCCGGGCCAGGAAAGGAGAAACCTGATGGCAACCGTTTACGATCGAATCAAAGAACTGAGAGAGAAGATAGACAAGGAGCGTGCCCTCGGAGGGGCGAAGCAGGTAGAGAAGCAGCACGAGTCCGGCAAGATGACCGCCAGAGAGAGGCTCGGTCTCTTCTTCGATCCGGGCAGCTTCTGCGAACTGGACATGTTCGTTCGCCACAGGTGCTCGGACTTTGGAATGCGGGATACCGTCATTGCCGGCGAAGGCGTCGTGACCGGCTACGGCACAGTAAACGGACGGCCGGTGTGCGCATACTCTCAGGACTTCACGTCGCGAGGCGGCACACTGGGCGAGATGCACGCCAAGAAAATATGGAAAGTTATGGATCTCGCTATCAAGCTGGGCGTTCCGTTAGTCGGGTTCAACGATTCGGGGGGCGCCCGCATCCAGGAGGGTGTGGATGCGCTGTCCGGTTATGGGGGGATATTTTTCCGCAATGCCTGCGCTTCCGGGGTAATCCCACAGGTATCGGCGATCATGGGACCCACCGCCGGCGGGGCAGTCTACTCCCCCGCAATGACCGACTGGATCTTCATGGTCGAGAAAACCAGCTACATGTTCATCACAGGCCCGGAGGTCATCAAGACGGTCAGCGGCGAGGATATCGATTTCGAGGGCCTCGGCGGAGCCACTGTGCACAACACCAAGAGCGGAGTCGCCCATTTCGCCTGTGAGAACGACCAGCACACTATCGATCGCATCAAGGAACTCCTGAGCTATCTGCCGTCGAACAACATGGAGGACCCTCCTCTGGTCGATCCGACTGATGACCCCAACCGCACCGAGCCCAAGCTCGATTCGATCGTGCCCGACAGCGAAAGGCAGAGCTACGATATCAAGGATGTAATCGCGTCGATTGTGGACGATGGCGCGTTCATGGAGCCTCACCAGTTCTTCGCCGAGAACATGGTCATTTGTTTCGCCCGCATGAACGGCAGGGTGGTCGGCATCATAGCCAATCAACCCATGTTCCTGGCCGGCAGTCTCGACGTCAACGCTTCGGACAAGGCCACGCGCTTCATTCGCTTCTGCGACGCTTTCAACATATCGCTGCTCACCCTGGTCGACGTGCCGGGGTACCTTCCGGGCACCGACCAGGAATGGAGCGGGATCATCCGGCACGGAGCCAAACTGCTGTGGTGCTACTCGGAGGCCACAGTGCCAAAGGTCACCATGATCACCAGGAAGGCCTACGGTGGTTCTTACCTGGCCATGTGCGCCAAGGAGCTCGGCGCCGACATAGTGTTCGCATGGCCAACGGCAGAGATAGCCGTCATGGGCGCCGAAGGCGCCGCCAAGATCATCCATCGCAAAGAAATATCCGAGGCCGAGGACAAGAAGGCGAAGCTGGGGGAGAAGATAACCGAGTACCGCGAGCTCTTCTACAACCCATACATCGCCGCTTCACGGGGGCTGGTGGACGAGGTGATCGTGCCCAGCGAGTCCCGCCCCAAGATCATTGCCGCGTTTGAGATGCTTGCGACCAAGAGGGAGACCAGGCCGGCGAAGAAGCACGGCAACATACCTGTCTAGCATTGCTGCAGGGGCGAGATGATGACAGCAACAATCGCCAAAGCCGAGAAGGACCGACGAAAGGTGACGGCCGCAATCCTGGCCGCAGTCAATGCCCTTGTCGAGGAGGAGCAGGCCGCAACCGGGAAGCCCGCCATGAGACGGAGACCCGCGCAGGTGAGCAGCCTCTGGCCGCTCATGGGGCGCGAGGAGATCATGCGAATGCGGGCCATGTGGCAGAGAAGGATGGTCTAACCCGGTGCGCTCGAAGTCCACATCCATGTCAACTTAAAGGAGGCACAACGCCATGTCGGCAACCAAGGGGGATACGGGAGCCACTACGAAGAAGGCAGGAGGAAGTGCCAGGGGCAAGAACCCTCTGAAGATATGCGATACCACATTCAGGGACGCGCATCAGTCGTCCATCGCGACGAGGATGCGCATAGCTGACCTCGAGCCTATCGCGCCGGAAATGGACAAGGTGGGCTTCCACTCAATGGAGGTCTGGGGTGGCGCGACCTTCGACGTCTGCACACGATTCCTCAACGAGGACCCGTGGGAGAGAGTGCGCATACTCAAGCGGCTCATGCCCAACACTCCCCTCCAAATGCTGCTCCGCGGACAGAACCTCGTCGGCTATCGGAACTATGCCGACGACGTGGTCAAGGCCTTCGTGGACCATGCAGCGGAGGTGGGTATCGATATCTTCAGGGTCTTTGACGCCCTGAACGACGAGCGAAACGTCAAGGCCTCCTTTGACGAGATCAAGCAGTGCGGCAAGCACATCCAGGCCTGTCTCAGTTTCTCCTTGACCGAGAGGAAGCTGGGCGGCCCGGTCTACACCATCGAGTATTATGTAAACAAAGCCCGCATCTTCCAGGATATGGGCGCCGACAGCATCTGCATCAAGGACATGGCGGGGCTGCTCTCGCCCTACGATGCCTTCGAGCTGGTCAAGGCTCTCAAGGCCGCGCTGAACATACCGGTCGAGTTGCATAACCACTACACGAGCGGCATGGCTTCCATGACCTGCCTCAAGGCCGCGGAGGCGGGCGTGGATATCATAGACACCTGCCTCGCCCCGTTTGCGCTGCGCTCTTCGCAGCCCGCGATAGAGCCCATCGTAGCGGCCCTCGAAGGCACGCCGCGGGATACCGGTCTGGACCTTCAGGCACTCCTCAAGCTGGACGACCACTTCGAATCCATCGCGCCCAAGTACAGGACCTTCCTCGATACCAGCAAGTTCTCGATCATCGACGCCGGCGTGTTGAGCCACCAGATTCCAGGTGGAATGACATCCAACCTGATTTCACAGCTCAAGGAAGCTGACGCGCTGGACAAGCTCCACGATGTGCACGAGGAGCTGCCGAAGGTCCGCAAGGAACTCGGATATCCACCGCTGGTGACACCCACCAGCCAGATTGTCGGCACACAGGCCGTCCAGAACGTCCTATTCGGCAGGTACAAGATGGTCTCGGGCCAGGTCAAAGACTACGTGTACGGCTTGTACGGCAGGCCGCCTGCCCCCATAGACCCGGAGGTGCAGAAGACCGTACTGAAGGGTTACGAAAAGGGGGAGACCCCGATAACCGTGCGACCAGCCGATACTCTGGAATCGGAGATGGAGAAAGCCAGGGAGGCGACCAAAGACGTCGCGAAAGACATCGGAGACATCCTCGTCTACGCTCTCTATCCACAGACAGGCATGCGGTTCCTCCGCTGGAAGTACGGCCTGGAGCCGGTGCCGGACTCGGTCAAGCCCAAGAGCATCGAGGAGGTCAAGCGGGAAGACGAGCTTGTCAAGAAGGCGCTGGCCGGCAAGCTGGTCGAGAAGGAAGAGAAGGCTGCGCCACCCAAGGGCCCCGGCATCAGGACCTACAACGTATTCGTCGAGGACGAGTACTACAAGGTCGAGGTTGAGCCTACCGGAGCAGCGACCGTGAGCGCACCCGTCGCGCTGCCTGCAGCGCCACAGCAGGCAGCGCCGCAGCCGCAACCGGCAGCGGCCCCGGCGCAGACCAGCACTCCGACCCCGGCCCCATCGGCCGACGTCGCGGAGGGCGATGTCGCTCTTAATGTGCCAATGCCGGGAACAGTAATCAAGTATCTGGTCAACGTCGGCGACAAGGTCAAGTCGGGCGACATCGTAGTCATGCTGGAGGCCATGAAGATGGAGAACGCGATACCGTCACCGGCCGACGGCGTCGTCAAGTCCATCAACTTCGCCGCCGGCGCCTCAGTCAAGAAGGGCGAGGTGCTCGCCGTCATCTCCAAGGGATAGTCCGGGAAATTGAGTGCTCTTGCTGCCGCTGTCAGAGCAGCAAGCGGGAAGGTGATCAAAGGTCAATAGGATGACTTCGATCCTTTCGTGCATGGCCGCCCCGGTCCGCTCATCCCTGTGTCATTCCCGACCCAAACCCCAGGGCTGTTCACAATAAGCTTAAGGAGGTCATGCCCATGCGGAAGAAGATCACGGTTGTTGGTGCCGGGAACGTTGGTGCTACCTGCGCGCAGAGACTCGCCGAGCGCGGCTACGCCGACGTGGTGCTCGTTGATATCATCGAAGGCATGCCACAAGGCAAGGCGCTCGACATCCTCCAGAGCGGCCCCGTCGTTGGATTCGACTCGAAGCTGACCGGTACGAACTCGTACGAGGATACGGCCGGCTCGGACATAGCTGTCATCACTTCCGGTGTACCAAGGAAGCCCGGAATGAGCCGCGACGATCTGGTGCTCACCAATATGAAGATCGTGCAGGGTGTCACCGAGCAATTGGTGAAACAATCGCCAAACTGCATCATAATCGTAGTTGCCAACCCGCTGGATGCGATGGCGCAGCTCGCGCTGAAGACAAGCGGGTTTCCGCGCAACAGGGTCATGGGCATGTCGGGCATTCTCGATACTGCCAGATTCCGGACGTTCATTGCAGCCGAGCTGGACGTGTCGGTCGAAGACGTGGCTGCCTACGTGCTCGGAGGACACGGCGATACGATGATCCCCCTGACCAGAATGGCCACGGTCGGCGGTATTCCCGTGAGCGAGATGCTGCCGAAAGACAGACTCGACCAGATAGTTGAGAGGACGGTCAAGGGCGGCGCTGAGATTGTCGGCCTGCTGAAGACCGGGAGCGCATTCTACGCGCCGTCTGCCGGCGTCGTCCAGATGGTGGATTCGATAGTCCTGGACAAGAAGCGGATCCTCCCCTGCGCCGTTTGCCTCGAAGGCGAGTACGGCGTCAGCGGCATCTTCGTCGGCGTGCCCGCCAAGCTGGGTAAGAACGGGGTCGAGAAGGTTATCGAGATCAAGCTGACCCCTGAGGAGCAGGAGGCGCTCGAGAAGTCGGCTGCGGCGGTGAAGGAACTGAACGAGATAATGAAGATATAGCAGGTACGCCATGAAGGAAGTCAAGGCGCACGACATCACCAGCACTGTAGCCCGCCTGTGCAAAGAGGCCAACTACTATCTCGGCGACGATGTGCTGGCCGCGCTGAAGCGCGCACGCGAGCAGGAGGAGTCTCCCGTCGGGCAGCAGATACTGGACCAGATCATCCAGAACGCCGATATCGCTGCCAGAGAGGAGATGCCGCTCTGTCAGGACTGCGGCCTCGCCGTTGTCTTCCTGGAGGTAGGACAGGACGTCCATGTCAGTGGCGGTGACATCGTCGAGGCGGTCAACGAGGGTGTCCGGCAGGGATACGCCGAAGGCTACCTCAGGAAGTCGGCGGTCCGTCAACCATTCTCCGCCAGGGTCAACACGAAGGACAACACACCGGCGATTATTCACACGGAGGTGGTTCCCGGCGAGAAGCTTAGGATCACGGTCGCACCCAAGGGCGGAGGCAGTGAGAACATGAGTCGCTTCTCGGTACTGAAGCCGGCCCAGGGTCGCCAGGGCGTGGTGGACTTCGTCGTCAACGCCGTAGAGGAAGCTGGCAGCAACCCGTGCCCTCCAACTATAGTGGGTGTCGGCATCGGCGGCACGGCCGAGAAGGCTATGATTCTCGCGAAGAGGGCCCTCTTGCGCAACGTCGGCGATCCTTCTCCAGATGTAGAGGTTGCTGAGCTGGAGAAGGACATACTGGAGCTCATCAACAGGAGCGGCGTGGGTCCGGGAGGCGTTGGGGGCAGGATTACGTCGCTGGCCGTACACGTAGAGACCTACCCGGCCCACATAGCCAGCCTGCCGGTGGCGGTGAACATGCAGTGCCACAGCGCGCGCCACAAGGAAGCAGTCCTTTAGCGGAGAGCGGCACATTGCCAGGATTGGAGAGTACCCGATATGGACGTCGCCCATGACGTGTTGATTCTGGGGTCAGGCATCGCGGGCCTGCGAGCGGCTGTTGAGGCTGCCCGGGTGAGCAGGGACGAGCTGGACATCGCCATCGTATCGAGAGTCCAACTCATGCGTTCACATTCGGTCTGCGCCGAGGGCGGTACCGCCGCGGTCCTGCACCCCGAAGAGGGAGACAGCCTGGAACTCCACGCATGGGACACGATCAAGGGGAGCGATTTCCTGGCCGACCAGAATGTGGTGTGGCTGTTCGTGCAGGAGTCACCGAAGGAACTCATCCAACTGGACCGCTGGGGCATACCATGGTCACGCCGCCAGGACGGGACCATCAACCAGAGGCCGTTCGGCGGACACAGCTACGATCGTGCCACCTTCGCCGAGGACAAGACCGGCTTCTTCGAGATGCACACGCTGTACGACGCGCTGCAGAAGTACTCCCGCGTCACTCGATACGACGAATGCTACGCTACTGCCATATTCGTCGAAAACGGCGTGTTCCAGGGCGTCACAGTCTGGGATCTGGCCACCGGCGAGTTCTTCTTCATACGCGCGAAGTCCCTCGTCATAGCTACGGGTGGCGCCTGTCGTATGTACGCATTTACGACTTACTCCCTTACAGCCACCGGCGACGGCATGGCCATGGCCTATCGTGCCGGTATGCCGCTCAAGGACATGGAGTTCATACAGTTCCACCCCACCGGCCTCATTCCCTCGGGCATCCTGATTACAGAGGGAGCACGGGGTGAAGGCGGCCACCTCAAGAACAGCAAGGACGAGCGCTTCATGGAGCGCTATGCGCCTTCGAAGATGGAGACAGCTCCCAGGGATATAGTGTCGCGGGCGGAGATGACCGAGATTCAGGAAGGACGCGGGTTCAGCAGGGATGATGGGCTCGACTATGTGCACATCGATCTCCGGCACCTCGGCGCCGACAAGATCAACGAGAGGCTTCCCCTGATCCGGGAAGTGGCTATCAAGTTCGCCTTCATTGATCCCATTAGCCAGCCGATCCCCATTCGGCCGGCAGCGCACTACTGCATGGGCGGGATAGACTGCGACATCTACGGCACAACTCCAGTCGAGGGTGTTTGGGCCGCCGGCGAGACCGCATGCACGTCCCTGCACGGGGCGAATCGTCTCGGCTCGAACTCAACGGCGGAATGTCTGGTATGGGGCAAGATAGCCGGGGAGCGGGCAGCCCGGCATGCCCGGAAGCAGAGCGCGCTCCCGGACGTGCCGGAGCAGCGGGTCAGGGCTGAGGAGAAGCGCGTGTTCGAGCAGGCAGGTGGAGGAGACGGCAGCGAGGATGTTTTCGTCATCCGCGATGAGATGCAGAAGAGCCTGGACAAAAAGGTCGGGGTCTTCCGGAACGCATCGGATATGGAGGACGGACTCAGCAAGGTCAGGGAAGCACGAGAACGCATGGCCCGGGTAAAGGTCACAGACACCTGTCGTGTGTACAACACCAATCTCGTGGCGGTGCTCGAGACACTGAACCTGATCGACCTGGCGGAGACGGTGGTGATGGGCGCCATCGCCCGAACCGAGTCCCGTGGCGCCCACTCACGCACTGACTTCACGACACGGGATGACGAGAACTGGTGCAAGCACACAGTGATCAAGTACGCCGACGGCGGGCAGCCCGAGATCGACTACACTTCGGTGGATATCAGTATGTGGCTGCCGGTAGAGAGGAAGTACTGATGGAGGCCAAGTTCCTCAAAGGTAAGGACCGAAGCCTGCCCAATCGACTGGGCATCAAGGGCTGGGCCTGGGCCGGTCGCTACACCATCGAGAGATACCTCTATACCCTTCACAGGATCACCGGGCTCGGCCTGCTGGTCTACATCAGTATTCATCTCGGTCTCAACGGATTTCGTCTGGGCGGAGAGGCCACCTGGACCAACCTGATGAACTTCATGGGCGGCGGCGGTTTCAAGTTCGGCGAGTATCTCGTGGTCGCCGCCTTCGCGATCCACGCCATCAATGGCGGCAGGCTGATACTCCAGCACCTCGGATTCACGCTGGGCAAACCGAAGCCGCCCATCTATCCCTACGTCGATGCGATGCGCCGGAAGCGTCTGATTACCTGGCTGGTGCTTCTGGCATCGGCGGGGCTCTGCATCTACGCGCTGGTCCACTTCGTCACCTAGGAGGCAGGCATGAAGGAAACACGCCTGAAGATACTGCAGTACGCCACCGGTATCGGCCTGTTCTTCGTGGCTGGATGGCACCTGTGGTTTTCACACCTGACGAGCGGAGAAGTGAGTGACTGGCAGTCCGTCTCGGAGAGGGCGGCAAGTGGGGGATGGCTGGCCTTCTACATCCTGCTGCTCGTGTTCGGACTGTACCACGGTCTGCACGGCCTGAGGACAGTCATCCTTGAGCTGTCACTGCCGGAGGGTGCAGCCAGGGCCGTGGACTGGGTGCTTCTAGTCGTGGGCCTGGGCATATTCGGCTACGCGGCGTATATCCCGATCAACGCCTTCCAGTAGACAATCCACAGGAGCCAAGGAGCAAGGCGATGCAGAATGTCACGTTCAACATCCAGAGGTTCAACCCGGACAGGGACCGGAGACCTTACATGCAGGAATTCACCGTGCCTCTGGCGGAGGGAATGACGGTCCTCGAAGGCCTTATATACATCAAGGAGCACTTCGATAACACGCTTAGCTTTCGCAGCTCATGCCGCATGGGTATCTGCGGATCTTGTGGCGTGCTGGTAAACAACCTCCCCATGCTGGCCTGCCATACGCCGATCGAAGAACTCAACACAGACAGAGTCGAGGTTAAGTCCCTCCCCAATTTCCCGGTAGTCCGGGACGTGGTTGCAAGTCTGGACCCCCTGTTCGAGAAGCACCGGGCTACAAGGCCATACGTCGTTTCCGTGGAGCACGAGGAGGTGGAGAGACCCGAAGTCGGCTGCCTGCAGAGTCGCGAGGAGCTGGAGGCATTCGTCCAATTCGCTTACTGCGTTAAGTGCGGTCTCTGCATGGCGGCATGCCCCACTGTGGCCACCGACAGCCTGTTTCTTGGCCCGCAGCCGCTGGCCCAGGCGTACCGCTATTGCACCGACAGGCGTGACCAGCTTGATAAGGAGCGATTCAAGATCGCCGATACCACGCATGGACTGTGGCTGTGCCACCTGGCGGGGGCTTGCTCCGAAGCCTGCCCGAAAGGGGTCGATCCCGCGTTCGCCCTACAACTCCTGAAGCGCAACATGGTCGCCGACAGCCTGGGGCTAAGGAAGAAGAAGGCGCCTGCATCCGATGCCGAACCTTCGCGAGATCAGGTCAAGCCCAGGATAGAAGTCCCCGAGTTCACGGTCAAACCGAAGTAACGCCGACCGACGGAAGCGCCCAACCGGAGGAGACAATGCAGAAGATAACCTCACCCATCAGCCCGGACGTCGTGGAGAGCCTGCGTGCAGGCGACCAGGTGCTAATCAGCGGAATCGTGTACGTCGGAAGAGACGCCGCTCACAAGCGCATGGTCGAGGCCCTCGACAGGGGCGATCCACTGCCATTTGATATCCGCGGTCAGACCATCTATTATATGGGGCCGTCACCGACCAAGCCGGGGAAGGTGATCGGATCGGCCGGCCCTACAACCAGCGGGCGTATGGATGCTTACACGCCGGGGATGCTGGCCGCAGGTTTGAAGGCTATGATTGGAAAGGGTCTCCGTTCCCAGGCCGTGAAAGACGCCATCAAGGAGCACAAAGCTGTCTATCTCGCCTCCACGGGCGGAGCTGCTGCGCTCATCGCCAAGGCCATCGTGAAATCGGAGATCGTGGCCTACGAGGAACTCGGTCCCGAGGCTATTCTCAGGCTGGAAGTCAAGGACTTCCCCGCCGTGGTCATCAACGACTGTCAGGGAGGCGACCTTTATCAGGAAGGCAAGTCCAAATACACGATGAAGAGCGGGACGACAGGGTAGACAGCTTGGTTCAGCAGGCAGAACTGAACATCGACCTTGACTGGGGTGACGATGATGTAGTCCCGGAAAAGGTGACGCGTGACCTCATCTTTCTGTTCGACCGCATGATAGAGGCGACGGTCGACCAGATCGACACTTCGAAAGGGAACCTGGTACTGGACATTGGCTGTGGAAGAGCGGTCGACGCTATCAAGGTCGCCGACAGGGGCTGCCGCCCTGTGGGCCTAGAGCCTTCTTCGAAGATGCTGAGACATTGCGTCGAATGCGTTTCGGAGAGCAAGGCAGACGTAGGTCTGGTCCAGGGAATCGGAGAGAGGCTCCCGTTCAGGGACAATGCATTCGACTGGGTCATGTGCAAGGGCGCGCTCGACCATTTCCCCGATCCCTACAAGACGATGGAAGAGATATCACGTGTGCTGAAGCCGGACGGCAGAGCGGTCATATCAATCGCCAACTTCGGCAGCCTGGGTCACATGCTCGGCAAGAACACGCATCGCATCACGAGGTTCCTGCCCTGGCGCGACCGCACCAAGAGACAGGCCTGGGAGACGCCGCCCGACCACACCTACCGGTTCGACTATGCCCTTGTCAGGGATGTGGCGCGGGCGCATCTCGATATAGAGGAAAGCTTCGGCATCTCGTTTCTATGGGGAGCGCCTCTGTGGGACAGATTCCTGGCTGTGCTCCCGAACAGGGTGGCCTTCGCCATCATGGGTGCGCTCGACACTGTGGCAAGGGGCGTGCCGAGCCTGAGCGACGTAGTGCTTGTCCGCTGCAGACAGAAGACCTCCTGAGCAAGAGGCTTTCATGAAGACCCTCCTTATCAATCCGCCATACCCCTTCCAGGAATTCCCGATCATACCCATGGGCCTTCTCTATCTGGCCGCCGTGTTGGAGGAGAAGGGGTATGAAGTCGACATCCTGGACATGCTTGTGTCCAAGTGCTCGCGCGACAAGGTCCGGAAGAAGCTGGAAGAGTTCCAGCCTGACGTGGTCGGCATCACGTGTGTGACGATGAACTACCATAGGGCATCTGACATACTCAGGTACTGCAAGGAGACCAACGAAGACCTGCTCACTCTCATAG
The DNA here is from genome assembly GCA_964574685.1 of uncultured Dehalococcoidia bacterium. GTDB lineage: Bacteria > Chloroflexota > Dehalococcoidia > SZUA-161 > SZUA-161 > CAZGDV01. Next base: position 37,144 of record CAZNOI010000006.1, read on the forward strand.
GCGGCCCTCACGTTACCTTCAATGCCGCCGAGACCCTGAACGAGGCCCCATGGATAGACATCGTCATCAGGGGCGAGGGCGAGCTTACGATGCTGGACATAGCCGGGAGGAAGCCGTTGGAGCAGATTCCCGGCATCGCCTACAGGTCCGACGGGCGCATCCACATGACTGAGGACCGCGGCCTCATAGAAGACCTGGATGCGCTGCCTCAGCCGGCGCGGCACATGTTCCCTCTGTCCAGATACCATGCGCTGGCATCGCATTGCAGCATCCTCACCGGCAGGGGCTGCCCGTTCAACTGCATCTTCTGTGTCGGCTCCAAGATGGGAGGGAGAAGAGCGCGGTTCAGAAACCCGAAGCTGGTCGTTGATGAGATCGAGCAGGGACTGTCACTTGGCTTCAGCGAGGTCAATCTGGAGGATGACCTCTTCACTCTTAACCACAGGCACCTCAACGCCATATGCGACGAGATTATCAACAGGGGGCTGCAGTTCAACTGGAGCGTCTTCGCCCGCGTCGATACGGTGAACCCGGAAGTGCTGAAGAAGCTCCAGAAGGCAGGCTGCACCTGGCTCTGCTATGGCGTGGAGAGCGGAAATCAGGAGATATTGGATACAGTCAAGAAGAAGATCACCCTGGACCGCGTGAGGGAGAGCGTCCAGATGGCAAAGGACGCGGGCATCAACGTTCTTTCCTCTTTCATACTCGGCCTGCCCGGAGAGACCCGGGAGACCCTGCAGGAGACCATTGACTTCGCTCAGGAGCTGGGGACCTACTACGGCTTCCACGTGATGGCGCCGTTTCCGGGCACCGAGGTCCGGGAGAAGGCCGCAGAGTACGAGGTGGAGATACTGACACACGACTGGTCCAGGTACGATGCGAACCGGCCCGTCACAAGGACACCGGGGGCGAGCCCCAAAGACATAACCGACGCTCTGCACAGATATTACAGAGGTCTCAGGTTGACCCCGGAGGAACTGGAGGCAGCGGGCGTGCAAAATGCCGAACAGTCGGAGAAGCTCAGGCCGCTGGCCTGGACTCTGCTGAGCGGCGATGTCATCGAGAGCCTGGGCCCGGTGGAGAGAGTCACGACACCGGTAACTGACCTGGCGGAGCGCGTGTCGGGGCTGATACCCTATCCGAGGGCGCAGATTACGGGGAACCTGTCAAGCTGGGTCGATCAGGGGCTTCTGACGTACGACGTCAAAGACGGGCAGGTGTTCTGGCGCTGGAGCTGACCATCTCAGCCACGATGCTGGCTACTTCCCTGACAGGCTGCGGCTCCTTCCTCACGTAGACGACCACGCTCTTGGGGAAGATGTGGTTGAACACGGACTCCAACCTGCGGAAGAACCAGGACTTGCTGTCAAGCTCCCAGGCCAAGAACTTGTGGTAGACCCTGGGAATGAGCGCCTTCTCGTTCCTCACACCATGAAGGCAGCGGAGCAGCCAGTAGACGGAATGAAGTGCGTGTTTGTAGCGGACCGCATAGACCTTGAACTCGTTCTCCTGCAACAGCGACACTAGCTGGCTTTCCCTGTATATGCGTATGTGTCCGCCCGGATTCGTGTGGTAGGCATCGGACAGCTTCCAGTAGACTGACTCCATCATCCAGGCGGGAACGCTGACGGCCAGCAGCCCGCCTTCCTTCAGAACGCGGAAGAGCTCGCTCGCCGCCATCCGGTCATCGAGGACGTGCTCCATGACCTCCGAACACACGATCTTGTCGAACGATCCATCCTGGAAGGGCAAGCCCATAGCATTGCCCTGCACCATGGCCCACCTGCTTCGCACCTCGTCCTTGGCGTGCATGAGGCCGAGCATGTAGCGGTTCTTCTGGAGTTCGATCACATCGTAGTCCATTGCATAGACAGTGCAGCCATCCATCTTGCAGACGTGCCAAGTGTGTCTTCCCGGCCCGCAACCTAGGTCCAGCACGGTCTCGCCATTCTCGACAGGCAGCAGTCCGAAATCAACGGTCAGCAACTAGAGGACCTCCTGATAGACGTCCAGCGTCTTCCTGGCCGCCACTTCCCAACTGAAGCACTCCTCGATGCGCTTGCGCGCCGCAACGCCCATGCGCTGTCTCAGCGCGCCGTCGAGCAGTAGCCTTCTGATCTCTCTCGCCAGGGCATGCGGGTCGGCTGGTGGGATAAGCACACCCGCGCCGTCGCCTCCCACCACCTCCGGCAGTGCCCCGGCAGTCGTCGCGATAACCGGCGTGCCGCAGGACATGGCCTCGGCGCAAGGCAGCCCGAATCCCTCGTACACGGAAGCAGTCACCGCCACCTCGGACACAGCATAGCGCTTCACCAGGTCCGGCGTGTCGAGCCGACCGGTGAACGTAACCAGGCCCTCCAGACCGTGCTCGGCCACCAGCCTCGGAGCGTACCTCGTGTGGTCGCCCTGCCTGTCGACAATGGTGAGTCGGACGTCTATCTCGTCGCGCAGCAACTGGATGGCCTTGAGCAGGTAGACTACGCCCTTCTTCCTGTCTTCGGTGTTGCCCACCATCAGGACGCTGTTCGGCTCCTTGTGCAGGCCGTTCTGGTTGGCGAATATCGAAGTGTCGATACCGTTGGGCACCACCCTGACCTTGTCCCTGGATAGCTTGAACACCCGCATCGTATCGGCGGCGGATATCTCGGACACGGTGATGACCCGGTCCATGTGTTTGGCGACCCTGTGCTGCATGACGAGGAAGGAGTAGAACATCATCCGTCGGAGCTTGTTGACGAAGTGCCTCGCCTGCGCAAGGTCGGCCTTCATGTCGATATAGATAGGATGATGTATCGTTGCGACCACCGGTACCCCGAGGCCGCGTGCCAGCAGAAGACCGTAGCCGAGCGTCTGGTTGTCGTGTATTATGTCAAATCGCTCCTCGGCCATGATCTCCCGGAGGCGCATGTAGGCCTTGATGCTGAACGTGTTGATCTCCGGGAACATGCCCAGGTGCGTGGCAACGACCTCGTAGAAATTGACGGGGTTGAAGAGCCTCAGCGGATGCTGCAGCGAGGCAAGGCCGTAGGTCTCATAAAGATTGAGGCCCTCAATCTTGTGCAGCTTCACGCCCTTGGGGGCGGAGGCGTAGGGCGGGCCCGACATGATGTGGACCTCGTGACCAAGCTCCTGCAGGGCCTTGGCGAGGTAGTAGACATATATGCCCTGGCCCCCACAGTACATGTTGCCCCTGTAGGTAAGCAGGCACACCTTCATTGTCGAACCCCGTCTAGCGGCATGGAGCGAGAATGCAACACGTGTTTCTGCGAGGACCCCGGGGAGAGGGGAGGGGAGTATGGAAGTGGAAGCTGCCGACAGTCACTTCGATATTATACCAGATACGCGCAATACTGAGTACGGCGCGAAGCCGGCATCGCCGCCGTTTGGCACAGGCATTCGCCTTACTGTACTATGGTACCATGACATGCCACTCCAAATGGCTATGGCCCCAGTACCACTAGGTATGCTATTGTCACGAGCGTGGCTACGCTTTGCGTACCCTGGCATAGTCCTGCACGCAAAGTGAGGGGTAAGTGAAGGAACGGACCCGTCATTCAATGTACAGCGACAGACCATCGGCGACGAACCCACGACACCTGACCGAGGCTTCATGAGCGTAGCTCGAACGATCGCCAGGAACTCTGCGGTGCTGCTGGCCGCGCAGCTTGCTTCCTACGTCCTGTTCTTCTTCAGCGGGATCTACACGGCACGGTATCTCGGACCGGCAGGCTTCGGCATCCTGTCCTTCGCCATCGGGTTCACGGCTCTCTTCTCCTTCCTGTCGGACATGGGGCTGTCTGTCCTCACTGTGAGACAGGTGGCCAGGAATAAGTCTCTCGCTCCCAGGTATCTTGCCAACGTCGGCCTCATCAAGATGATCCTGGCGGCTTTCGCGTTTGTATTGATCGCCCTGGTCATAAACCTTGGGCAGGCCGTCATGGACTATCCGGAGCAGACAGTCACCGCCGTCTATCTGATCGGTGGCTCGGTAGTGATTGCAGGCTTCAGACAGATCGCCTACGCGATGTTCCAGGCACACGAGAGGATGGAATACAGGGGACTGGGCGAGGTGTTCAACGCCGCCTTGATGCTTGGAGGCGTCATTGCCGCAATCAAATACGACTTTGGTGTTGTTGGGTTCGCCTCGCTGTACCTGTTCGCCAGTGCTGCCACGCTGGTGTACAGCGTGGTTGTTCTGAGATGGAGGTTCTCGCGATACGGCATTTGGTCGCAGCTCAAGGAGCAAGTCGACTGGAGCTTCTGGAAGCCTACCCTCAAGCTGGCGCTGCCGTTCGTCCTGACCATGCTGTTCGTCTCCCTCTACTATCATATTGACACAGTCATGATTGCAGGTCTGGTAGCCGACTCGGACAGAGAAGTGGGATGGTACAATGCCGCCTACAGGATAGTCATAATGCTTCTGTCCGTGCGGATGATGCTCGGCCTCGCGATCTTCCCTGTCATGTCGCAATCGTTCATGACGTCGAAGGAATCTCTCCGATTGATTTGCGAGAGATACTTCAAGTACTCCATCATGCTGGCCGTGCCGATGGGTGTCGGTGTAACCCTCCTCGCGTCGAGATTCGTCTTCGTGATCTACGGCAGCGACTACTCGGAATCGGCAATAGCGCTGCAACTCCTGATGTGGTCGGTGGTACTCATGTACGCCAACTTCGTTCCGCAGGTGTTGCAGGCAATCGACCGCCAGATGACGGCAACCAAGCTGATCATGGTCGGCGCGCTTGCCAACGTGCTTCTCAACCTGGCTTTGATACCGGCGTACGGCTACGTCGGCGCGGCTGCTACCACGATAGCCTGCCAGGTGCTGATACTGTCGCTTGCTTTCTGGACGTTCTTCAGGACAGAGTACAGGTTCAGCGGCGCGTTCGGCGTGACCGCCGTGGGCAAAGTGCTGATATCCAGCGCGGTTATGGGGGTTCTCGTGTGGTACCTGCGGGACCTGAATCTGGCTGCCGTTGTGGCAATAGCGGTTGCGGTCTACGGAGTGCTCATGCTGCTGATGAGGGCGTTCGACAGCACGGACCTCCACATACTGAACGGGGTTGTCCGGGGCAAGGCAGTCCTGCCCGAGATCGAGGGTGTCTGGAGCGAACCGTGAAGCCGTATCCCGGAAAGTCGCGACATCACGAGCGATCACGAGCGGACGGCAGTGCATGCATGTCGAAATGCCATGAAGCGACTAGTAGCCTCCTTGGATGGGCCGGGCACTGGAAGTCGAACCTGGGAGGAGCCATGATCAAGGGCAGGTTGTTGGAACTGCTCGTAGTTTTAGCAGACGGATACTGCTGACGAGGAAGTGCAGAATGAGCCTAGCGAGGATCAGGAGGGCCGCATGGCACTGGTTGACGGTTCTCCTAGCAAGGATTCACCCCCTGGCAGAGAGGGCGGTACACGCACTGCACCGCGACTATGAGTCTCTGCGGCTCACGAAGGAGTTCAACGACAGGATCAGCAAGGTGGACCCCAGTCAATACTTGGACATGGCCAAGAAGCCCACTCAGAACGTGATCATTCTGACCATAGACTGCCTGAGGCATTCACACATGTCGTCTCAGGGCTATGCGAGAGAGACTACGCCGTTCCTCGATACGCTCCCGACGCGGCTTGCGGCGATCTCAGCGTCTTGCTGGACATACCCTGCCGTGGCCTCGATCCTGACAGGCATGTACCCTCACAACCACAACGCCATCGTGGCAGGTAAGGTGAAGGACTCGGCGGAGTCACGAAGCCTGCGCAAGTTGAGAGAGGATATCCTGACCTTGCCGGAGATGATGCACTTCCTGGGATATAGAGTGTACTTCAGTACCGCCGTGTGTGTAGCGTACTATCCCCTGAAGGGGAGGGTAGTACCCCAAGTGTACAACCCGACCATGAGAGCGGATGAGGTGATGATCGCGCGGGCAGATCATCTCCTCGACAACGCCATTGACTGGATATCCGAAGTGAAGGAATCCGGCTTCTTCGCGTACATTCACCTGGGGGATCTCCACGTGCCCCTCGATCCGCCGGAGGCTTACCTGCACCACTTCGGCACCGTCGACAATCCTCGCGACTACGGCCGGATCCCCTACCCTACACCGATGCACCGCAATGAGGATCCGGAAGGCTTCAGCAAGTTCCGGGAAGGCCAGCGGCTGCTCTATGATAACACGCTCAGGTACGTAGACGACGCCATCCAGCGGTTCTGGACCCGGCTGAAAAGCTTGGGCGTGGCGGATTCAACTATCATGATTGTGACCGCAGACCACGGCGACGAGTTCTGGGAACACACGGAACTCGCCTCATCCAGCTTCTATGACAGTAAAAGCCGACATGGCTTTGGGCACGGCCACAGCGTCTTCAACGAAGTCATCGAAGTGCCGCTCCTGATGTCGACGCCGATGCCCTATTCGGAGTTGCTCACATACGCAAGCACCGTGGATATCGTCCCGACAGTGCTCGACCTGATCGGAGTCAGCCATTTCGTCAGATTCGACGGCCGCAGCCTGCTGAGACGCGCTGGCAACAGGCCGGTTCTGAGCGAAGCGCCAGCCTTCGGCTACGAGAAGAAGGCTCTCATCGTCGGCAGGTACAAGCTCATCTACTCCAGGGACGACGGCGTCGAATGGGTGTTCGATCTCGAAACCGATCCTCATGAGCAGAATCCCATAACCGACCGGAGCGTGACGACCGTCTTCGTCGACAAGCTTAATGCCATGCTTACGCAGGACGAGTTGGAGAGAGTCAGGCAAGCCGCGGCCCAGAGGCGATTCCGGGATCGTGCGCCAAGGAGCAACAGGCCTTGAAGGCTATGCGATTGGACGTCATGCAGGAGGAATAGTGAATAGAAATATGGCTCTGCTGGGCAGAGTGGCTGTGAGAGCACCGGGCTTCTTCTTCACGTTCATCCGCAGCCTGGCCTACCACGCACATCTCTTCAGACTGCTGGACAGGCAATTCGAAGGACTGCACCTGGGGTCTGGGGCCACGCGGATCGAAGGATTCTGCAACATCGATGCGAATCCGCTGGCCGGTGCGACGTTGCTTAGTGCAGGATGGCGCGGATCGTGGGGCACACACAGGGCCTTGATAAAGGGTGCATTGTAATGAACAAGGTGATCGTAATCGGTCTTGACGGTGCGACATGGGACTTGCTGCTGCCCCTTGCGGAGAATGGCTTCCTGCCAAACCTGCGCAGACTGTGTGCCTCGGGAGTGCACGGTGAGCTGGAGAGCACGATTCCTCCAGTGACTGCACCTGCATGGGCTTCTTTCGCCACGGGCAAGAACCCGGGCAAGACGGGGATATTCGATTTCCTCCTGCCGAGGGGGGCATTGAGCAGGCTGACGCCGATCACGACCGCAGATATCCCGTGCGACACCTTCTACGAGCTGCTTCACGAACTGGGCAAGAAGTTCATACTTGTGAATCTGCCGCTCTCCTATCCCCCGCGCACGACGCAGCCAACAATCACAAGCATCCTGACCCAGGGCAATCGGTTCATCTTCCCCGAAGACCTCGCGAGCCAGGTGCCCGACTTGAAGGAATACCGGATCACGCCCAACTTCGACCTCAAGGTCAGGGGCGATATTCAGGGCTACGCCCACGACATTCGACAGCTGGAGGAGACAAGGTTCAAGTGCTGCCAGAAGCTCTTCGAACTTGAGTGGGACCTGTTCTTCATGCTCTTCAGCGGCCCGGATTGGGTTCAGCACGAGGTCTACGACAAGCTGGTATCGGGCAACCTGAACAGAGACCACGACGCCTTCCTTCTCTATCGAGACATAGATGACTATATCGGTTGGTTCATGGAGCATATGCCAAATGACGCCACTCTGTTCGTCATGTCCGATCACGGCTTCAAGACATACAAGGGTCTGTTCTACATAAACCAGTGGCTGAGGCAGAAGGGCCTTCTGAGATCAATGCGTTGTGTTGGAGGCAGTGTGCCTCCGCAGCACAGAATTGTGGAAGGCATTCGTGAAGCACAAGCCCGCCTTGGGCCATCACGTAGAGATATCGGCAGGCTTCGTCTTGCCCCCCCGGCCGCCCTTCTCCAGGGCCTGAAGAGACTAGGGGTCGGAAGGCTGTATGCTCTGCTTGAAGACCGCCTGCCATTCAGGGTTGAGGCCGATACGGCAGTGGACCATGCTGGTTCGGCTGCCATCTGCACAACGCCGGAGCTGTGGGGGATCTATCTCAACGTGGCGGGAAGGTTCGGGGATGGCGTGCTCAATGCAGACGAGGCAACCGGGATCAAGGACACCATCATTGCGGAGTTGCGGAATCTGGGGATACCAGGCACGAGTATCCCGGCGTTTCAAAGCGTTGCCTCCTCCAGTGACGCGTACTCGGGCACACTCACAGCGACTGCCCCCGACCTAGTCATTGTTCCGTCCGACTACTGCCTCGCAGCCGGTCTGCGCATGGCAAGAAACGAACCGTGCTTCGAGGAAAGGTCAATAAACGGTCATTCGCTCACGGGGATCCTTGCCGCCTGCGGCCCTAATGTGAGAAGAGGCGTTCAGATTGCAGGCTCAAGCATATGCGACCTGGCCCCGACGATCCTGCATATCCTGGATGCAGCCGTGCCTTCCGACATGGACGGAAAGGTGCTCTCTGTGCTGTTCGAGGAGGACTCGGAAGTGCTGCAGCGTCCGATCAGGTATGCGGCGCCCAGCCAGAAAGACGCAATACGTCAGAGGATAGCCGGAGTCAAGAAGCGCAGAAAGGTGTGAGGCTTGGACGAGACTGAAGCAATTCCCTTTTTGCTCCCCTTGAATAGCCCAGCACTTCGACCAGAGCGGAATGGGCTACCGGCAAGCATGTCCCACGAATGAGGGAAAGACTGAAGGATAGACCAGGTGACCCCGCCTGTTGAAAGGATCAGGTCAACATGACTGCGATGCTTGGCGGAAAGCCGTCGCGGTTGCTCGATCTGCGGTAGTGGATGATCGATTGTCATGGAATGCAGAATCTGCGGCAACACTGAAGGCAACAAGACGCATCGCGTAAGAGAGATGATGTACGGGCTCGGAGAGGAGTTCGAGTACATAGAGTGTCGTGAATGTGGGTGTCTTCAGATTGCCGAAGTACCGGACGACATGGCAAGGTACTACCCGAAGGGGTATCTCGGGTCATTCAGGAGGCAGGCTTCGGGCAGTCCGCTCAAGCGGTTCGTCGAGGGCAGGCTTAACCAGTATGCCCTCTTGGATACCGGGCCTCTCGGAAGTCTCGTGTCTTGCCTGTTTCCCAGCTACCTCCTCACCGTTGTGGGCAGAGCGGGCATCCGGCGCGACTCGAGGATCCTGGATGTTGGCTGCGGCTCGGGGGACTTCCTGCACGCGCTTAGCGAGTTGGGATTCACCAGTCTGGTGGGTGTTGATCCATACATAGAGGAACCGACAGACGATGGCAGAGTATCAATACTGAAGCAGACAATCCACGATCTCTCGGAGAGCAGCAGCTTTGACTTCATCATATTCAATCATTCGTTCGAGCACATACCGGACCAGTTGGAGACCCTGTTGAAGGCAGCAGACCTGCTTGATGAAGAAGGCGTGTGCCTGATAAGGATTCCGGTGAAGTCCGAGACCATCTGGAGTATGTACGGCGTCCACTGGGTGCAGATAGATGCACCGAGACACCTGTTCATTCACACGGAGACTAGTCTTCAGCGGACAGCAACTCGTGCCGGGCTTCGGGTCAGAGACATCATCTTTGATTCTACGGAATTCCAGCTCTGGGGCTCCGAGCAGTACAAGATGAACATCCCGCTGGAGGATGCCAGGTCATACCAGAAGAACCCTGAGAGAGGGATCTTCACACGCGGGCAGATGCGAGAGTTCCGAAGGATGGCTGGAAGGCTGAACAGGACTGGTCAGGGCGACCAGGCGGCTTTCTTCCTCGTCAGAGACACGCGGAAGGTTGGAGACGCAGCCGAATGATATCCGTGGTTTGCGTATATAACGACGAGGAGACCCTCAAGAGGGCCCTGCTGGGCAGCCTCCGGCATCAGACCGCTGAGTTCCAGCAGGTTCTTCTGGACAATCGGGATGGGCGCTTTCGTTCGGCAGCCGAGGCACTCAATTACGGTGCCAGGCAGGCGAAGGGCGACTACATCATGTTCGTCCATCAGGATGTGTGGCTCGCCTCCAAGTCATGGCTGGAGGATGTCGAGTCGATTCTGAATGCGATACCCGATCTCGGCGTCGCGGGTGTAGCCGGGGTAAGTGAGAATGGGCGCAACTGGGAGGAACGCGTCAGACTCTCCATCGAGGTACTCGATGCGGCGTACGGCATCGACCAAATCACCAGCCCCGAAGAGGTCCAGACCCTCGACGAGTGCCTTCTGATTGTCCCAAGGAGGGTATTCGACAGGTTGCAGTTCGACGAGGAGACGTTCGACGGGTGGGACAGCTATGGCGCCGACTACTGCCTGTCCGTGAAGAGACTTGGACTGAGAGCATATGTTATACCTGCCACGTGCGGTCACAGTTGCGCCAGACGGGCTGGCTATCAGCTCTGGGAGTACAAGAACCTTCTGAAGTATCAGAAGAGATTGTACGAGAAGCACCACAAGCACTACGGTCGCATCTCCACCTGGATGGAGGAATTATCGTGGTTGCATCTTAAGCTGCGCGAGATTATGGCGGTTCTGGGGCCGTTCTACCTGAGCCTGTTTCCACCCTTGGACAGACTGTTGCAGAAGGAGCTCTCGGGGTGTGAGAGGGTACTGGACCTCGGTTGTGGTCATCATTCGCCCCTTGGCTCCTGCCGCATCCCCTACTCGGTCGGCGTCGAGCTGTTCGAGCCGTCACTCCAGGAAAGCCGGAGAAAGCGTATCCACACCGAGTACGTGAAGGCCGACATCAGGGCGGTAGTGTTCAAGCCCAAGTCCTTCGACGCCGTGATTGCTGTGGAGGTGCTGGAGCACCTCACCAGGGAGGAGGGCGTCGAGCTTCTGGGCAAGATGGCGGGGTGGGCGAAGAAGAAGGTCATTATTACCACGCCGAACGGATACATGTGGCAGGGCACATGCGACAGCAACCCCCTCCAGGAACACAGGTCCGGCTGGACCGCGAAGGGCCTGAGGCAGCTCGGGTTCAGGGTTCGAGGCCTGGCCGGTTGGAAAGGGCTGAGGGGATGCTATGCATCCATCAAGTACAAGCCCGCGTTCCTGTGGGCGAGGGTCTCCGACATAACTCAGAAGGTGACCTGGTACTGGGCCGAGCAGGCTTTTCAGCTCCTCGCCGTCAGGGACGTCTCCAACGAGCAGGCTCGCGAACCAGAATGATATCAGATTGGATACATGATGCAGGGACTGCCGACGCATAGGCGGCCGCACGTGATACTGATAACGCTGGACGCTCTTGGCTACAAGCTGTTCGCGCAGAACCTGGACCTCATGCCGAATCTGCGAGGTCTGGTTTCGCGAGGAGTGTCATTCGAGAACGCGTTCTCCGTCGGCGCGAGTACCCATTTCGGCTTCCCCGGCCTGATAGCCGGCGTATACCCTTACCATTTCGGCATCGGCCTCGACAAGCGGGTGAGGAGCTTGCCCGACGTATTGAAGGACGAAGGGTACAGTACCGCGTTCATCAACGAGATGAATGTCCTGATAACTCCATACTTTGGATACGGCCTCAATCTTGACTACCAGCAGCACTTCTTCAGTCTGCCGGACTCACGCGATGGTACCGAGATGCGCGATACGCTGCTGGAGGCGCGACAGGCGAGGGCCGGTCTTCACACGAGGATGCTGGATCTCCTCAGAAGAATCTACTACAGCCTGAGTATACGTTGGGTACGCGACTTCGGGGTCACTTGCGTCAATCTCTACAGGTTTCTGAGCCTCCGTTTCAAGGAAGGGGGACATACCGTTGCCGGCAGGCGGAAGCTGCATGGCGAGTTCCTGAACGAAATCCTCGGATTCATCAGCGAACGCTTCGGGGCCCAACAGTTCCTATGGATTCACACCGTCATCAACCATCTCCCATACCTGCCACCAGAAGAGGGCAGCGAGTTCCGAACCTCCGAAGTGGACTATCTGAACGGGAGAGGACTGACATCCCTCGTGAACCCCGGGATAGCCAGGAGACTGAAGGGGCTGTACATCGAATCCTTCAAGAGCACCGACCATTTCATCGGGCAGGTCCTCCAGGCGCTTAGTCGGAAGGGCCTTCTCGAGAAGTCCATCCTTGTGGTCACGGCGGACCACGGCGAGGAGTTCATGGAAGAGGGATTCTTTGGACACGAACCTGAATCGAGCTCCGACAGACTGCTGCACGTGCCCCTGATATTCTACGGACCCGGCTTCTTCGAACCGGGCACGGTTCATACTCCGGTATCGACACTGGATATTCTGCCGACAGTCTGCGACCTGTTGGCCATCGGGCCACCGAGTACCTGCAGGGGCATATCCTTGAAGGACCTGGTTCTCGGCGTGACGCCCGACCCGGATGAACCCGAGGCAACCTCCGACAGATCTCTCTTCTCCGAATCGTGGCGCTGGCATGGTATGCTGGACAGAAGTGCCGGGCACCTGCGGCCAACCAATGTCTTCACAGTGAGAAGAGGTATCCACAGGTTGAAAGTAACGCGAGAGCAACGGCCCCATGATACCGTGATCGACAAACTCGAGTTGCGAGACTGGGTGAATGACGAACCGCTGGACTTGAGCAGCCACCGGCCTCTAGCCGACTCCTTGCTCTATCTGCTCGCCAAACACATCCACGAGGAAGGGGCATTTGCAGAACGCCTCAGGATTGAGAGCGAGCGAAAGAGAATCAAGAGCTCAATCAGCAGGTTGAGGAAGATCGAAGGCCCCTGACTCTCACGAAGATACTCCGGTGAACTCGCCCAAACGAAGAACATGAGCCATCCAAGAGTCTCTATCGTAGTCCTTAACTGGAACGGCATCGCTGATACCAGCGACTGTATAGAGTCCCTGAGAGCTGTCGCCTACCCCCGCTGCGACATTATCGTCGTTGACAACGACTCCGAAGGTGACGATGTCAGACTCCTGAGAGAGCGGTTCGGCGAGGCCATTCATATCATCGAGAACGACAGGAACTACGGGTTCTCGGGAGGCTGCAACATAGGGATCGAGTACTCGCTGGCAAACCTAGCCCCCGAGTATGTCCTGCTTCTGAACAACGATACCATCGTCGACCCGGCCTTCCTCGACGAAATGGTCGAGCTTGCCCTTACGGACGAAAGGATCGGAATAGTCGGGCCGAAGATACTCTACTTCGATGAGCCGAGGAAGATATGGTTCGCGGGCGGCAACATCAACTACTGGCTCGGCAGATTCTGGCACAGGGGAATCGGCAAGGAAGACTCGACCGTCTTCGACGAGATAAGAGACGTTGACTTCATAAGCGGATGCTGCATGCTCCTGTCCCGGAGACTGCTTCAGACCGTCGGCCTGCTCGATGACACCTTCTTCTTCGGCACAGAGGACTATGACATCTCGATCCGAGCTGCGAGGAGCGGCTTCAGGCTAGTGTACGCCCCACGATCACGAATCTGGCACAAGGTGAGCAGGTCGACGGATATGGCCGGGAGGAGCCCAAGCCCCACAGTCGCCTACTACCATGCCAGGAACCACTTCATCCTTCTGGAAAAGCATTGGAGCAGGGTGCAATACGCCACTGCGACGGCCTATTTCGTAGCACTTCTGCCGTTGCTCTTCGGCCTGTTCCTCTACTACGATCGGCGGTGGAGGACGGTCGAGCGCTTCACGGGAGGGCTGTTGGATTACGTGAGGCACAAATGGTAGACAGTGTTTCGAACTATCGGGGGCTTCATATCCGGCCGGTTTCGCCGATGTCTGTGTACACCTCCAGCAGCCTCTGGACGACCGAACTCCAGCCCGCCTCTGCCTCAACGAAAGAGCGGGCGTTGCGGCCCATCTGCTCCCTAACCTCCCGATCCTCTATGAGCGTCCTGATTCTGTCCGCGAGACCATCCGCATCATTGGGCTCGACAAGGAATCCGTTGAAGCCATCCCGCACTTGCCGCGGGATGCCTCCGACTCGCGTGGCCACGACGGGCTTGCCCGAGGCCATGGCCTCAAGCGTAACCAGCGGATCGCCCTCGAACTGTGAAGGAAGGACGAAGACGTCGGAGGCCGTGTAGAGCATCCTCAGGTCCTCCAGCGGCATCGACCCTGTCAGTGTCACATTCGTTTCCAGTCCCAGCGAGCGCACAAGGGCATCCAACTGGTCCCGTCCCATCGGTTCCTCGGTCGCATCGTAGCCACAGGGCCCGACCAACAGGAACCTGGCTTTGGCAAACCCCATGTCCTTGACAAGCTTCTTTGCAGCATTGATTAGGCAGTCCACGCCCTTCATCTTGGCCAACCTGCCGACGAACAGAATGACTTCGTGACCCGCAAGGTCATACCGCTCTACTACGGAATCGGTCTTGATATCCGGCCTGAAGAACTGGCTGTCCACGCCGTTCGGTACAACTTCGACTTTGTCCTCCGGAATCCCGGCGCGACGGACGAGAACCTCTTTCATCAGACCGCTGAGGGCAACAATCCGGTCCGCCCTGCGCATGAAGAGTGTATCCACCCACAGCTCCACCCTCTCCAGAAGGCGTGGACCACCGGTAGACGTCCAGAGGCCAAGGTGGCACGTATACAACATCCTCCGCCTCAGCCCCCTGTTCAGCATGGCCAGTATGAGGCCGATCGAGCTGTAGTGAACATGGATCACATCAAGCCCGGCACTGTGCTTCCTCAGATACCGGCTGACGGCCAGAGTGAAGGTCACAGCGTTGAACTCGGCAAGCAGGAAATCGATGAACCGGGGCATCCCTCTTGGCCTTATCTCGGGAACAGCGAACCGGATGATTCTGACACCCTCCCACTCCTCCTGGTCGGGGTCATCCTTCGAGTATTTCCTGTCGAGGATGAGGACTTCATGTCCTTTCCGCGCCAGTTCCATGCAGATGTTGACCATCACCTGCATGGGGGCCCACCCCTCGGATGGGGGGATCCTGACGCTACCCACGGCTACGTGCACTATCTTCATGCTGGAGCTAGGCACGGGCACGCAACCCGCTAACGGTGCCGATGAGGAATCCGAGACCGGTTGCGATCACACTGGCAGCTATGGCGAACAACTGCGCCATACTGGTCGGTCTATAGGCGCCGGGCAAGCGCGAAGGAATCGCCCTGGTCAGGATGTACGAGAGATAGCCTCGCTCGGTAGCGATGGACTGTGGCGCGGTCTCCGACCCGGCGTACATGCCACGGATCACCGCAACGGAACGGCCACCGCTGTACGAGCGAGAGAGCAGGTATTTGAACGTGGCCCTCTGTGGAGGGACCTTGTGATAGACCACGGCTGCCGGCTCGTACAACAGCAGATTGCCCGGCATACGCTGGCGTATGCGCATGCAGATCTCCGAGTCCTCACCTTCACCGGCGGTGCCGACCCTGCCCAGGTCGGTGCTGAACAGGCCAACCGTTTCGAAGACTTCCCTGCGGAAGGACATATTGCAGCCAATCAAGCGATTGACCTGCGACACCACCTCAGGCGCGCCTCTGTAAGTGGAGCCTACTATCCAATCGAGTTCCTCAGGGAACCACGACGGCCGTCCGTCTTCCCATGCGGGGATGCTGCGGCCCCCAACGGCGACGACCGATCGAACCCTGTACTGCTGCACCAGTCTCTCGATGCAGTCCGGCTCAGCAATGGCATCATCGTCGATGAAGGCCAGTATGCAGCCGCCTGTAGCACGAATCCCGGCGTTCCGTGTATCGGAAAGGCCCTTGACCCCCGCATTGGCAACAACTTTGACCGTGGGCGGCAGCTCCGATTGCAGAATATCAAACAGCTCCTGATTGTGGTCAACAGCCACAATCACCTCGCACGACGGGAAGGTCTGCCCCAATGCCGACCTGACCGACTGCCTCAAATCGTCCAGCCGCTCCTTGCTGTGACAGCAGATGACAATGGAGACACTCAGTGAAGAGACGTCTATCGAAGCATCTTCGCAGCCATCAGGATACATGAGTTGATCACCTGAGTCATGCCAGGATCAAGGTGCCCGAACACGGTCGGCGCCCTCGCGTCCACATTATCGTTTTGGCGCTCATCCAGTGTCAACCGGACGAAAGCTCCACCAATCCAGTACTATTTTCCCGTTGTCCCGTCGGCCATGTCAGCCTAACATAGCCTGGCATCAGGTCGAGGAAGCAGGTTTGTCCCCCATACCGCCCTGTGCTATCATCGGACTCAGGCAGGGCTTTCGCAGAGGATGGGGTATCGAATGGTCGAGAGGGTCGCGAAAACGCAGCGGGGACCGTCACCCAACGCTTTCGAGAAGCCTCGAGAAGGAACGGGCATGCCGGGAGTCATCGCTGCCATCCCGTGCTTCAATGAAGACAGATGCGTTGGCAGCGTGGTGCTCAAGTGCAGGGAGCACGTCGGCCAGGTAGTCGTCATAGACGACGGCTCAACCGACGAGACGGCGCGCGTGGCGGAACTGGCGGGGGCTGTGGTGGTCCGTCACGATACCAACAAGGGCAAGGGTGTAGCTGTCAACACTGCGTTTGAGTACGCGAGGAAGGCCGGCTGCACCGGCATGGTCCTCCTCGACGGCGACGGCCAGCACGACCCTGCGGAGATACCACGTTTGCTCGCGCCGGTTCTTGACGGCCAGGCGGACATGGTCGTGGGGTCAAGGTTTCTCGACGTCAGGAGTCAGACTCCGGGGTACAGGGTGTGGGGTCAGCGCATTCTCACGCTGTTCACCAACATCGGCTCCAGTTCCTCTTTGAGCGACTCACAATCAGGCTTCAGGGCTTTCTCGCCGAAAGCCATTGAATCACTCAGTTTCGGGGAGACCGGCCTGTCGGTCGAGTCGGAGATGCAGTTCCTCGCCAGGCAAGCGGACCTGAGACTGGCAGAGGTCCCGATCAACGTCGCATACCATGACAGGTCAAAGCGCAGTCCCGTAGCACATGGTATGGGCGTTCTCAACAGCATAGTCGGGCTCGTCAGCAGGCGTATGCCGCTCTTCTTCTTCGGAACGCCGGGCCTTGTCGCGCTCGGCTTCGGTCTATGGGAGGGATGGCAAACGGTAAGCTTCTACGAGGAAAGGGGCGAATTCTACATGGGTCCGGCGCTCATAGCTGTGCTCCTGTGCATCGTGGGCGTACTGAGCATCTTCACGGGGCTCATCCTCCATACCATCAAGTCATTCGTGAAATGAGGATTCTTGCACTGACTCAAGGGCCCTACGGGGAGAGGATAGCCGCTAACATAGGTGAACACGCTCCCTCGGATTGGACGATAGCGGAGTTGAAGCTGCCCAGGACCCTTCCCACCTTCATCGACGATCCTGACGAATTCCTCCCTCCGGATGTACCTGACATCGACCTGCTGCTTGCGCTCGGCGAGTCGGCAGGCGCCGCTCAACTGGTTACGGACGTTGCCGAGAGGTCACATGCGAGGTCCGTGATCGCGCCCATAGATAACAGCGCATGGATGCCACAGGGCCTGGCGAATCAGACGAGACAAGAACTCGCCGAACGGGGAATCGCATCCGTATTTCCCAAACCGTTCTGCAGTCTTACGGAGACCAGGTACGGGTATGGACGCAGCGCCGAGGAATATGATGACACCCTGATCAGCGAGTTCGCGAGTCAATTCGGTTCACCCAGGTTCCGGATAGACGTCGATCCGGAGACCCGGACGATAGAACGGGTGGAGGTCGAAAGAAACTCGGCCTGCGGCTCCGCCTATCACGTGGCAAAGGGCCTCGTGGGCATGACCGCCGATGAGGCCAAGACCAAGGCGGGGCTGATCCTCCATCATTTCCCCTGCCTGTGCTCGATGAACACCGAGCGGATCGACGACAGGCTCACCGATACCCTGATGCATGTCAGCGGCTACATAGTCAACGAGCACGTCGAGGAACAGCTTCGGCCATACCTCACGCCTGCCCGGTACCTGAAGCCCAGCGAGTATGTCGACGAGTAGGCCCCCAGGCCTCGACCCCGACTGGGCTGAAGTCCCTTCTTGCCCAAGGCGAACCGCACCATAGCTGTCACTCGTCTGCGATTGGTACTATTTTACCTCAGCAACCCGCCGGAATGGACTATAGTTCGGCAAGCTACGCCATGTTAATGTCTGCATAACATAGTCACTTGCAGTGCCCGTGCGGCAGCAATTCGCGCCCTCGGGCACGTTGTGACCCCAACCAGAAAGGGTGCGGACGATGCGGAAGACGCTGGACGACTACATTCCTGTTGCGGGTGCCGAGACAGTAGCTGAGGTATACAGACGGGCCCGGCGGCTTCGCGGCAGAAGAGTCGTCCACGTGAACTCCACCCATCAGGGTGGCGGGGTAGCTGAGATGCTGTGTTCTCTGGTCCCGCTGATGAATGACATGGGCATCGAGGCCGACTGGAGAGTCCTGCACGGTTCGTCCGATTTCTTCACGGTAACCAAGAAGTTCCATAACGCTTTGCAGGGCGCGCCCATCAACCTGAGCGAGATGAAGCGCGACCTTTACATACAGACCAACGAAGCGTACTCGGCCTATTGCCATATGGATGCCGACGCCGTGATCGTGCACGACCCGCAGCCCCTTCCTCTCATCAAGTTCTACAAGAAGACCGTGCCGTGGGTCTGGCGATGCCATGTGGACCTGTCGCAGCCCAATCCGGCGCTCTGGGAGTTCCTGAAGGCATTCGCGCTACGCTACGATCTCTGCATCGTATCCAGCGAGCTGTACAAGAAGGCCGACCTTCCGGTCGACCAGAAGATCATATTCCCGGCCATAGACCCCATGTCACTGAAGAACATGGAGTTGTCGGACAAGGATATCTCCAAGGCTATCGGCAAGGCTGGAATTCCTACTGACAAGCCCATAGTGACACAGGTCTCAAGGATGGATGTCTGGAAGGACCCTGAAGGCCTACTGGAGATCTTCAAGCTGGTCAAGCAGGAGGTCGATTGCAGACTCGTATACTGCTATGACCTGGCCTCCGACGACCCCGAGGGCAACGGCGTATACCAGAGGACCTTCAGGAAGGCGAAGAAGCTGGTCGAGAACGGTGATGTCCTGTTCGTCGTTGGCAATAGCCAGATCCTCGTGAATGCTCTCCAGCGCTTCTCTACCGTACTTGTCCAGAACTCGATCAGGGAGGGCTTCTGCCTCTGTGTCACCGAAGCGTTGTGGAAGGGCAAGCCGGTAGTGGCAACCAAGGTCGGCGGAATCCCGCACCAGTTGCGTGAGGCTGAGAACGGCTTTCTCGTGGACCCGCGCGACAGAGAGGCATTCGCCCACCGCATAGTCACCCTTCTGAAGGACCCCGACATGGCACGCGAGATGGGAGCCCGGGGCAAGGAGATAGTCAGGGAGAACTTCCTCATCACCCGGCTGATTCTGGACTACATAGACCTCCTCAATGAGCTTCTCTGGCGCCGCGCTGACTGGAACTAGGCACCATTCCCGCCAAGTCGGGCATCTTCAAACGGCAGTCCTCAACTTCATCTCCTCTCGGACCAACTGTGGGCCGCACCCGCATACAAAAAGGGAGGAAAAGTCAACTGGCCCCAGCGGTTTCCACTTTCATTCTTCATTGACAAGTCCCTGCGCGTCGACTATATTGACCCTGAAGCCGCGCTCCATGTGCTTCACAGCACGCAGAATCGCCACGTGTATCCCGCGCCGCAGGTAGCGCAAGCTACCAGACCCGTTGGCTCCATTTCGTCAGTTGTCGGAGAGTCATGTCAGTCCACACTGCATCAATCAACTTGCCCCGGCGTACAGATGCCGGAGGGAGCGAGCTATGAGTACGCGAATATCCTATTTGGTGCTGTCCATACTGCTGGCATTCACGTGCCTGGTTGGTATAGGGCCTGCTGCCGGCACTGCGTCGGCTGATGCGCAGGATGTGATCTGGGGCGTCGCCGGCGTGAACTTCACCAAGAGCAACGATTACAGCGAGGTCTTCCAGGTAGACGTTGCCACAGGTGACGTGACGGTAGTGGCTAGCGGCGACACCGGCTCCGTGGGCAACGGCTCGCTGTACTCCGACATTGCCCTGACCCCGAATGGAAACGTCTACGCCCTCGGGCTGGACTGGGACGGCGTCACAGGCAGCACCGGCAACTTCTACGATTTCTATCGCCTCGACCCTGTGAGCGGCCAGGTCATAGGTTCATGGGTCCACGTGTTTCCGGATAACGGGATCCGGCAGGTGAACGCCCTCTGCGCGGAGAGCGACTCCAGCCTTCTCGCCATAGAGGGCGGTGCCGTAAGCGACCCCCACCTGGTCAGGATCAACCTGGATGGAAGCGGAAATCTGGCCAGCGTAGTCGACCTGGGCCAGATCGCAAGCGGCGTAGGCCCTTGCGGAGGAGACCTCGATGTCGATCCGTTCACGGGCAAGTGGTATGGCACGTTCGAGGGGTCAACCGGCAGCGAGATCTGGGAACTGGACATCGATGAACCGGGCAACTCTGTCAACGTATCAGAGTGCGACATTACCTACGCGGCCGGTCTCGCATTCCTGTTGAACGGCAGCTCGGTCACCACGGCCGGCTCGTGGCATGACAAGAACCTTTACAGCATAGATGTCGAGACGGGATACACCGAGGTACTCTACGACCTCAGTCCCTATCTTCAGGGCAACATCTTCGGCCTTTCTTCGAGGCCGGAACAGGTGACCACGCCGGCCCAACCCACGGGTCCCGCCACGGGAGACGTCGGGCAGTCCCTGAGCTACACCACTGCAGGAGCGACCTCCAACCTCGGTCACGCTTTGGAATACCGGTTCGACTGGGGCGACGGCACGTTCTCTTCATGGTCCTCGCCGACAACCGCAGGCAAGAGTTGGTCTACCGAAGGGACCTACGAAGTCCGGGCACAGGCCAGATGCTCGATGCATACGGGCATAGTCTCGCCGTGGTCGACTGCAATAAGTGTAACGATAAGCGCCGTAGCTCCAACGCCCACTCCGGAACCCGGCAATGAGACGATATCCGTGCCGGACACCCCATCGGGATCGACAATCGGCAGCGTGGACCAAATCCTCTCCTACGCCACGGGAGGGGCCGAGTCGAGTCTCGGCCACCCGATCGAGTATCGGTTCGACTGGGGAACCGGCTCGTACTCGGCATGGTCGAGTTCGACAACCGCCTATCGTTCCTGGGCTGCCGAGGGAACGTACGATGTGCGAGCCCAGGCCCGATGTGCGACCCACACGGACGTACTCTCCGCGTGGTCCGACCCGCTAGTGGTCGAGATCACGTACGTTACTTCGCCGGATCCCCCGGCACCACCGAGCGGCCTGATCGCCACTGCTGTGTCGTCGTCTGAGATCAGCCTCTCGTGGCAGGACAACTCCACAAATGAACTCGGATTCATAATCGACCGCAAGAACCGGGAAAAAGGGTACTTCCACGAGATTGGGCGCGTTGGGGCCGAGGTGATGTCGTACGAAGACACCGACGTTGAGGAAGGCAATCGCTACTACTATCGGGTCAAGTCCTGGAACTATGTGGATGAAGGCTTCGGCCCTGTGTTTACGATCTCAGACCCATCGAACGTCGACGACGCGGTCTACACCACCGGCGGAGGCTGTTTCGTGGCCAGTGCCGCCTTCGGTTCGTACCTGGAGCCGAGCGTTCAGAAGCTCAGGACATTCAGGGACGGCTACCTTAACGACGATGTAGCCGGACAGGCATTCGTATCCACCTACTACAGCCTGAGTCCCGCGGTTGCCGAGTTCATCAATGATCACTCCGCAACGAAGCCTGCGGCTCGGGCAGCGCTGCTACCCGCCATAGGTGTGAGCACGGTTGCGGCTGACACGGGTACGACGCTCAAGCTGGTGTTGACAGCAATCTGTCTCGGTCTGGCGATGCTTTCCGCACTCTGGCTGGTGCGCCACCGGCGCAGGCCGGGCGCCTTGGCCGACTAGGGCATTACGCTCATCCGCGACTGGACAGGGGCGGTGGAACCTAACGATTCCCCGCCCCTTCCATGTGCCGCTCCGCTGGCCCCAATTGCGCGACAGCTACCGCATTTGTCCCTATAATGAACCTGCGGGACCCGAGGCGTCCAGCCTTCGAGGAGTGGATCAGGTTCCCGAAGCACCAGAGCATTATGCTGCTGGGGAGGACAGTGCTCGTACTCGGTCACGCGGGAATCACACTCGGCGCTGCGGTGTTGCTCAGCGGAGGCTTGTCAAAGCTCCAACGAAGCCGGAACCAGGACACAGAAGACCCCATAGCTGAAAGAGACACGGCACATGCGCTTTCGAGCAGCGGTGCCCTGCGCCTACCGGCATCCGGGCTGGCAATGCTGTCCCGACGCATCGACATCCGCCTGCTCCTGTTGGGCTCTCTGTTGCCCGACATCATTGACAAGCCCGTCGGCCAGTACTTCCTCGCAGACACGTTCAGCAACGGTCGCATCTTCTCCCATACTCTGCTGCTGTGGCTGTTGGTTACTATGGCCGCCGTGTGGCTGTACCGCGCCAGACGGCGAACAGCGGGGTTCGCTCTTTCCTTTGGAGTAGGACTTCACCTAATTCTGGACGAGATGTGGCTATATCCCAAGACTCTGTTCTGGCCGACACTCGGCCTTTCTTTCGACGAGGTCGATCTGGCGGGCTGGCTGTCCGGCATGTGGGAGGCCCTCTTGAGCAGACCCGACGTCTACGTTCCGGAACTCCTTGGAGCCTTAATACTCCTCTGGTTCGCCGCTGCCATCCTCACGAGGCGCGGGGTCACCTCGTTCGTGAAGAGGGGAAGAATAGCCTAGTCGAACGAAATCAGTCTATCGACCCTAGCCGGCAGCTCATCGAAGTGAAACAGCGAGCCGTAGTCCAGCAGGCCCGCGAGTGCTCTCGATTCTGCTCTGACGCCCGTTTCCTCGAGCACAGCCACGGGATTTAGACCTCCGATTACTACCGCCCCGACTTTTCCCTCGCTCACCGGGATTTCCAGCAGGGTTTGACTCGGCTGTCCGATCATCATGAACGCACCGAGACCTGCGTCTTCCAGCTTCGTTGCCACGTCGGCGACCAGACCGCGGCTATCGCTCGGGAACTCGCGGAGGCTGGCGCCTATGAGCCCATTGCCTGTCGTTATGGCCCCAACGTAGTCCGTCATACCACTCCGTATGAAGACCTCAAGCGGGTCTATGGTGGTACCCTCATACATGATGGCGTCAACAAAGCGGAGCGGTCTCCCGTCACGCACCTCCAGCAGACCCCCGAACCGCGAATTGGTGGGAACGCCGTACTTCAGCAACACCCCGTTGAGCGTGATCGAGCAGACGGTACAGATGCCCGCCATGCCATCAGGGACAAAGGTCTTCCCGATTCGTTCACCCGGACCGAGCAGGCCCACCAGACTCCCCATCGCGAACCCGTGTTCGAAGACGCTGCACATTATGTCGAGACGGCCACTGAGTTGCCTGGCATCGACCAGGGTGACGTTTACTACCACACTGCCATGCCGCGACATGATATCGAAGTCCATCCGGTAGGTCATGCTGTCGATTCTGGCCGAGAAGAAGCCCAGGCGCTCCATGACACGAGATGACTCAAGCTCGGCAATGCCCAGTTCGGTTATGCAACGTCCCTTCCTTCCACGGGGACATGTAAGGCCGGCCGCATCCATCTCCTTCAGATAGAGGCGTACGCTCCGCTCGCTCATGGTATGACCCATGGAAGCGAGGTCTTCGCTTATGGCCATGCTGCCCAGAGGACCGTCACTGGAACGTAACAGACTAAGAATAGCGAGTTGCTTGTCGCTTCTACTGCCAGTCACGATTAGGCATTCTATGTCGGCAAAGTTCTCCTGTCAATTGCCGCTGACGCTATTGACAGCCTCTATCTGTCTTGCGTGGTCCTCACACTTGGCTCACACCGAAACGGCAACTCTGCCGCAACTCATTCGTGACCACACCACGCTTGAGCGCGGTAGAGGGCTCCGGTCTCAATCGCCAGTCAGGGGACACCAAGTTGACATGGCAGAGCCACGATGGTAACATCACCTCCGGTCGAACGGCAAAAGGTTACCGTTAACCAGGGCGAACCCCTGCCGGCCCGATCCCAGGCCCAGTTCTCACGACGTCGAATGAACACGACTGAGACCCAGGGAGTTGAACGCAAGGTCATCACCATCCTGCGTGTGCTGAGCGAGGCGACCGAACCGCTGGGTGCGCGTGTGGTCGCACATCATCTCAAGGACTACGGCATTGACCTTACCGAAAGGGCCGTAAGGTATCATCTCAAGTTCATGGACGAGAGGGGCCTCACGAACCTCGTTGGCAGGGACGGCCGGGTGATCACCGAGCGAGGCTTGGACGAGTTGAGATGCGCCCTCGTACAGGACAAGGTCGGCTTCGCCATTTCGAGGATTGAGTTGCTCGCGTTCAGGACCACCTTCGACCCTCAAGTCCGGAGCGGTCTTGTTCCGGTGAACGTCTCACTTTTTCCAAGGGAGAAGTTCGAGAGGGCTCTCAAGGCAATGAAGCCTGCCTTCGAAGCCGGACTCTGCGTGAGCGAACTCGTGGGCTACGCAGACGAGGGAGAGAAGCTCGGCGAGTTGTTCGTCCCGGCGGGGCGCATCGGGCTGGCAACGGTATGCAGCATCACAATAAACGGGGCTCTGCTCAAGGCGGGGGTGCCCATGGATTCCCGCTTCGGCGGCATACTCCAGATAAGAGACGGCCGGCCCTTCCGGTTCGTTGAGCTTATTCACTACGCAGGCTCCTCTCTTGATCCGTCCGAAGTCTTCATCAGAGCCCGGATGACATCTGTTAGAGACGCGCTGAAGAGAAACGGGAGGATTCTGGCCAACTTCCGGGAGATACCGGCCCTCTGCAGAGACACTGCGGAGCATGTGGTTAACAGCCTCAAGTCCGTGGGACTGGGAGGTCTCTACGCGATGGGCAACACCAGCGAGAGCGTCTGCGAGATACCGGTCGAACTGAATCGAACAGGGATGATCCTCCTTGGCGGCCTCAATCCGGTGGCGGCTGCAGAGGAGACGGGAGTGGAGGCCGAGACCCATGCTATGAGCACTGTCATGGACTATCGAGACCTAATACACTACTCGGAGCTGTAGCATGAACAACGTTCGAATCATCCCGTGCCTGGACATCAAGGACGGGCGCGTGGTCAAGGGCGTCAACTTTGTCAATCTCAAGGACGCGCGAGACCCCGTGGAGGCGGCCCAGGCATACAGCGCCCAGGGCGCGGACGAACTCGTCTTCCTCGATATCTTCGCCACTGTCGAGAACCGGAAGACACGGCTTGAGTGGGTCAGGAAGGTCCGGGACGTTGCGACCATTCCGTTTGCGGTAGGAGGAGGCATAGGCGCCACCGCGGACATGAGAGAGCTGTTCGACATGGGTGTCGACAAGGTCTCGATCAACACGGCGGCCGTGAAGCGACCCGAACTGATATCCGAGGCCGTGAAGCAGTTCGGGAGTGGTCGTATAGTCGTCGCAGTGGACGGCAGGAAGAACCCGACAGGTGCCGCAGCGCCACGACTAGAGGTGGTGATCAAGAGCGGTACGGAAGGAAAGGGTCTCGACATCGTGGAGTGGGCGGTACAGGTGGAGAGACTCGGAGCGGGAGAGATCCTCCTTACCAGCAAGGATGCCGACGGTACCAGGGACGGCTACGACCTTGAGATGACCAGGGCGGTCGCGGAAGCGGTCTCGATACCGGTGACAGCCTCGGGTGGAGCCGGAACTCTGGACCACCTGGTCGAGGCCGTCAAAGAAGGACAGGCCTCGGCTGTTCTCGCCGCCTCCATCTTCCACTTCGGGGAGATATCGATTCCACGGGCAAAGCAGTATATGAAGGAGAAGGGCATACCAGTCTCGGTCTAGGGGTCTCCCTCTGAGCGACCTCGGTATTGGCGATGCGCTCCAAGAACCCGGAGAAGGCAGCGGTCACGGTCATTGGAGCCGGTGTCATCGGGCTGGCCGTGGCGGCCGCCGTTGCGGTGGAACGAGGCCATGTATACGTCCTTGAGAAGAACGCAGGATTAGGAAGAGAGACCAGCAGCCGGAGCAGTGAGACGATCCACGCGGGCATCTACTACCCGGCAGGATCACTGAAGGCAACCACGTGCGTAGAAGGCAACAGGCTTCTCTATGGGTTGAGTGAGCGCAGCGGCGTGCCGACAAGGCGCACAGGCAAGCTCATAGTCGCCAGGAATAGCCGAGAGACAGATGCACTCGAAGCCTTGCTGGAGTTGGGCAAGGAGAACCGCGCGGAAGGTCTGCGCTTGCTGACCAGGGAACAGATGCAGGACATGGAACCTAATGTGGAAGGCCGGGCGGCCCTGTACTCCCCCAGCAGCGGCGTGATGGACTCATATGCTCTCATGCAGCACTTCCTGGCCTCGGCCGTAGAAGGTGGAGCCGAAATGGTCCTGTCGACGGAAGTGGTGGGGATAGAAAGAAGTCGCGAAGGATACGCCGTGACCATTCGTGACGCGGATGGGGAGTTCGAGTTCGTCACGGAGATGCTGGTGAACTGTGCCGGTCTGAATGCAGACACTATGGCACAGGCGGCGGGGATAGACATCGATGAGGCCGGATACCGGACGAGCTACTGCAAAGGCGACTACTTCAATGTAGGCAACGGCAAGAGCCGCCTGGTGAGCAGACTCGTCTATCCGGTTCCCGATGCCTATTCGGGGGGGCTGGGAATCCACAACGTCTTCGACATTGGAGGGAGAATGCGCGTGGGTCCCGGCGCTACCCATGTCGAGCGAATCGACTACTCAGTGGACGAGAATCAGAGGCAGTTCTTCCTGGAGTCAGTTAAGGGCTTCCTGCCCTTCCTGGAGCTGGGCGACCTCGAGCCGGATATGGCCGGCATCAGGCCAAAGCTCGGCGAAGCGGGAGACTGGTTTCGCGATTTTGTGATAAGGGATGAGAAGGAGAGAGGGCTTCCGGGCCTGATAAACCTCGTAGGAATAGAATCTCCCGGCCTTACCAGTTCGCCGGCCATAGGCAGAATGGTTGCAGACATGGTGAAGGAGGCACTATAGCGCACGGTCAAGGTCACAGCGTGGCGGGATGCAGAGCACGCCGCCCGCATAATAAACCGACTGGAAGGAGCATAACGGTATGAATCTGCAAAGGCCCAATGCCAACGAAGCAACCAGGACGGTCAACCGATCAAGAAACGTGTCGCCTATGAGTGGGATATGCACGAGGTGCATAGACGGTTGCACAGGCAACTGCGAGGTGTTCAAGGCCACGTTTCGTGGCCGTGAACTGATCTATCCGGGGCCGTTCGGCGACGTCACCGCCGGGGCCGACAAGGACTATCCCATCGACTACTCACACCTGAACATCCAGGGCTACGCGATGGGAGCTAACGGGCTTCCGGAGGGCGTCGTAGGGGACCCGGACACCGCCATATTCCCGGCGGTGAGCACCGAGACGGAGTACGGCTGGGATATCAAGGTGAAGATGAGGGTACCCATCTTCACTGGCGCTCTAGGCTCCACAGAGATAGCCCGCAAGAACTGGGACCATTTCGCTATCGGCGCGGCTATCAGTGGCGTCACTCTCGTTTGTGGTGAGAACGTCTGTGGAATCGACCCCAAGCTGGAGCGGGACTCCAATGGCAAGGTGACCTCCGCCCCCGACATGGACCGTCGAATCGAGACTTACCGGCGTTACCACCAGGGCTACGGCGAGATACTGGTACAGTTGAACGTCGAGGACACGCGGCTGGGCGTCGCCGAGTACGTGAGCAAGAAGCACGGCCTGGACACTATCGAACTGAAGTGGGGCCAGGGCGCGAAGTGCATCGGAGGAGAGATCAAGGTCGCCAGTCTGGAACGTGCGATCGAGTTGCAGAAGCGCGGCTACATAGTCACGCCGGACCCGTCCAACCCGGTAAACCAGGCGGCATTCAAGGATGGGGCCATCAAGGAGTTCGAGCGCCACAGCCGTCTCGGCTTCATTGACGAAGAGGAGTTCCTGAAGGAGTGCCAGCGGCTGCGAGATCTCGGGTTCAAGCGGATCACCCTGAAGACCGGCGCGTACGGGCTGCGCGAACTCGCGATGGCGATCAAGTGGAGTTCCCGCGCCAGGATCGACCTCCTGACGATAGACGGTGCGCCCGGCGGCACCGGTATGAGCCCCTGGCGCATGATGGAGGAGTGGGGCATGCCCAGCCTCTACCTGCACGCGGCGGCCTACGAGTTCGCCAAGATACTCGCCGACAAGGGTGAGCGCCCTCCCGACATGGCGTTCGCCGGCGGCTTCAGCAGCGAGGACGGCGTATTCAAGGCGATAGCTCTCGGCGCGCCGTTCACCAAGGCGGTCTGCATGGGACGCGCCTTGATGATCCCCGGCATGGTGGGCAAGAATATCGAGCAGTGGCTAAAGGACGGCAAGCTCCCCAATACTGTGGGGCAGTTCGGCTCCACGCCGCAGGAGATCTTCGTGAACTACGAGGATGTCCTCAACATGGTCGGCAAGGACGAGATGAAGAACATCCCGCTGGGCGCCGTCGGGATCTACAGCTACTCCGAGAAGATCCGGGTAGGACTCCAGCAGTTGATGGCTGGCGCAAGGTGCTTCAGTATCCCCGCCATCACCCGCAAGGAGCTGATGAGCCTGACAGAAGAGTGCGCCAAGGTCACAGGCATCCCCTACCTGATGGAAGCGTACCGCGATGAAGCCATGCAGATACTTAAGTCTTAGGTCTACTGGTTGACTCTGACGTGAAGGGGGCTCCCGCTGTAGCTGGAGCCCCCTTGCTTCCCGACAAACTGACTCAGACCCTCAGGTCCCGTTTCTCAAGGCAAACGTATAGTAAGCTGCTCGCCGACCTCTCTGAACCTGTCCAACCACTGCTGCGTCGTTGAATCACCTTCCTCAGCCTTCGACTCGAACTCCTCATACCGGGCACGGAGCACATCGTGATACATGTTCTGTACCTTCCAAAGATTAAGCTCAAAAGGCAGCGAAGGAATCACATTGATAGCCGCAGCGACCTCGTTCAGCAAGTCCAGACTGTCCGCATCGAAGACGAAGCGCTGGAAGCTACTCTCGAGGCTTTGCTTGAACGTGTAGCTGAGACCCTCAGCGTCGAGGTGTATGTCCCATCCTCTGACTTCCCCGAGGAGGGTCCCTATCCTTTCGACATCAAGTGCGGCCAGCGCCCTGCCCAGGTCCATATTGAGTATGAACTCGGCGGCGGAGTTCAGCGCCCTGGGAAGAGGTATCCCGGTGTCTATGAGAAACCTCATCAGGGGATAGTGAGTATCGTACGTACGACGATATGATGCTTCGACCTCCGCGAGCGTGGACTCCAGGATGTTGTCTACTGCCTTCCTTTGCTCATCGCGAAACAGCGCTCTCAGCGAGTAGGTCGACGACCCGAAATGCTTGTCCAGGAGCCGAATTACCTCGGGGAAGTCCGCCCCCGAGAAGGCCTGGGATAGCTCATAGACCATATGCGAGTAGACTTTCTCGCCCTGCCACTCCCGCACTCCCGCGTTGACGTTGTGGTCGCCGAAATGGAGCACGCCGAAGCTCATGGAGTTCGACTCATCGGTGACCTCCGACGCGACCCTTACCAAGCCGACCGCGAGCTTCGCCCTTCCCGCCTCCTGAAACTGTCCATCTTCGCGGTCGATCGCATAGCTGTATATCTTGGTATGGTCACTGTAGGCCTCGAACAGAGAGTTGATTGCGTAGTGGGCGGTCAACCAGCGAAGGTCGATCGCGGCGGGTTTCACGTATCTCTCGTACACGCGGCGGCCGTCCCCCTGACTCGCTACGTTGCTCTTCGCCCGTTCCAGTATCTCAAGGAACTGCGGCTCGTAGCTCTCCCCGAGCAGTTCCTCCGCTAGCTGCACGACACGACCGGCGTACTGGACAACCTGCACGGTCTCCAGTCCCGAGATGTCGTCGAAGAACCATCCACAGCTCGTGTACATGAGCATCGCGTGTCTTTGCATCTCCATGAGCTTGAGGATCTTCACGCGACGTGAGTAGTTCATTTCTCCGGAGGAGTGCTCAGTCACAAATCTCCCGACGCTCTCCGGCGAACGGTCGAGGATAACGTGTATGTAGTCGTCTCTTGCAGCCCAGGGATCGGCGAGTACATCCGCTGCAGCCTGCTCGAATCCCTCCGCCGTCGCATCCCGCAGCCAGTCAAGGGCTTCCCTCAATGGAGCGCGCCATTCCTGATTCCAGCCGGGATTTCCTCCCGAGCTACAGCCGCAGTCACTCCTCCACCTCTCGATGCCGTGAACACAGCTCCAGGATGTGTTGTCGATGATCCGGGCTTCCCTTGACGGGGGGACCTTCTCAAGGTACTCCCCGTAGTTCGTCAGCTTCGCCAGGCCATTGGACTCGATGTGATTCAGAGCAAAGGCGAGTGCCATGTCTCCAAATCGGTGATGGTGTCCGAAGGTCTCGCCATCCGTGGCGACATGAATGATTTGAGGCCATGCCCGCTCCTCGGAGAAGGCACCCGTCAGTCTCTCCGACAGGCTCTCTCCACTCGACAGAAGGCGCTCGAACGCGATCGCCCTCGAAATCGGACCGTCATAGAAGAAGACTCCTATTGAACGACCGGAGGGGAGCTTCACGGTGTAGGCCATGGTCGGATCGATCTTGGCATCCTCGACGTCCCACCATTCATCCGAGCCAATAGGTCGAACGCTCTGCACCTGATGCGGAGCCAGTATGGTGAAGCGTATCCCGCACTCGGCGAGTACCTCCAGGCTCTCCGTGTCAACCGCCGTCTCCGGCAGCCACATACCTTCGGGGGCACGGCCGAATCTGTGCTCGAAGTCCGCGATCCCCCACCGGACCTGAGTAAGCTTGTCTCTGCGACTAGACAGAGGCATGATCATATGGTTATAGGCCTGGGAAATCGCGGAACCATGACCGGAGTATGTGCCCTGGCTGGCATGGTCCGCATCCAGGATAGCCTGGTAGACGGCGGGTGCGTTCGCCTGCATCCACGAAAGCAGGGTCGGGCCGAAGTTGAAGCTGATTCTCTCGTAGTTGTTCGTGATGCCCAGGATCTTGCCCTCGTCGTCCAGGATCCGAGAGGCCGAGTTCGGCGCGTAGCACTCGTCCGTTATCCGTTCGTTCCAGTCATGGTGCGGATACGCCGAGTCCTGCAGCTCTATTGCCTCGAGCCAGGCGTTCTCACGAGGAGGCTGATAGAAGTGACCGTGTATGCAGATGTATCGGTCCATAGCTATGATTCACCTCGAGCCCTTAACTGGCTGCCGCTCCGAGCAGCCCGGCCCTTCCTGAGTCGGTTCACTTCCAGTAGTGTATCTTTCACCTCGGACATTCCCTTGAACTCCTCGAACGTGAAGCGGGCCTTCCGTCTCCAGTTTGGATGCTCGTTGCTCGTTCCCGGTATGTTCTGTGGCTCTGTCTCGGACCACAGGTTCTCAAGGTTCACAAGGACAATCCGGGCAGGACTGGCGCTCAGGTGTTGCAGTACAGCTCGAAACAGGGCCCTGGGATCCCGGCCATCCTCACCATAGTCAACACCGAGGGTACGTGCCAGCCGTTCGATCGACGTGTGACGCGTGCTTCTCTCAGCCCGGGCCATGTCGCTTCTCAAGACGCCCAGTTTCTCGCGTGCCTCGATGTCAGCACCACTCACGAACGACGCAAACGGGAACATGTCATGGGTATCCATCGATGCAACGCAATCCTCGGTGATCGGGGCGAGAGGCCCCCGGGAGTCAGCCATGAGCTCATACTGAACAACATAGGTACGGTGCAAGCCACGATCCCTCATCGCAGGTCTGACGTCCGGCGGCACTGTGCCGAGGTCTTCGCCCACCACAATACTCCGACACCTCTGCGATTCCAGAGCGAGAATGGCGTACATCTCGTCGCTGGCGTATCTGACATAGGTGCCGTCCTTGGCCTCTCCACCGGCCGGTATCCAGAATAGCCGGTGCAGGGCCATGACATGGTCAATCCGGAGTATACCAGCGCGCTTGAAATGGTGACGGAGCACGTCGATGAAGTAACCATAGCCGGTATCCCGCAAGCGCGCTGGATGCATAGGAGGAAAGGTCCAGTCCTGCCCCGACGTAAAGGCGGCATCCGGAGGCGCGCCGGCCGTCGCTCCTGCCGCGAACAGGTCCTGGTTTCGCCAGGTATCATAGCCGCCTGGGTGGACGCCGAGCGGCAAGTCGAGATACAGTCCCGGTCCCTTCGCGCGGGCCTTCACAGCAAGATCTTCCACCTGCCGATGAGCAAGCCACTGAGCATAGATGTAGTAGTCGCGGGTCGATGGGTCATAATCGGACTGGTCGACAAGGCCATCTCTCAGGTTTTGTGGCCAGTCTTGCCAGCCCGACTCCTGCCTCTCACAAATGGCGCGGAAGACAGCATAGTCCTCAACCATCGGCCTTTCTCGAAGGTACGCCGCCATGTCCCGACCGCGGGGCTGTCCGGCGAGGCTCTCCAGTACAAAACGCTTGGACTCCATCTCATGCCGATAGTCCACCAGAGGCCGGGCCGCGAGCCGTTCGAGTTCTTCACCTGAATGTACCGGATTCTCGGGAGCGGGTCCCGAGCACTCACGGGCGTGGGGCACATCCACGTATAACTCATTCCAGAAGAGACGCGAGATAGGCAGATACGGACTCGGCTCATGAGGTTCCTGCACAAAGGTGGGCAGAATCGGCAAGGTCGCAACCACCTGACCCCCGAGACCCCCCACCCAGTCCGTCAGGGAGCCAAAGTCGGCATAGGTGCCGCTTCCCCGGTCCGCCTTCGAACGTAAGGCATAGAGTGGAATGAAGACACCCCAGGCATGCGAGTCAACGCCCTCGGGAGGGACATGTGCCTGACGTGGCGCCGCCACAACGAGTGAAGCCACTTCATACCCGGGAAGTTCCACCACCAGCCTGTGATACCCGAGTGGGAGTCTGAGATCGAACCGAAGACGTTTTGTGACATACTGCTCGCCCTCAACCTCGACTCTGCGTTCGACGGGCACATCGGCGAGCGCACATCCCCAGAAGCGGCGGTCGCCATCCTCGAAATCGAGTCTGATGTCAACCGATACATCCGCAAGGCGCGCAGGCAACCGGACCCTGATCCAGCCAAGTCGTCCCTCCCAGGCGACCAGTACGGGATCGGCGATAGTCCGCCACCGTTCCTGATGCGCCTCCCTCAGAGCAGCCGGCACATCGGAGAGTGTGTCGACCGGCGCCGACATGGCGTCAAGTAGTGCAAGCAGGTGCTCTTCGGAGACCTGACTCCACCTATCCCGGTAGTCGCAGTATCGCGTCTGCACCCCGTACAGCCGAGAGAGCTGCCGAAGCTCAAACGAGAGGTCGCCCCCGGCCATCGGTTTGCCTCCTCGACATGGTTGGCGGATGCCGGCCTGACACAGTAGAACGAATTTCCTCAATGGTATACGGTATGCATTTCGTGTCAACTGTCAACCGATTTATTCGAGATGGTCACGAGATCGCCGTCATCCAAGCAACGAGCCCCTCCCGTCAGCCGAATGCGGCAGCGCCGGGAGAGGCTCGCGAAACGTGCGTGATGCAGGTGGGCTACCCGGTTGGCCGAGGGAGAGCGTAGCACAGGGCGTTTGCGGAGTCAATGCAGAGCGGGTTCACTGCGGGGGCTTGCCATGACAGTCCCGACTGCATAGGACGCACACGAGGCCTTAACGTATTCTTTACCTAAACTTTACAATAGTACGAACAGTCCTTGACAACTTCGTAAGCGTTGTGTGATATTCTGGACTTTAGAATCAGGGGTAGTCTGGTTCAGTGTCCCACGACGGGGCCGGCTCTCAGGAGGATGTTGGATGAGTATCAGGGCAGACCTTCACGTCCATTCCAAAGTGTCGAAGGCTTTGCCATTCCGTATGGACTGCTTCAACAGGATGGTTTCCTGGGCGAGGCAGGTCGGTCTGGATGGGTTAGCGCTTACCGAGCATTTCCATTCTACGGATTTCTGGCATGCAATGGACAGGCTCACCCGCAAATACCCTTACGCAGACGGACAGCTCAAGGTGGCCCCCGGCTTCAGTGTGCTCACCGGGGCCGAAGTCACGCTCGCGGATGAAGCTGATGTCACTGTCATCGGTCCGTTGGAGTGTCTCGCCTGGCTGGACAAGCAGTTCTTGCCCACCCTTAGCAGCGGGTTCTTCCCCCGCCTGGTCGACCTCATCGAGCCCGCTCATGCAGCGGGCTTGATACTGATTGGAGCCCACCCAACCAGACCCAGGAAGGTGCTCGCCGACCTGGCCGAGGAGCACCTGAGGCTGCTGGACGCCCTTGAGGTGAGCGGCAAGGACATGGCGACAGGGCCCGCAAACGAGTTTGTGGAACGTTTCGCGTCCGACCTGGACCTCCCCGTCATCGGCGGGAGCGACGCACACTACTGGCCGCAGGTGGGTGTCGAGTATACCGTCTTCCCATGTCAGGAACTGACCTTCGATGCACTGCGGGTGTCTCTATCGAGGAAGGAGACATGTGCACGGACGAGTCCCAACGTCACCAAGATGGTGCGCCTCTGCACCGCCTACAAGCGCCGATTCAAGGCGAAGCTCCTGCAGCGAAATCAATCCCTGCCGGAGACATTGGTGAGACCCTCAGCCATACACGTGCAGTTGGGACTGGTGCCTTCAAGCGTCACTCCGGCAAGCAGCTTCCGAGAGGATCCCAGAGAGGTGCTCTCCAATGACACCGCGGTGGTTGCGGGCGCCCTTCGCTGAATGCATCTGCACCGTCAGGCACCTCTCTGAGCGAGTTCCCGAGGAGGCTTAAGTGGGGAATCAGGAGAAATCGCTGGAGTATTCCGCCACCTGCGATCCAGACGATATGGCCCAGTACCTCGAGGCGTTGGCGCAGTGCATACGCGACGGCCGCATAGCGATTGCAGACGGCCACCGCTCGATCGAACTCCGATGCTCTGAGAGCGTGAGATTCGAGCTTGAAGCCAAGTCCAAACCTGAGAAGGGCAAGGAGAGCCTGAACCTGGAGTTGTCCTGGAAGAGGTCCCTGGACGACAGGGGTCCGGCTGATCTGGTGTCTCAGCCAGGCCTGCTCATAAGCAAGCAGATCGACGTACCCGGCCATTCCACCGGACCAGAGGCCGGCCCTACGATCGAGGGCCGATGCCCGTTCCTCGTCGCCGAGGGGGAGTCAATCAAGGTAGTCTCGTGTCCGTTTCTTACCCCCGTTTCGAGGAGTGATGAGTAGCGGCTCGGAAGCCGGCAGACATATCTGGATCCCAGGTTTCCGGGAATAGGGCCGGGACAACACCGTCACGAGCTTGCTCGGAACGCCTCACCTCCAGGTGAACATGCAATCAGAAGACCGCCCGGACAAATCCAACGCCGGCAGAGAGTCCACCCGCGCACAGGCGGACTTGAAACAAATCCGGCGCGAGATAGCCCGCATGGGCGCCATGGTCACCCGTCAACTGGAATCGGCCATGGACGCCTTCACCAGATTCGACCTTGGTCTCGCCTCCTCGGTAATAGAGAAGGACGACCTCGTAGACCACCTGAACCTGCGAGTAGAGGAGGATTCCTACGACCTGACGTGCCGGGTAGACTCGTCAGAGGGTGATATACGCGCGGCCCGCTCTGCGCTCAAGGTAGCTGCCAATCTGGAACGTATCGGCGATGCAGCGGCCCACATCGCCAAGCACGTGCCTCTGATGGTCAGCAACAGCATCGAACCACGCCCCGTCAATCTCGACCGCATGGCCAGGCTGGCACGACAAGCCACTCGTGAAGGGACCAGGGCGTATCTCTCTGAGAACCTCAGCCTGGCTCAGCGGGCATGCGAGCGGGAGCCGGAACTCGATGACATGTACACGAAGGGGCTGAACGACATCTGCTCGATAGTCGAGGCGGACCCGAAGGCCATAGGTCACTCTATCCACGTTCTGCTTGTCCTGAAACATCTCGAAAAGGTAGGAGACTTCGTCCTCAACATCGGCGAGCAGGCCATTTATGTGACAACCGGCAAGCGGCTCAAGTTCACGCAGTTCCAGCAGTTGGACGCGCTGCTCGGAAGCGCTGAATCGACCCATGGCTTCACGGCCTATCTTGACGGCATCAGCGGGGCCGTTGTGGCGCGTGTCAGGCGAAGCGAGTCTCCCGTCCTCTTCAAGGAGGGCTCACGCCACAAGATCGAGCAGGAGGTGGAGAAGAGCGCCGAGTGGCGAAATATCGATGAAGACCTCATACCAAAAGTCCTCTCCACAGCGTCCTTGAACGGTCGCCGCTCATTCCTCCGCGAGTACGTCGAGGGCATGCTGCTGTCGCAGGTCTACTTCGAGCAGGGGGACCCGGATCTGCAGGAATATGCAACCGAGCAGCTCTGCAAGACGCTTTCGCAGATATGGAGGCAGACGCTAAGAGATGAAGTACCGACCCTAGATTATGTAAAGCAGGTGGAGAACCGCCTGGATGATGTGTTCACTTTCCACCCCAACCTGCAGCACCTGGCGTCAGCACCGCTCAGCTACGACGGGTTGGAGTGCGTGCCCCTGGACGAGCAGCTCGATCTGGCCCGCCGACTGGAGCCCGGCCTGTCCCCACCCGTCTCGATCTGGCTGCACGGAGACTTCAATCCGAACAACATCATAATAGAGCCAACAGAGGGAAAGCTGAAGTTCATCGACGTGCACCGTTCCCGGCACGGTGACCCGCTGCAGGACATCTCCGTCTTTCTCGTCGGTCTCAAGCGCGAGCCGGACATAAGCCCCACTTG
Source organism: uncultured Dehalococcoidia bacterium (assembly GCA_964574685.1). Classification (GTDB taxonomy): domain Bacteria; phylum Chloroflexota; class Dehalococcoidia; order SZUA-161; family SZUA-161; genus CAZGDV01. The sequence goes on from CAZNOI010000006.1 coordinate 73,914, forward strand.
TCAAGGGCAACTCGTGAAGGTGCAGGAGCGCATCCTTGAGTTCGTGAGCGATTTTGCGGCCGAAGTCAAGGACCACAACTGGAGTCAGCGGCTCCTGCTGGCCATGGCCCGTTCGTACATAACATCAGCCCGAATCATATTGCAGCCTGCGCACGCCGAATGGCTGTTCCACGAGGGACGGCTGACACTGCAGCGCCTGATAAGAGATGCCAAGGCCTGAGATAGCGGTTGCAGGCATTCCCGGGGCCTGGTCCAGTGAAGCCCTCGCCAGCGCACTCAGAGAGCAGGGCGCCTCAACCTTCATCTTGACTCCGGGCGAACTCAGCCACGACTTGTCTACCGGCAGGGTATGCAGCAGTAGCAGGGGCGATCTCTACGGCCTGGACGGGCTCGTAGTGAAGAAGCTGGGCGAGCTGGACTCGCAGACGGCAGAGAACAGGCTGGTCATGCTCAAGCGGTTGCAGGAGCAGGGGATTCCTGTCATCAGCAAGCCCGAGGCCATAGAATCAGCGGTCAACAGGTACCGGATGTCGTGGCTGATGTGCCGGGCTGGCATACCGATGCCGGAGACACTGGTCACCGAGAGCCTCGACCAGGCGTTGGCGGCGGTTGATCGCTGGGGCAAGGCCATCGCCAAACCTCTATACACGACCAAGGGTCGAGGAATGATCCTGCTCGAACCAGGAAACGACATCGAATCCGAGCTTCGGGAGCTGCACACAAACGGGCATCAGCCCTTCTACCTCCAGCAGTTCATCGAGTCTCCGGGCCGAGACGTAGCTGTGGTGGTCCTTGCAGGACGAGTGCTCGGCTCGTTCAGTCGTGTCGCAGCGCCCGGTCAGTGGATGACCACCACTGCGGCCGGCGGCCATTATGAGGCCTGCGAACTCGACGGCCGCGTCGAGGAACTGGCGCTCGCAGCAGCGGAAACCTTCGGACTCGACTTCACCAGCGTCGATATGGTACATTCGCGAAAGGGCTGGCTTGTCTACGAGGTAAGTGCTTTCGGCGGCTTCAGAGGGCTGTACGAGGCCTACGGCGTGGACGCCGCCAGTCGATACGCAGCACACGTGATACGGAAGATACGCGATGAGAGAGTCTGACTTCGTCGGTTCACTTGACACGTCCTTCACCATTCACCTGCGACTGGCTGATGTGCCGTTGCGCGTCGAGGTGAATCACCCCAGATTGGAGGCGCTCATAACCCAGTATTTCGGGCCTTTCGTGGGGGAACCGGCTGACAGCGCAACTCGGGTGGTCGGTATCCAGGGCGAGGCTGAGATAGACCACAGCGCGCTCCTGGAAGTGCCAAGAGCCAAGGGGCTGCCGAAAGCAGCCTTCTATCACAGAGATGACATGCTCGTGATCCTCAAGAAGCGCTCGGACGTGGTCTACTACATACATGGCGGTGAGTTCTTCGCCGTGGGAGACCTGGTGGGCAAGCCGCAACAACTGTGCAATCTCGTGGCCTCAGCGTTCAGCTACAGGCTCAGAAGCAGAGGCTGGACCACGCTTCACGCGTCCGGTGTTGCGACTACAGGCAGAGGCATCGCCTTCGCGGGTCCCTCCGGCTCGGCGAAGAGCACCCTGGCCCTGGCTATGCTTGACATGGGCTACAGCTTTGTCAGCAACGACCGGGTGTCACTGCTCCATTCGGGAGACAGGGTGCAAATGGCCGGGGTCCCCAAGTGGCCGCGCGTGAACCCCGGCACGCTACTGGCGATCAGCCGTTTGCGAGGGCTCGTAAGCGAGGATAAGATGAACACCTACACGAGCCTGCCCCCGTCGCAGTTGTGGGAAGTGGAGGACAAGCATGATGTGCCTGTTGACAGGATATACGGCAGCGGCAGACTTGCACTGATGACCGAGCTGGACCTGTTGTACGTTCTGTCATGGAGACGCAACGCCGGGCCGGTGGAACTCCGCTCAGTACCAGAGCATGAGGTTGGTCATCTGCTGGCCACACTGGTCAAATCCGAGCTCATCGACCCGCCGCATTTGTCCCCGCCTTCTCCCCTGCAGCTTTCGCGCACGCTCTCTGGCGTGCGGGTGGTGGAGGTCTCAGGAGGAATCGACGTGTTTCAACTGGCGCAGCAAGTCCCGTATCATCACAGCACCAGCCCGTGGGACATCGTTGGCTTCTCGGAGACCAGACCCAACGGCACCCTGAACCTTGCTCCAGTCGACGCGGCTTCTCGGAACCTGCCGCCCACGGGTCGAACCGAACGCTGAGGCAAAACACGGCGGTTCCGACCGAGACCGCCGGCCCCCCTCCCACTTCACGACTACTGGTTCACGCCGTGTGATCTCAGAACGGCATAGAGGTCTTCCCGTCTGAATCGGCGGTCTCTGCGCGTCCCTATCCGGTACGCCGTCACCAGGCCCTGGTTCGACCACCTTCTCAGGGTGTTGCCGTGCACGTTGAGCAGTCGACAGGCCTCCCGCACCGGAACCAGTTCTCCACGGTCCACTTCATCAACGGTCATCATGAGCGCGTGCCTCCAACGGAGTCTTCCCTCCTCTTTCTAGCACGGCAAGGTTAAGAGGGTGTTATGGGTTGAACAGGAAAGTGTAAAGCCCGTGTAATCATCCATTAATGGGTGGGCTGGTGCCGCTGTTGTCCGACTCCAGACGTAGACGCCTGCCCCTGAGGTATAGTGCCCCTCCGAGTAGGACCATGGGCACAACGACCCCCATGGCTATCCACATGGGCAAGTGGGGACTTGCCGAGAGTAACGACGGCCTGAGGGGGTCGACACCGATCGTGGTCTTCAGCCTGACACCCAGACCAGTCCTCGCTCCCACAGCCATCACATGCTGAATCACATTGACGTAGGTCGAATAACGGCCCTTCGCATCCTTGGGAAGCTCAAGGAGGACCTTCACCGACTGGCCCTCGCCACTCTCAAGCCAGAAGTCGTGTGGCTCGAAGGCGAACCACTCAGCATACTCGTCGTCGGCGTAGACCAGATACCGTGAGTACCGGTCACCCGAGTTGATGATGTACAAATCGAGTCTCGTCTTGTTGCCGGGGAAATTGAGCTCGAGAGGAAGAACACCGATGCCCGAATCCGAGCGGGCACCCCCCTGGGGGAACAGGGCAACAGCAAGTACCACAACGAGTAATGTGAGTAGAGCGAGTCGCTTCATGCCTGCCAGGTGCAGCCGCTAGGGCGCTACCTTCACCCAGATGACCGCAGTAGCCTCCTTCAGACCGGTGCCGGAGAAGGATTCCGGGACCGATAACCAGACGTCGACAGAGTAGCTCTCCCCGACACCAACTATCTGAGAGAAGTCACCCCAGGCTACCCCCGCGATCTGCCACCCCAATTCGAACACGTTACCCGCCGGCCCTGCGACCTCGGCGGTAACCTCAACAGGTTCGTCTCCCAGGTTCCGTATCGTCAGGGACCGCTTCTCGCTGGACTTCCCCGGGCTCACCTGCCCGAAGTCCAGCACGCTGGGCTCGATGCTCACTGCCAGCCGGTTTCCCTCGGGAGCGCCCATCGGAGTGGGACTAGTTCCTGGTGTTGCCGAAGGAGTCGGAGTCGGGCTCGGAGTCGGCGCTGGTGTTGGCGTAGCCGCCGAGATGTTCACCGTGATGGACTCTGACCAGTCTGACTCGACTTCAGGATGGCTCTGACATCTCGCCTGGGCCCTTACAGCATATGTACCGGCCGCAAGCCACCTGTGAGTGGAAAGGAGCGAAACGTTCCAATCGCTGAATTGGCCATCCCCCCAGTCGAACCTGTATTCCAGGCTGTGACCAAGTCCCGATACTGACCCCGCGGTACTGTAGGGCATCAACTGGCCCGCGTATCCCTGGAGTGGCCCCATGGGAGCGTTCGGCATAGTCACGGTCTCGGCAGCAGCCGTCGGCGTAGGCGAAGGCGTGGGAGTTGGACTCGGAGTCGGGGCAGACGTAATCACGGAGTATAGCAGGCCACCAGCGTCATCGACAGCAGTATTGTTGGCAGAGTCAGTCGATTCCACGGAGTAGTAGTATATTGTGCCTGGCTCCAGCGCCGTCAGACAGACGGAGTGACTGGTTGTCAGGTTGTCGTTGCGGGCTGTCGACCCGAGAGCAGTTGAGTTCCCATAACTGACCACGGAGTCGGCCGGCTCGTTTGTCACCCAGGTAACCAGTGTCGAGTCCGTCGTTATGCCGGCGACCTGAACCTTCGATATCTCGGGGGGCGTGGTGTCGGGTATCGGTGTAGGCTCCGGAGTCGGGCTGGGGCTTGGGGTCGGGCTGGGCGTAGGTGTGGGCGTTGGCGTGGGCGTGGGAGCTGACACAGTAACCGGGAGGATGCCAGACCATTCGGATTCGACCTCCGGATGGGCTGCACACTGCGCCTGCGCCCGTACGAGGTAGGTTCCCGCCTCAGGCCACATGTGCGTGGCCAGTACCGACGCGCTCCAATCGCTGCAGTTGCCGTGTCCCCAATCGAATCTGTATTCCACGCTGTGCCCCAGGCTCGACACGGATCCCCCAGTGCTATACGGCATCATCTCCCCTGTATTGACCTGCGACGGGCCAACGGGAGTAAAAGGTTGTGACACTGACTCAGGCGCAACACTGGGTGTTGGCGTAGGAGTGGGCGCGGGAGTCTCTGTAGGGGTTGGGGCCGGGGTGGGCTGCCCGCCCGAGAATGTCACTGCCACACGATTTGATCTTACGAACCGGTCCTTCTCTGCATACACGTCTATGACCGCGGCGTAGTCGACGGTGAAGCTGAAGAAGCCGGTAGAATCAGTTGTACATTCCTGACCTGCGTGGACAGTCGCGTTCTCTACAGCCTCCCAACTCTCCGTGGACGTTTCGAACGCCGCTACCACCCCCAGTACAGGGTCACCCACCTCAGCACTCACACGATTGAGGAAGACCTTCAAAGGCGTCTCGTTTGCCTCGCCAAGGAAGAAAAGGACCTCCCCATGCGGTGGCACCGGCGGCGATGTCTGACCAAGCTTGAAGTCGACACTCGATACGCTGGTTGGCAGGTTGTTGACTCGATACTGCCATCCGGTCGAGCCTGACGGCTCCTCGCCGGCCACCGAGATAAGGCGGAGCCCGTCCAGAGTATTGGCGACAGAGTAGTCGAAATGCCCCAATCCCGAGGCCTCAACAAGTGCTCCGAGCGCGGTAGCTTCGCTGATGTAGTGTGCGTAGCCGACCGAATCCGTGACTACGGAGTCCACGAACTCGACATTGCCGCTCCAAATGGAGTCATCCCCGCCCTCGACCCTCACAGCGACCGACTTCAATTCCTGGGCTGGTGCGCGGGAAACAGGCAGCGGCGTTCCCATGAGGGCTGGAAGGGCCATGCAGGTCATGAGCACACTGTCCCCTGGGGTGCTCTCACGCCAGTTGAATGATCCGTCCGCGTCCTGAAGGGTCAGCAGATGCGAGATGCAGTGGTTGCCCAGCCAGTTTTGCCAGAAGATGCCGGAAGGGTCTTCCCCGACCGAGACGACCGAACACGCAACAAGCGAATCGGTGGCGGCATTCGCGCGGCCGCCGGTTTCGAAGCCTCCGCCCGGAGTCTGATGCACCTTCATGTACGACAGGCCCTTCTCGATAGCACTCGACTCGGGTGCAAGACCTGCCGCGCTCAGAGCCATTACGGCCAGCGCGGTACCGTCGACGTCGCTGGGCGACAACACACCCGGCCCCCATCCGCCGTCCGGGTTCTGGGCCGACACGACGAAGTCCCGTGCCGCGATCATTATCTTCGACTCAGGGCTTCGGCCATCGGCTGACAGCGCCAACAGTCCCCAGATGTCATCCACTACAGATGCCGGTTCGCCGAATTGCTGACCGTCGAAGAGGCTCTCGATCTCACCTATCAGGTCGCGACCGCCGAAGTCCCTCGGGTCCCCGCCGGCCGCTACCGCCGCAAGTGTCAGCCGCGAATGGCCGATCAGAGATGCGGCTTCCGCGGCATTCTCGCTGAGATAACCGACAAGTGAGGTGCCGTTTCCGGCCTGCCAGCTATTGGGGTCTTCTCCGCAAGACACGAGAGCCGTTGCTGCCCAGCATGAAGTACCGAAGTCGCCTATGGAACCGTCGAACCCCTGGACCCCGCGAAGGAAGTCCAGCGCACTCAAGACCTCCTCGTCATCAGCGCTCAGCGGATAGGGGAAGGAAGGTGCATACTCAGGTGGTATGGTCTGTGCGCGCGCCGGCACGCCCGGAAGAAGCAGCGATACTAATGCAATGAAGGCTGCAACGATATAGGTCAGGGGCATCCGCCGCATAGGTTACTCCGAGAGTCTGTGAGCTTCTTGCATGGTCCAGCAGGGAGGGGTCTGCCAGGCCCGCCGTTCCCGGCCTGACTTTGACTTTCCATAATACCGGTATCCTAGTTTATCATGATAACCGATGAGTGTTAAGAACTCATCAAGGAACTGTAAAGAAACGGAAAGGCTTCCTCCCTGTTTGAAAGAGCTGAAACCCGGAACGCTGCCCAGTGGAAACGTGGTCCGGGAGCCTAGTTGCATTCAAACGTCCGCCAGTGATGCCGACTTACTCCACGCGGGAGATGCGGCCACTTCTTAACGACGTCTTAACAATTCCATTACCATTCCTTAACCAAACAGACGCATGCCGGTGATATCCTAGGCACTGGGAACCAAGGCTGGACGAATCGTGAATAGACGGGAGGTGGCAATGAAAGGCGATGGTCGGCGGTTGACAACCATTCTGTTGGGGATGCTCCTGGGTACGGTGCTGATCTTGTCTGGATGCAATGGAAACCCGGGCGAACCGACGAGCAGTCCCAGTCCTGGCGACACGAAGTCCCCGCCGGTCACTCCCGGCTCCACCTGGAGCCCATCAGAGCCTCTTACACTCTGCGGTGCTTGGGACGTCCTGCCTCCGTCCCTTGCGAACCAGGTAGAGTCCGGATTCGAGGAGGAGTCCGGCCTCGAAGTAGAGCTGACGCGCTCAAACACGGCGTTGACAGCCCTTCGACAGGGTCAATGCGACGCAGTGCTCCTGGGTTACGACATGACCGAGGATGAACAGCAGGGCCTCAGCATCGATGTTGTGGCCTACGATGCCGTCTGCATGATAATCGATGAGTATTCCTACGAGGGCGGAGAGTGGATGGGCAAGCCCGTCAGCCAGGTTGGACATCCGACCAGCGGAACGAGGACGGGCGGTCTTAGACAACTGACGATGGAGGACGTGCGCGGCATGCTGGGCTGGTGGCTCGAAGAACGGGGACAGCGCTGGGAATGGTGCGACGATCTCGATGTCTGGCAGAGACAGATGAATGAGGAAACGGGCCTGCCCAGGATTGATCCGATAACGGGAGGACATGTCTACGACTGGAGCCCAGCATGCAAGACGGGGAATGACCTTTCCAGATTTCAGTTCATACCTGGGAAGTACGATACCCAAACCCACTTGTACCGGTTGGCAGAAGTCGACGAGCAGGCTGTCATGGAGAAATACGGGGTTCACACGCAACCGAACCTTGAGACTACCGAAATGGAGATGCTCAAGGATGAGTACTGGAATGACTATCCGTATACCTCCTTAGAGAAGCGCGCCTCGCCTGACATGGCCACGAATTTCTCGTTCAAGATGGGCTTCGTATCACGAAGGGCCGCCTCCGCGGCCCTCGCTTCAGGCGACGTTCCGATTCGCGTAGTAGCAGTAGAGGGCATGGATCCTCTTGAGAATGAGGACGCCGTGTACGACGGAAGCTATCCCCTTTCCCGTACCATCCAACTGGTGACGAGAGGTGACGCAGCCGACAGCGGTCTTGCCGATTACCTGCTGTCAAGTGCGGGGCAGCAGATTCTGGAAGACGCAGGCTTCCTTCCCACTGTGCCCAAGTCCTAGTTGACGTACCATCGGCGAGCAATGAGACACAGACCGGTGTTGCCGATCGGGTCCGTGGCGATCGACAGGCCCATGTTGCCTTCGCCTCTTCACAGCGCTGACCCCGCAGTCGGGCGCGAGGCACGGAGGCCCGAGTTGTATCGAGAAGCATGAGAATGTCGCGGATCCTTGAGTCCCCGGCCCGTCTAGCGCAGCTTGTTGTCCGAGCCCTGGCTGCCACGGGCCTGCACATCCTCGGGCCCATGTATCGGGCACTCATTCTGGTTTTCGTACCCGTGTACAGTGTGGCCGTGTCTGTTGTTCACCCCGTATACCGACTGGCCCTTCCTATCCTCGCGCCGCTGTACACGATAGCCCTACCCGTACTCAGGCCGCTGCACCGCGTAGCCTCAAGGATCCTCAGATACTGGCCCCGCATCGTCACCCTTGTCCTGGCCCTGGTGCCTGTTTGCGCGATCCTCTTCGTCCTGGTGACCGTGGTAATGGAGAGCATGCCGGCCTTTTCGCTCCCTGGTCTGTCGGAGCTGTTCTCGACAACGTTTGTGACGAGTGCAGCCCAGGGCTACGCCACCGAGGTCCAGTATGGTCTGACACCGGCCATCTGGGGCACCCTTGTGATAGTGGTTACAGCGGTGGCCGTTGGCCTGCCGATATCCTTCTCAATTGCAGTATTGTCCAGCGAACTATCGCTGGGGCCGCTCAGCAGGTTCCTGCGGACGGTAGTCCTGACCTTTGCCGGCATCCCACCGATTCTGTACGGCTTGGCGGGAGGCTTCTTCGCTGCTCTCTTCTTCGCCCCCCTCTTCGGTGCGGGGGACTTCCCGTTCGGTGGCCGGTCACTTCCCGGCTGGGATGTCAACTGGCCCCCGGCGCAGGAGCCTACTCTTCTTGCCGGACTCCTGGTCGGCCTGCTGATAACGCCGTTCATGACGCCGCTCATTGAGGACGCCCTGAGGAGTGTGCCCGCCAACCTCAAGGAGGGCTCGCTGGCTCTCGGGGCAAACCGCTGGCACACGCTCGTACGTGTGACACTCCCCAGTGCAATGCCGGGAATCGTGGGCGCTGCCACACTCGGCACCCTCAAAGCCGTAGGGGACGTCATGATCGCGTTCCTTGTGGTCGGCTGGCTCGGCAACCTGCCGTCGCCTCTGTGGGACGTCTGGGAAGCAGCTCCACCGCTCACGTCTGTCGGGGCCGGACTCCTGGGAGGGACGGGACAGAAGGCACCTCTACCGATTGAGCAGAGCGTGGGCTACTTCTGCGGTCTGCTGCTTCTGGTGATGACGTTCTTCATTGTCGGGGTCATGACGCTTCTGCAGGCTATTCTGAGGAGGAGGCTCACCGCCTGATGGCAATCGAGACGAGACTTCCGTCGCTTACGTCGGCGGATGTCTGGCAGAGACGGCTCCTCCACCAGCACGGCGTTCCTCTGCTCACATTGACGATATCGATAGCTGCCATCCTTGTCGGAGGTCTCTCCCTTGCACTGAACTCCCTTGAACCCTACACACCTCCGTTGCTCCTGGTTCTAGCTGTCTCTCAACTCCTGCTTGCCCTGTACATCCACAGGCTGACGGGCCGGTGGGACTGGAGACCCGTGCTGTTGGCTCTGGTGGCCGTCGCGGGGGCCGCGGTGCTCGACTTCCTGCTCCCATACTACTTCTACGGGCTTGAGCTGGACGCGATGTTCCACCGCTCGTTCGTTTCTGCCATTCTCCTAATATGCGTTGGCCTGCCAAGCACCTGCAGTTCCCTCTACTACGCGCTCGGGGCCACACCGTCAGCTCAGGACTGGTCACGCTATCCGCTGGTCGGACTGCCCGTACTGATGGCGCTGGCAGTGTTCGGCATTCTGGTTGTCAGAATGGTGGCCGAGGGCGCCCCGGGCCTCGGCTGGGATATGCTCTCGACGCCCTATCAGCACATTGTCTGGAGTGATGGAGAAATCATGCAGGAAGGTCTCCGCAACAACATACTCGGTACCCTCCTCACCATAGGCCTGGCAGGCGCCGTTTCGCTTCCCGTAGGCGTCGGTGTCGGTGTATACCTAGCCGAGTACGCCGGCCGGATCCAGTACACAGTCGTGAAACTCTCCGCCGATTCGCTGAGGGCCGTCTCTCTGTTCATCCTCGGCCTGGCAGCAATGAGTATCGCTGTGTATGCCATAGACACGCCCCTGCAGGATATCTTCACCGGCTTCTGGGTAAGCATGTCGGGTTTCAAGAACCGCGTGGCGAACAACGACGGCTCATTCATTACCACCGCCGTGGTCCTCTCCTTCATTGTCATCCCCGTAGTCGCCAGGGCCACCGAGGAGGGCCTGCGCTCTCTGCCAATGGAACTGCGGGAGGGATCGCACGCGCTGGGGGCGTCGGAAGGGCACACTCTCCTTCACATGCTCCTCCCGTGGGCATTGCCCGGCATAGTCACGGGCCTCCTTCTGGGGTGTGCGGAGGCCGCCGGATGCGCCGCCATACCGCTGTTCATCCAGGGCACAGGAGACTACGGAGTGGACCCATTCCGCGAGGTGGTGACTCTGCCCAGCCTCATAACCGAAGCCAGGTATGGGCTACTCGGATACAGGGAGATGCAGGCTTACACGATGAGTGCCGGCTTCCTCCTTCTGATGATTACAGTCGGGATGACCATAATGGGGCTGGTGCTGAAACGACGCTTCGCAGCACGCTACAGGGGGATATGGTGAGTGTACTAGCACGTCTGAGGACTCTCGGTGACATGTCGGCTCTTCCAGGGGCCGAGGGATTGCCCAAGTCTCCTCCGTCGGTGCTTGGCGAGGGGAACACCACACCAAGCAGCATCGATGTGAGAGGACTACATGTCTCGTACGGAGACAACAGGGTATTAAAGGGAGTGGACATCGCGTATCCTCCCGGGAAGGTGACGGCCATCATCGGGCCATCGGGATGTGGCAAGACGACACTTCTCCGGTGTCTGAATCGCCTGAGTGAACTGACCGCCGGATGCAAAGTCACAGGCGAGATACTTCTCGACGGCGACAACGTCCTGAAGATGGACGCGATGCTCCTTAGACGGAAGGTCGGGATGGTATTCCAGAAGCCGAACCCCTTCCCGAAGTCCGTGAAGGAGAACGTCCTCTATGGGGTCAAGGCCATGCGGATGAATGCGGACCAGGATGCACTGGTCCGGCATTGTCTGGAGAAGGCTGCCCTGTGGGACGAGGTTCAGAGCAGGCTAGGCGATCATGCATACGGGTTGTCGCTTGGTCAGCAGCAGCGGCTGTGCATGGCGCGGACCCTCGCTATATCGCCGAAGGTCATCTTGATGGACGAACCCGCTGCCTCACTCGACCCGATGTCGACGTCGAAGCTGGAGCAGAGCATCCTCTCTATGAAGGGACAGTACACGCAGGTGATAGTCACCCATAACATGCAGCAGGCCCTCAGGGTCTCGGACTATGCGGCCTTCATGTACCTCGGGGAGATAGTCGAGTACGGGGAAACAAGACAGATATTCGAGAACCCACAGAAGGCGCAGACGAGGGAGTACGTGGCTGGCAGATTCGGGTAGCGGGCATCAGCCGACCGGCGACGCTACACGCCTGCGCCCGAATCGCCTGATCGCCAGGAAGGCCCCCACTCCGACCAGAAGAACGCCAAGCGGGGCCGCCACGGCCACCACCGGGAAGCCGCCCGGTGCCGATATCGAGATGTGAGCAGGTATCTGGACACCGACGCCCATGCCCAGACCGCCAACTGACGGCTGACAGCGTACTCCTATGGTTGCGCTATGATCGCCCCTGGCGTCTGTCGGCGGTGACACAGCGACCTTGATGGTCCCGTAGGTTTCAGGTAGAACCGTTATGTTGCCGGGCTCTATAGTGAACCAACTCCGATACTCCGCCTCACGAACTGCAGCGGCGTATACCTGGGTACTCTCATTCCCCCCGAAGACGTAGACATCCCTGGTGACAGATTCCCCGGGAGACACGACGTACTCAAGCTCACTGGGGCTCACGCCAACCTGCAGCTTCCCTGAGGCGATCGCTGCCCAACTCAGCATTACCACAATCGCAGCCAGAATGAGAACAGGAACCCTTCTGCGTACAATCATATCACCGCACTAGCTCATCCTATACGAAAAGCAACCAGAGCGCAATCTTCACACAGTTGCGCGTTGAAAAGTCAGGGCGGGCAGGCACCGGGCCATCGAGTCATCCTCCCCGCTTGTACTACATACGCCTGCACTCGCGCCCGGAGCGCAGCGGCCCGCCTGGGAGCGCATTACTGCGTCGCAGCCGCCCAGAAGACGACGACCCCGTTCACAGAACCCTGCTCCCCGTAGTCGGACGGCACCTCTATTGTTGCACTCGCGGTAATGTACTCGCCTCCCCCAGCTATAACCTCGCGGAAGTTCTCCCAAGACTCCCCGTCCAACTTGAGGCCATCCTTGAACAAGGGGGCGCTGTCGTCCGTAACATCGGCTGTGACTTCGATATCGTTCCCGCCCGTGTTCTTGACCTCGATCGATTTGGGGTCAGTCGACTGGCCTGGTGAGACCGTCCCAAAGTCGACGGACGAGGGAGAGACCTCGAAGGCTATGGCTGGCGCTATGTTGACCGTCATCTCGATGGCTGTCCCGTTTGCGCCCAGCGTGGGCGCAGGTGTCGGAGATGCCGTTGCATGGGGTGACTCAGTCGGTTCGGGGGTTGGCGTGCCGCCTCCTCCACCGGTGCCGACAATGACCTCGCCGTGGCTGAGAGTGACTGTGTCAATCTCGTACCCCTCCGCATCCGCCACGTGCCCGTTGGACAGCGTCAGTGCGGTGGTACCATCTGCCAGGGCAGTGAAATGATAGATGAGCAACTGACCCGATCCAGTGGGACCGCCCGCGGCTGTTCCCATGATGGAAATGCCACAGTCCGCCACCTCACCGGCGGAGTTGTCGATAGACGCCTGAGGGTAGACAAGAGTCGTTGCGCCATTCGCCGACGCCCAGTCGGCGTAGAATGCTCCTTCTTCCACCTCGTCGCACTGGAGCACGTCAGGGTTGAAGCTGAAAGCACACTGCGCACCCCGGTGTTCCTGGCTCGCCGAGACTACTACATCGACCGTGAAGCTGTCCCCCACATCCACAGTCTTGGTTGCCGGGTCCACGCTCAGGCTGGCGCTCGGCTGCGCGTAGACGAGACCAGGCAAGACCGCTGCAACACATAGTGCCACGAGTGCAAACAAGGCAGCGATTCGAAACCTGGGTCTGCTTCCGGTCCGGCCTCTGTCCACTAGTGCGGTACTGTTTTCTGTCATCCTGCTGCCTCCGTCTCAATCCAGGCTTGCGGCCCTCCCTGCACGGGAGGGCCGCAGGCAACTCATACTCTCGTTACCAAGCCATGCCCCAGTAGAGCCCAACGAAGACCACGTCTCCGATAGTCACTTCGCCGTTGTCGTTGGCGTCCTCTCTAATCCATCCGGGCGGACCTGAAAGACCCCACTTGAGCCCGATAGCCACGACGTCTCCGATGCTACACTTGTGATCACAGTTCACATCCCAGTCGGGGCATGCGGGCTGGACATTCTGCAGGCAGTTGTTGGTCTCGTCCAGTTCCACAACCTGCATGTTGTCGTCGGCGCACACACGTATTGTATCATTCGCGCCGGTCATCGTGAATGGGCCCACTGTGTTCGTGTAGCTCTCACTGGGTGCGAAAGTCGGGCACGTATTGTCCATGACCCAGGAGCCATCGATGTATATGCCCGTATCGCTCGCTCCTGCGCTGCCGGGGCCCAAGTTCTGGACCGTGTATGTGATGTCGTACGTGTCGTACATCGGGGCAAGAAGCTGCTCCGACTTCTGTGTCACCACGAGGTCGGGGGCCTCCTGGAAGGTCAGCCCGAAGGCAAGGTCAATTGAATCCCCTTCGAACGGGTGACCGATGTGGTACCGCATCTCCTGCCAGGAATCCGGTGTCATGGCGTGCGACCAGACGGCGTCGTCCATGTAGTGGTTCGGCCACTGCCGCGTTTTCCAGCCTATCAAGCCCTCGGGGGTCTCGACGCTGATGTCCAGCCAGTAGATGACCGGCTCCTCGACAGTCCCCGTCTGGACAAAGGCCGTCGCCGGGTCAATGTCTATGCTGTACAGCCATATCATGCTGTCGGCTGACGGTTCCAGTATTCCGGACGCCGGGTCCCACCACCATTCCGGGTCGCCCTGCCACCAGGGCTCGGCAAGCACCTGACCGGGAGCGTAGTGACCCTCCCAAAGCAGCAGATCCGGCTTGGAGTAGGTATTCGCGGGGTCGCTGCCTCCCGGTCCAACCGGGTCGTCGCTGTGAATACTCAGGTGAACCATGACGTTCATAGGATCGCCAACCATGTCACCGAGCCACGAAGCCCAGAAGTGGACATCGGTCAGTATGCCAGGCTCCGTGCATTCGAAGTCGTCCGCCAACACCAGCGGCTCCATAGTGTCCATATCGGTGAACGACACATCGATGCCGTTCTGCGTTGTATCGGGGTACTGGACCCACTTGACGTTGTCAAACGGCAACGGATTCTGGACCGATACCACGTGGTCCTCGACCTCCCCATCCGAGGCCAGCCCGGTTGGCGCGAGGCCGCCCTGGGTGCTGATGCGGAACCTTGCGAAGGTCTGCCCAGCCACAGCGTCCGGGTTCAGAGGGAAGGTAATGGTATGGATTCCGTTGCCCAGCCAGGCGCTGTGGACTAACTCGTCAGCATCCCATATGAAGTTCAAGTCGAAGTCGATCCATGCATCCACGTAGCCACCTCCACCACTGACCTCCACAGTGGCGCTGCCCGTCTGGCCCGTCAGGAGGACGGGTATCTGAACACCGTCCTCATCGTCGTTGGCGTCGAGGTTGTCGTCACCGAGGGCAAGCGGCTCTGGCTGACCGTTCTGCTCGGCGTCGGAGGCGTCGGACGAGTCGCCGAGCCACGGCCCGCCGATCACGTGGCGGGCGCCATCCCGCTCAAGCATCGTGGGATAACCCTGCATCATAGGGTAGAGGTCCAGGGCATCACCGAAGTCCAACTCTTCATCCCCATCAATCCGCAACAGGTAGTCCTCAGTCTCGCCATCTTCGAACACGCCGCTGCCGTCCCACCCATCGACCAGTACCGGCTGCTCGGTTATGGAGAACCTTGCCCAGACGTATCCGGGGTTAGAGCCGACAGTGAACGAAGGCGGGAAAAGGCCAGAGAGCGGTCCGATGTAGCCCATGGGAACCATGAAGTCCCTCAGTACATGCTCGGCAAGGGTACCCCAGTCACCGTCCTGGTCCCAGTCCATGAGGACGTTCACATACCCATCCACGGGCATGTTGTTGACAACCCGGATGTCGATATCCGTTCCCCACACTGCGGACTGACCGGTCATTCTCAGAGGTGTTCCACTCCCTGCCGGGCAGGGCACTACCGCACCGCCGGCGTCGATAGTATAGGGTTCGGGGAACATCAGGCCCGCGTCGCCGTCCAGGAAGCACTCATCGTCGTCGTACGTCGGGAAGCAGGTCGGGCAGAGGCCAGCGTTTCCGTCGGACTCCGCGTCCCGGCCGGGGCCGGCCGGTGGGTGGAACTCGAAGCGAGCCCATCCCAGACCGTGCTCTATGTGCGAGGCCGGACCGCAACTCGCGCAGGTGGGGAACGAGCCGGGGGTCATGGTGGAGGGGTATGCCATCGCGCTCGCTCCCTCGGGGGCATCGCCGTAGTCCAGGTCCTGAGGCTGGTCCTCCGAGGTTATCTCGAATGCCATATCGCCATACAGGTCTCCGGGCCAGACAACAGTCGTCCAGTAATACATGGAGGTCCTTTCCGCAGCCCCGCAGAGGATCGGAGAGCCCGTACGCTGGTGCTCCTGCCAGCGCCACAGCGGCGGACTGGCATGATTGGCCGAAATCGCCATGATGTCCAGCCAGTAGCGCTCTCCCTGCACTTGGGGGAAAGGAGTGTCCAGGAAGTACTCGTACTTGTATATTATGTTTCCTTCACTGTTGACGAGCCCGCTATCGGTCTCGGTGATGGCATCGAAAGGCACATCCGCGAACCACACTTCTGGTCCCGGGAGGCATCCACCATCGTCGACGTGGATACTCAGGTGAAAGACCATAATCCCGTCGCCACGGATTTCGCCCTCGTAATTGCCCCACCAGTGGATGTCCGTGACCTCCCCGCCCTCACACATCCAGTCATCCGCCAGCGTAATGTAGTCCGTGTCCCAGTCGTGGCAATGGAGTCCTGGCAGCCCTGTGTCCGGCTGCTGCTGCCACTTCGAGGTCTGTCCCAGTATGGCCGTAGGCAGCAGCGAGGCCACCAGGACCACGACGAACACTGCAGCCAGCACCTTTCTCACTACTCACCTCCGTGAAGTCAAAGCTGTTGGGCCCGCTGGGCCTGCAGCACGCAGACTCGCGCTGATCGTGCCGCTGGAGTTACTCCTGTCTTCAATCAGTCTATGGAGGCAGGCGGAGGCTCCGAGAGCCTCCGCCTGCACTCTATCCTAACGGGGGGCCGTGTGTGTTGCACCTCCCGCAGGCGCTGGTATTGCTACGACAGAGAGGACGCGTTCCTCTGCCGCCGCACAACCCACGCTGCCAGCAGAACCGTGACAAGCGCCATGCCGCCCGCCACCGACGCCTTCTGCGCGGTGTTCGTGTCGGTTGCCACACTGCTCGCGCCAACCGCGGGCATCAACGCAGCCTGCACCGCCGGCTTCAGGGCCGGATTGTCATCGATGAACTCTGCGATCGCCGGGCTGACCGAGTAGTATGCGGAGACGAATCCATCACCCAGATAGCCATCGCGGAAGCCCCTCAGAGCGTCCACATTGTCATCCAGATAGGATCCGAAGGCAGCAGATGCGATGAAGCAGCCGCCGCCGGGGTAGGTGTCCTCGCCCGAGGAGTTGTTCGTCTCGTCCGTCTCCGGGACCACGGTGTCGTAGTCGGCTATGACTTCGATCGTGTCCGTCTCGTCGGTTACCGTGAACGGGCCGAGCTTGAACAGTGTGCTCTCAGCACCCGCAGCGAGCGGGTCTACCGCCTGGGTAAGAGCAACAGCGCCGTCGATGTAGATACCAGCGGTGCTGCCGGGAGCCGGGGTGTCCGGGCTGATGTTCTTCACCCTGAACCAGACGCTGTACTCAGTCTCACCGCCCGACTCGATGTAAAAGTCTTCGATGGTCAGGTCGCACTTGGCGGTCGAGACCGTGACGGAAGCGCAGTTGTCGCCTTCGTTGGTCTCGTCGACCTCACTCTGGCTGTCCGCACAAGCATCGGCCACATCCTCGCCCGTGGTCAGGCTGATGGCCGCGCTGGTGAACTCACCGGACTCCTCGCCCGGATTCAGTCCGCCAACTGCGAATGTCTCGACCTCAACAGCGTCCACACTGAGCGCGGCAGTACTCGGGTCGGCGAACTCACCACCGATGTTCTGGACCTTGAAGCTTACGGTGTACTCACTGTCCTCGACAACCCAGTCCCAGCTCATGCCGGTGACAACCAGGTTGGCGCAGTCCTGGAACACGGTGTCCGTGTTCTCGTTGTTGTTCTCATTGGACTCAGCAACGTCATCGTTGTTGTCGGCCCTGACGGTTACGACGTTGTCGCCGCAACCCCACTGGAACTGGCAGGCCGACTGCAGGGTGCCACTCGACTCACCTGCGTTCAGAGCCGGTACTGCGACGTCGCAGCCCGTCTGGTGCTCGCCGTCGATGTACACGCAGGCGGTGCTCGCGCCTGCTGCAGCGCCGCCGACGTTCTGAATCTCGAACTCTACTCCGCCAATGGTGGTGGCGGTAACGCTTGCCACAATCAGGTCCGGCTGCGGCGGCTCGCCGACGGTCACTTCGCCGTCGTTGACGATAACGCCGGGGATGTCGAACGAATCGACGTCCGCAACGCTCACGTTACTGAGGGTTATCGGCGAAACACCGTCAGTCAGAGCCGTGAAGTGGTAGGTCACCAGGGAACCGCTCCCGGTCGGACCACCGGGGTTCAGTCCCATGATAGCGATGCCGATGTCAGAGATCGTGCCTGCGTTGTTGTCGATCACCGGCGACGGATACTCCATGATGCTGCAGCCGTTGGCGCTCGCCCAGTCGCTGTAGAATGTCCCCACATCGTAGCCGTCGCACTGAACTGCCGCCGGGTTGAAGCTGACCGCGCACTGCGCGCCTCGGCTGGCGGTGTCAGTATCCACTACTATGGTGATGTCGAACGTGTCGCTGGGGTCAACGTGCTGGGTTGCCGGGTCAACGCTGACACTTGTGTCGAACTCTGCAGTGACTTCGCCGTCCGTGACAACGACGCCGGGAATCGCGTATGAATCGGCGTCGGCTATCTCCACGTTACCAAGCGTCATTGCCGAGGTGCCACCGCCTATCGCATTGAAGTGGTAGGTCACCAGGGAACCGCTCCCGGTCGGGCCACCGGGATTAAGTCCCATGATGGCGATGCCGATGTCGGAGATGGTGCCCGCGTTGTTGTCGATCACCGGCGACGGATACTCCATGATGCTGCAGCCGTTGGCGCTCGCCCAGTCGCTGTAGAAGGTCCCGACGTCGTAGCCGGTGCACTCAGCAACGGCCGGATCGAACGTCAGCGCACACTGGGCTCCACGGCTCTCCACAGTGGTCTCTACAACCACCGTAACGTCGAAGGACTGCGCCCCGTCAATGGTCTGCGTTGGCGGGTCGATCTTCATCTGCGCCACAGCAGATGCCGTCACTTCGCCGTCATTTGAGGTCACTAGTACCGGGTTGGCATCGACATCGAACGCCTGCACATTGCCGAGCGTCAGAGCCGAAGTACCAATGCCCACCGCGGTGAACTCGTAAGCCAAGAACACGCCACTCCCGGTGGGGCCGCCCGGATTGGCCGTGCCGACGATGGCAACGCCTACGTCGTCCACGTGCCCGGTCACATTGTCGATCACCGACCCGCCGATGTCGATCGGATACAGGACGGTGTCGCAGCCGTTGGCATCCGCCCAATCGCTGAAGAAGGTGCCCTCCACCACATCATCGCACTGCAGTACGGCCGGATCGAAATCCAGCGCGCACTGGGCGCCACGACTGGCCTCCGCAGTGTCAATCACTACGCCGACCGTGAACGACTGGCCCACGGTAACGCTCTGCGCCGGGGGATCGATGCTCAGGCTGGTCCCCTGGGCAAGCACAGCGCCAGTCGGTATGGCAACGAGGGCGCACAGTAGGGCAACACTGAGCAGTGCGGCCACGGCTCTTCTTGTCTTTGCACCGTGCGCTTTCAATTGTGCCTCCTTGGTTTAGTTGTCCTTGCTGATACTTGATTGCTCTCTGTCTCACGGCTCGCTCATGCTTGCGAACCGTGATCCGGGCCGTCCCTCCGGCCCTCCCCTCGTGGAGAGGGCCGGAGTCCCTCGGTAACTGCACGGGGGTCATTCAGGCTCTTCCGGATGAGCTTGCCTTACCAGGTCTCGCCCCAGTGAAGCCCGACGAAGACGACATCGCCGATGCTGATCTGCCCGTCGTTGTTGGCATCCTGGCGAATCCAGTTCGGATCGCCGGTCAGTCCCCACTTGAGGCCGATGTAAACGACGTCACCAATGCTCGCCTGATTGTCAACGTTGGGATCCCAGTCGGGGGCTGCAACATCGATGTTGACGAAGCCCTCGTCCAGTACAATGGCCTGGCCCTTGGGCCCTACGATCCAGTCAAGGTAGTCCTGAATAAGGGGCTTGGGTTCCGGCGGGGTCTTCAGGGTGAACATGTTGAGCTGTCGCGCAACGGGGTAGTCACCGGAACCGACGGTGGTCAGGCTGGGCAGCACGAACTCGCTGCCGTTCCACATCGGGACCGCCTCGATAAGGCTTGAATAGGTAGGGTTGGTCAGGTATCCCAGGCCGCAGTAGCCGATCTGGTAGTCGCCGAGATCCGGCCAGTCGGTGGTGATGCCGCCCACCATCTCGCACATGTCGCTGTTGCCGGGGGCCCTGGCCGCGCCGGTGGCGGTGATGGTGGCTTTCTCCAGGGTATCGTTGTCTATGCCACATATGTCGCCGAAGGCGCTCCTGGTCCCGGAGTCAGTCTCCCTGGCGCGGGGGAGTACGGGCTGCGCAGGCCAATCGTCAGAAACGTCGGTCTCCGGATGGCCCTCGTCGGGGATATCGTTCCAGTTGGTGGTGGTGATAGCGGAGCCCCGCTCGTAGATCCACTTGATCTGCTCTTTGGTCATTCCGTCCGCGAGCACCGGGCCCATGTCCGTGACGCCTTCCCTGACTATGACGGCAATGCCGTCACGGGCGAGGACCGTCTGGTCGACTAGGTTGTAGTCGCCATCCCCGGTCTTCCACTCTCTGGAAGCCATGCCGATGTCGGTCTCTGGAGGGCTTGCCATCAGAAACCCGATCCCGTCGCCGGAACCGGTCCTGTGGACCTGCATGGTCGTGCCGGGGTAGTCCTCGATGAACTGAGGCATGCTCGCCTCAGCGATCGGTGCAACTGTGGTGGAGCCATTCAAATCCAGGTCATTCGGGTCACTCGGGTCATACGCAAGGGCAATTCCCGGCACCAGTCCGGCGCACAGGAGGGCGACAGACATTGCTATCGCCACGATGCCCTTCCGCCTCATCATCTTCC
Source organism: uncultured Dehalococcoidia bacterium (assembly GCA_964574685.1). Classification (GTDB taxonomy): domain Bacteria; phylum Chloroflexota; class Dehalococcoidia; order SZUA-161; family SZUA-161; genus CAZGDV01. The sequence continues at coordinate 94,381 of CAZNOI010000006.1, forward strand.
TAACCACTTGTTATGCCTCCTTCTTATTCGTCTGGTGGTATCCCTGCCGTGGTTGCTCCATCGTCAGCCCGGGCTCACTCGATCACCTCACTCCCGAGTCCGTATTGCCCCAGCCGCCTTGACACACCTGCACGAGTGCGCTAGATTGAAGCTGGGCTTGGGGCTCGACTCCTTGCTCCGGGGAAGTTCACCTGGGCTGGTAGCCATCTGCCTTTCCGGTGACTTCCCCTGATTTATGCTCGAAAGCGCCGCTCCCGGGAAGAGCCGCTTCTTCTTCTGAACTTCGGCCTCCAACAGACCGTGGTCCTCAGAAGCAACGCCGGTCCCGGCCCCACGCTCGATTCCTGCAGACTTCTCCGCACTGAATGGTCCATCTGTTGAATCGCCTGCCGCTCGTCGATTGGAGTCCCGCCTCGCCGCATATCGCCCACCTGTGCGCGCCCGGTGTCTCCAGACACCCGTGACCGGCGCGGTTTCGTCTTCCAGAGGAATCACGGGATTGGTCGGTCAACGTCTCGTGACTCGGGGGCGTCCATCGGGGTCGGTGAGTTGCAGATACGGCGCACATAACCTTCTTCATCACCACTGTCAGTGTGGCACATGACTATTAAGAGAAGTTTAAGACGCCGTAAACTCTATGTAAGGATTTGTTGAGGACGCATGCAGGGCGAGTTGGCACGATGCCGCCCGTATCATGTCGTCCGGCCCGCGCAACTGCCGGGCAGTGGGCACACGCGGGTTGAGCAGGCCGGACCGTCCTGTATCCCGGCAGGCAGTATGAGAGAAAAGGTCTATCGGGCCATTCGCCTTCGCAGGTACCAGCACCCAAAGACAGTAACCATGGCGAGCGCCGCAACCGCTGCAACCTTGCCTGCGCAGTCTGCCCGGCCAGCCGCAGTGCTGGTTGCCACGGCCGGCAGGAGAGCCGTGCGAGCGAGCGGCTTGAGGCCCGCGTGGTCATCGATGAAGTCGGCCAACGAAGGGCCCAACCGGTAGTAGGCCCTCGCGAAAGCACTGCCCGCGTAGTCATCCTGAAGGCACGTATCCCGGAAACGGCGAAGGCTCTCCACACTGTCGTCCAGGTAGGAGCCGTGGGCCGCAGTCGCCACGAAGCATCCCCCTCCGGACACGGTGCTGCTGGAGTCCTCGTTCGAGTAGTCTGAGTATGTCACGACCGGCCCCAGCCCCGAGTCGGTGTAGTTCCAGGCTCTGACCCTGTAGTAGTAGGTCTCGCCTTCAAGCACGTTGGCGTCGTCGTAGGTGGTCACGTCGGCGTACACAGAGCCCACCTGGTGGAAATGGCCCTTCGGCCGGTTCTTGCGCTCCACGACGAAGCCTAACTCATTGTCGGCGTTGTCCCACCAGTTGAGATACACACGCCAGGCGCTGACATTGCCGCCCGAGGACACGGCCGTGGCAACCAGGGCGCCCGGCGCTGCAGGCGGGCTGTCAGCAACGATGGTCTCTGCATACAACTCTGCGCGGTCGACTGCCAACTGGCCATACGTCCCCCAGTTGGACCACGCGTTGCCGGTAGGGTGGAGCGTGATGGTAATCGCACCGGTGACGTCGACAGAAGAGAGGTCGATCTCATGCCAGATCCAGGTCTCGGTGCTATGGACATCTATATAGGTATAGTACAGGCCGCCGTTGACATTGACGCAGGCCTCGAAGGAATCGTCGGTGAGGCCGTCGAGGATGCGAAGCCGGAGCCTGGTTGGCTCCGAGCCGTAAGGAACAGACAGAGTGAAAGAGGCTGCCCTGTTGTCCGACCCCGGATTGCCAGGATCGTTGTCTCCCTGGTTGTCATACCAACTCGTCCGGCAGTTGTAGTCGCCGATGGAGCCATAACTGCCGGGCGGCGGCACGGGCGGGCCCCATCCCTGGAGGTCGTGCGTGGACTCAGTCGGTCCCAGGGCGTCGACCCCTTCTCCTATGTCCACCCAGTCGACCATGCTGTCCGCGGCCGCCGGTGTCGACCAAACCGCTACCACCGAGGTGCACGTCAGTGCCATGACCAGCAATGCTGCAACAAGACGTCTCATTGTCTGCCTACCCCCTTGTCCAAATACGAGCTCACCCGGGGGCGTATCGCCGACGAGCGAATTCGCGCCTAATCCTCTACCGTCTCTCCCTGATGCCAGATGCAGTTCCAGACCCTTCTGTGCTGATTGACGTATTCGATTGGAGCCCCGTTCTTGAGATGCGTCACACCCAGCCTGCGGGCGCAGCTTCTTGCAACGTCGATCAGCATGACTTCCCTTCGGATACCGTGCACGCTCAGCGTCGAACCAGTCCGCGTTACCTCCCAACAGCGGCCCTTCTCATCCTCGAACAGCTTGGTTGTCATGTGCCCCTCCTGCAAGCAACGGACTGAAGAAGCCACAGTCCGGGTGACAATGCTGGGCCCCGGCAAGGCGAGGTATGCAACCAGCCTGTCGATAGCGTCCTCCCCGGGAGCCATCGACAGCGAATGCCTGAACCAGTTGCGGGCGGGGCGAGGCCGGGCGGAAAGAACCGGCCCCTCTTCAGTTTCTCATGCCTGTGTTAAGGAATTGTAAAGACGTCTTCAAGACGTCGTAATGAACATCACAACATTGTGAAAAGAAGGGGATCGTGGACCGGCCGTGGTCGGGCCCGTTGGCTTCAGCACAGGCAGCAGTTCAGAAAGGAATGAGCGAGAGGGACCAGTAGGCCAGAATTGGGCGCGGCGCGCACTGCCTGATTAGTACTTCGAGGCCCCGATTTCCTCCATATTGCCGGTGACCATGAAGACAACGCGCTCACAGATGTTGGTTACTCGGTCAGCGCTGCGTTCCAGGTTATGGGCAACCCATATCAGGCGCGTGGCCCTTGTTATGGTTTTGGGGTCCTCAAGCATGAAAGTTATCAGCTCCCTGAATACCTGATCGTACAGCTCATCCACCTCGTCGTCATCCCCGGCTATCCGCCGGGCCGCATCTGCATCACGCTGTACGAAGGCGTCGAGCGTCTGGCGCAGCATCTCCCTTGTCTTGTCAGCCATACGGGGTACGTCGATGAACGGTTTCAGCGGCGGTTCATTCCCGATCATAATCGCGATTTTGGCGACACCCTCAGCATGATCGCCGATACGCTCGAGCTCGGAGACGATGCTCAGTACACTGACTATGGTCCTGAGGTCGCTCGCCATTGGCTGCTGGGTCGCGATGAGATGGATGCACTGCTCTTCCAGATCGAACCGCTTTTCATTGATCTTGAGGTCATCCTCACAGACCTGGTTGGCCAGGTCCATATCGCGGTTTCTGAGTGCGTCCACCGAACGGGCAATCGCCTTCTCGACCATACTGCCCATGACCAGCACCTCGGCCTGGACCTCACGCAGTTGCTCGTGGAACGTCCTCCTGATCTCCATATGATGCGCCTCCGTCCTTCTCAGCCGAACCGGCCCGTTATGTAGTCCTCCGTCCTCTTGTCCCTGGGGATGCTGAATATCTCACTGGTGTCCCCGAACTCGACCAACTCTCCCAGCAGGAAGAACCCCGTCCGTTCGGACACGCGAGCGGCCTGCTGCATGTTGTGAGTGACTATAACAATTGTGTAGTTCTTCTTCAAGTCCTGCATCAGCTCTTCTATCTTCAGGGTGGCGACCGGGTCAAGGGCGGAACAGGGCTCGTCCATGAGTATGACCTCCGGCTCCACGGCCAGCACACGGGCAATGCACAGGCGCTGCTGCTGACCTCCCGAGAGCGCCAGGCCGGACTTCTTCAGATCGTCCTTCACCTCGTCCCACAGGGCCGCCTGCCGCAGGCTCTTCTCGACCACGTCGTCGAGATTGATGCCATGGTTGAATCCCAGTCGTCGGGGCCCGAAGGCCACGTTCTCATAGATTGACTTGGGGAACGGGTTCGGCTGCTGGAAGACCATTCCTACACGCTTGCGGAGATCAACGACATCAACCTTGGGCTGGTATATGTCCTTGCCGTCGAGGGTGATCGATCCCTCGATGCGAGTCCTCGGGATGATGTCGTTCATGCGGTTGAGGCAGCGCAGGAATGTCGACTTGCCGCAGCCCGAGGGCCCGATGAGAGCGGTGATTTCATTCTGGGCGATGTCCACAGCCACGCCCTTGAGGGCCTGCACCGCATCATAGTAGAAGTTGACCGAACGCGCACTTATCTTCGGTGTCATGACAACCTCCGCCTTACAGTCCCTGCATTCGCGCCATCCAGCGGCCCGAAAGCCACCGGGTAATGCTGTTGATTACTAGTATGATGATGATCAGTACGACACCGGCCCCGAGGGCCATTTCGAGTGCGTTTGAATGCATGGCCAGTCCGTACAGGTGCACTGCCAGAGTGGTGCCCTGATCAGTAGGCCATATCGGGAGGTGCTTCGCCCCGGTTCCTATCGTGAGGTAGAGGCATGCCGATTCCTCGACACAGCGTCCGACAGACAGGATTATGCCGGTCACCACTCCGGGCATAGCTCCGGGCAGCACCGCATGCCTGATGGTCTGCCACCTGGTGGCCCCCAGAGCGAGGCCGGCTTCCCTGTGACCTACGGGCACGGCGACGATTGCTTCCTCGGTGGTTCGTATGATCGTTGGCAGCACCAGCGCAGCCAGGGTGAGTGCTCCTGCAATCAGGGACATGCTGAGCTGCAGAGCAGTTACGAACAACGCGAAGCCAAAGAGACCGTACACGACCGACGGTATGCCGGCAAGGCTCTCTATCACCCATCTCACAATCCTGGTGAACCAGTTGTCCCCTGCATATTCGGCAAGGTAGATGCCAGCACCAACACCCAGAGGCACCGCAAGGATAAGCGTAAGCGCGATGATGTAGAAGGTCCCCACTATGGCCGCGAGTATGCCGCCCTTGACGTCGGTCACCCCGCCCTCGTGCACCGTGCTGAGGAACTCCCAGCTCAACTGGCCTACGCCCTCGACGACCACATACCCAATGATTATCAGAAGCGCTCCCACAGCGATCCCGGCTGCGATCCAGCAGGCAATCCAGGCCAGTGTCTGCGTGGTGTTCGGTGTAAGCCTCATTGCCGGAATCTCCGCCTCAGAAGCATAGCTATGCTGTTGAGTGAAAGTATGAAGATCAGCAACACTATCCCTATCACGAACAGCGCGTCCTGGTGCAGTCCTGTTGCATATTGAGTACCGAGGACAATATGTCCGGTCATTGTTCGGCCGGGATCAAGCGGATCTATGGGGAAGTTGAGTGCGTTTCCGATTACCATCACCATGGCCATTGTCTCGCCGATGGCCCTCCCCATACCGAGTACGATGGCGGCAAGGATGCCGGAACGCGCCGCGGGGAGTACGACGTGCCACATGGTCTGCCACCTGGTCGCCCCGAGGGCAAGAGAGCCCTCCTTGTAGCCCTTCGGCACGGCGCGTATGCTGTCCTCACTTATACTGATGACCGTTGGCAAGACCATTATCGCGAGCACGACGGCAGCCGCCAGAATCGACTCACCGCCCGGTCTGAGTTCGCCGCCCTGTACCCACTGCTTGAACGAGCCGATAATGGGCAGCAGCAGGAGCATACCCACGAGGCCATACACCACCGACGGTATGCCAACAAGCAACTCGATCGCCGGACGGACAACCTGACGGATTCTCTCGGGTGCCACCTCAGCCAGGAAGACGGCACACAAGACCCCAACGGGAAACGACAGAACAAGCGCCAGAGCAGTCACATATAGCGTGGCGACGATCGCCGGCGCTATGCCGAAGGAGCCGGGAATCACATTCGGTTTCCACTCGCTCTCGGTTATCATCGTCCACAAGCCAATATTCACGAGGGCAGGCCAACCTTCCCGGAGGATGAAGATAATGATAAGCGCAAGTATGAGAATCGAACTCGCGCCGCAGAAGACTATGACCCACTTCCAGGCGCGGTCCGTCCTGTAGCGGTTCAAGTGGCGTCCCACCAGTCCTCCGAGAGGACGAAAGACCAGCAGATTCAACAGCCAGAGGGTGGGCTTCAAGACATAGAGGGAAAAGGGTCCGGTGAAGTAGCGGCTGGTGAGGCGTTCCCTGATAGTCCTCAGCATTGTCAAACGGCGACCCGACTGCCTATTCTACAGTTGAAAAGGCTCCCCCAGCAAGCAGGAGAACCTGCCTGCTGGGGGTAGGAAAGGAGGAATGTTGGAAGGGGGGGCGAATTGCGGTTGCACTACCTGGCCAGAGGTACGTAGCCCTCCTCCTCTGCGATCTGCTGGCCTTCCTCACTCCGACAGAACTCAATGAAGGCCTTGACCGGATTGGTCGGCACTTCTCTCGTGAGGAGGTACAGCCTTCTAAGCACGGGATACTCCCCGCTGGCGCAGGTCTCCAATGTCGGTTCCACACCGTCTATCGTAACGTTCTTGACTGTCTCATCGAGGTAACCGAGCGACAGGTAACCTATCGCGTTCGGCGTCGAACTGACCTTATTCTTCACGGCACCGTTCGAGTCCAAGAAGACGGCCGACTCCGATATGCTCGAGTTGAAGACGTTCATAACACCGTGCTCGAAGCAGTCCCTGGTCCCCGAGCCCTCTTCTCGCGAGACGATCTCAATGCCGGCATCAGGACCGCCGACCTCCTTCCAGTTGGTGATCTGCCGCGAGTATATCCTCATCACCTGTGCCAGGGTGAGGTCGGTGACTGTGTTCTCAGGATGGACCGCGATAGCAACGGCGTCGCGCGCTATGGCATGGGGTATGAGGTCATCCTCCATTATCTTGATGTCGCGGGATGCCGCACCCAGATCAACGGTGCCATCAGAGCAGGCCCTGACGCCGTGGGTGGAACCACCACCACCGATATGGATTGTGACTTCATGCAACTCCTCGAACTCAGAGGCCATTCTCTGGGCAAGCGGCTGCACGCTCGTCGATCCGGCTTCATCAATCGTGCCGGCGACCTCGCCATCGACGATGGGCCCCTGGAAGTCCTCGATCGTCTTCTCCAGCGGCACATAGCCTTCCTGGGCCACTATCTGCTGTCCCTCGCTGCTACGACAGTAGTCAATGAAAGCGGCAAGTGCGCCCGAGGGCTCGTCCCTGGTCAGCACGTATAGACGTCTCACGATTGGATAGAGACCACTCTTGCAGTTGGCAGGGGTGGGCTCTATGGCAGCCTGGTTAGGTCCCGGCGACAGTGGAAGCGCCTTCACGCTGCTGTCCACGTAGCCGAGCGACAGGAACCCAATAGCACTCGGAGTCGAACTGACCTTGTTCTTAACCGCACCATTCGAGTCGAGAAAGACGGCGCTGTCCGTAATCTCAGCGGCGTACTGCCTCATCACCATGAACTCGAAGCAGTCCCTGGTACCGGAACCCTCCTCACGCGAAACCACTTCAATATCGGCATCGGGACCATTGAGTTCGCTCCAATTGGCTACGTCTCCGGCGTAGATGGCGCTCAGGCCGGCCATTGTAAGCTCGGAGATGGGATTCTCCGGATGTATTACGATGGCCACCGCGTCACGAGCAATAGGATACGGTATGAGGTCTGCCTCACTCATCTTGATGTCACGTGACGCAGCGCCCAAGTCGACCGTGCCGTCTGCGCAGGCTCTGACGCCATGGCTGGAACCACCGCCCCCAACGTTTATGGTTACGTCGGGGAACTCGCTCTCAAACGCCGTGGCGATCGCCTGAAGAAGAGGCTGAACGCTGGTCGAACCCGCCTGGATAATCGTTCCCGACAGCGATTGCTGGCCGGTAGGCACCGGTGCGGGCGTTTCGCCGTTGCCCTCTCCGTTGCAGCCACCAAGAACCGGCAACATGCCCACCACCAGCAGGCCGACCGCCGCGATCAGCAGTCCCACTCTCAGCTTTGCTATTGTCATTCTCCTTCCTTTACCTCCCCTTGTGTGTTGACTGTATGTCAACTTGGCCAGGGGCACCGCTCAAGGGCCGCTACGGTCTGACGTCAGGAAGTCGCCAGACTACCCGGACCTCGCCCCCCACCGAGGTCCTGCCGACTGTACTCCTCCCCCCAAGAGAGCACAGCCCTTTGTAGCTTATCGGAGGTACCCCTTCCAACTTTGATTTCGATTGCCTGGCTGGCGCACCAGGGCGCCGCCGTTGTCCGTCACATCTCCGTGACCGAAGGTGAAGTCCCAAGATAAAGAATAGACCCCGCCGCTTAAGGTTTCTTCAAGGTTTTGTAAAGAACTGGTAAAGAATCGCTCAACACGTGGCAACCTCATCCATGTCCGCAGATCGCCTCTCTCAGGCAACCACTACGATGCCGGAACATCCTCTATCGATAACAGCGAATCAACCCTCAGGAAGCGCAGATAGGAATTCGCTGCCCTGCCAATCCTGAGCGCGACCTTATCGCCGACTACGCCGGTCACCACCCCTTCGAAGCTCCTAACGGCATGCTCATCGGCACGTGGCCACGGCTCATACACGGCCGATACCAGTACCCTTCTGCCCACATAGGCCGAGACCTCTTCCATGGGCAGATCGGCAACGGCGGGAATCGCGCCATCTTCACCAATCATCTGACTACCCTCCAGGAAACGGTTGGAACCGGGCAAACCAAGGGCGGTCACACGTCTGCGCACCCGCTGCCAATCAGACAGCAGCCGCCTGGATGTGCCGCCATCGCAGCGCCTCCCGGGCAATGCTCCATTAATCGTTCGCATAACTACCACCTTGTTGCACCGTACCGCTGGCCCGTTCCGTCGCGACCGGCCCACGGCTACTGCTTCTGTCAGCTCCCGATCAGCTCGTGTGTGCCGAGAGCCGCCGTTCTCGCCATCCGGCGAGAGGTCCAGCGGCCGCGCCTTCTCCCCGATGCAGCTTCGGCTGCGTTGCTGCAATCGAGAGGCTTTCGGACATCACTGGTGCTCCTGCCGCCAAGCATAGCGAACAGGCAGGGAAGCACGATAAGAGCCAGGATTCCGAGGGAAGCTGCGATCGACATTACTCCATCTCCGCTCCGGCGAGATCACCTCCACCCTTGTCAGACGAGGCAGACCCGCGCTCCACTTCTCTTTGCCTCATGAATGAGCCTCAACTCCTCGTCGTTCCTCGGCTCACTTCGACCGAACAGGCTGAGCAATTCAGCTTCGCTGTAGGTGACATACCTGTCGGGCACACCCGGCGCCTCCTGGTCTCTTACGATAGCCACTACATCGCCACCGAGAGACTCGCAAGACCAGAGACACCAGCCCTGGGCATCCAGCAGTTCCTCGGTAACTCTTGCAGTCTGCCTGGCCTGCGCGACTCTGCGGTACTCCATCCACGTGTGGCGCTGCCGCCAGACTGCGTCTGTCGCCGATTTGACCCCTCTGTCTCTGGACAGCTTTGCCGTCATCGTCCGCGTCTTCATACCGAATCGGCCCAATCAGTTCAGGTAAGTGATGACTAGGAAATCGGGCGGGGTATAGGCCCGCCTGCCCACGAGCTTCCTCCACAGGCCCCTGGCCACCCTCTCAGCAAGGCTCGGCCGGACGTTCCAGCCGCGGTCCCAGTAGCCCGAGGTCATCATCGGAGGGTCTATGCCCGAGAGGATAAGTATCGCGCAGGCGACTTCATCGCGCAGAGGAGCGTCGCCGGACGCGACTGCCACAGTGCTAAGGTCCTGGGTCCGGCACAGCACCTGTTGCACCGACTGCCGCCAGGTCTCCAACGAAGTGCCGTCATCGTCCTTCGAGAACCGCCTGCTGTAGTCTCGACCGCCCGGGTCGCCGGCACGCTTCATTCTGTCCCTCCACTATGGAGGATATCAGTCCAAGATTAAGTGCACTTTAAGATGTGTTAACTTTCTGTAAAATCCAGTTCAGGATTCTATGAAGGCCACAGGCATGCGGATTGGACGGCAGGGGAACAATGATTCGGCTGGAGGGAGAGTCCGCGGTGAATGGGAAAGGGCCGTGTGCGAGGCCGTCGGTCGCTACTCGAACTTGTAGCCTACGCCTCGCACTGTAAGCAGCCTCTTCGGCTGAGTGGGGTTCTCCTCAATCTTCCTTCTGAGGGAACCGATGTGGACGTCGACGGTCCGCGTGTCACCCACGTAGTCATAGCCCCACACGAATTGGAGCAGTTGCTCCCGCGTGAAGGCGATGCCTCTGTTGGAGGCCAAGTATCCGAGGACGTCGAACTCCTTGGGACTCAACTCAACGGAGTTGCCACCAATGAAGACCTGGTGACTGGTGTAGTCGATATCGAGGTCGCCGATGGTGATCCTTGTGCAGGGAGCAGCCTTGGAGGTCTCAACCTCCTGTCGTATCATCCGGGTTCGGCGGAACGTAGCTTTGACACGGGCAAGCAGCTCTCTCATGCTGAACGGCTTGGTCACGTAATCGTCGGCACCCAGCTCGAGTCCGACGACCTTGTCAACCTCCTCGGTCTTGGCCGTGAGCATGATTATGGGTACGCTCATCTCCCGGCGAAGGATGCGGCATACTTCAAGGCCATCGAGCTCCGGGAGCATTATGTCCAGCAGGATGAGGTCGGGTTTGGTAGTGCGAGCGGATTCCAGGGCCTGGACCCCGTCATACGCGATGATGACTTCGTAGCCTTCCTTGGCGAGGTTGTACTTGACGACATCGACGAGCGTCTTGTCGTCTTCAACAACGAGTATCCTGCTCTTGGCCAAGGAGAGCCTCCTCCCAGAATATACCATATCTCCTGGGGCTCAGCCAGAGAAGCGCACTTCCGCTCTCCGCACCAACTAGCGTGGGGTCGCCAAACCGGTCGGCTTCGACTGTCTACTCGACCCCGACCCCGAGAGGTTCGCTCTCGCCGGCCTCGACCACCATAGCCTCTCCTTCGAGCGGCTTCCTCCAGGCTACCTTTATCTGCAGCTTGCCCTTGCCCTTCATTGGCTTGGTCTTCGCCTCCACCTCCATCTCAACCGGCGAGTCGAACCCAAGGTAGATGGACTCCGTGCCCGACGTAAGCCTCACGCAGCCCCTGCGCATGTTCTGAGCAAGCGACTCAAGGATGTCTGCCGCCTTCTCCAGTTCACACCGGGTCGAGTAGTCCAGGACGTGTTCCTCGTCTGCCATGCTTCACCTCCTCCAGAATCACTGCAATAGCCGGCGCTGCCGACCACTCTTCCAGTCAAAGCGGTCAGTCTAGAATCCTGAGACAGACGCCACGACCGGAGTGCCGAGTATGCTTCAGCGACGAAGGCATGTCAACCCACACCGTTACAGTTCAGTGCTACTGCCTTGCGACGAACACGCCCATCCGGCGCAGGGCTTCTCTGATGTCTTCCAGCGCGGTTGCATAGCAGCAGCGAACGTAGCCCTCCCCACACTCGCCGAAGGCGGAACCCGGCACGACCGCCACCCGCTCCTCGCTCAACAGTCTTTCCGCGAACTCCTCGGACGAGAGGCCGGTCGACTTGATGGACGGGAACGCATAGAAGGCCCCTCTGGGCTCGAAGCAGTCCAGCCCAATGCTGTTCAGCCCCTTCACCATGACGCGCCTCCGCCTGTCGTAGTCGGAGACCATCCGCTTGACTGACCTGTCACCCGACTTCAGCGCCTCGACCGCCGCGATCTGAGCCATGATCGGCGCGCACATCATGGTGTACTGGTGTATCTTGGTCATAGCCTCGATAATCTCGGCAGAGGCCGCCGCGTAGCCGACTCGCCAGCCCGTCATTGCATATGCCTTGGAGAAGCCCCCGAGCAGTATCGTTGTCTCGCGCATGCCGGGAAGACCCGACATGCACGTATGCTTCACGCCGTAGACCAACTGGTCATATATCTCGTCGGATATCACGAGGAGCCCGTGCCGGTCGGCGACCAAGGCTATCTCCTCCAGGTCAGGCCGCTCCATGACCGCGCCCGTAGGGTTGTTGGGATAGCCGAGTATCATCGCCTTGGTCCTGGATGTGACCTTCTCCTCTATGTCGGACGCCCTCACCTTGAAATCGTTGACCATGTAGGTTGGCACAGGCACGAACACGCCTCCCGCCAATATGACACATGAGCTATACGCCACATACGAGGGCTGCGGCGATATGACCTCGTCTCCGGGATCGAGTATGGCGCGAGTCGCGAGGTCCAACGCCTCGCTGACCCCGACCGTAATCAGTATCTCGGTCTCGGGATTGTAGTCGACACCATAGCGGTTGCTCAGATGACGTGCTACCTCTTCCCTCAGTTCAGGCATGCCACGGTTCGAGGTGTACATCGTGTACCCCTTGCCGATACCGGTGATTGCCGCGTCACTGACGTGCCAAGGGGTGGCGAAATCCGGTTCGCCCACGCCAAGGGATATAACATCCTCCATCGAAGACAGGAGGTCGAAGAACTTCCTGATCCCCGACGGGGAGATGCTGCCAACGCGCTGCGACAGGATGCTCCTGGTCCCTGTCGGATCGCCGTCGCCCTGCTCCGGCATCTGCAAGCCCTCCCAGCTAGAGAGTGATCGGCTGGCGTCTGACCTTCTCCTCGCCATCCAGAATCACTCCATCCTCCTTGTACGGCTTGAGGAAGAAGTGGGTGACAGTGCCCTGGACCGAGTCGAGGGAGGCCAGCTTCTCCGAGACAAATGTAGCGACTTCGTGTTCAGTACGAGCCACGACGAAGACCGCCAGATCGTAGCCACCCGACACGAGGTATACAGAGCCCACCTCCGGGAAGCGGTAGATGCGCTCCGCTATGGCATCGAAACCGACATCCTTCTGCGGCTGCACCTTGACTTCCACCATCGCCCGTACGCGCTGCTCGCCAACCTTCTCCCAGTTGATAATGGTCTTGTACTTCACGATGGCGCGCGTCTTCTCAGCTTGCTCAATCGTCCGACGCACCTGCCCCATCGACAGGCCCGTCATCGTCGATATCTGCTTGTGTGAAGCCTTGGCATCGTTCTCGAGGACTTCCAGTACCTCTATGTTCATCCGTCCACCCCCTGAGTCTGAGGCTGCGGTCGCACTGACCAGGTATCGTCATCTCCTGAATACATCAGTTCGAAGAGCGCCCCGTCGACCGTCGTCACGAGAAAATGCTTCGCGTCAGGCTCATGCCACTCCCTGGTGATTTTCACCACTTCGTACTCCGCACCTTGATAGTCAAACCGCAAGGGCCTGTCCGCATACGTGCGACCGGAATAGCACTTCACTTCTCTCGGAGACTCGTGCATCCTACAACGCGTGCGGCCTTTCCCGCCCCCATTCCGTCGCCTGTTCGAAAGCGTACGCCACCCGCAAAACGGTCGCCTCATCGAACGGCTTGCCCAGCACCTGCATTCCCACAGGAAGACCATCGACGAATCCAGCCGGCACGGACACGCCCGGTATACCCGCTATGTTGATGGGCAACGTACAAACGTCTGCCAAATACATGGAAAGCGGATCATCCACCCGCTCGCCGATACGGAAAGGAACGGTCGGCGATGTCGGGGTAACCAGCGCATCACATCGACCGAAGGCCTCCGCGAACTCACCGGCGATGAGAGTACGTACCTTCTGCGCTTTGAGGTAGTAGGCGTCGTAGTACCCGGCGGACAGCGCGTAGGTTCCCAACATTATGCGCCTCTTGACCTCCGGCCCAAATCCGAACTGGCGCGTCTTCTCCATGGCATCCCACATGCTGTCGGCGTCTCCTACCGAGTAACCGTACTTCACACCATCGTAGCGCGCCAGATTCGCCATTGCCTCGGACGGCGCGATTATGTAGTAGCAGGCGAGCGCGCTTCCGGTGTTCGGCAGTGACACGTCCCAGTCTATCTGCGCGCCCAGCTCCTCGAGCGTGCCGATACTTCTCCGCACAACATCCCCGACACCGGCTTCCATGCCCTCAACGAAGTACTCCCTGGGCACACCCAGGCGGATGCCTTTCAGGTCCGGTACGAGTCTCTCGGTGTAGTCCGGAACCAGGGCGTCCACCGAGGTCGAATCCCTGGGGTCATGGCCCGCGATTGCGTTCAACACGGTAGCCGCGTCCCGGACATCCCTGGTTATCGGGCCTATCTGGTCGAGCGAGCTGGCGAACGCCACGAGGCCGTACCTGGAAACACGCCCATAGGTGGGCTTAAGTCCGACCACGCTGCAGAAGCCGGCCGGCTGCCTGATGCTTCCACCTGTATCCGAGCCCAGTGCGTATATGGCTTCCCCGCATGCAACCGCCACAGCGGACCCGCCACTGCTGCCTCCGGGGACCCGCTCGCGGTCCCACGGATTCCTCGTCGGGTGGAGAGCCGAGTTTTCATTCGAAGAGCCCATGGCGAACTCGTCCATGTTGGCCTTGCCGATCATGACCATACCCAGCTCGTCCAGCCTCTCGACCACTGTGGCGTTGTACGGTGGGATGAAGTCCTCCAGCATCTTCGAGGAACAAGTCGTTCTGGTACCGGCCGTGCACATGTTGTCCTTGATGACGGCAGGAATACCGGTCAGTGGAGCCGCCTTGCCCTGCATTATCCGCTCATCGGCACGTCTCGCCTGCGCCAGGGCCAGCTCACCTGTGACAGTCACGAACGACTGAACCCTGTCTTCCACCTGCGCAACTCGGTCCAGTACGGCTCGCGTCAATTCCTCCGAAGACAACTTGCCGTCCCGAAGGAGATCGTGCGCTTCGTGGATCGTCAGATAGCATGTATCAGTCATACAAGTGAAGGACTCCCTGGCTCGTGTCGTTGCCGGAGCCGCCGATCGTGACCGGAACCTCTACTCCAGCACTGCCTGCACCCTGAAGCAGCCCTCCTCCTCCAGAGGAGCGTTCGCGACCACTTCCTCAGGGCGAAGGGAAGGCTTGACAGCGTCCTCACGGAACACGCTGCTCAAGGCGACAGGATGCGATGTGGGCGGCACGCCCGCGGTGTTAACCTTCTGCAGTATCTCGAAGTTCTCCAGTATATCGGAGAGCTGTCCGCTGAACTTCTCTATGTCAGCTTCGGACACACCCAGCCTGGCAAGAAGGGCTATGTGCTTGACTTCGTCCCGTCCGAGCTTCATGGCTTTCCCGCCGCTGTTTCGGTCAGTTGGTTCGCGCACGGGCATTATAGCATCGCCCACCGACACCGGCAACGGCGCGTATTCACCCTTAATCCGTGGATTGTCCGGGAAACGGCACTGAGGTGAGGCAG
>CAZNOI010000007.1:0-104125 GCA_964574685.1 uncultured Dehalococcoidia bacterium
CAAGCTGATCAGCTTCACACTAGCCAGCCAACTCACGGATTAAGGGTGAATACGGCCGGTTGCCTGCGCGATGCGCGTCCGTTATAATGGTTGCTTGAGCGCTTCGAGCGCGCCAGAGCAATCACACAGAGCACCAAGGAGGTAATGGCAGGGATGACAACGAAGCCGGAAGTGACCTTTGGGCAGATAACCGAAGAGGGCCTGGAGAAGATGCGGGCGAAGTTCGGGCTGCCCTACCACATGATCAGGCAGAACGAAGTGGCCTCGAAGGACGCCATCCGCCAGTTCTGCAATGGGATCGGCGACGACAACCCCATGTTCCGTGACCCTGCGTACGCCACCAGAACGAAGTGGGGACACATCATCGCACCGCCTTTCTTCCCCTACGCAGTCGCCGCGCCACAGGGCATGGAGGGCCTCCCCGGAGTGCATGCCTTCTACTGCGGCTGCCACTGGGAATGGTACAAGACCATACACGTCAATGACGAATTGACCTGCTTCGACGTGCCGCTGGACCTCGTCGAGAAGCAGGGCAAGATGGGCGGACGACAGTTCCTGCAACTTGGCAAAGCGGTCTATCACAACCAGAGGGGCGAGTTGGTCTGTGTGTGCAAGCACGAGACGATGAGGGTTGAGCGAAAGGCGGCGAAGGAGAGGGGCAAGTACGACTCGGTCACCAAGCACAAGTACACCCAGGAAGAGTTGAACCAGATCGATGAGGACTATACGAATGAGGAAGTGCGGGGCCAGACTCCCCGGTTCTGGGAGGATGTCAACGTAGGCGACGAGCTTACCCCCGTCCTGAAAGGCCCGCTGGGTCAGACTGATATGGTGGAATTCTGGGTAGGCATCGGCGGCGGCCAGGGCGCGCACGGAATTCGCCGGAAGTACATGAAGCGCCACCCGATGTGGGGCGTCAAGGACGCCCAGACCGGCACGTTGGAGCCGATGGCCGACGTACACTACGAGTCCGACAAGTCGGACGCAATCGGTGTGCCGGTTGCCTACGACCTGGCGATGCAGCGGTTCTCCTGGTCCGGCCACCTGCTCTGCAACTGGATGGGCAACGATGCCTTCCTGAAGAGCGTCAAGCTGCGATGCGTACGCTTCAATGTCTTCGGCGACACCCAGTGGCTCAAGGGCAAAGTGGCTAAGAAGTACCAGGAGAATGATGAGTGGCTGGTGGATGTCGAGATCAGTACGATCAACCAGAGGGGTGAGGAGATCATGCCGGGGATGGCGACTATCTCGTTACCCTCGAAGGTGATGTGGGTCTAGCCGACTGCAGGCTTCAGAGCATGAACCAGCGCCGCCCTCCGGGCGGCGCTGTCATTTTGTCCCAGTCTACCTCGTCCAGGTCAAACACCGGGCCGTCTTTGCAGACCAGTCGAGGGCCGCTCGCGGTGTCGATGCTGCATCCAAGGCACGCGCCCACGCCACATCCCAGCAGCGTCTCCAGAAGCACCTGCGTCGGCCTGTCTGCAAGCAGGTCTCTCCTGTCGGCCATGGCCCGGTACATGGGCAGCGGCCCGCAGGCGAAGACCTGATCGGCATCCCGAGCATAGCGCGGCAGAAGGTCGGTAACCAGACCACCCTCGCCCATAGAGCAGTCCTCAGTCGAGATGGCCACCTCAAGCCCGTCAGGGAGGAGGCTGATGGGATAGACGTTGGGCGCGGTTGTGCAACCCATGAGCAGCGTCGCCCGCCTACCACTCGCGACAGACCAGTCGGCGAGAGCGACAAGCGGGGCTACTCCCATACCTCCAGCTACGAGCAAGAGGTTGCGGGTGGCATCGTCGACCCGAAAGCCGTTGCCCAGCGGGCCGAGCAGGTCAATCTCTTCACCAGGCTGTCGCCCGGCCAGCCACTCCGTGCCGCGTCCCACAACCGAGAACAGGAGGGCAACGCGCCCGTCTCCCGTCCAGCGATGAATCCCAAGCGGACGTCTGAGCAGCGCGCCGCCTCCGCATCTTACCATGAGGAACTGCCCCGGCCATGCCGACTTCGCGACATCCGGAGCCTGCAGCCAGATCAGACATCCACCGGGCCACAGTTCCTCCCGCGAGAGGACAGGGGCCGCTAGAAGCTTCATATCCGCACCGGATTCCTCTGCATCAGCCGCGCCGCCTCTTGAGGTAGTCCGGCAGAGGCTGCACGCTTGTCATCTGGCCTTTTGCCACTAGAGCCTCGACAGCTACGCGTGCAGTATCAAGCGAAGTGAAACAGGGGATGCGTCGCTCCGTTGCCGCCCGGCGTATCTCGAAGCCGTCACGCATTGGTACCTGCCCGCCGGTCATCGTATTGACTACGGCGCCGGCCGTCCCGTTCTGAATGATATCGACCACGTTCGGGTGGCCCTCGCTGATCTTCTTGCTTATCATGGTGACTTCGTAACCGGCCGCCTCCACCAGGGCCGACGTCCCCTCAGTCGCATAGAGCCTGTAGCCGATGTCCGCCAGCTTCCTGATTATTGGCAGAGCAGCGGGCTTGTCTCTGTCAGCGATGCTGAGCAGGATCGACCCGTTCAACGCGAGATTCATGTTGCTCGCGACCAGGGCCTTGGCAAGCGCCGCTCCGAATGTGTAGTCGATACCCATGACCTCGCCCGTGGACTTCATCTCCGGCCCGAGGTAGGTATCGACTCCGGGCAGCTTGGACATGGAGAATACAGGCGCCTTGATCGCCACGAGCTTCTGCCTCTTCCAGAGGCCTGACTCGTAGCCCTGTTCGGCCAGGCTGATTCCCAACATGACCTTGGTCGCGACGCGCACCATGGGCACGCCTGTCACCTTGGAGAGGAACGGCACCGTGCGGCTCGCCCGGGGGTTCACCTCCAGAACATACACCGTGGAGCCGGGACCGCTTTCGTTCGGCATGATGACATACTGGATGTTCATCAGCCCGCTGACCTTGAGGGCCAGCCCGATTTGCACTGTGTAGCTGACTATGGTCTCAACTTCCTCCTCGGTCAGGTTGATGCCCGGGTAGACAGCCATCGAGTCGCCGCTGTGGACGCCGGCCCTCTCGATGTGCTCCATGACGCCGGGGACGAGCACCCTTTCGCCATCGCATATGGCATCGACCTCGACCTCCTTGCCTGCGAGGTACTTGTCGATGAGTACCGGCTTCTCCGGGTCTATCTCCGTCGCGAGGTTGACATATCGGACCAGTTCCGTCGGCCCGTGCACTATCTCCATCGCCCTGCCGCCCAGCACATAGCTCGGTCGAACGAGGACAGGGTACCCTATCAGCTCGGCAGTGTTGAGAGCCTCCTCCATGGACATGACGCCGGCACCGGGAGGCTGCGGTATATTGAGCACGCTGAGGAAGTCCTCAAAGCGGCGGCGATCTTCCGCCGTGTCAATGGTCTCTGCGCTCGTCCCCATAATCGGCATGTTCGCCCGCGTCAGGGGCTGGGACAGATTGACAGCCGTCTGGCCGCCGAACTGGACGATCGAGGGCGGGCCATCCTCGCCGTTCTCATCAGCCGCTTCATTCTCCAGGATGTCCCTGAGGCTCTCTGAATCCAGCGGCTCGAAGTAGAGGCGGTCGCTGGTGTCGAAGTCGGTCGACACCGTCTCGGGGTTCGAGTTGACCATGATGCTGTGTACCCCGGCCTCCTGGAGCGCCCACGCGGAATGCACGCTGCAGTAGTCGAATTCGATGCCCTGCCCGATTCTGATTGGGCCCGAGCCTATGACAACGGCCTTCCGCCCTTCAATTGGCTCGGCCTCGTTCTCGGTCTCATACGTGCTGTAGAAGTAGGGTGTTTCCGCATCGAACTCCGCGGCGCATGTGTCCACCATCTTGTAGACCGGCCGGATGCCCCATCTGCGCCGCATCTTGCGCACCTGTTCCGGCAGTCGGTCCGCCAGGGTTCCTATCTGCTCGTCTGAGAAGCCAAGCCGCTTGGCGTCACGCATCAAGCCGGGGGCTATTGGCTCCGTCAGAAGCCTCTTCTCCATGTTGACTATGTTCTGGAAACAGTACATGAACCAGGGGTCTATGCCGGTACGCTGGCATAGCTCCTCCGGCGGCACATCGCGCCTGAGCAGGGCCATGAGCGCCCACAGCCGAAGGTCATTGGGTTCCAGAGGATAGGAATCGCGGTCCTTCCACCTCGGGTCTTCCCAGAGCAGTGACTTACTGCCGATCTCCAGCGAACGTATGGCCTTCTGCAGGGCGGCCTCGAAGCACCGGTCGATCGCCATGGCCTCACCGGTCGACTTCATCTGGGTACCTATCATCCGATCGCCCAGAGCGAACTTGTCAAACGGCCAGCGAGGGCTCTTGACCACTACATAGTCAATGGCCGGTTCGAAGGCTGCCGTCGTCTTGCCGGTCACCTTGTTGGCTATCTCGTCCAGCCTCTTGCCCACCGCGATCTTGGCCGAGACCCGCGCTATGGGATAGCCGGTCGCCTTGCTGGCGAGCGCAGAGCTGCGACTGACCCTTGGATTGACCTCAATGACGTAATAGGGGTTCTCGTTGCCCTGCCTGGGCTCGATAAGAGGGTGGGGTTTGAGAGCGAACTGGATGTTGCACCCGCCTTCGATCCCGAGGGCCCGTATTATCTTGATGCTGGCCGTTCGAAGCTTCTGGTACTCCTTGTCCGTGAGGGTCTGGCTGGGCGCGACGACAATGCTCTCGCCCGTGTGCACACCCATGGGATCGATGTTTTCCATGCAGCATATGGTTATGCAGTTGTCCGAGGCATCCCGCATTACCTCGAACTCGATTTCCTTCCAGCCGATGAGACACTTCTCAAGCAGCACCTGGCCGATGCGGCTAGCAGCCAGCCCCGCGCCCGCTATGAACTCGAGTTCCTGCCAGGTCCTGGCAATGCCGCCGCCGGTGCCCCCGAGAGTGTAGGCGGGCCGCACCACAAGCGGAAGCCCGACGTCCTCGGCCACCCGGCGCGCCTGCTCCAGGCTGGTCACGGTGGCACTTTCGGGGACCGGCTCGCTGATGTCGATCAGCATCTGCTTGAACAGCTCCCGGTCTTCGGCCTTGCGGATCGTGTCTATTGGTGTGCCGAGGGTGTGGACATTGTACCTGTCCAGGATGCCGGCATCCGCAACCTCTACGGCAAGGTTGAGACCGGTCTGGCCGCCGAGGGTAGGAAGAAGGCCGTCAGGTCGCTCGCGCTCAACAATCCATTCTACCACTTCCGGCGTGAGAGGCTCTATATACACGACATCGGCGATCCCTTCGTCGGTCATGATGGTCGCGGGGTTGGAGTTCACCAGAACGGAGGTGACGCCCTCCTCACGCAGTGCGCGGCACGCCTGGGCTCCCGAGTAGTCGAACTCCGCCGCCTGCCCGATGATGATGGGGCCGGACCCCACCACGAGTACCTTAGACGGCTTCGGCATTGTCACCTCTGCTATTCAAGTTCACTGGAGCGGATGCTCCAGCCCTACCCCTTCTCCTGCTTCACCATGTCTACAAACTTGCGGAAGAGATACATGTTGTCTCGCGGCCCCGGCGAAGCCTCCGAATGATACTGTATGCAGAACAACGGGTAGTCGCGGTGCCGGAGGCCCTCCACGGTATCGTCATTGAGATTGATATGACTGACTTCAAGCCCGTTCTTGACGGTGTCAGCGTCAATGGCGTAGCCGTGGTTCTGTGACGTTATGTGAACCCTGCCCGTTTCAAGGTCCCGAACGGGGTGATTGGCGCCCCTGTGGCCGAACTTCAGCTTGAAGGTCTCGGCCCCGAATGCCCTTCCGATCAACTGGTTGCCGAGGCATATGCCCATGATGGGCTTCCTGCCTACAATGCCGCGGACCATGTCGAGCATGTACCCGAGCAATGCCGGATCGCCCGGCCCCGGCGACAGGAGAATGCCGTCCGGCTTGAGCGAGAGGATTTCCTCGGCTGTGGCAGTGCACGGCACCGCCATCACCTCGCATCCCATGCTCCGGAGGATGCGCAGGATGTTGAACTTGAGTCCGCAGTCAACCGACACTATCCTGTATATGCACGCCGGATCGGCTTCGGGTCGAGGGTTCCACTCGTAGGCTGATTCCGTGGTCACGCGCCGGACGAAATCCACGTCATCGTAGAGCGGCATCTGCTTGAGCCTGGCCAGCGCCTCCTGCGGGTTCTCCTCAGTAGCAATCATGCCCATCATCACGCCCGACGAGCGGAGGCGCCTGGTCACTGACCTTGTATCCACGGCGCCTATACCGGGGATCCCGGCCTCAGCAAGGTACTCGCTCAGCGTGGTTGTGCTTTGCCAGTGACTCGGCTCATGGCAATCGTCCCGCACAACGAAGCCGCTCACCTGGATGCGCCGGGACTCGATGTCTTCCGGGTTGATACCATAGTTGCCGATCAAGGGGTAGGTGAGGACCACAATCTGCCCGGCATACGAAGGGTCGGTCAGGACTTCCTGATAGCCCGTCATGGACGTGTTGAACACCACCTCACCGTAGGCGGGCGTGTCCGCGCCAAAAGAATGCCCTTCGTATACAGAGCCGTCGGCGAGTACCAAGATAGCCCTCTTAGCCATTGCTCACCCCCGGTCCGGTGCAGGCAGAACGAGTGGAGACCGACTGTTCCCGATGTACCACTATGCCCCTGGATACTGTGACCAGGACCTTCCCTTTGAGCGTACGTCCAGCGAGAGGAGTGTTCTTGCCCTTGGATGCGAACTCCTCGGGCCTGACCTCCCACTCGGTATCCGGGTCGAAGATGACCAGGTCCGCGTGGGCGCCCGCCCGCAGCGTTCCGATGTCGCTACGGCGCAGCAGGACGGCGGGGCCCGCGGTCAACCTTGATATGAGCGTGTCCATACCGAGCTCCCCGGAGTGAACAAGGGACATGAGGCTGCCGAAGGCGGTCTCGAATCCGCTGATGCCGAAAGCTGCATCGTTGAACGGCTGAGCCTTGTCTTCAGCCGCATGAGGAGCGTGGTCCGTCGCTATGCAATCGATTGCGCCCTGTCTGAGGCCCCGGACAAGCGCCTCGATGTCGGACTCAGTCCGCAGCGGGGGATTCACCTTGGCGTTCGTGTTGTATCCGACCACCTCGTCCTCCGTCAGCGTGAGGTGGTGCGGAGTCACCTCCGCCGTCACGGCCAGACCCTGCTCCCGGACCCGACGCACGAGTTCCACCGAGCCCTTGGTGCTGAGATGGGCCAGGTGCAGTCTGCCTCCGGTCTCGGCAGCAAGATCGATATCTCGAGCAACCATTGACTCCTCGGCAGCCGCCGGTATGCCGTTCACCTTGAGGCGTTCCGCGAGCGGCCCTGCATTCATCACGCCCCCCCTGCTCAGAGAGGGATCTTCGCAGTGATCGATGATGGGAAGGTCGAGTCTCGCAGCGCTCTTGAGCGCGAGACGCATCAGATCGGTGTCAAACACCGGGCTGCCGTCGTCGCTGAATGCCACAGCGCCAGACCTTGAAAGCTCGCCGAAATCGGCGAGCTGCACGCCTGCCCTGTCCTTCGATACGCACCCGACCGGCAGGACGCGCACAGTTCCTTCCAGAGCTGCGAGAGCCCTTATGTACTCGATATTCGAGGCAACGTCGAGAGGGGGCGATGTGTTTGGCATACAGCAGACGGTCGTGAAGCCTCCTCTGGCGGCGGCCCGCGTGCCCGTCGCTATGGTCTCCTTGTCCTCCCGACCCGGCTGGCGCAGGTGGCAATGGACATCTATGAAACCCGGGCAAACCACGAGTCCTTCGGCCTCGATCACCAGCCAGCCTTCGGGTACCGGCGCCGGGCTGCCGAAATCGAGCTGGGCCACCCAGCAGTCGCTGAGATAGACCGAGCCGACCGCATCGAGACACTGCGACGGGTCGAGGATGCGACCGCCCCTTATGAGGATGCCCTTAGACTCTGCCTGCACTTCTACCTTTCCTCGATCGCGGTGCGCTCTTGCCTGGCTTGAAGCCCTGCGCTCTGGCAACGGACTCGGAATCGAAGATGACGAGGTTCTCCGGCCTGATTCGCCGCAGCATCACGCTGTCGGCCCTGTAATACCTCTTGTTCACAGCCAGACCCTGATGCCATTTGGAGCTGGCAACGTACTGCGGGTGTATCTCATGCTCGCAGTAGCTGCACCTAAGAGTGAGCGGGTCTGTCGATACTATCTGGAATTCGGGTCTGATGTATCTCGTCTCGGTCTTCTGGACCGTGACGCAAGCTCTGTTCTGGCATTTCAGACCGGTATCGCGCCTGTACGAAGGATAGGCGATGGCCCGCGTGCCGGTCTTCTTCTTGCCGGTCACTTCCGCCTTCCTCGCGCCGAGAAGCAGAGATATGAGGGCCATCCTGATCGGCACACCTCGCGACGCCTGCTTGAAATACATGCTGCGCGGATCGGCATCCATATCGTAGGCAAGCTCGTCCACACGCGGCAGGGGATGCATGACTATCGTCTTCGCGAAACGCTTGCCCTTGAGCATCTTCCTGTCGACCACCGGGTATCCGTTGGAGTCGCCGGCCGCACCGGCCTCCCGGAAACGCTCAGTCTGCAGGCGCGTTACATAGAGGGCGTCCACCCCCCTCTCCATTTCGACCTGGAAGCCGATGGCGGGGATATTGGCCAACTGGTGCGGTCCGCTGGGCGTCACGTATATCGCATCGAGCGGAAACAGACCGTCGTCGGCATCCTCACGCACCCCGTTATAGCGCTCCAACCTGCCTGCATATTCGCTCGTCAGCTTCCTTGTGACGTGCTCCGGCATCTCGAATCCGGGGCTGGGACGGAAGTGAATGGTGGCACCGAACCTGGCCAGAGCGTAGGAGAGGGAGTGCACCGTACGCCCGTACTTCAGGTCGCCCCAGAGCGCTATCTTCAGCCCTTCGAGGCTTCCCCGTTCCTTCTTGATGGTGTAGAGGTCGCAGAGAGTCTGTGTCGGGTGCTCGTGACCGCCATCCCCGGCGTTGATAACGGGAACATCTGCGTAGTCCGCGACCACCTTGGCCGCGCCCTCCCAGGGATGCCGGATTACGATAATGTCGGCGTAGCTGCCCACCACCCTTGCCATGTCCGCAATGCTCTCGCCCTTGGCCAGCGACGTGTTGCTCATCTCGGCGACCGATATCACGCTGCCGCCGAGCCGGTGCATCGCGGACTCGAACGAGAGCCGCGTCCTCGTGCTGGGCTCGAAGAACAGGCTTGCCATAATCATGCCTTTGCAGAGGCGGGTCTGCTTCCGCAGAGACCTGTCCATCTCGTCGGCAAGCCCAAAGACACCCTCGATCTCCTCATTGGAGAGGTCATCTATCGTGATCAGGTCTCTTCTGGAGAAGTCCACGAACATTGCTATTCGTCCTTGGTGTCGGGTCCTCCGGCTTCAATGATTGCCACCTCGTCCCGGCCGTCTGTCTCTTTGAGCCTCAGTTGAATCCGTTCGAATCTAGATGAAGGGATGTTCCTGCCAACGAAGTTCGCCTTGATGGGGAGTTCTCGGTGGCCGCGATCCACCAGCACGGCCAGCATGATCCTCTGCGGCCGTCCGAAGTCCACCAGGCCGTCCATGGCTGCGCGGATACTCCTGCCCGTGAACAATACGTCGTCCACCAGCACAACGCTCTTCTCGTTTATGTCAACCGGGATATCACTTGGGCGCACTGCAGGCTGACTGGCGAGGAAAGGAAGGTCGTCCCGATGGAGGCCTATATCCAGAGCGCCTACGGGTACCTCTGCGGCCTCGAATTCAGCGATAGCCCGGGCTATCCGGTGAGCGAGCGGAACGCCTCTCGTATGTATGCCCACCAGCACAAGATCTGCGCAGCCGCCGTTGCTCTCGACCACCTCATGTGCGATGCGTGTCAGCGCACGGCGCACGTCCACCTCGGACATCGCGACTCTCTGGGGCATGAAAAAACCTCTGCCGTTGTCCGGCAGAGGCACATGTGTTTCTGTTGCTCTTCGCTGGCTTCCAGCCATCGCGCTCCCTTCTCAGTCTCTCGGGGCTGAGTTAAAGGTCCATTTGTTCTTATTATAACTCGTGCGCAGGTCGGCTGACAAGGGGAATTCCCGCACCAGCCCGAGGGAAAGCACAGCCGAATACCCAGAGAAGGCTGGGTAGTGGCCGCACATCCATCGTCCCACTCGTGGCAAGCCATTGACTTGTTGGTGCAAAGAGTGTAATATGCAATCGATTGCAACAACAGCCTGTTTCACTTACGGCTTGGTGCAGAGAGGGAAGTGACTGCTTACCAATTCGATACGAACACTCACACAGGGCAGGTAGTGCTGTCCATGGAGGCCCCTTGCGGGTCGAAGCAGGCCATCGGATGGCAGGGACTGGAGGACATGAGACAGTTCGCCGAAATGCTTCTCGATTTCTACTGGCACCGCAGGATGGAGAGACTCCATGTCGATGACGTCTCCGAAAGCATGCTACATACGGCTTTCGGTGACGAGTGATAGGCTCGAACCTTCTTGCGATCGACAATTACGAGTAAGAGGAGGACTGCTGTGAACAGGATAGCTGCGCTGGTGATAGCACTCAGTCTTGCATCCGTGCTCCTTGCAGGCTGTGGTGACGATGCCGTGACGGGTGCGCCGGAAGCTACCCCCAACTACCGGCTCGTCACTGATATGCGAGGCGTGAACGTGCAGATTCCAAATGACATCTTGCGAGTGGTCACTCTGGACGACGGTTTCGTCCCCGGAGTAATGACCATCTTGGGAGAACAGGACAAGATAGTCGGCCTGGGCTCCCACTGTCCGAAGAAGAGCTATACCTACGATTTCGAGTCAATCGAGGGCGCGGACTACACCTATTCCGACGGGATGAATCCTGTGCTCTACCTCAATCCACCCTTCAACGAATTGCCGGCGCTGACCACGTACGGGCAGGCAACCAACTACGAGACACTGGCCAGTCTCGATCCGGACATTGCATTCCTCAGAGTGGGATCGTGCTATGCGGACGACAACAGCGGCGATGATGAGGTGCTGAGTCGGAAGATACGCACCATCGAGTCGCTCGGTATCCCCCTCGTAGTCCTGCACGGACCGCCTGCCTTCGACGAGCCAACAGTAGCGGGCCTGACCGAGGAAATCCGTATCGTCGGTCAGGTCTTCGGGAAAGAGGAGAAGGCATTGGAGGTGGCCCAATACCTGGAGGACATCGTCCAGATGGTCCGAGAGCGGACTGCAGGTGTCTCAGAGGAGGTCAAGCCGCAGGTCCTCATGTTCGGCCTTTCACCGAAGGCCAGAGAGGGAGGCGGTGCGGGCACTGCACACGGAATCGATACGATCGAGTCCTATTTCCTGGAAGGCATAGTCAACGCCAGGAACGCCTACGACGGAGTGGGAAGCTTCTCAGTACTGAGCACAGAACAGGTGCTCGCCAT
Source organism: uncultured Dehalococcoidia bacterium (assembly GCA_964574685.1). Classification (GTDB taxonomy): domain Bacteria; phylum Chloroflexota; class Dehalococcoidia; order SZUA-161; family SZUA-161; genus CAZGDV01. The sequence goes on from CAZNOI010000007.1 coordinate 11,330, forward strand.
CAATCCGGACGTGATTGTCCTGCCCACTGCCTGGGGCTACCACCCACCGAGCGAAGTATACACCGCTCCATACTATCAGAACCTTCAGGAACTCGACGCGGTGAAGAACCGGCGGATCGTTGCACTGCCCTGGACTCCATGCAACTGTGCCAAGCGGATCGAGTATCCCATCGAAGTCATGATCATGGCCAAGGCCTGCTACCCAGACCTCTTCCAGGATATCAGCATCCGCGAATGGGTGTTGGAGTTCTACGAGAATGTGTACGGAGTGGATGAGGAGACGGCCAGGGGCCTGCGCTCGGCACAGTGGCTGGACTGGACTGTAGAGGAAGACTGGTAGCAGCAATTCGGGTGGATGTCGGGAAAGAAGGGGTCGAAAGACAGGAGGTCTCATATGAGAAGAGCCACGACACCCCTGGCGATGCTGTGTCTCCTATGCCTCGTCATAGCGGGATGCACTGGAGGAGGCGACAACCAGAATGGAGACAATGCGGAGTATCGCACCATTACAGACATGCGAGGGGTGGAGGTCCAGATACCACAAGACGTGTCGAGAGTCGTCACCCTGGATGATGGTTTCGCTGCAAGCGTTATGCATTTTCTGGGGGAGCAGGATAAGATAGTCGGCCTCGGGTCGGGTAACGTGAAGGAAGTCGACAATTCAACATTCGAAACGGCCTCTGGAGACGAATACTCGTTCAGCGAGGGCATGAACCCGGTTACCTATCTCAACCCCTGGTTGAAGGACCTGCCCGCTGTAGCGGAATGGGGTGTTGCTTTCAACTACGAGTCCATAGCCAGCCTTGAACCGGACGTTGTCATCATTCGAGTAGGTTTCTGCTCGCTGACCGCTGAGTACAACGAAGAGGAAGAGATCAACCGTACTTTGGATACCCTGGAAGCCCTTGGCATCCCTATCGTCGTCATATACGGGCCACCTTCATATAGTGATCCCGATGTGGGTAAGATTTCCGAAGAGATCGAAACCATCGGGCGCGTATTCGACAAGGAGTCCAAGGCCACTGAGCTCGCATCATATCTCGAAGGTGTCATCGATTTGGTGAGTGAAAGAACCAGCGGCGTCGCGGAAGAGGAGAAACCCGAAGCGCTTGTCTTTGGTCTCTCGCCGAACACCCGACTGTCGGGTGGTGCCGGAGATGTGCTGGCTACCGATACCATCGAGTCATACTTCATCGAGGAAATCGTGAATGCCAAAAACGCCTACAGCGACACCGGTGGCTGGAAGATTATGAGCACCGAGCAGATTCTGGCGCTCAATCCCGATGTCATCGTACTTCCTACGGACTGGGGCTATCACCCTCCCAAGGAGCTGTACACGGCCGCCTACTATCAGAACCTTCAGGAACTCGATGCGGTCAAGAACCGGCGGGTCGTTGCATTGCCCTGGACGCCATACAACTGTGCCAAACGGGTCGAGTACCCAATAGAGGTCATGATCATGGCCAAAGCCTGCTATCCAGACCTCTTCCAGGATATCAGCATCCGCGATTGGGTGTTGGAGTTCTACGAGAATGTGTACGGAGTGGATGAGGAGACGGCCAGGGGCCTGCGCTCGGCGCAGTGGCTGGATTGGACCGTAGAGGAGAACTGGTAGCAGGGCAACTAACGTGCAGCTAGAAGATACCAGAGTCGAAGTGCAGCAGGGCCTGGTCGGGTTCAGGGAGACCAGGAAGGTCCTGAGCATTGTCTCTCTCTTGGTGCTGCTGGCCGTGGCTGTCGGCGTCGCTCTTGTGCTCGGTGCGTACGACGTGCCGGTGGGCGATGTGTACCGCACGGTACTGGCCCACTTCAATCCTGCCGGCGACATAGACGCTCTCGACAGTCTGCACAACACTGTTGTGTGGGACATACGAATGCCCCGGATTCTCCTGTCGGTGACAGTCGGAGTTGCCCTCGCAGTCGCCGGCGGCGTCTTCCAGGGCTGCTTCAGGAATCCACTGGTAGAGCCCTACATCCTGGGCGTGTCCTCAGGAGCAGCTTTCGGCGCCGCCCTGTCAATAGTATTCCCTCTCTTCCTCCTCCCACTTCAGCTATCGGCGTTCATCTTTGGTACCGTGGCGGTTTTCGCCGCCTATCTGCTTGCCAGGGTTCGCGGGGAAACGCCCACGATAACCCTCATACTGGCCGGTGTGATCATCGGCTCCATCTTCGCGGCCATGGTATCGATAATGAAGTACGTCGCTGCCGACGCCGCTCTCCGCGAGATCGTATTCTGGCTGATGGGAGGCTTCTACTACGCATCCTGGAAGGACGTTACCACCATACTCCCGATCGTAGCTGTCAGCTTTCTCCTGCTCTGGTACCTGAGTTGGAAGCTCAACATACTCTCAATGGGAGATGAGGAGGCCAGGACGTTGGGAGTGAATCCTGAGCGTCACAAGCTGGTCTTCATCGTCGTGGCCACGCTCATAACAGCGGTCTCTGTGTCGGCAGTCGGGATAATCGCCTGGGTAGGACTGATGATGCCCCACGCCGCGCGCATGATTCTGGGGCCGGACCACAGGTTTATGCTGCCCGCTGCGGCCATTCTTGGCGCCATCTACCTTGTCGTATGTGACACCCTGGCCAGGACGGTGACAAGCGCGGAGATACCGGTGGGCATCATCACGTCCATACTCGGTGCCCCCTATTTGATATACCTGATAAGAAGCAGGGGAAAACTCGTATTCAGTGGGTGAACGATGCTTGAAGTAGAGAACCTCCATTTCAGCTACAGCAGTGGATTCCCGGTCCTCGACGGCGTTTCCTTCGAGGTGTCGGAGGGAAAGGTATGCGGGCTGTTCGGCCCTAACGGCAGCGGCAAGACGACCCTGTTCAAGTGCTGTCTCAAGTTCCTGAGCTATCCTGAGGGGCGCATTGCCATGGGCGGCCACGACATCAAGGGGAGGTCGGTGAAGGACATGGCCAAGCTTGTGTCCTACGTCCCTCAGGAGCACAAGCCCCCGTTTCCCTATTTGGTGAGGGACGTCGTTCTCATGGGCAGGACGCCGCACCTGAACGGCGTTTTTGGGGTTCCACGACAACACAAGAAGAAGGCTCTCGAGGCGCTGGACCTCATAGGTATTATGGACATCGCCGACAAGCCCTACAGCCAGTTGAGTGGAGGGCAACGGCAGTTGGTGCTCATAGCCAGAGCCGTTGCTCAGGAGACCCCTCTTGTCTTTCTGGATGAGCCAACCTCGGCCCTGGACTTCAGTAACCAGATGAGAATATGGAACATCCTGAGGAAGATCGCGGAGAAGGGGACGACCGTTGTGGCCTGCACCCATGACCCTAACCACGTCCTGTGGTTCTGCGACGAAGCGGTTGTGATGGGAGACCGCTGCCTGGTCGCGCACGGGCCGCCCAATGAGGTCCTTTCAGAGGTAGTCCTTGACCGCATCTACGAGAACGTATGCAGCGTGCGAGAACTCGATCAGACAAGAATGGTCCTCCCGCGACATATTGCCGGGGGAAACGGGGGCAAGAATACAGGAGGCACGCATGGACACGATGATTACGGCATCCGCGCTAGAGCTAATTGACTGGAACGAGGAATGGAAGAGGGCACAGTCCAGGGCATCATTCCGGAAGTGGCGCTCTGATCCCACGGAGTTCTGGAACCTGAAGGCGAAGCGCTACGACCAGATGGAGAACAATGGAGATGAGAGAGCGGAGCAAACCGTGAATCGGATGTCAGTCGACGGAAACACGTCGGTCGTTGATATAGGGTGCGGGCCGGGGACAGTCTCCATTCCCATCGCGAGAATCGCCCGCACGTTGACAGCCATCGACCCGTCTTCAGGAATGCTCGACAGCCTCTGCGCGAAAGCCTCAACCCAAGGCCTGACGAACATACGACCCATCAACAAGAAATGGGAAGACACTGTACTCGGCGATGACCTGGAGGCGCATGATGTCGTAGTCGCTTCATATTCGCTCGCCATGGATGACATCAGGGCCGCCCTCGAGAAGATGGACGCGGCATCCACGAGGGGTGTATGCCTGTTCTGGTTCGCCGGTAGACAAGCCTGGGGCAGAGACCTTCTCTGGTCGAATCTTTTCGGCGAGAGCTACGTGGCGGGACCGGACCACATATACCTGCTCAACGTGCTGCACCAGATGGGGATACACCCGAACGTGGAGATCGGGAAACGAACGCATGTCCAACTCTTTCAGGGCTATGAGGACGCGCTCCAGCACTGGCGGGAGAACTTCCCGGTCCTCACGCCGGAACAGGACGAGATAGTACGTGAGCACGTCTGGACGTCGATGCGGCAGCCGGATGGCACGTTCTGCTCACGGAATCATATAGTCACCGCAATGGTCTGGTGGAGAAAGGACAGCGGATAGTTGAAGGCTATAGAGATGCAGTACGTGAGTACAGGCAAGGAAGGAGACAACAATGCTCAGAGGGACTCCCTCATTCACGATTATGGGCTGGCTTATCGCAATCATTCTCGGCTTCTCCGTGCTTCCTATGGCCGGGTGCGCTGAAGACAGCGGCACCGGCAAGACCAGCCCCACGCCCTCTGAAGAGACCCGCACAGTCGTAGACATGCGCGGGCTGCAGGTGGACGTTCCCTGCAGTCCCGAGAGAGTCGTGGTGATCAGCAGAGGCCTGATTGACACCACCATGTACATCCTCCGCGAACAGGATGCCATCGTTGGGGGTAGCTTCTATCAGAAACCCCTTCAGATGGGTCAATACGTATGGGACGGTAAGGACTACACAGTCAATACCTACATTTCCAAGGTACTCATGCCTGAACTAACCGACGTGCAGAACGTTGGCGGCTTTGGAGGACCCTATGGGGGGCCCCCGAATCTGGAGACAGTAGTTGCACTTGATCCGGACCTCGTGATACTGAGGGATCTCTGTGAAGACGTAGAAAACACTAAGGGCTTTGTTACACATCTGGAAAACACGGGTATACCCCTCGTGGTGCTGAAGTACCCCAACTGCTACGATGAAGTCCAGGTGGATACGCTTTTCCAGGAAATATCCCTGCTTGGTGATTTATTCCAAAAGGAGGAGCAGGCAACAGGCATCATAGACACCATTAGGTCGCGAGTGGACATGATCGGGAATCGAACGTCCGAAATAGGCGAAGAGGAGCGTAAGAGCGTGCTATACTTCGGGGCACCAACGTGGGCCAAGGAGAAGGGCGGCGTTGGCCTCGCTTTCGGAGCAGGCACAATCGAGGTTACAATGCTCGAAACCATACTGAATGCGAGGAGCGCCTACACAGAGCACGGCCGGAATATGATCTCCGCCGAGACGATGCTTGCGTTGGATCCGGATGTCATCCTGTTGCCAACATGGAGCGGCTATCACCCACCTCGACAGCTATACGGCGATGCCTACAGTGCAATAGCAGAACTGAGGGCGATCCGCAATCGAGAAGTCTACTCACTTCATCCCACGCCTGTGAATTCGATACGCCTCGAATTCCCTCTCAACCTGATGATTGCGGCAAAGGCGGTCTACCCCGAGCGGTTTTCAGACATAGAGTTGCGGCCCTGGATTCGAGACTACATCGTTGATCTGTATGGCACTAACGAAGAGACCACAGATAGCATCATGGAAGCTCTCATGCTGGACTATCTGGAAATCGGCTGATTAAACCCGCGCGCTTCGGCAAGATCCTCGTCCAATCTGAGTTGCCGCAAAAAAGAAGACGGGATACACGCCCGCCAGCCGACAGGACTACTGCCATCTACAGGATCGGCTGTCGCAGACCCCTGATCGCCAGCGGCAGCCGGTGGAGCAGGTCGGTTGCCACAACCCCCGTGTTACCCAGTTCCGCGCTCGCCATCTCGGCTGCTCCACTGTGAAGATACACCCCACAGCAGGCGGCGTCGAAGTGCGAGAGGCCCTGAGCAACGAGTCCCGCGATCGCTCCGGTCAACACGTCACCGGTGCCTGCCGACGCGAGAGCGGGGTTCGCCGCCGGATTCAACATCGCCGGCCCGTCCGGCGCGGCAATGACCGTGTATGCGCCCTTGAGCACTACCACCTTGTTCCATTCGGCGGCAGCCCGTCGCGCGACGCCGAGACGGTCGGCCTGGATATCCCTCACTGACAAGCCGGTCAGCCTGGACATCTCGCCGGGGTGTGGAGTCATCACAGCCTCGCGGGTCAGGCTCCTCGACCAGTCTGGCGTCTCGGACAGGATGTTGAGAGCGTCAGCGTCGAGGACGAGGCCGCGCGGCACATTATCCGGAAGTGAGAACAGCAGTTCCCTTACGAAAGCCTGTGTAGCCGCGTGTCGCCCGATCCCGCAGCCCATCATCAGAACATCATAGCCTTCGAGGCCATCCCGCAGGACGGGAGACGCGCCTACATCGATGACTCCCGGCTCAGCCTCGGGCAACGGCAGATAGGTGGTCTCAACCAGACGCCCGGCCGCCATGGGCTGGACAGTGCGCGGCGTTGCAAGAGTCACGAGTCCGGCCCCAACCCTGAGCGCTCCGGTGCATGCCAGGCAGGCGGCTCCCACGTAGTTGACGGATCCCGCAGCGATCATCGCCTTCCCGAACGTACCCTTGTTCGCGCTGAGCGGCCTTTCGGGCAGCAATCCCGATACCCGGTCTTCTGTGATGAGGCCGGTCCGGATATCGCGGGCAAGGTCCTCCGGTATACCGATGTCCGCAACGATGAGCCTGCCGACTCGCTCCGCGCCCGGGAAGGAGAACAGCCCTACCTTGGGCGCCCCCAGCGTTATGGTTCCGTCGCAGAACAGGGCAGCTTCGTCCACTGCACCGGTGTCGGCATCCAGTCCGGAAGGCAGATCGAGCGACACGAGCAACAGGCCGGGTCGCCTCGTCTTCTCGCGGGCAATGCGCTCCAGAACGTCCTTGACGGTCCCCTGGAAGGGCCTCAGCTTGCCAATACCGAATAGCGCGTCCACTACCGATTCGGCTGAAGCCAGCAACTCATCGAGCGCCTCAAATCCTGTGTCGGACTCGGCGTGTACAGCGGGAGTATCCCTGTCTTTCAATAGACCGAAGTTCTTGTCACCCTCCGTCCGCCTGTTACAGAGGTACACCGTCACCTGCGCACCCCAGTCGTCGAGGTGTCGCGCCGCCACGAGCCCGTCGCCGCCGTTGTTGCCCGGCCCGACAAGGACGAGAATAGGACTGCCTGCCACATTCCCCATGAGGTCCTTCAGCTTGTGAGCGGTGGCGAGGCCAGCGTTCTCCATGAGGGTGCTGGGAGGAATCCCTGCCTCATCGGCCCGTTGTTCCAGAGTCCGCATTTCGTCGATGGTGACTAGCTTCAAGACGTACCTCCCACTACCGAGGCCACTGCGTAGTCTCTGGAATGCGATAGACTGACCGCGAACTCCGCGACACCGAGCTTTCTGGCCCTGGCGCGGGCCCTGCCGTGCAGATACACGAGAGGCGCCCTGCGACGGTCGGTCAGTATCTCCACGTCCTTCCAGGATACACCGCGCCTTCCTGTTCCCAGCGCCTTCATTACGGACTCCTTGCCCGCAAAGCGAACAGCCAGCTCCGGCACCCTCCCACGGCAGAACTCGATTTCGGCGCGGGTGTAGACGCGATTCAGGAACCTGTCGCCCCAGCGGTCAATGGTATGCTGGATGCGTTCTATCTCGATGATGTCGATGCCCACTCTGTGCATGGATGAGGCCGTTGGATGCGGTTGATATCGTCAAGAGTATAGCACACGCGATGTTCGCCCGGCACGAGCATCTGGACTCCCCCAAGTTGACTTCACCTGAGCATATTTGGTACACTTCACCAGAATCCTGAAAATGGGTTTCTTGTCGTCGCCGCACACCTGCATCCGCGCCGCGTTGACATGCCTTTCGTTGGTTCATTAGGCCTCGTGAGAGTATCGGACGACAAGGGAGCATGCGCCAACAATCCAATGCTAAGGAGGAGTTGAGTATGCCACAGCAGGGAAAGGATGCTGGTTTCCTCCCTCGGTACAGGGTATTGGATCTGACGGACGAGAAAGGCGTGTACTGCGGAAAGCTCCTCGGCGACCTGGGAGCCGAAGTAATCAAGGTCGAGTCACCGTGTGGTGACAGGATGCGCTCCAAGGGTCCCTTCCACAAGAACGACGCCCATCCCGAGAAGAGCCTGCCGTTCCTCTACTTCAATACCAGCAAGGGCTCGATTACGCTGGATATTGAGGACCCTACCGGCAAGGCCATCTTCAAGAGGCTTGTGGAAAAGGCGGACGTAGTTATCGAGAGCTTCCCCGTCGGCTATATGGCCAGCCTGGGTCTCGACTACAACACTCTCAAGAAGGTGAATCCGGGCGTCGTCGTGGCCTCGATAACTCCCTACGGGCAGAAGGGGCCGCAAAGTCACCACAAGGCAGTGGACATCAATATCATGGCCATGAGCGGCTACTCGCAGCTTGTAGGTGAACCCCACGACAAGCCGCTGACCCTGGGCGGTGAGCAGTCATATTACCCGGGGTCGCAGTACGCCGCGACAGGCATACTGGCCGCGCTCTACTACAGGGACAACGTCTCCGGCAAGGGCCAGCACGTTGACATTTCCATGCAGGAGGCGATGATAACCTTCTATCACGAGCAAATGCCCGTGCCCATGTGGAACAAGACCAAGGAGAACATAGCGAGAGTCGGCTCCATGGACGCTATGGTTACTCCATGCGGCCTCTACCCGTGCAAGGACGGCTGGATCTCGCTGTGTATAGTAACTCCTCAAGAGTGGGAGACTCTGTCACAGTGGATCTACGAGGTCACGGGGAACGAGGAGGTCCTGCAGGACCAGTACAAAGGCGGCCTGATATCCCGAATGCCGGTACGCGACATGGTCAACGTGATGGTCATAGATTTCGCTGACCGGCTGACAGCCCGCGAGATATTCCTGGAGGGCCAGAAGAGGCGATTGGTGGTCATGCCGGTCAACAACGTGCCGTCGCTGCTCGATGATGACCAGTTGAAGGCACGCGGCTTCTGGGTCGAACTGAACCATCCGGTGGTCGGCAAGATGAAATATCCCAGAGGAGCACTGTACAGCGACGCCATCCCGGCTCCGACCAAGGCTGCGCCACTGCTCGGGGAGGACAACGAGCGCATCTACACGGGTGAGCTTGGGTACTCCAAAGAGGACCTCGCAGTACTGAGGACGGCGGGCGTAGTCTAGCGCGCCGGACTGAGCCACCAAGATGAGGGAGGAGAAGCATGGCTAAGAAGGCACTCGAAGGCGTCAGAGTTATCGAGTTCGGTCTTTACATAGCTTTGCCCCTGGCGACACGGCTGCTGGCCTCGATGGGAGCCGAGGTCATCAAAGTAGAGACGCTAACCTCGCTGGATATGTCGTGGTTCGGCCCCATATTCGCGCCGGGCTCACTGCAACTCGAATACAGACCGCTCAAGCGCAATGTTACGCTGGATGTGCGCAAGCCCAGGGGCAAAGAGGTCATGGAGGAGCTCGTCAAGAAGAGCGACATCCTGATAACCAACCTCGGTGAAGGCGCGCTAACCAAGTACGGCCTGACGTTCGACCATGTCCGATCTCTGAAGAAGGACCTGATAGTCCTCTGGCAGACCGGCCTCGGCAGCACAGGACCTTACGGCGGATACAAGGCCTACGGCAGACTCATGCAGCACGCGTGCGGCATATCGACGATGAGCGGGAACCCTGACAACCCCGGTGTGGCAAATATATCCTACTCCGACTACCACACCTCTGTGTTCAACGCCATGGCGCTCATCGGAGCGCTGGAACGCAGGCGCCGCACAGGCGAGGGGTGCTTCATCGAGTGCCCCATCTACGAGTCCGGTGTGGTCACAGCCGGTCCGGCCTTCCTCGACTACCAGTCCAATGGCAAGGTACCCGACCGCATGGAGAACCGGCACCGCTTCTACGCCCCTCACGGGCTCTATCCCTGCAAGGGCCAGGACCGCTGGTGCAGTATAGCGGTCACCAACGAAGAGGAGTGGGTCGCCTTCCGCCAGGCCATAGGCAACCCGGCATGGTCCAGGTCGCAGGAATTCGCCACGGCGGCCGACAGGGTGAAGAACGTTGACAGGCTGGACGAACTCGTAAGCGAGTGGACTGCGAAGCGTACGGTCTATCAGGTGATGGACAGGCTGCAGAAGGCCGGGGTTCCCTCCGGCATCGTTGCCAAGGGCGAGGACCTTGCGAGCAGCGAGCACCTCAAGAGCCACGAGTTCTACAAGGAGACCAAGTACTACTCGGCGGACTTCGAGAAGCCGGGCGTGAAGTGGCCGGTAGCCGGCATATCAGAGGTCTTCTCGGAACCCATATACTTCTCTGAGACGCCCGTGATGTTCGGGCCGATGCACAAGGTCGGGCAGGACAACAACTACGTGTACGGCAAGCTGCTCGGCATGTCCAGGGAAGAGATCAAGCAGTTGACCAAAGAGGGCGTCTTCGCCTAGGCAATAACCGTAGTCTCAATAGATTCCTAAGGAGGACTATAGATGAAGGCCATAGACATGGAATGCCTGATGAGCACCAAGGAAGGTGCGGTGAGCCGGGACCCGGCCATGATCGAGGCTCTGGCAGCCTACTTCAAGACGGCAGGTCTTCGCATCAAGACCGAGGACGAGCAGGCCCAGGACTGGCGCGATGCCGGCGTGCAGGTCGTCATACTGTGCGCCACCGGCAAACCATTCGGCTTCACTGAATGGGAGCACATTCAGGAACGGCACAACTACGTCGGGCAGTTGAAGAAGGACTACCCTGACGTGGTGCTTGGCTTCTGGGTGGGGATCCCCCTCGACTGGGGTGTCTACAAGGCCCTGAAGGAAGTGGAGCGCTGCATCAAGGATCTGGGCAGCTTTGGCGTATTCGTCTCAGGCATGGCAGGTGTGCCCGCGAACGACAAGACATGGTGGCCGTTCTATGAGCTTTGCGCCGAGGCGGGCGTACCTATCAAGATCACTGTCGGCGCTACCGCCGGCGGCGCGGGTCAGGGGGGAGGCATGGGAATCCGACTGGTGACCGAGAACCCGATCCCCAACGTCGACGATGTTGCGGCGGCGTTCCCCAACCTGACCATTGTCGGCCACCACTATCCCTGGCCGTTCCATGAGGAGATGGTTGCCGTCATGATACACAAGCAGAACGTGTTCTGCGAAGTTCACGGCTGGAGGCCCAAGTACTTCCACGACACCTTTAAGCGCGAGGTCAATGCGCGGGTCAAGGATAAGATAATGTTCGGCTCTGACTACCCCTTCTTCCCTTATCAGAAGCTCTTCACCGACTGGGAAGCTGGTGAGTACAAGCCCGAAGTCCTTGAGAACGTCTACTACAAGACCGCGCAGCAGGTGCTCGGGCTGAACAAGTAGGCCGAAAGAACCCAACCAGATTCCCCTACGGAGGCTGGCCAATGGAATTCAGTTTCACGCCGCAACAGGAGCGCTTGCGCGAGGAGGTCCGCGAGTTCCTTGACAAGAACGTGACCGAACAGTGCAGGCTTGACCTCAGGTACGACCACCCGTACAGCGAGGACACCTGGAAGCTGCTTCGCGGGCTGGGCGAACGCGGTTGGCTCACATCGGCCTGGCCCAGGGAACTGGGCGGCATAGGAGCGACCCCTCTCGACAACTACGTCATACAGGAGGAGATCGCCTACGCCTTCGCGCCGGCCCCGTTTGCGGTGATCGCGCCCATGGTCGTCGGGCCCACCCTGCTTCTGTACGGAAGCGACGAGCAGAAGAAGAAGTACCTGCCGATGATTGCCCGGGGTGAGGTCGAGTTCTCGATGGGCTACACGGAACCCGGCGCCGGCTCGGACCTGGCTTCGCTGCAGCTTCGGGCTGACGACAAGGGGGACCACTGGCTCCTGAACGGCCAGAAGATGTTCAGCACGAAGGCGGACTTCGCCGACTATGGTTGGATCGCAGCCAGAACTGACCCTGACAATCCAAAGAAGCACAAGGGTATCTCCCTGTTCATAGTCGATCTCAAGAACACGCCGGGTCTCACCATCAGGCCCGTTTACAACATGAGCGGCTACCATTCAACAGAGGTCTTCTATGACGACGTGAAGGTACCGAAGGAGAACCTGGTAGGTGACCTCAATCAGGGGTTCTACATCATTGGCGCAGCACTTCTCTTCGAGCGGGCGGTGACTATCAGGGGGTTCTACAGGCCGCTGGAGATGCTGGTGGAGTACGTGAAGACCGCAAAGCGCCACGGCAAGCCGCTGGCCGAAGACCCCGTGGTGAGAAAGAAGCTGGCAGACATTGAGATGAAGTTCGCGGTGACGGGCGTAGTGGCCAGGCGGCTGTCCTGGATGCAGGAGAGGAAGCTCTTCGCCCTCAACGAGACGGCCATGTCCAAGCTGCTGAGCACCGAACTTGTCTATGACCTTGCCAATGTGGGCATGCAGATTCTGGGCCCGTACGGTGAACTGACTTCGGACTCCAAACACGCGGAACTGGTGGGCATCTTCGGCCATCTCTACCAGGAATCGCCCCACTACAAGATAGCGGGAGGCACTTCGGAGATACAGAGGCAGATTATCTCCACCAGAGGCCTCGGTCTTCCCAGAGGCTAGGCTCCAGGCACCTCGCGTTGCGACCGGGGAGTGCCTGAAGGCATGACAAGTACGAGGGGTTACCCTTTGAGCGATACGGAAACCAGAGAAACCGGCAAGACCACCGGCTGCATATTCAACATCGAACGGTTTGCCACCAGGGACGGCCCGGGAATCAGGACCACCGTGTTCCTGAAGGGCTGTCCTCTCCGCTGCCTCTGGTGCAGCAACCCGGAATCAATCAGCCCGTTTCCCCAGATGATGTACTTCGAAAACCTGTGCCAGCAGTGCGGACGATGCGCCCAGGCCTGCGACTACGGCGCTACTGCAGTGACGCCGGAAGGCCGGATCAAGCTTGACCGCAGCCTCTGCACCAATTGCGGCAAGTGCGTGGGGGTCTGTCCAGCCAGGGCGCGAGAGATGACCGGCAAGCTAGTGACCGTGGAAGAGGTGCTCGACGAGGTCAGGCAGGACAGCCTCTTCTATCAGAACTCGGGCGGCGGAGTGACGGCATCCGGCGGCGAGCCCACCCAGCAGCCGGAGTTCGTCAGGGAGCTGTTCAGGCAGTGTCAGGATCATGTCATACATACCTGTCTGGATACCTGCGGCTTCACCCGACCGGAGATACTGCAAAGTGTGCTTGACGTCACCGACCTCGTCCTGTACGACGTCAAACACATGGACCCGGACAGGCACAAGGAGCTGACCGGCGTGGACAACTCGATCATCCTCGACAACCTGAGGATGATGGCCGCCCAGTCCAGACCGGTCGTCGTGAGGGTGCCGCTGATACCGGGCATCAATGACACCAGGGAGAACCTGAGCGCGCTGGCCGCTCTGATGAAGGACATCGGGCTGAGGAGGATCGACATCCTGCCTTACCACGCGTACGGCCTGAGCAAGTACGACAGGCTCGGGCTTGAGTACAAGCTGGCGGACCTGAAGCCGCACGAGGAAAGCGAGGTTGAGGAGAAGAAGGCCCTGATCGAGTCGTTTGGGCTGGAGGTAGGGGTCGGCTGATTCCCGTTTAAGGAGAGGACCATGGACTATGCGCTGAGCGAACAGCAGGAAATGCTCAAGAATACAGCCCGCGACTTCCTGGAGAAGGAGTGCACGAAGGAACTCGTCCGGCAGACCGAGGAGGATGACAAGGGCTACTCGCCCGAGCTGTGGAAGAAAATGGCCGACCTCGGCTGGATGGGTCTGGTGTACCCGGAGGAATACGGCGGCAGCGGGCTCGATTTCGTTGACCTCACCGTCCTACTGGAAGAGATAGGGCGGGCGCTCGTCCCCGGCCCGTTCGTTTCTACGGTCGTGTCCTGTGGCATGGGCATGCTCAGGCACGGCACTGCTGCGCAGAAGCAGGAGGTCCTTCCCGGCATCGTCAAGGGTGAGACCAAAATGGCTCTGGCGCTGATGGAGGCCGGGGCTACCTATGATCCCGTTGACATTACGCTGCGAGCGAGCGCTGAGAACGACACGTTCGTCCTCGATGGAACGAAGCTCTTCGTGAAGGACGGCCATCTTGCCGACCGCTTCCTTGTCGTCGCGAGGACTAGACCCGGTGGCGAAAGAGGCGAGGGCATTACCGTATTCCTGGTGGATGCCGGCAGCAAGGGGATTGCCTGCAACCAGCTCAAAACGTTCACCGCGGACAGGCAGTGCGAGGTCATATTCAACAGCGTTCACGTTCCCAGAGCGAACGTGCTCGGCAAGGTAGACGAAGGCTGGGAGGTGGTCCGGGATATCCTCCAGCTTTCAGCGCTCGCGGTCTCCGCCCTGATGGTCGGAGGAGCACAGCAGGTGCTCGAGATGGCGACCAACTACGCCAAGGAACGCGTCCAGTTCGGAAAGCCGATCGGAGGGTTCCAGGCCATCCAGCACAAGTGCGCCAACATCCAGGTGGACGTGGCCGGTGCAAGGGACATAGCCTACCAGACCGCGTGGAAGCTCAGCGAGGGAATGCCCTGCAACAAGGATATCTCCATCACGAAGGCTTGGATCAGCGAGGGCTACCGGAAGGCCTGCGTGGAGGGCACGCAGATTCACGGCGGTATCGGCATCACCAGGGACTGCGACATGCAGCTATACTACCGCAGGGCCAAGGCAATGGAGATGGCTTTCGGGGACGCAGACTATCACCTGGAACTGGTAGCCTGCGAGATGGGTCTTTAGGCTGGAACTAGAGGTCTATCGTCATCCCCTCGTAGGCGACATCGATCGTTGCATCCAGTTGCCCTGCAACCTCTAGGGCCTCGCGCCTGATTTCGTCCTCGAACATCGGCGAGACATGGATGAGCAGCACCGTGGGCAGATAGCCTCTTGCCTGCTTGAACTCGCTCAGTTCCTCTGAGAGCAATTGGGGAGTCAGATGCCCCGTCTGCTTGCCGTGCTTCACCAGCCTGTTGGGCAAAGTCACATCGGCTATGATCAACTGCGGAGATATCTCGCCCATGCCCCGGGCCAGGCCGGGCCCCGAATCCCCGCTGAAGAAGAAGCTGGCGCCGTCTGCAGACGTCACCTGATAGCCGACTGTGTCCACGGCGTGCTGCATCGGTAGCGGGACAACTCGATAGCCATCGACCTTTGCCTCCTTGCCCACATCAAGAGCGTGGTACTCGACCGGCGGGCGATCGGGCGTGCTTATCTCATCAAACCTTGGGTACACAACTCCATTCAGGACGTACTTGCTGATTGCATCCAGAGTGCTTTGCAGAGAGTAAACGCGCACGTTCTGCTGGAAGTATGACATATTAATCGCAATTGCGGCCACGTCCCTGATATGGTCGTAGTGGCAGTGCGTGATGAGTATGGAGCGCAGCTTCTTCTGCTCCTCGAAGGTCAGGCTGGATGTGAGAGCCCCACTATCTACCGCCAGGACATCGTCTACCAGCAACGAGACCATTTTCGTTGTAGCCGACTCCACGTTGTGCGCCCCCAGAATGGTAACTCGCATCACATGCCTTCCTTTCCCTTTCCGAACTCGGCTATTCAGTCACCAGCAGAGGATTGAACCGTGTATCGTAATCGTAAGTATCCACCCCTTCTTTCCTCTTCAGATAGCCCACTGTGGCATAGGTGACAGGTGTCGCGACCACCTCATAGCCGGTCTTAACAAGCCAGTGCGTAACGATGATACTACCCAGGGCGACTGCGGGCAACGTGCCGCCGAATGCGATAGCAATGAACACGGCGGCGTCGAGTCCCTGGCCCACCACAGTCGAGCCTATGGTCCGGGCCCACAGGAAGCGCCCCTGCGTCTTGACCTTCATCTTGGCCAGTACGAAGGAGTTCGCAAACTCGCCGACGAGATAGGCTGCAAAGGAGGCCGCCAGAAGCCGTGGCGTATACCCCAGGATCACCTCATATGCCTCGCCGACTGCGGTGTTCTGCGCCGGTATCAGACCGCCGAGCCAGAAGGCCAGCACGGCGACACCGTTGCACAGGAATCCGAGCCAGATGACACGACGTGCCTGGCGGTACCCGTAGACCTCGGTCAGGATGTCACCGAATATGTAGCTCAACGGGAATATGATGATCGCCGCGGGAAGCGGACCGGGCAGCTCAAGTGGGCCGATGGAATACGGGCCTATGCCGAGAGAGATCAGCTTGGCCGCGATGATATTGGCGACTATCAGGGAGGTGATGAAGAGGGCCGCGATGACCAGGAAGCGTTGTGAGATCAAGACCAGACCTATATCCAGTGCAGAGAGCGGAAGAAAGCGAGCATAACCAGTATGATTGCCACCATCGCGATCATCACGCCGGCGAAGGCCGCGGGGCTGCCCCCCTGCATCGGCCAGATGTTCATACCCACTATGCTGGCAATCAGCGTCAGTGGGAGCATGATTACGGATATGATGGTGAGCACCCTGATCACCTCGTTGATTCTGAAAGAGGTCAGTGCGTTGTTCGTGTCGCTCAGACCTTCGACGACTTCCTTGTAGTCCTCCAGCGTATCTCTGATCTTGCGCAGGTGGTCTGCAATGTCGCCGAAGTATACCTCCGGGTCCTCCTTCAGTATGGGCCACTCCTCCTTCTCGAGTATCTCCACTGCATCGGTCTGCGGCCTGATTATCCGCCTGAACGATATGATGTCGCGGCGCAGTATGGCTACATCCCTTACCGTACCCCTGGGGCGCTCGCTGAATATCTCCTCCTCGACGGCCTCTATATTCTCACCGACCTTGTTCAGGATAGGGAAGCAGTAGTCCACCAGCCGATCGAGGACCCTGTAGAGAAGGTAGCCGGCGCTGCGGCCCATGTTATCGTGGAGGACCTTCTCATTTGCCTGGCACGACCTGAACAGGCTGACAAGCGGCTTGAGGTCTCCCTGGTGCAGTGTTATGAGGTAGTCCTCACCAACGAATATGGACACCTGGCTGGCCGTGGTGACCCTGGCCTGGGGATTGAACACCGGGAAATGGAATACCATGAAGAGGTATTCCTCGTACTTGTCTATCTTTGGCGTCTGAGTCTTACTGAGGCAGTCGTCGAGGTCTAGAGGGTGGAAGGGATAGCGTTCGGCGAGATACTGTGTCTCGCTCCTTGTCGGGCGCTCGATGTTGACCCACGTCAGCCTTCCGTGGGCCAGTGTCTCGATGCTGGGCCCCCTGTCCACGGCCGTGGGCCTGGCGTCGCCGGTCTCCGTGTACCTTCGCAGGTGAGCCCTGGGCAGCCTTCGCATCCTCATTACTCAAACGCCTTCTCAAGTCCGTCAGCCTGCAGAAGCCAGGTAGCGCTCCGCAAATATGGCAGCCGCTGCACCGTCACCGGCCGCACATATAACTTGTCGCGGTGAGCCGGCTCTGATGTCGCCTGCAGCGAATATCCCTCGCATCCTTGTCTGCAGACTCTCATCCACCAATATGAAACCGTCGGGAGACAGATCGACGAGCCCGACCAGGTAACCGGTGTTGGGACGCAACCCAACCGCTACGAAGACGCCCGCTACGTTCAAGTTTGATCGCTCGCCTGTCTTGAGGTTGCGCAGGTTGAGCCCCTGCACCTGTCCGTTACCTGCAATCGAGTCAACGACCGTATCCCACAGGAACTCTATCTTCGAGTTTGAGAAGGCCCGTTCCTGCAGTATCCTGGTAGCCCTGAGTTCATCTCTCCTGTGTACGACTATGACCTTGGACGCGAATCTGGTAAGGAAGATGGCATCGTTCAGGGCCACATTGCCGCCACCTACGATGGCCACGGGCTGCTCCCTGAAGAAGGCTCCGTCGCACACTGCGCAATAGGATACCCCACGCCCTGTCAGGTCGTCCTCGCCGGGAACGTTGAGCCTGCCGTGTTCAGAACCCGATGCGATGATTACTGCATCAGCGGGGTAGTCACCGCCGGACGTCCTGACCTTCTTCCGCCCGTCGGTGAACTCCAGACCCTCGACCTCAGCCATCACTATCTGCGCCCCGTACTTCCTGGCCTGCTGCTCCAGCAGAGAGCCAAGCTCAGCGCCCGCAACCCCGTCCGGGAATCCGGGGTAGTTCTCAACAACCTCAGCGTTCACGATCTGCCCGCCGGGTAGGCCCTTCTCGATTACAGTCGTATGCAGCCTTGAGCGCGCAGCATAGATGGCCGCGCTCAGCCCGGCGGGACCGCCGCCGACTATCACCAGCCTGGGTTCTGACTCCAAATCATCCTTCCCGGCCCGCGCTTCACTGCCCGGCTCACAGGACCGACTCAAGCCCCTCCTCGAGTTCGGCCTTGGACTTCAGTCCGACCATCTGCTTCATCGGCTTGCCGTCCTTGAACAGAAGGATGGTCGGAATGCTGCGAATCCCGTACTCGCTTGCCACCTTCGGGTTATCGTCAACGTTCACCTTGGCGAAGCCCACTCGACCGGCATACTCCTCAGCAAGCTCATCCACCAGCGGGGCAACAGCGCGGCACGGGCCGCACCAGGGAGCCCAGAAGTCAACCAGGAAAGGCTCGCGGGCCTTCACCACGACATCACTGAAATCGGCATCGCTCACGTTCTGTGTACCGGCCATTGACCCTCCATGCACCTATCTTCTTCCGACGCGCCCGTCATCTCGAATGGCTTCGACCACGCCTTGCTCTACCGCGCGCTTCGCCGCGAGAACTGCGCTGGTTATGGCATCAGCCTCACTGCGCCCGTGCGCTACGACCACGTTGCCGTTGACTCCGAACAGCAGGGCGCCCCCGTACTCGCGGTAGTCGAGCATACCTATAACGGATCGGAACGTTGGCTCCAGCAGACTTGCGGCGTGCTGAAGGTCAGGGTTCTCCGCCACCTGCGCCCTGAGAGCATCGAGGAGCATCTCCCCCAGTCCCTCTCCGAGCTTCAGAAGCACATTGCCCGTGAAGCCGTCGGTGACAATGACATCGGTCCTGCCGCTGGCAATGTCCCTGCCCTCGACATTGCCTATGAAGTTCAGGGAAGTCTCTCTCAGCAGGCGATTCGTCTCCAATACGAGCTGGCTTCCCTTATTGTCCTCCTCACCGGTTGACAGCAGTCCAATTCGCGGCCTCTCCATGCTGAAGATCCGCTGCATGTATATGCTGCCCATTTCGGCGAAGTGCACCAGGGCCGCCGCCTTGCAGTCCGAGTTCGCACCAAGGTCGAGGCACAGCACGGGCCCCTTCGGGAAAGGGAATACGGCCCCCAAGGCGGGACGGTCCAGGTCCCTGCACCTGCCCACCATCAGGAAAGCCGCTGTCATGACCGCGCCCGTGTTGCCGGCTGAAACAAAGGACTGGACCTCTCCCCTCTTCAGCAGGTCGATGCCCACGACAATCGAAGAGTCCTTCTTCTCCCTGACGGCCGAGACGGGTCGTTCATCCATTGATACGACCTGACTGGCGTGTACAAGATCGATGTTTGAGTTGTTCCAGCCGCATCGATCGAGAATCGGGCGAACCGCGTCCTCCCGACCGACCAATACGATCTCGATTCCGTCCTGCTGTGCCGCCCCAATCGCCCCCATTACGATCTCCTCGGGGGCATAGTCACCACCCATAGCATCCAGCGCTATCCTTGTCCTGGCAGAAGCCTCATTCGTGGCCACTGTCGATTCCCTCCATCACATCGCATCGCCCGACCCCACCGGCCATGACGTGTCCTTCCAGATACAGCGCCCCGGGGGTATCACTTGTCTGTGGCCTAGTCCGCGCATACAGGCAATTCTGATTCGATCCCAGGGGTCCCCGCTTCAAATCGCAACCTGCTGTGACGACCTCCCCACCCTACCACACGTGTTATGTCCTGTGCAATTCGCGACTAAGTATAGTAACAACACCTACACCGGTCAAGTCAAACCCCACGCCAAGCGCAGGCCCGTCAACCGGTGATGTTCTCTATGTGCTCCAGTCGCACAACCCGACCGTTCCCCCCCAACTCCAGCGCCACCACGTCTATTCGGCAGGATTTCGGAGGCATATCCATTTGCTGAACGTAGGCCTCGGTCAGCGCCGCCAGCCTCTCCTGCTTGTGAACCGTTACCGACTCCTCCGGACTGCCGTATCCCTTTCCCCTGCGAGTCCTGACCTCAACGAAGACGAGGCAGTCTCCTTTGTATGCGATTATGTCAACCTCGCCCTCGCGGATGCGGAAGTTGCGCTCGACAATATCATAGCCGCAGCGGGAGAGATACTGCGCGGCTACCTCCTCGCCCCTGGCTCCGGTCCGGCGTCTCCTCAGGCTCATCTACGCGCGCCTCAGGGAAGTTTCTCCAGAGGCGCCAGGCTGAGCAGGAACCGCTTGACCCCTCCACTTCCCTTGAAAGCCACCGTGACCTCATAGTCACCCGATGAGGGCTGACAGCTCACCACAACACCTTCGCCAAACATCGCGTGATTGACGTGGTCCCCCGTCTTGTACGCGGGGCCTCCTGCCATCATTCTCTCCGCCCCTGCCCCAACGGGCACGTGCTCCGCTACCATATGGCCCAGCTCCTGTACACAAGTACCCGGCGAGGACGTCAGGTGAGACGGTATGTCGTCGAGGAAGCGTGAGGGCGGGTTATGTGCAGTGCTTCCCATCAGCATTCTCCGCAACGCATAGACGAGGTAGACACTCTCCCTGGCTCTTGTTATCCCCACGTACATCAGGCGGCGTTCCTCCTCCATTTGGGCCGGGTCCGGCAGAGACCTGAAATGCGGAAGGACGCCTTCCTCCACCCCTACGATGAACACTATAGGGAACTCCAGTCCCTTGGCCTGATGGAGCGTAATCAGTGTGACCGCATCGTTCTTCTCGTCCAGCTCGTCGACGTCCGACACCAGAGCTACCTCTTCGAGGAAGTAGTCAAGCGCCTCGTTGGGGTCGAGGTCCTGGTAGCGTGCTGCCACGTTGCGCAGCTCCAGCACGTTCTCCCAGCGCTCTTCCCCCTCTGTGCCTTCGCGTATGTAGCGGGAGTAGCCGGTATCCCCGACGACGACGTCGAACAGCTCCAGCGTATCCTGCTCTCCGGCCTTGTCTATCAACTCATCCAGCATTTTGACGAAGCGGGTCAGCGCCTGGGCGCTGCGAGCCGCGAAGGGCGTATCCTCCTGCCCTTCAGCCACAAGCTTCAACGTAGCATAATGAGGAATACCCTTCTCGTTGGACCATGACGTGAGGTCGGCCATGGTCCGCTGGCCGATGCCCCTGTTCGGCACGTTGATGACGCGCGTGAGGCTGACGCTGTCATACGGGTTGCGCACCAGTCTCAGGTAGGCCAGGACATCCTTGACCTCGCGCCGTTCATAGAAACGCGTCGCCCCCACTATCCTGTACGGGTGACCGTACCGGACAAATGCCTCCTCCAGGGCGCGTGACTGGGCATTGGTGCGGTACATGACTGCGATGTTGCGGGGCCTGTGTCGACCGTTCGCAACAAGACGCTCGACCTGCTCGACCACGAAGTGGGCCTCTTCCTGCTCGTTGTAGGCCTGAGCGACGGTAATAGGGATGCCCTGCTCATTCTCAGTCCAGAGGGTCTTCTGTTTCCTCTGCTGATTGGCTGCAATCACGCTGTCGGCGGCCTGCAGGATAGTCTGAGTGGAGCGATAGTTCTGTTCCAGCAGGACCACCTTTACGTCGGAGTAGTCCTTCTCGAAGTCGAGGATGTGCCCCAGATCGGCATGCCTCCACGAGTATATGGACTGATCGGGATCGCCCACGACACAGAGGTTCCGGTACCTGCCGGCCAGCATCGTAGACAAGACGTACTGCGCCCTGTTCGTGTCCTGGAATTCGTCGATCATTACGTGCAAGTATCTCGACTGGTATTTCTCCAGAACAGAGTTCTCCTTGCGGAACAGATGCACCGTCCTCATAATCAGGTCGTCGAAATCCAGGGCGCTGTTCTCCTGCAGCCGGGCCTGATACCTCTCGTAGATGCGCGCCACCACCTCGTCGAAGTAGCTTCCAACCGCGGCCCTGTACTCCGAAGGCGCTATGAGCCGGGCCTTGGCTGACGATATCGCGGAGCCAATGCCGCGTGGAGTGTACTGCTTCGGGTCCAGCCCCACCTCCTCGATAGTACGCTTGAGCAGGCTCATCTGGTCGGAATCGTCGTAGATGGCGAAGCTTCTATCGATTCCGAGATGCTGTGCCTCGATGCGCAGAATGCGCGCACATGTAGCATGGAATGTTCCCAGGGTCACTCCATCGGAGATCTGTCCCACCAGTGCATGGACCCTCTCGCGCATCTCGCGCGCCGCCTTGTTGGTGAAGGTCACGGCCATGATGCGGTAGGGGCTCACACCGACCACGTTGATGAGATAGGCGACGCGGTGGGCGATTACCCTGGTCTTGCCGGACCCGGGTCCCGCAACGATGAGCACGGGGCCCGCTATGGTCTCGACGGCCTCTTTCTGGGCAGGATTGAGTCCGGAAAGAATGTCCATTTGCATTAATCGAGGGCTTGCCGCAGAGCGACTGCGGTCCATTCCCTGCCTAGTAGGTGAACAAAGGCTGGTCTCTGGTGATGATTCGCGTGTCGCCCGCTATCTGGTCTCGCAGTTGCTTGGGCAGGCTGAAGATGCCGCGATGCGTCACGCCGTCGTAGAAGCGCAGGGGCTTGCTCACTCGGTCGGCGATCCTGCGGTCGACCTCCTCAGGGGCAAGCAGCCTGGGATCGTCATCTCTTGACGCCACCGCGAATCCCCATGTGCCGCCAAACGCCGGGACCTCGGTCTGATAGGAGGCCACCACTCCAAATGCGGTCTCGAGCGTGCGTATGACCGCAGCGAAACCGTAGGAGATGACCATGCTGGTGGAACCGGCCTGAAGCGACATGAGCCCGCCAGGCGCCATCCTCTTCAACAGATCACGGTAGAACTCCTGAGTGTACAGGAGATAGGCGGGGCCTTCCTCAAGCGGCTCGGTGAGGTCGATGATCACCACATCGAATTGCAGTTCGGTCTCCTCCACATACTTCAGTGCATCGGCGTGCAGAAGCTCCGTGCGGCTGTCCTCGAACGCGCCTTCGCTGAGGAATGGAAGATGCTTCCTGCAGATGTTCACTACCTCGGCGTCCAGGTCTACCATGACCGCCTTCTTCACACTGCTGTGGGCGAGGACCTCGCGCAGGGTAGCGCCTTCACCACCGCCGGCTATGAACACGGTCTCGGGCTTCGGGTGGGCGATCATGGCCGGGTGTACCAGGGCCTCGTGGTATATGAACTCGTCGAACTCGCTGCATTGAATCTTCCCATCGAGTATCAGGCACCGACCGAATCCGGGGCTGTTCAACACCTGGATCGACTGGTAGTCCGACTCACCGGTATACATGATATCGCCGATGCTGAACTGCTGTATGAAGTGCGGAGTAACGAACTCCCAGAACCAGCTTGACTCCATTCGCTTCATTGCCTAGAACCCCCTCTTCAGCTCGACAATGGCCGGGCTTCTGCATTCCAGCTTGTCAACGATGTCCCCCGCAACATCGTCGGGCTGAAAAGGATCACCGTACGTGAAGATATCGATTGCGGCATACCTGTACTCAGGCCAGGTGTGAATGCATAGGTGGGCACCGGTGATAAGCACGACACCGCTCAGGCCCTGCGGCTCGAACCTGTGGAAGGACTCGCCTATCACGGGCGTTCCGGCGCCGCTTGCCACGGAGTACAGCACCTGCTTGATGAAATCCATGTCATCGAGCAGGTCACAATTGCAGTCCTTCAAGTCGAGGAGGAAATGCTTGCCCAGAGTGCCCAAGTGACTTCACCTAGCTGCGCCAACGCGCACCTCGCCATTATATAGCGGGCATCTCGGATTCTCAAACTTGCGTCCAACCAACGCCCTTCAGGAGTTGCCGCCGAATCGGCGCTAGTGTTATCATACGGCTCTCCGCTCCATCCGGCCCCCCAGGAAGGAGAGTTGCCATCATGCCCGACGCAGTGCTCGTTGTCGATATGCTCAGGGGCTTCCTGGAGAAGGGATATCCCCTCTACTGCGGCGACAGCGCGAGGGAGGTTATACCGAGGATCAGAAGGCTCCTGGAGCGCGAGACCTGTAGAGGCTCGACCCTGTTCTTCATCCGCGACAGCCACGACCCCGACGATCTCGAATTCAGGATGTTCCCTCCCCACTGCGTGGCCGGCACCGAGGAAGCCGAGATCATCCCGGAGTTGGCCGATTTTGAGGGCGAAATGATACCGAAGAACCGCTATAGCGGATTCTTCAACACACCCCTTGAAGACAGGCTGCGCGAATTGAATCCGGCCAAGCTCATAGTCTGCGGCGTCTGCACCGACATCTGCGTAATGCATACGACAGCCGATGCGCGCAACCGCGACTACGAAGTGGAGGTGCCGGTCGACTGCGTGGCGAGCTTCGACCCCCGGGGCCACGACTGCGCGCTCGAACACATGGACAAGGTCCTCGGGGCCAGACTGGTCAACTCGGAGTAGCCATGCGTCAACCCCATTTCGACGTTCATCCTTCTATCATCTCCGGTGAGACCTCGGACATCTACTTCCCCAACTCGGTGGAGATCCTGCGGAAAGAGGGCATCAACCCTATTGCCACAATGCAGGTCTTCCCCGGCAGGGAAGGTGTCCTCTGCGGCATACTTGAGGTCCAGGCCCTGCTTGAGAAGGTCCTTCCGCAGGGCAGCGAGGTGTGGGCCCTGTCCGAGGGCGACAGCATGGACAATAAGGAGGTCGTCCTCAGGATAAAAGCGCCATACCAGTCGTACGGGGTCTACGAGACCGCGACAGTCGGCATACTGGCCCACTCCAGCGGCTGGGCTACCGCAGCCCGGCAATGCGTCGAGGCCGCCGACGGCATCTCCGTCATCAGCTTCGGGGCGCGGCACGTTCATCCGCTTGTCTGCGGCCTGATGGACTATGCCGCCATGGTGGGCGGTTGCGACGGCTGCTCGTCTATCTCAGGAGCGAAGCTGGCGGGCGTCGAACCGTCCGGCACGATGCCCCACGCGCTCATCATATGTATGGGGGATACCGTCGAGGCCACGGTTGCCTTCGACAGGCATATGGCGCCCGGAGTGCCCCGCATCTCCCTCGTAGACACCTTCAAGGACGAGCCCGAGGAGAGTCTGCGCGTGGCGGAAGCGCTGGGAGAGCGCCTGGACGGAGTACGGCTGGACACTCCCTCCGAGAGAGGCCGGGTGACAGCCGAGCTTGTCCAGGAGACCCGTGCCAGGCTGGACCTGGCCGGTTTCAAGCATGTGAAGATATTCGTGAGCGGCGGAGTGGACCCCGAACGGATGGCATACTTCAAGGAGGCCGGTGCCCCGATAGACGGATATGGGGTCGGCAGCTACATAAGCGGGGCCAGACCGATAGATTTCACTGCCGACCTTCATGAGGTCGACGGGAGGCCTGTCGCCAAGAGGGGCAGGATACCCGGCGTCACCGCAAACCCCAGGCTGAAGCGCGTTATGTGACTTCTTCGAGTCGCTTTTCAACTCGCGGCTGCGACGGTATAATGTAGGATGGTTTGCCGCCTTCAGCGCAGCGCTAAGACGGGACCATCGCAGGGTAATTCACCTTATTGCCGACACACAGAGGGATGGAGGGGAGAGGACAATGGCTGCAGAAGCGTATGTGCTGATCGAGACTGCTGTGGGCAAGACGAAGGACGTGGTGATGTCACTTCGCAAGGTGAAGGGCATGAAGGAGGTCAACGCCGTAACGGGACCTTACGACGTGATCGCTATCGTCGAGGGTGTTGACCTCACCGCGGTGGGCAATCTGGTGGCTGATGAGATACACCCCGTCGGTGGTATCGAGAGGACGGTCACCTGTCTTGCTGTCGAGCTGAGCTAGTTCCTGAGGCTTCCTTTAGTGCGCTGTGGCGGTGCGGTGCGGCGATGACCGCTCGTCCCGTGAGTCGAGCGCTGAGATAAACGCTGAAAAGGGAGCGACTATGGATTTTCAGTTTACTGAGGAGCAAGAGGCGTTTCGACAGGAGGCAAGGCAATTCCTGCAGACCCAACTGCCCCCCGACTGGTTCACCGGAGGAGCGCCGGAGGAAGAGACAGAGGAATGGTTCGCATTCGTCAAGAAGTTCCTGAAAGCGCTGGCTGATAAGGGCTGGATATCGGCCACATGGCCGAAAGAATATGGAGGGCAAGAGCGATCCAACTGGGAAGACGCCATACTGGGCGAGGAACTGGCCTACTGGATGGCGCCGGCCCAGGACTACTGGTTCCGCTGGAAGATGATAGCGGCCCTGTTGCTCAACTTCGGCAACGAGGACCAGAAGAGGAAGCATCTGCCCGGAATAGCCAGCGGCGAGGTCTTCTGGGCCCAGGGCTTCAGCGAGCCCGGAGCGGGATCTGACCTCGGCGCTGTGCAGGTCCGAGCGGTCGACATGGGAGACCATTTCCTTGTCAACGGCCAGAAGATTTGGACAACGGGGTCCCACAGGGCCCACTGGTGCTTCGCACCCGTAATGACCGACCCTGAGGCTGAGAAGCGCTCGCGCAGGCTCAGCATGCTGCTGATAGACCTCAGCACGCCCGGCATCACCATCAATCCGCTCGAGAGCATTGAAGGGACTGCACACCTGTGTGAGGTGTTCTTCGACGACGTGAAGGTGCCAAAGGAGAACATGTGCGGGGATAGGGGAGGAGGCTGGCTGGCAGCCATGGCTCTGGTCAACATCGAGAGGTCGGGCACCGGGTTCGCCTCCCTTCCCAAGCGCGTACTCGAGCTGCTGGTAGAGTACTGCCGAGAGACCCGTGTCAACGGCGTGCCGCTTTCCCAGGACCCCATCGTGCGCAGCAAGCTGGCACAGATGGCGGTCGAGATCGAGGTCTGCCGCATGCTGGCGTACCGCACGGCCTGGGTACAGGCGACGGGACAGGACGTGACTTCGGTGGGCGCGATCATCAAGCTGTACGGCAGCGAGATGATGCAAAGGGTGTCCGCCACCGGACTCGAGATACTCGGCCTGTACGGGGGGCTCGTGCCCGGCTCCAGATGGGTCAAATTCGGCGGATCGATCACCCGCGACTATATGTGGAACATCAGTATCACGATCGCTGGAGGCACTTCGGAGATCCAGCGCGTTATCATTTCGACGATGGGACAGGGGCTGCCCAGGTACTAGACTGCAAGGAATTACAGGGGGATAAGCACCATGGATTTCTCGCTTAACGAAGAACAGGAAATGCTGAGGAAGATGGCCCGGGACTTCCTGGTAAACGAGTGCCCCAAGACTCTGGTCCGGGAGATGGAAGAGAATGAAACGGGCTACTCAGCCGACCTCTGGAAGAAGATGGCCGAGCTGGGGTGGATGGGCCTCGTCTTCCCGGAGGAGTGTGGCGGAGAGGGCATGACCTTCCTTGACCTGGCCATACTGATCGAGGAGCTTGGCAGGGCGCTGGTGCCGGGACCGTACCTGCCCACGGTAGTGCACTGCGGGATGACGATCGCGGAGGCGGGCACGGACGAGCAGAAGAAAGAGTTCCTGCCCAGGATAGCCAAAGGCGACACGATCATGACCTTCGCTCTGACCGAGCCCAGCGCAAGCTGGGAGGCCTCTGGAGTGGAGACCAGGGCATCGGCAGAAGGCGACAGCTATGTCATCAACGGGACCAAGCTCTTCATATCGGACGCTCACGTCGCCGACTACATGCTGGTGGTCGCGCGGACGAAGGAGGGCTCCAACAAGGAGGACGGGATAACCCTCTTCCTCGTCGACGCCAAGACTCCGGGCATCAAGCTGAATCCGCTCAAGACCATTGCCCTGGACAAGCAGTTCGAGGTAGTCTTCGACAAGGTGAAGGTGCCGGCATCAAACGTGCTGGGCAAGGTCGATCAAGGATGGGCCATCGTGAAGGATATCCTCCAGAGGGCGGCGATGGCGCAGTGCGCGTTCATGGTGGGCGGCGCCCAGCAGGTGCTGGAGATGAGTGTAGCCTATGCCAAGGAGCGCGTGCAGTTCGGCAAGCCGATCGGAAGCTTCCAGATGATCCAGCAGAAGTGCGCCGACATGGCCGTCGAGGTCGACGGCGCGCGTTTCATAGCCTACGAGGCCGCGTGGAAGATGGCCGAGGGCCTGCCCTGCAGTCTTGAGGTATCGATGGCCAAGGCCTGGGTGAGCGAGGCTTACCGCCGTGCCACGGTCGAGGGCCAGCAGATACACGGCGGTATCGGGTTTATCAAGGACCACGATATGCAGCTATACTATCGAAGGGCCAAAGCGTCGGAGCTGGCGTTCGGCGACGGCGACTTCCACCGCGAGCTTGTAGCGCAGCAGATAGGCCTGTAACTGCCGGGTGTACCTATTTGACCTCCGATGGGGCCCCTTCAGAGGAAGGGGCCCCGTTCGCATGCGCCTTTCGTAATTCTAGCGGCCAATCACCCACAGCCAGCCTTCGAGACGAGGCTCAAGGAACCTCTCCATCAGCCACACGAGCAGTGCGACTGTGGCCCCCACGGAGAAGACGAAGACAACCAGATCATCAAGCTTCTTCACACCCTGCCTCTATCAACCGGCCACTGACGATACAGGCTAAACCTCCACCATGCATTTCTTAGACGAATTTCGGGGACATATACCATATGTACAACGGAGAAGGCAAGGTATGTGTTACCCGGCGTAGCGGCAAGGGGCAGATCGAGAGGCATAACAAAAGGGCCTCTCATCGAGAGGCCCCACATCGCGCCTGCCAGCTAGATGGCAGGTCAACCCAGCCTAGTGCAGTCGGGTCTCAACCGTAGCCTCGATCCTTCCCCCGAAGGGCTGGTCGAGGTCGTAGTGGTCACGGTTCCTGTCCATCCAGTCGCGCACAGACTCGCGTATCCTGTAGAGGTTTTCACAAGACCTCTGATATGAAACGGCCCAGGCGCCACTCAGAGCCACGGTGGACATGAGCGGCTCGATCGCGCGCAAGATCTCCTTGCGTCCTTCCAGGACCTCCTTGTCGTCCTCGTCCCTCAGCTCGTTCACACTGGTCCGCCAGTGATCGATCACGCCCTTGAGCCCGCCCGACTCCTTGATCTCCTGATCCCGCCCCTTGACCTTGATCTCGACGGCCCTTGCGAATGACGGGATGGTCTCGAATGCCTCCACACCTCCCAGCTTGAGCCATATATACTCGCCGTCTTCCCTCATCAGACGCTCCTGCCACATGGAGAGGAACGCCTTTGCCACATCGGGACTCAGCACATTCTCGGATTCGCCATCCGAGTCCACCACGAGCGGCAGTACCTTTGGCAGCAGGTGGTACCACTCGGCCGGTATCCGCACAGGCAGAGGCATCAACGAGAGCGCGTTGTGCTCACGCCGCTGCTCCCTTTCGAACTCAATCTCTCTTCTGCCCTTGTCCTCAGACATGGTGTCCCGCTTCCGCGTCCCCGGCTATAGAGGAATCCTAGCACATTTGGGAGCGCCGTGTATCACCCATTGGCTTGATGTCGAGATAGGCATATGGTCTCATGTAGCCTGCGATGCTTCCAGCCAACCTCGAACGGAGCCTCCCCGAAATCGTCCTGTGCGTGGTGCGGGTGCCACTTCCAGCTTGACAGATAAGAACAAATGTTCTACCATTCCCGGCATTGCGAATACTGCAGGGAGGCAATGATGAAGCTATTGCGGCTCGCGATAGAGACGCAGAAGTGGGACCTCGCGGCCCATGTGCTGATCCTGGGAGCGATAAGAGCGAGGCAGAGAGAATGAGCGAGCAGTTGGTGCAAAAGGGAAGGCAGCGCGGGCAAGGGCGCTGGCAGCCCTAGACGCGGCTTCTACTCCAGGGCCATAGACGAGGCCGAGACGCTCGACTTCGAGATGGCCCAGGGGGTCGAAGGCATAGACGATGAGATCGCGTTGATACGCATGAAGATCAGAGAGGTCGTCGAGAGGGACCCGGAGAACCTGAAGCTGATTATGGACGCCACGAACACGCGACGAAGGGTGCGATCTCTATGCCTCGTGCCTGGAGTGCCCGCTGCCCCGCTGCCGGTACGACGCACAGGCCGTTGGCCGGCGCCCGGTGAAGATGCTCAGGGACGACGAGGTCCTGAGACTGCGCAGGCTCTCCGGCATGAGTGTGGCCGAACTCGCGGAGACCTTCAGAGTGAGCAAGCGCACCGTTCAGCGAATCATCGGGAGGGCGAGAAATGAGCAACACGCAGACCTACTCTCCAGGCAGCAACCCGACGCTCCCTCAGCAGGTAGCGCGAATGGACCTGGACCGGCTGAAAGGGTATGGTGAGAACCTCGAGTTCTACAACGGGGCTCAGTGGCCGGGACGGCCCCGTCCCCGCGAGCGAAGGCTCACCTTCAACTATGCGAAGGTGTTCGTGGACAAGGTGACGAGCTACCTCACATCGGGCCTGGACTACAATGTCGAGCCGGTAGCGGCAGAGGACACGGAGAAGGCTCGACGGGCGGAGGAGTTGCTGCGAGAGGTCCGCGAGGTCAACAACCTGGAGCAGCTAGATTTCGACACCGAGCTTGACACAGCAGTGCTGGGCGACGGGTGCTACAAGGTGACTTGGGATGCCAGGGAGGAGCGTGTTCGGGTATGTGCACCGGACGTACAGGGGATGTACGTATGGTGGCTCGGTGACGATGTAACCAGGACATGGAGAGTGGCCAGTCGATACCGCCTCTCGTCGGACGAGGCCGCGATGCTCTACGGGATTAGGAACCGAAGGCAGAAGAAGGAATCTACAGTAGTCGAGGTCTGGACCAGGGCACAGTTCGAGCTGTGGATCGACGATACCCCCGTCGAGAAGAAGGCCAACCCCTACGGATTCATTCCGTTCATCGTCTTCCCCAATGTCCGCGAGCCCAAGCGGTTCTGGGGCGTGTCCGACGTACCGGCGCTGGTCGAGCCGGCGCGGGAGCTGAACCGGGCGCTGTCGCAACTATCCCTGATCCTGGAGCTGTCGGGCAACCCGATCGCCGTGCTGGAGAACATCGAGAACGCGCAGGACATCGCGGTGCAGCCGGGGGCGGTGTGGGAGATACCGGAGCGGGCCAAGGCATACCTGCTCGACCTGCTGCAGGGCGGCGGCGTCAAGCTGCACGCGGACTACATCGACCTGCTGTACCGCACGCTGCACGACCTCTCGGAGTCGCCCCGGACGGCCTTCGGGGACAACCAGCGCAGCCTGTCGGGGATCGCGCTGGAGATGGAGCTGCACCCGCTTCTGCAAAAGGTGCGCCGCAAGCGCCTGATCAGGACGCCGGTGTACCGGCGGCGCTCCGAGATGGCCCTGAGGATACTGGAGACGATGGCCGGGGAGGACTTCGGGCGCTGCCGGGTGAACATCAACTGGGAGC
This sequence comes from uncultured Dehalococcoidia bacterium, assembly GCA_964574685.1. Taxonomy (GTDB): domain Bacteria; phylum Chloroflexota; class Dehalococcoidia; order SZUA-161; family SZUA-161; genus CAZGDV01. The sequence continues at coordinate 42,568 of CAZNOI010000007.1, forward strand.
CGGTGCTGCCGCAGGACAGGGCCCGGCTGGTGCGCGACGAGCAGATACTGGTCGAGGCGGGGATACATTCGCGACGCCGCGCCATGACCGAGCTGGGCGTCGACGACCCCGACGCCGAGCTGCAGCGGTGCCGCGAGGAAGCAGTCCAAACGTAGGGACACGGCATGCCACACCATCACATGGTTGTTCGGCGGAGGTTGGTGCGGATGGGTAGGGGCTCGGCATGCCGTGCCCCTACACGGTTTTGATGCGTGTCGGCCGTGGTAGGGGCGCACGGCCGTGCGCCCCAAGTAGAACAGCCGCCCTCGGCTGTTGAAGATAGGGGACAGGCACGGGCCCCTGTCCCACCGGCATGCGACGGACTACGACAAAGGCCATCCGGGTATCAGGGCATCGATCTCACCTATGATGCGGATGGTCTCCCGAAGGGCAACAACGATCTTCTCATAGTGGATCGCGTCGTCCCAGGCCAGGTTCCTGCCCTTGCGGTCTTTGAGCCATTTCTGGCAGACCTGATAGCCGCCGACCTGAAACTCCCACACAACCGGCTCAATGCCCTCGAAGTACTGCTCTTTGTTGATATACACGCGCCCGTGAGCCTCATCATACCTGACGCCCTCAACAAAGTTCGAGCCAGGAACATCGAACCTGGTAACACTCTTCTCAAGTACCGGTGATTCCAGGAGATGCAGCGCCACCAGTTCCGCTCCCTTTTCGGCCAGCGCCCGGAACAGCCCGAAGTCTGATGTAAGTGGAAGGCGCGGGAAGTCGGTCTTCAGGTAATCAGCGTAGCGCTCCCGGTAGGTCGGGCAGTGAAAGACAGCGTACGCGTAGTTGAAGATGTCCTCCGGCGTGATTTCTCGTTCTTCCTTCCCCTCCCACCAGAAGTACGGATAGGCCAAACCGTCCTCTCCCAGACTCGCCCTCGCAGCATTGTCACAGATGTACTTCCACTTCTCCTCGAATTCAGCTTCGTCCCTGATGATTCGATCGTAGGACTCGTCCTGCCACACCGCTCCCTTTCGACCCCGCAACCCGTTGATCCGGTGTGCCGTCGCCCCCTTTATCCCTTGCATGATTTGGGACAGTGAGACCCACTCGCCCGGCCGCGTCTCGGCGGGCATCAACATGATATGAACGTGGTCCGGCATCACAATCACGGCGTGAAGTTGCCAGGTGTCCGGATGCCCGTGCAGGCACGACTCGATTACAACTCCTCGCTCCTCCGGAGATAGTTCAATCCCCTCGCGAGTCCGGAATGTAACGAAGTAGGTCGAGCCACCGAGCTGCCAGTGGGGGAGATGCCTTCTCGTCACGGTCAACTCGGACCCCACCCCTGCTACACGTCCCGCTGTCTGCTCACCCTGGGGTGGGACGGGTGCCCTCACCTGTCCTTCATCCTGGACAGCCGGGGGCGGCTCTACCGGTGCGACAGGTGCCCTCATCTGTCCTTCACTCTGAACAGCCGGGGGCGGCTGTTCTACCATCTGTTCTTGAGTTTCTGGAGCAGTCGAGGGCGACTGCTCTACCGATGGGTCAGGCACCCTTGCCTGACCTTTCTCCCCTGCCTGCCCTTTCCACCCGACCCATGCCGGGAACGAGACGCCCAGCCTGCCGCACAGGTCGGCCACGAAGGCGAGGTTAAGGTTGGGGCGGCGGCCCCCTCCATCCAACTGGAGCTGGCCCTCGACAGGATGGAGGTGGAGAGGGAACAGCGAGGTGATGTGATAGGTGGCCACCGACTTGTGTCCGGCGATCGCCCGAGTCGCCAAGACTGCAAATGGGTCGGTGGTCTGTCTGGTGACGATCAGACCCAAGTTCTCCCCCGCAAGCATGTGGCGCATGACGTCCGCGCGGGGCCTGCAGATCAGACCTCGCGATTGGCCTGTGTAGTACGTGTAACGTACGTCGAACGGCCTGTAGAGCACCGGCACAACCAGGTCGCGGCGAAGCCCGGAGTCTCTAACGTCTCGCTGCGCCAGTGCAACCTTCCAGTCCTGAGCATCATTCCCGAGGTGGTACTTCTGCCGCGCCTCCTCCTCCGGCAGAGAGGAGAAGTCCCGAACCGTGTCCCATATCTCGTCAGCGGTCCAGTGGATGGCAAGCTCATCCCTTGCGGTGACAATGCCGACGCTGTTGACCGGGAAGATGTCTGTGACCTTCCAGCCGCGCTCGTACTCGTCAAGCAGGCCCACATCCGTCGGCACGAAGAAATATGAGGGGCTCCTCGGCTGGAGTTCCGCCCAGTCCACCAACGTCACGTCCGACGAGGAGAGCGCGTGATACTTCGTTCCCTCCTGCGAGTCCGGCCACTCACCGCGCAGCCCCCAGAGTTCCGCGTGATGAACCTGCGCTGGCCCTTTCTTCCCTTTCTCCTTCACGAAGATCCCGATAGCGACGCCCTGCTGGATGTCGAATACGTTCTCGTCCTTGCCGCCGTCAGGGGCCTTCTCACGCTTCTTGACATTGCCGTGCAGGTCCAGGATGTAGATGTCGGTGAAGGTGTTCATGAGGGACCAGCGCATGCCCCGGAAGGTGGGGTTGTCCAGATACGAATGGTTCGTGATGAAGGCCAGGACGCCGTCGCCTGTGCGATCGATGCGCCACTGCCCGAACCGGATGAACTTCACGTAGTCATCATGCAGCCATTTGGGATTCTTCTCGCCCAGCGCCTTGCCATCGACGCGCTTGTAGTCCTCGATGAGGCTGCCAATCCAGGTCAGTTCCCGCTTGACTCTGTTGGTCTTGGGGTCGAAGACCTCACGCACGCTCGCGTTGGCAGAGAGGCCTGAGTAGGGCGGGTTGCCCAGCACCACCATTATCGGCCTGTCCTTCTTGATCTCTGCTGCCGCGTTGGCCTCGTCCTTGATCCAGTTATCGAACAGCGTCTCTGCTCGCTTCACGGCCTCCTCAAGCGTGTTCGTAAGGTATACGCCAAGGCGCTCGTCGCTCCGGAAATCGTACCCCAGGTCCTTCAGTTGAACTCCCAGCTTCAGGTGCGCCACAGCATATGGTGCCATGAGCAGCTCAAAGCCGAACAGCCGGTTCAGCAGCCTGGTCGCCACATAGTCGTTCCACAAACCTCTCTGTCCCTGTCCGACCAGCGCCTCATGAACCTCCCTGATGACCGAGTAGAGGAACGTCGCAGTGCCCACTGCGGGGTCGAAGATGAGCACAGCCGGGTCGGCCAGGCCCTGCGGCCTGCTGAAGCGAGTCTTCAGGATACAGTCTATTGAATGCACAATGAAGGAGACGACGGGCTCGGGCGTGTAGTAGATGCCGCGCCTTTCCCTGACCCTCGGATCATATGCAGCGAGGAAGGTCTCGTAGAAGTGAACAACCGGGTCCTCCCTGGCCGTGCGCCTGCCGAAGTCCTGCAGTATCGACGCGATATCTGCCCTCGCCAATAGCTGAGTCAGGTCTTCGACCAGCCATGCTATGCGGTCATCCAGCTCAGGGCCCGCAATGTGGCCGAACATGCGTCGCAGGAAAGGGTTCGTCTTCGGAAGCAGATATGCTGCGTTCTGTCTCGTGAATCCGGTTGGGCCTTCGTGAGCGCACCGGGCCGCAAACAGACCATAGGCGATGGTCTGAGAGTACATGTCAGCGAACTGGCCGGCTGTGAGGTCGGGAATCAGGTTGTCCCGGAATGCCAGGAACTGGCTGTGCAGGCTCCCGGTCTCGGGCTCTCTGTCGAACGCGGCGATGATCAGGTCACGAATCAAGTGAGCGAGGCGTGCCATGCGCAGTGCCAGTTCCCTAGGGCTACTTGCAGGTTCGGAGGTGTGCGAGAAGAAGTCGGCGAGCAAGGCGCTGACTGCATCAGTGCCTTCTCTGTCTCTTCGAATCCTGCCATCCGGCGCAGGTCTGCCGAGTCTCGCTGAGTTGCGCAGTTCGCCGTCCGTGTACCACCTGAACTCCAAGTAGTCAGTCAGGACAAGATTGGACAGAGACTCGCGATACCGCTCCATCTGCTCGGTACGCTCGGCTTCGTCGAGGCTCTTCCCGACATCCTTTGCCTCCACGTAACCCACCGTGGTCGCACCCCTTGTGAGAACGAAATCGGGCGCTCCGCAGTCGATACGGCGTGGCTCATTCGTAGCAGTCACATCGTGCCCAAGGGACTCAAGCAGGGTCTTGAGGGCCGGACGATGCGTGTGCTCCGTGGCATTGCCCGCGATCAGTTCCTTCTCAATCGCGCGGATGTACTCATGAAACGATTCCATGCGGTCAAATCATAGACAGATTACCCGTCGCGGTCAACTCAACCGTACGGGCTCGACATACCGAGCCCCAAGAAAATGGTAGGACAGCCGCCCCCGGCTGTCTAAGACATGGAACAGGTGTGGGCACTCGTTCTACCGAAGCCAAAGGGGTCAGGCGTGGGCACCTGACCCACCGAAGCGAATGGGGACACACGGCATGCCGTGCCCTGGCTAGACCAAGGGCGTATGCTCCACCCTCTTCATGATGCCGAGCAGCATCTTGCGGGACATGACACAGCTTATGGGACCGACGAGGGCCGGCCCGTACATCAGCCGGTTTCGGAAGGTCGGCCTGCAGTCCACGCGCCAGCGGCTGATGAGGCGAGTGCACCCGGCATCCGGTTCTTCCAGATACCACATCCACATCATACCGGCGTAGCTGTCGGGACTTCATCGTCCGTGGCACCCCAGTTCAGCCACCACCCTCTCAGGAGTGGGAAGGTCGGTATCGCAACCGCACTGAGGGCGGTCCCTTCCAGGCCCTCCGCGACCACCCTGAGCCTGCTGTCCGCTATGCCACCTCTAATGAATCGGGGCGCTCGCTGAGCGCCCCGCAGTCTGCTCCGCTCCTGCGGCCACAGGCCGCGGCATGTCTGGTCCTTGCTACCAGCGTCCCCCCCTGGAAATACCTCCTCTGCCAACGCCGCGCGACTTCCCTCTCTTGCCACCACCCTTGCCACCGCCCTTGCCGCCGCCGAACGACCTCGCGCCGCCCTTCTTCCCGCCTCCCGATGGCCGCGCCTCGCTGACATCCATAGTCCGGCCCGCCAGCTCCCGACCGTTAAGGCCCTCTATGGCAGCCGTTCCCGCATCCCGGTCTGCCATCTCAACAAAGGCGAAACCTCTGGATACACCGCTGTGCCGGTCCCTGACCATTCTGATAGCTACCACCTGCCCGAACTCTTCGAAAGCCTGCTTCAACTCTGTCTCGCCCAGTTCGCGCGCGAGGTTGCCCACGTGTATATCCACCGTCCCTCCTTCTAGTCAGCAGCCGGAAAGCCAATCGCTGAAGACTCGGCTCGAACAACCCGGGCCGGTTTCAGGTCTGACGAATGTCATTTGCCCCTGCGTCTGCGCCTGGCGCTCTTTCGGGCCTTCTCGCGTGCGGCCTCACCCTTGGGGACAAAGTAGCGATGCTGCTTCGCCTCCCTGAGTATGCCCTCACGGTTGATCATCTTCTGAAACCGGGCCAGCAGGCTCTCCGCGGTCTCCCCGTCTCGCCGGTTGACTTCCAAAGAAATGACACACCTCCCGAGCAGTAGGAATGATATCGCGCTGCAGGGTGAATGCCCGCTTAAAGTCCGATGCGTAACTCACGAAGCCCGGAAGACCTCGCAACGACTTCAACGGGCAAATACACCCTCAACGGGTGTCTGTCCGAGTTCGGTCATTCTCCGCCTGCGGACCTATCGGGGGACTTTCGTGGAAGATGCGGGCTGCCGAAAGCCGGAACAAGGACAACGCTTTGGAGGATAACAGATTTGTGGCTGATACGCAATCCGCCCCTGGCTCTGACTGTATCGTCACTCCGGCTTCCCGAGCGGTGTCACCAGAAATTGATGTTGAAGACCTGCTCGGTCTCCTTCAGTGTCCTCGCCACTTCGCTCTTGACGCTCTCAACCTCAATCGGCTCCACGATCGAGACCGGCAGGCCAAGATCGTTCGTTCTTTCCTTCCACTTGACGACATACCCCGGCACTGTCGCGTACATGAAGTTCCCGGAGCCGCAGCACGCCGTATCCACGATCGCCTGACCAACCACGCAGAGCACCTCGCGGCTATTCTCCCTGAGCCTAAGCTCCTTCATGGGGGTGTAAGTCCCCGAGATGGACTGGACGTCCTGGTTCAACTCCTGGTGTACGTATTCGGCCCCCATCTTCCCCCTTAGCCAGCCAATAGAGCGTCAACCTTCGGCTTCAGCACACTCTCGCCTACCGCACCCACGATCTCGTCGACTTTCTCTCCACCCTTGAAGAACGCGAGATAGGGGATGCTCATGATACGGTACTCCCCGGCGGTCCTGGGGCTGTCATCTACATTGATCTTGCAGAACTTGAATCTGTCTCCGTATTCCTCGGCCAGCTTCTCAATAGCCGGAGCGACCATGCGACAGGGTCCGCACCACGGCGCATAGAAGTCCACCAGTACGGGGACGTCCGACTTCATAACCTCTTCCTGGAAATTGCCGTCGGTCAGCTCTTTCACCATATGGGTATACCTCCCTCTGATTGGCTGGTCTCCGGACAATGCTCATCGAGGCAGACCGCCTCAACTGAAGCGAGGGGCTCAGCCGCCCCCTCGCGGCGCACAACTCTCGCCTGCTGCAGGAGAAAAGAACGTGGATATCTGTTTCCGCGCCGTTTCTCTGCCGCACTTCGGACACCTGAGTCTGGCATCGGACTCGGACATGTGTCTGACCGACTCGAATCGATGCCCGCATTCCTCGCACTTGTACTCGTATAGCGGCATTGGCCTCCTCCAGTTCTATTCAAACATTCTAATATAGTGTTGAACAGTATGATATCATCGCAGCATCACTGTGTCAAGTGACTCTGTCCTTCTCACCTGTGTCCGACCCGTGGTAGACGCTCTTGACAAGCCTCATCGACCATTGTAATATTCTTGCATACGAATATACTGATAGAAGTGTGCCGGGGTGAAGAATTACAGACAACGCCTCTTCGCATTGCAGTCGGATATCTGCAAGACCATGGCGCATCCGAAGCGTCTCATGATTATCCACCAGTTGCGCAACGGTGAGAAGTCCGTGGGCCAACTCGTGGAATCCCTCGCCCTGCCCCAGGCCAACGTCTCCCAGCATCTGGCCATACTGCGGGAACGTGGCATAGTGGTCACACGCCGCGAGGGGACGACGGTGTACTACGCTCTGGCCAACATGAAGATTGGTGAAGCCTGTGATCTGGTGCAGAGTGTCCTCCAGGAGCAACTGGCCGGCAATCGGGCCCTGGCTACTTCGCTCGGTCGAATGAACGGACGAAAGCCCTAGAGTTGCGGGCAGAGAGACAAGAAGGGGGCGCGGCATGCCGCGCCCCCTTCTTACGTTCGTTTGACCGCTACTTACCCGCGACCAGTGCCTCGAGCTGCTGTCCGGCCTCGGCCATCCTCTTATCGAGAATGCCTGCCTTCGCCGCAGCCAGCTTCGCGATTGGTATCCGGAACGGGCTGCAACTCACGGTATCGACACCGGCGCTGTGGAAGAAGACTATGGAACGCGGCTCACCGGCGTGCTCTCCGCAGACGCCGATCTCGAGGCCGGGCTTGGACTTCCTGGCCCACGAGATAGCCGTCTCCATCAGCCTGCCCACTCCCTTAACATCGACCACCAGGAACGGGTTGTCCTTGAGAATGCCAGCCTGCAGGTAGGTTGACAGGAACTTCTTCTCTGCATCCTCTCTGCTGAATGAGAAGACCGCCTGCGTCAGGTCATTCGTGCCGAACGAGAAGAAGTCGGCCTCCTCGGCGAGCCTGCCGGCTCGCATGCAGGCTCGAACCGTCTCCATCATGACACCGAGCCTGAGGCCCCTGCCGTTGGCGATGCGCTTCACCCATTTCAACTCCTGCAGGGTTATCACCTGCGGGACCATAACCGAGACGTTGGCGTCCACTTCATTGCGGGCTTCGGCGATGGCGTCGATCTGCATCCCGTATATCTCGGGCGACGTCACGGCCAGCCTGACTCCCCGGTGTCCGAGCATGGGGTTGGTCTCTCTCAACTCCTGAATCCGCTCCCTGACGAGGTCGTCCGTCGTCTCCAGATCGGAAGGAAGGAACTCGTGGAGGGGGAGGTCGAGCAACCTCACGATGACGGGCATGCCTCGCAGTTCCTTGAAGATTGCGACGAAATCCTGCTTCTGGAGCTCTTTGAGGACCTCCAGGGTCCCTTTCTTCTGCTCCGCTGTCTCAGCCAGGATAAACGCCCTGATGGCTGACAGCCGATCGGGAGCGTTGAAGTGGCGCTCGGTGCGGCAGAGACCGATCCCTTCCGCACCAAATTTCCTCGCCAGGGCCATGGCCTCTGGCGTGTCCGCGTTCGCCCTCACCTTCAATTTCCTGAACTGGTCGGCCCAAGTCAGGAGCTCGTCCAGCTCGGAGGAGCCCTGAGCATCGCTCATCGGCAGCTCGCCGACGTAAACGTTCCCGCTCATGCCGTCAATGGTGACTATGTCGCCCTTCTTCACAGTGTGGCCGTTGGCCTCGAACTGCTCCGTCTTGAAATCTATTCGGATGTCCTCAGCTCCACAGATGCACGGCTTGCCCATTGCCCGCGTGACTATCGCCGCATGGGAGGTCAGCCCGCCCCTTGCCGTAAGGACGCCCATGGCGGCGGAGATACCCTGTATGTCGTCCGGGCTGGTCTCTTCACGGACCAGAATGACGCGCTCGTTTCTCTGCGCAGCATCTACGGCCTCGAACGGATGGAGCACTACCTTGCCCCAGGTGGCACCCGGAGCGGCTCCAAGGCCCGACGCTATCGGCTGGTACTTCTCAGGGGAATCGATTCGCCGGTGCAGGAAGGCCCGCACATTCTCTGCCGACACGCGAAGAATGGCCTCCTCGCGGGAGATCAGTCCCTCCTTTGCCATGTCGACGGCGATCTTAACCGCAGCCTGGCCGCTTCTCTTGCCCGTACGCGTCTGGAGACTGTAGAGCCGGCCCCCTTCAATCGTGAACTCGACGTCCTGCATCTCGTGATAGTGCGTCTCCAGCTTCTCGGCCAGTCCCTGGACCTGGTTATAGAGGTCGGCCATCTGGGACTTCAAGGACGAGATCGGCTGCGGCGTTCTCCGGCCGGAAACCAGGTCCTCGCCCTTTGCCTGGGTCAGATACTCGCCGAACAGCTCCCGGTCGCCGGTACTGGGGTTCCTGGTGAACATCACGCCCGTGCCCGACTTCTCGTCGAGGTCACCGAAAACCATGGCCTGAACGATCGCGGCCGTTCCCATGTCGGAGGCGATGTTGTTGAGCTTGCGATACTCCACTGCTCTCGGGTTGTCCCACGAGCCGAATATCTTCTCGACCGCCGACAGCACAGCATCTGTGTCCCGGATATCCAGGATTGTGTCCATCATTCCCGGCATGGAGGCCGGGGCCGATGACCGTACCGAGACAGAAAGGCCCCGCCCGAACTTCTTGCCCGTCTTCTCCTCAAGCCCAGCCAGAGCCTGCTTGATCTCATCCACAGGGAGCTTCCCGGTATTGCGGAACTCCTTGTACGCTTCAATCGTTACTACGAAGCCAGGTGGTACAGGCAGGTCAAGCTTGCTCATAGTCACCAGGTTGGCGCCCTTGTTCCCAAGCTGTCCCTTGTCTTCGATACCGTCGCTGAAATGATAGACCTTTGCCATCTTTGATCTCCTCCCCGGGCCCCTCCTCTCACTGCTTCTTGGCCAGTACCGGCGCCGAAGTGTAAGAGAATGCGCCAAAGCAGCACAACGCCATACTGAAGGAACGCATATCCCTTTTCAATCCCATATTAGTACTGGTAAATGGAGGTACGTTACTCCTAGCTACGCGAAAGTAGGCAGAATTGCCGCTTCCACCCTAATTATACAGCGGAAAGGGGGTTCCGCTGCTTTCCACCGAGGTCAGATCCTGCATTGCCAACGCCAGTTGAGCGTTGCAGCAGGGTCCGCCTCGTCCAGTGCATCTCGATGGTGGCCGTTGTGTCCGAGAAGTACGTCCCGCAGCAGGTCAATGTAGTCTGTGAGGAGCCTGGTAATCAGGAAGCTCCGCCTGACGATTTCCCGGCCCCGGCTTCCCATGTCCGCAGCCATCTCAGGGTTCTTGATGACTTCGACGATTCTGTCGGCGAACGCTTCATTGTCCCGCGGGTCAACCAGGAAACCGTTCTCGGCCTGCTTGAGCTGAAGAGGTATGCCGCCGACATTGGTGCCCACCACCGGCTTGCTCTTCCAAAGTGCCTCAGTAACGCAAAGACAGAAGCCTTCCTTGATGGACTTCTGAGCGAGTACGGTCGCCTGCCTCTGTATCGCATTGACGACTTCAGGATCTGAGCCCTCAACGAAGAGGACTCGACCGTTGGTGCCCAGGGCGTCCGCCCTGCGACACGTCCTGTGCAGCACATCGATGCCTTCCGGATCGTCGATAGAGGGAGCGTAGCAGAACAGCAGCCTGCAGTCGACATCTCTCCTCACCAGGTCAAAGACCTCCAACAGGCCCTCCGGGTCCTTCCAGGTGTCCATCCTGGAGACCTGCGCGACTATCGGCTTGTCGAGCGGTATGCAATGGGAACGCGCTACGGCCTCGATGCGGCCGGCGTCCATATCCCTGTTCTTCCTGGAAAGCGGGTCTATCGCGGGGTGTATGATCCTCTGCGGGACTTCCAGGTCTTCCTTCAGATAGGAGTGGCTTGAAAGCAAACAGACATCGTAGCTGTTTACGAATCTGCACAGGTAGCTCCACAGCCCCGGGTCCGGGCGGGACAGATCAACGTGGCAACGCCATACCCACGGTACCCTCTTCTCGCAGAACTCTATCAGCGGAAGGGGCTGGGGGTCATGCACGATCACGCAGTCAGCTTCGATGCGACAGCATTCCGAGAAGGCCTGGTTGGTCTCCAGGTACAGGCGCTCCCCTTCACTATCCATTGCGTAGGTGCCGCCCTGCAAAGCGTTGTGGAATCCCTTCGTGAGTTGGAAGAAGCCGTTCGGCCCGTCGATGACCCTCCATTCAGTGGATATGCCAAGGTCGTTCATGAGAGGGACAAGCGAGCCGAGGATCTCCGCCACCCCACCCCCGTTCCTCGTGGAGTTTATGTGGAGTACGCGTGTGCCTCGCAGTTCGTCAGCCTTGTTGTATATCTCGGACAGTGCGTCGGCACCGATCAGGTCTTTGTAATCAATAAGGCTCTTCACATTATTGGAGGCTGTAGGGACCAACCAATCGGAGAGTCCTATGCTCCTGTATACACGACTATGATTACAGAATCGCTTAAGAACACAACGAAACCCTTACAGTCTGGTTCTGTTCCCATAACAATTGTGTGACCATCCGACGGCGAATGTCAAGGAATTGCCCGCTCTTCGGGAGGAATAATCAGGAGTGATGATAACTTCGCCTGCTCTTCCGCCGCCGCTCACCGGCGGGTGGCGCTGTTTCCGCGCGTGCCTGCTGATGGTCGGTCTGGTTGTCGACGATCGGTATCTCCACCACGAAGGTGCTGCCTCTGCGCGTGCTGCTCTTCGCATAGAGGCGTCCGCCGTGCTCCCGCACTATGCCATAGCATATGCTGAGCCCCAGGCCGGTGCCCTTGCCCACCTCTTTCGTGGTGAAGAAGGGATCAAATACCCTGCTGATGTTGTCCTCCGGGATGCCGGGGCCGTTGTCGGTGAAGGAGACCCTGATCATGTCCCCAACCCTCTGGGTCTTAGCAGTCAGCCGTCCCCGACCCCTTGCGGCCGTCATAGCCTGCTCGGCGTTTGTGATGACGTTCACGAAGACCTGCTGCATCTGGTGGAAGTCTGCCAGCGTTTCCGGCAGCTTTGTGTCCAGTTTCGTGACGACCTCGATGTTGTTGACCCGCATCCGGTATTCATGCAGTTCCAGGCTTCTCTCGACCACCTCATTGATGGAGACTGAACTCTTCTCGGGCCTGTGCCTGCGGGCAAATGACAGCAGATTGGCCGTTATCCTGCTCGCACGTTGCGCCTGGTCGTATATGATGCCAACGTCGGCCCGGATCTGCTCGTCGAGGGCCTCCCGTGAGGCAAGCAACTGAGCATAGCCCTGCACCGCTGCGAGCGGGTTGTTCAGCTCATGTGCTACCCCTGCCGCCAGCTCGCCTACGGCCGCAAGTCTTCCCGCGAGCTGCAACTGCTCCTCCATGCGCTGGCGCTCTTCTTCGGCGCGCTTCCTCTCCGTGATGTCCCGGGCGACGCCGATTATCTCCACATTGACTCCCTTGCCGATGGGGTATGTGCGGACCTCAACGACAACCCTCTTCCCGTCCTTCCTGATAAGCTGTCCCTCGCTCGGACCGGTTGGCCTGCCCTCGGCGTTCCGGGCGAGTAGCGCACGTGTCGGCTCGATGTACTCCTCAGGGAGGAGATTCACTTCGACGAAGGTTTTGCCCAGCAGTTCCTCCTTCGAATAGCCCGCCAATCTCTCAGCCGCCCTGTTCCCGTACAGGAATCGCCCCCTCAGGTCCATCGTGTAGATCGCGTCGGGGCTGCTTTCGAGATAGCTCCGCAGCTTCTCTTCGGAACGCTGCAGTGCGTCTGCGGCCAGCCGGCGCTCCGTGATATCCCTGATGACGACGGAGACAGCGGGCCGCCCGCGATAGTCGATAATCCTGGTACCGAGTTCCACCGGACAGAACCTGCCGTCCTTGCGCCGAACAACCGTCTCGTACTGCGCCGGCACGTCCTCTCCCTTCAGCCGTCTGGCGTGCACCTTGGACAGCTCACTCAGGATCTTCGGCGGAAGCAGCTCCCGAATCGATCTTCCAGTCAGCTCATCAGCGGAGTAGCCGAACATGCGCGCGCTCCGAGCATTGTGGAACAGAATCCGGGAATCCTGTATTAGACAGTAACCGTCGTTCATCTCCTCGACGAGAAGCCTGAACTTCTCCTCGCTTTCGCGCAGTGCCTCGATAGTCCGTTTTCTCTCAGTTATGTCGCGCACCAAAACGAGGTCCGCCGACCTGCCCTCGTACGTAACGACGCCGGCATTCAGCTCGACCTCGACGCGCCCGCCCTGCTTGTCGATGAGCGCTGTCTCATACGTGGACTCGACTTCCTCCCCACCCATCCGACGCTGGTAGCGTTCGATGACCTTTGGCAGTTCGTCAGGATGGATGTGTTTCGACATCGGCGTCCCGATGATTTCATCGGGTGTGTACCCCAATATCTCCAGAGAACGTGGATTCGCATACCTCAGGATTGCGTCCTGGATAATCGTGATCCCGTCATTGGCCCTCTCCACCACCTGGCGGTATTTCTCCTCGCTCTCCCTGAGCGCCTGCTCAGCGGCTTTCCGTTCCGTTATATCACGGGCTACAACGAGGTCCGCGGGGCGACCTTGATAGGTCACAACTCCGCCGCTCATCTCAACGTTGACCGGATGGCCGTCCCTGTGGACCAGTATGGTTTCGTAGACCGGGGCCATCGGCTCACCCGACATAACGCGTCGGAAGCGCTCTATCATCACCGGGACTTCATCAGGATGAAGGAAGTCACGTATCGGCCTGCCGATCATCTCCTCGGGTGCATATCCAACCATCTCCAGAGAGCGTGGATTGGTATACTTGACAATACCGTCCTGAACGAGCGTGATGCCGTCGTTGGCACGTTCAACAAGGCTTCGGTACTTGTCCTCGTTCTCGCGAAGAGCCTCTTCAGCCTGAGTGCGCCTAGTCACATCGCGGCAGTTCACGACCACGCCCGCTACAGCGGGATTGTCCAGAAGGTTTGTCGCGTCTGCCTCAAACGTGCGACGGGAGCCGTCTCTGTGATGCATCCGCACGGCTATCCCTCGAAGCACAGCGCCCGGCTCCTGCATGAGACCCTGCAACATGGCGGCCAGCCGACCGATATCCTCGGCGTCGACGAACTCCAGCGGGTTCCTGCCGATACGTTCGCCCTGCTCATAGCCCATCGCACGTTCGAGATGCGGGCTCTGATACCGAATCGTGCCATCGGGATTGAGGACCACAATCCCGTCCTCAGCTTTCTCGATCAGCGCGCGATGGTACTCCTCGCTGCGTCGTACGGCATCAAGCGCCTCCAGCCTGTCGGTGATGTCGCGGAAACTGGCAACAATGCCGGAGACGGCGGGCTCGTTGAGCAGATCGATAGCTGTGACTTCCACATGACGCCACTGGCCAGACTTGTGGCGGAGGCGCGTCTCGAATGAGACCCTGTCGCCGATGCCCTCGCGCAGTCGGACAATCGCCTCCCGCACCACTCCCATGTCATCCGGATGGACGAGATCGATGGCGCTCTTGCCGTGGCGTTCGTCCTGACGATAGCCCGTGACGCGAATCATGGAGGGGCTCTCGTACCTCACCTTGAGGTCGCGGTCGACCACCAGTATGACGTCGAGGGAATTCTCTATGAGGGCACGGAAGTACTTCTCCTGTTGCTCGAGCTCTTCCTGTGCCATCTTCTGGGCTGTTATGTCAATGAAACATGTGACAAGGCTGCTTTCGCTGCCGATGGGCCAGCCGACCGTTGTCACGGAGCCCCAGAACACACTTCCATCGCGCCGTTTGAACCTGGCTTCGTAACCTCTGGCAGCGCCGGTTGCGACCAGCTCAACGAAAGCCCGGCGGTCGTCCGGGTCCAGCCAGTGCGCGAGCGCGCCCTTGCGCGTGAATTCGGCCTTGGAGCGGTAGCCAAAGGCATCCAGCACCGCCCTGTTGACATCGACTATGCGCCCATCAGGCATGCTCACTGCGAGAGCCACGGGAACCGCATCGACGAATCCCGCCAGTGCACGGCTCACCTGCTCACCCGTGAGGCCGGACGCAAGTGAGTCAGACATGGTCGATCCTTCCGAGCGGCGTTTGGGCTTTGTCGAGCTGCCTCTACCCAATGCGGGATACCCTCAGTCCAGAATCACGCCCCACTATGTATGAACCAGGCCGGAGGAGCACTTGCCTTCAGCGTGGCGAGTAAGTGTTGCTCATCGGTGGAGTCTCCAAAGACACATTCGTACCCGATTCGCTCAGACATTAGCACGGTGGCTGCTCGCCGGACAATGGCACTTTGGAGTCATGCAGGGTGGGAAATTAGTCCTCCGGAGAGTCGAAGGCGCAGGCTTGACAAGGTCTTACGTTTGAACGAAGATTCATTATGTTGGGTCGTGCTCCGGGGGTACGGAATGACGAAGACAATAGCCGAGATAAACGAGAAGATCGCGAAGGGCCAGGCGGTTGTCGTGACCGCGGAGGAAGTGATCGATCTGGTCAGGAAGAAGGGGCCGACCAGAGCGGCAAGGGAAGTCGACGTTGTGACCACCGGCACCTTCGGCCCGATGTGCTCCTCGGGCGCCTATTTCAATCTCGGCCACTCGACACCCCGCATCAAGGCAGGGGGAGGACAGGTCTATCTCAATGATGTTCCGGCCTACACCGGGTTCGCGGCGGTTGACGTGGTCCTCGGGGCTACAGCCATCCCGGACGACGATCCTCGCAACAGGACCCATCCGGGCGAGTTCGGATACGGCGGAGGCCACGTAATAGAGGAGCTTGTGGCGGGCAAAGAGGTGCGCCTCTCAATCAACGCGTACGGAACCGACTGCTACCCGAGGCGCAAGCTGGAGACGCGACTCCGCCTGGAAGACCTGAACGAGGCTGTGCTGTTCAATCCCCGGAACGCGTACCAGAACTACAGTGTCGCGGTGAACATGGGAGAGCGCACCCTGTACACGTACATGGGAGTGCTGAAGCCCCGCCTGGGCAACGCGAACTACTCGACCGCCGGCCAAATGTCGCCGCTGTTCAACGACCCATACTACAAGACCATCGGGATCGGCACCAGGGTGTTTCTCGGTGGAGGTATCGGCTACGTAGTCTGGAACGGCACGCAGCACAATCCCGGGGTACCGCGCACTGACCGGGGCCTTCCCCTCCGGCCCGCCGGAACCCTCGCCCTGATGGGCGACCTCAAGGGTATGGACGCGCGCTGGCTCGTGGGCACCAGCTTCATAGGTTACGGAGCCACCATCACCGTTGGCATAGGTGTACCCATCCCCATCCTATCCGAAGAGATTTTGGTCTGTACCGGGGTGAGCGACAGCGAGATATACGCTCCGGTAGTTGACTACTCGACCGCGTTCCCGGAGCACAAGCCCGATGTACTGGCGGAGGTCAGCTACGCTCAGCTCAAGAGCGGCAAGATCAAGCTGGAGGGCAAGGACGTCCCCTCGGCGTCGCTTTCCAGCTACTCCAGGGCCGTGGAGATAGCCGGGGTACTCAAGAAGTGGATCCAGTCCGGGGACTTCTACCTGTCCGCACCGGTGGCCCCACTGCCGGGCGCAGACGCCGGGATCATCCCGAAGTCGCTGGAAGAGCGCCCGATTAACGGCAACGACGGCTGGACAACAGGAGAGACGTCGTGACGACCGCAAGGAAGGTAGTGCTCCGCTTTCCGCAGAGGCTGGTGGACAAGCCAATCCTCTACCGCCTGGCCAAGGACTACGACCTCAAGTTCAACGTCCTCAAGGCATCGGTGACCCCGAAGCAAGAAGGTGTACTGGTCCTGGAACTCAGCGGTCGCAAGAAGAACTACGAAGACGCGGTCCGCTTCCTGACGGAGACGGGCGTGGACCTTCAACCGCTGGTCCAGGATGTACAGCGTTCCGAAGCGCGGTGTACCCACTGCGGCGCGTGCGTCACTATCTGTCCGGTAGGGGCCTTCAGCGTGGACCCAGCAACGAGGCGCGTCGAGTTCAACGAGGCGAAGTGCATAGCCTGTGAGCTGTGCATCAGGACATGCCCTGTGAGGGCGATGGAAGTCCGTCTCTAATCGATGTATGAGCCCAGAAGCTATCGCCAATGGGTTACCCGCAACGACCTCGTCTCCTTTCAGGTGACCGTCCGGGAGACCGACCTGCTCGTAGCTGCGAAGAGCGACTTGAGCGGGTCTGCACTTGACCTTGTGCATCAATGTCGCAGCGACATAGAGGCCTACATAGAAGGTCATCCCGACTTCGCATCGAGCCTCGAACCACTGCCACCGGACCACGACGCTCCTCCGATCGTTCAGGGAATGATGCTTGCGGCTGAGGTCGCCGGTGTCGGTCCGATGGCAGCCGTGGCTGGAGCCCTGGCGGAGAGAGTGGGGACAGGGCTTCTGGCGCTCTCGGATGAAGTGATTGTCGAAAACGGCGGGGACATCTACCTCAAGACGAACACACGTAGGATGGTGGGAGTCTACGCCGGGGATTCCCCGATCACCGGCAGGCTGGCAATGGCCATCGAGGCCACAGAGACGCCCCTAGGCATCTGCACATCGTCCGGAAGCGTGGGCCATTCCCTGAGCTTCGGCAGCGCGGATGCTGTTGTCGCGATGTCCACCAGTACGGCGCTCGCCGATGCGGCTGCCACCGCCATTGCCAACCGCGTGAGATGCCCCGAGGACATCTCTTCTGCCATCGGCTTCGCCCAATCCATAGTGGGGCTCACCGGCGTCCTGGTGGTCAAGGGCGAGCACCTGGGGGTCTGGGGGCGGGTCAGGCTGGCAGACAGTGGGCAGCCGGAGTCGTAGTCAGCTAATTCGCGAGGTGGGATTGTAGATCCTCTCCTTCCAGGTCACGCCTGCGCCTGTCAGGTGCTGGTAGAACGCATGGAACCCGACCATCAGAGCGAAGCCGATGCCGAGAGGATGAAGCAGAGTTGATACACCGGGCTGGGAGAACCGCCTGCCAACCAGGTAGCGGGCGATGAGAACGAGCGCCACCTGCAGCACTATCAGCGCCTGCCATCCAAACGTCGGGTCTCCCAGCAGAAGTCCATGGGCCAGCCACAGGAACGGCGCGAGGAAGAGGAGGAAGACGACAACCATCAGCAGTCCCAGTATTAGGACGGATGTCGAAGCTACCGACCTCAGCCACCGCGTTATGCCCTCCCACATTGTCCCGACGCCCCTGTACATCTCGCACGACACCACCGGCGAGAGGTCGAGCACTATCTGCCTGTAGCGATTTCGGGCCACTTCCCGCGCCAGCGCCACGTCTTCGACAATCCTCGATTTGACCGACTCGTGTCCACCTATCCTGCGGTACTCATCCGCTGAGAAGAACATGAACTGGCCGACAGCCACGGTGGATATGGCGCGCGGCCAGCGCTGCACCAGCCAGAAGGGGATGGCGCAGACCAGCATGAAGTAGAAGAATACGGGCATTGCCATCTTCTGCCAGATAGAGCTGTTCCTCTGGTGAGGGAAACCCGACACCAGTGCAGCCCCGGACGATAGAGCCGCGTTCAACGCGGTGCGCAATGCCGAGGGAGAGTGCACCGTATCGGCATCGGTGAAGAGCAACCACGAGCCCCCGGCCTGCTGCGACAACTGGTGACAGGCGCAGGGCTTGCCTGCCCATCCCTCGGGGAGCGGCTGTCCTTCGATGAGCCTCACCCTCCGGTCACGGGCAGCGATCTCCTCCACCACCCGAGCCGTCCCGTCCGTTGACGAGTCATCCAGGACGATTATCTCGAGGTTTGGGTAGTCCTGGCCGCACAGGGATTCGAGGCAGGGACGGATGTTGGCTTCCTCATTCCTGGCCGGTACGAGAACCGATATCAGCGGTGCAGGTTCGGGAAGCTGCCGGCCCGAGCCCGGTTTCCTCAGTGCCCGCAGGTTCAGGAGCAGGTTCAGCAGTATCCCGAAGAGCACAAGGGTTACCATCTGCTGATAGAACATGTTCTAGACTCCAGCGCCGTTATGTCCTACAGCCTGTGTCTCTCGCGTGCTGACAACATCATCGCCGACCAGCCATTGCTTGAGGAAGAAGGGCGCCACTATCAGAAAGCCGGCCAACCCCCACTGCCAGGAGCCCTGCATCTGCCAAAGGACTATCGGGAGCACCAGATGGAAGAGCATGTTGCTGAGCATGTACCTCCTGGTGACGACCAGGGGCACCAGATAGAACGCCGCCACAACCAGCATGGCAACAGGTGCCAGAATGACCAGACCGACCATGCCTATTGTCTGTCCCTGCCCGCCTGAGCCCCTGAGCCATACACTCCAGTTGCACCCCAGGACCGCGGCAACGATTATTGTGAGGCTTGCCCAGACCTCCCCGATCAGGACATCGGCTACTATCAGACAGATCCCCGCCTTCGCCATCTCTGCGACGAGGGAAACGATACCTGGAATCCTGCCCCCGTGGATGAAGACGGCTGTGACTGTTGCGTTGCCGGTGCCCAGGCGTCTGAGGTCCTTGCCGGAGGAGAGACGCATCACCAGATAGGAGCCGGGGATGCTCCCTATCAAGTAGCCAATGAATGCCAGCAGTAAGAATTGCATCATCGCAGTCACCGGCGATACTACGTCCGAACCGGCGACTTGACCTAACTATAGGACGCTTTGGGGTTTTGTCAAGTGCTGCCGCTCGACCGAATGGCAATAGCCGTCTTGACGCCCATGCACGAGACCCGATGTGGCCTTGCGTCAAAACCCCGTTGACTGAACAGAACTGATGTTCTCACATCCGTCTCCGGTGAATCCTGGCAAGGAAGCCGAAAGGAGGTGGCGCATGGTCGAGAACGAAAACAGCGCCGAAGAAGGGATACACTCCATTCAAGAGACGGACTCCGAGGGCGCACGGGAAGACACGAACCTCCGTGAAGTGGTTGCCGAGCTTGAGTCGGACCTGTCCCGGAGCCGGGAGGAGGCAGCCGGACTGCGGGAATCACTGGATACGGCGGTCGCGAAGTACAAAGGGGCTTTGCTCTCGACGCTGCCCGAGATACCGGAAGAGCTGGTAGGAGGGGAAACGGTCGACGAGGTCGACGCGTCCCTGGAACGGGCAATGCGGATCGTGTCGAAGGTGCGGCAAGAGCTCGAAGGCCGGGTGTCGCCAGCCGACGTGCCGACCGGGGCCCCTGCCCGCGCCATGCCCGATATGTCGACGCTGTCGCCGGCCGAGAAGATCGCTCACGGCCTGGCTCGCCAGTAGCATCTCGCCCGAGCAAGAGAGGAAAGGAGAAGACAAATGGCATTGACACTGGCGGAGGCATCCAAGCTCTCCAACGACGTCCTGCTGGCAGGAGTAATCGAGACCATACTGTACGACAGCCCGGTGCTGCAGGTACTGCCTTTCGTGGAGATCGTCGGCAACGGGCTGACCTACAATCAGGAGAACGAGGCGCCGGCGGTCGGCTTCTACGATGTCGGCGACAACTGGCAGGAGTCCACACCCACGTTCACCCAGAAGACCGCCACACTCAAGATACTCGGCGGTGACGCCGACGTCGACAACTTCCTGGCGGCCACCCGGAGCAACATCCAGGACCTGGAGGCAACGGTGGTACAGCTAAAGGCCAAGGCTGTCCAGCAGAAGTTCGATGACACGTTCATCAATGGCGATGTGAACACCGACCCCAAGTCCTTTGACGGCGTCGACAAGCTGTGCACCGCAGAGCAGACGGTCAGCATGGGCGATGACGGCGGAACCCTCTCGCTGAGCAAGCTGGACGAGCTGATCGACACCGTGAGGGGCGGGAAGCCCGACATGTTGCTCATGAGCAAGCGAAGCAGGCGAAAGCTCACAGCCCTTAGCAGGGGAAGCGGAAGCGGCCTCATGGAGTTCGACCGAACGAGTTCGGGCAGATGGTGCACTACTACGGAGGCATACCCATCGGGGTCAACGATTGGATATCCGATGAGCAGACAGTCGGGGCTTCCGACGACTGCTCCACCGTCTACGCCGTGAGATTCGGCGAGGGTGCGCTTGCAGGCCTGACCAGTCCCGGCCACCTGCAGGTCGAGAAGGTGGGCAACCTGGAGGGGAAGGACGCCACCAGGACCAGAATCAAGTGGTACGTCTCGCTGGCGCTCTTCAACAGCCTGAAAGCGGCCAGGCTCATCGGCGTGCGCGACTAGGCGCTGGTCCCGTTCGACCAACGACCGGAGGAAGAAGATGAACCTGGCGGAGCTGCGGTCAAGACTGCGCACCGATCTCCACGACGAGGACCCCGACGACTACCGGTGGAGCGATGACGAGCTCGACCGCCACATCGGTCACGCCTTGCGCGAATTGAGTCTGGCCTGTCCACGGCAGTCCACGGCGACCCTTTTCACGAGTGCCGGCTCAAGGGAGCTGTCCATATCCGCCCTCGATGGCCTGGTGGCCATCGAGGGCGTGGAGTACCCGACCGGGTGCTATCCCAGGAGCTATGTGCGGTTCAGCCGGTGGGCTGACACACTCACGCTGCTCACAGACGCCGTTCCAGCCGAGGAGGAGGTGCGTGTGTACTACGGCAGCCTCCACACCCTGGACGAACAAGGTGCCACTGTTCCAACGGCACTCGAAGACCTTCTGGCGATCGGAGCGTCGGGATACGCCGCCCTCGAGTGGGCAAGCTTCGCCACGAATCGCGTCAACATGGGAGGCAGCGAGACATGGAGAGCCTACCTGCAGTGGGGACAGGACAGGCTGTCCGAGTTCATGAAAGGGCTGGCCAACCACGGCAGGCACAGCTCGGTGCGCGTGCTCAGCCTCTACCGTCCTGCGCGCCCCCCGTCCCGTCAGGCGACCGACTGGGGCCCTGATTTACGGAGACCGAGGTAGGGGATTGAGATCGCTTTCAACATCGCTGCTCGCCGCCCAGAGGAGCGGCTCGCGAAAGCCGTACGTCCATCTCGTAGCCAGCGACAGGGTAGCCGGCGTCACGCGGCTTAGATGGCAACGGCTCTACTCCGGTCAGGAGGCAGATGCTGCCAGCGCCTGCGCTATGCCCGGCGACGGCTCGCTTGTCCGGCTGCGACTAGATCCCGGCGACGACGGGAGGGTCCTCCGCCAGCGCGTCGTCGACCCCGGTGAAGGATCAGACTACACAAGCTGGACCAACTGGGGCGTCAAGGCCTACGCCATTGCGCTCGCCTCCATCGGCAGCAGATTGGCCGCCTTCACCCTGGCCAAGGACGGGCGACTGTACAGGTCCGAAAGCTCCGACTGCGGTGCAAACTGGGGCATATGGCTCGACATGGGTAACGTCCACGCAACAGACGTCCATCGCCTGGCAGCTTGCTTCAAGTCGGCAGACGAGGCTCTGGTCGTCTTTGGAGACGGCGGTAGTCTGTTCACGAGGTTGCTCTCCGGCGGGGAATGGCAGCGAACGTGGGTCAGCCCGACCTCTCACGGCGACCCTTCGGGAGCATGGTATGCCGAGGAGGCCGCCTATGACGGAGATTGCGAGAGCGACGCCTACAACTCGCCGGTAATGCCCGACTCCTGGGGCGACTGGCTGGAGCTCGTCCACAACCCTCTGCTCTGTGACAGAGTCCGCTTTCTCGCGGCATACGATGAAGCAGCGGTGAACGCAATAGATCTGGATGTATACGATCCTTACGCGGGCACATGGATAGACGTGTATGAGGGCGCCTATTCAGACCGCGCCTGGGAGGAGAAGCAGCTCGACCAGGAGAGAACGATAACGAAAGCAAGGCTCAGGTTCTACAACGACTCAGCGGTCGCACAACCCGCCCGGCTCTACGAATTCGAGTTCGAGACCCCATACGTGGAATGGGCCAATTCACTCGCCGCCGTCACGGGCGTGGCGTTGGCCCACTCCGGCGACTGGAACGTCATGGTATCCGGCTCTGCGGCAGGATCGCTCGAGACCGGTATATGGACGTGCGTTTTCGGTGACGGCCACTCGGCGCAGGCCGGGGTCTGGACCGCTCTGAACCCGGTCTCTCTTGCGGCTCCCGACTCCGGCGTTGCTTTCGGCTGTCCCGCCCTCCACGCACCGGATGTGTACCGAGCCTTCTTCGTCGAGGCCTTCTCAGGAATCGAGTCCTATTCTCGCCCCTACTGGACCCACAGCCTGGCCTCGTCCGAGTACATCGACAACAGGTGGCGGGAACCGGTACCGCTCGATCTCGCTTCCGAACACGGTCTCGCCCTCTGCAGCGAGGGTGGGTACGCGTGGCTCACAAGACCTGACGGCGTATGGAGGACCTCGCTGACGCCCTCATACGTCGACTTGTCGGCTGACGTAACGTACCTGAAAGCTGTGACCACCGAGACAGGCGGCGCGATCACCGTCGCACTGAGGAACGAGGACGGCCGATACGGTTCCGTCGGTACGCAGGAGCAGGCCGCGATCGCCCTCGGCTCTGGAATGACCTTCTCCCCGGGATATGTCACCAGCGAGGGCCAAGAGGTATCCGACGGCCCGGCCTTCTGGATAGACGGCTGGAAGCAGGCCTTGGCGGCGGGCGTCGCCGGCTTCACCCTGCACGCTGTAGACGGGTGGGGACTGCTGGAGCAGTGGAACGCCCGGAACCAGTTCGCATGGACCGCAGGCGACAAGACCATACTGGACCTGCTTGCGTTTGTCCTCGCAAGGTCAGGGCTGAACATCATCGTGTCGAGCAGCAGCGACGCGCTGACCAGCCAGCGTCCGGCGTTCACCATCTCCCCGGGAGAGAGCGGCAAAACGGCGGTCTTGCGGCTTCTGGCTATGGTGCCGGATACTCTTCTCTTCAGAGGCGCGACGGGCCTCGTCGTCTATCCACGAGAATCGGACCTGCCGGTATATGACTACGGCACCGGGCATTCCATCCTCAATGCCGCGTATGAGACCCGAAGCTGCGAACCCAACCGGGTACAGGTGTTCGGAAACGGCGTCTTCGCAGAGAAGTGCGACTGGCCGGAGCTGGAGCTGGTCTTCGACCGGCTCGAACAGGTGCACGACCTCAACCTGGACACTGTCGAGAAGGCTCAGGCGAGGGCCGAAGCAGTCCTGCGAAATGCGCAGATGCACGGCCTCTCCGGACGAATGCTGGTCCCGATGAACTGCGGCCAGGAGATGTACGACGTCATCGTGATAAGCGACGCCGTCGCATCACTCGCTCAGGCCCGAAAGGCGCGCATTGGGCCTCACGCACGTGTATGATCCGGTCAGGGGAAGGTATCAGCTCTCGATCGAACTGGGGCGGGTCTAGCCCGTCGCGGCAGGAGCGAGACAATGATGAGGAAGGGTACACTCAAGGGATTCGACAGCAACACCTACCTGGCTTCTGTCCAAATCGCGGGCAGCCTCAGCGTCTGGCTGGAGGGTATACCCACATCCAGGGCCATCGGCTCCGACCAGATGGTACAGGGGCGGAACGT
Organism: uncultured Dehalococcoidia bacterium; assembly: GCA_964574685.1. GTDB lineage: Bacteria > Chloroflexota > Dehalococcoidia > SZUA-161 > SZUA-161 > CAZGDV01. The sequence continues at coordinate 66,657 of CAZNOI010000007.1, forward strand.
CGCCGTGCTGTTTCTCGACCCCGGCAATCCGGCGGACTGCGTGATTACCGCGGTGTGGACCTGAGGTAGCCTAGACTCGGACGTCCGTATTGAGCCCCAGCGGCAAATAAAGCAGGCAGCGGCCCGTGAGGCCCGTCACAAACACCACGGCGAATATGGCGCCGATGGCCATACCGGCTGCACCCCCCAGAGCGCCGAACCCCACACCCATCAGCACGATACCCAGCAGGACCCTCAACCTCCTGTCCCATCCGCCTACGTTCTTCTCCATTCGCGTACCCCCGATCTTACTCGACGGGTATGATAAGCATGTCTGGGCCCGCTGGCAAGACACGAACAGGAGCGTTGCCCAATTTCCCCACCACATAGTACAATCCGGTAGTACGGCAGGCACCCCGTGAAGACCGTTATCCAAGTCGAGAACCTGAGAAAGACCTACGGCTCGGTCGTGGCGGTCGACGACGTCTCATTCGAGGTAAGCGAAGGTGAGATATTCGGCCTGCTAGGTCCGAACGGCGCGGGCAAGACCACAACCGTAGAATGCCTGCAGGCCCTGCGCCGGCCCGATGAGGGACGGGTAAGAGTGCTCGGGCTCGACCCGCAGACCCAGGCTCAGCAGTTGCGCCGACGCATCGGTTCACAGCTACAGGAGTCCGGCCTGCCGGAGCGCATTCGAGTCTGGGAGGCTCTCGATCTCTTCGCATCGTGCACCCCCAATTCCCTGGACTGGCGTGCGCTCATGGAGCAGTGGGGCCTGTCAGAGAAGTCTAAGTCGGCCTTCTCCACCCTGTCAGGGGGACAGAGGCAACGCCTGTTCGTAGCACTCGCCCTGGTGAACAACCCCGACGTAGTCTTTCTCGACGAGATGACCACCGGGCTCGACCCGGCGGCCCGCCACGTAGCCTGGGACCTCATCAGGGCCATCCGAGAACGAGGTTCAACGGTCGTACTGGTAACCCACTTCATGGACGAGGCCGAGCAACTCTGCGATCGCCTGGCCGTAATTGACCGGGGACGCGTAGCGGCCATGGATAGTCCTCAGGGTCTCATAGCACTGTATGCCAGCCAGATGCGCGTCATCTTCTCCTCCGACGCCGCCGACCTGTCCTGGCTGGAGAAGCTGCCCGAAGTGACCAGCGTCAGCAGAGGAGGTCCGCGTGTCGAGGTCGAAGGCACCGGTCCCGTGCTGGCCCTGGTTGCCTCCGCTCTCGTTGACCATGGCATAGTCCCGGCTGACCTTCGGATGGAGCAGCCGTCGCTTGAGGATGTGTTCCTCAACATCACCGGCCACGGTGTTGCCAACTGACAAGGCCGAATGCGCACACTCGCGAAGCTGACCTGGGTGGAGATCAAGCTCTTTGTACGAGACCCAATCACCATGGTCTTCACCTTCGCGCTGCCCATTCTCTTCGTGTTCGTCATGGGCGGCGTATTCGGCAATACGCCGGATACCTCGGGCCAGCAAGTATATCGGGGCGAAGGCGCGATGGACTACTACATCTCGGCCTACATCAGCCTCGTTATTGCATCCATCGGTCTGGTTGCGCTGCCCGTTCACCTGACCTCGTACAGGGAGCACGGCGTGCTCCGGAGATTCCGGGCATCCACCATCTCTATCTGGACCCTGTTCGGCTCGCAGATCGTGGTCAGCTTCGTTATCGCGGCGGTGGGTGGAGCCCTGGTGGTTGTCACGACCCGGCTCATGTACGACGCTATATTTCCCGGTTCCCCTCTTCTGGTTATACTCGCTTTCCCGATCGGACTACTCAGCTTTGCCGCCCTCGGCATTCTGCTGGGCTCGCTGATGCCGACCACCAGGGCGGCACAGGGAATCGGACTGCTTCTGTTCTTCGTGGTCCTTATACTGGGCGGCGCCGGTCCGCCCAGGGAGGTCATGACGACTGCCATGCAGTACATCGGAGATGCGACGCCCCTGCGCCGAGTCATTGCATTGATGCAGGACCCGTGGCTGGGCTATGGCTGGAACTGGACCGAGTTCGGGATCGTGATGGGGATCATGATCGTTTCAACACTGCTGGCAGCCCGCTTCTTCAGGTGGGAGTAGGCTCGCTACCGGCCCGGGTCACAGTGCCTGCAGCATAGCCCAGAACACCACACCGAACAGTACGTGGAGAACAAGCTGCTCCAGCTTGGCATTGCCCTCCAGCCTGCTGCCCAGCAGTCCCTGTCCCGCCACGGGAAGCGCCCCCAGAAGCATGGCGAGCCACAAGAAGCATACATAGGGCGCTACCACGGCTGCCGAGTCACCGTCAAGGTCAAGCCCCCAGACGATCAGATAGTAGAGAAGGCCGAACACGATGCTGGTGATCAGGTGTATCGGTATACCGGGCAACAACGGACTCAGCCTGTCGGCCAGCCCGCCGTCGAACCTCAGCGCGAAGCTCCCGTCAATGACGAAAAGGCTCGACTTGAAGAGGCCAAGGCGATAGGCGACTTCAGAGGCCAGGCCCATCGCAACGCCGGCAACGAGTCCGGCGAGCACCCCATCTACTACTGTCATATCCTCACCCCCTGACTCCTCCGTACAGCTCAAACGCGAGTTGGCGGAACGTATACTCTGAAGGTCGATTCCGGCACGGCCAGCACGCTGTCCGGCTTCAAGAGCTGTCCAGCTTCAACCAGGCCCATTTCCACCAGCAGATCGAATTCGACAGCGTTCACGGTCGCGGCCAGCGGTTGCAGTGGAGGGTGCCAGATGCCGAACCGTTTCGTCCCGTAGAACCCGACGAGCGGCCCGGTCAGATGCGCGGCGACATCGCTGTCCGGCTTCTCACCCTGACCCTCGACCGCCTCAATGCGCAGCCTGCCGTGCCAATCGCCTGCCGTAACCTGTGAGACGAGTCCCCCGCCGACTTCACCTATCTGGACATGAAGTTCCGCGTGCTCCCATGCCAGGCCGATGAGACGGGTCGAAGTCGCGATCAATCTCGATGTCACCGCGCTGCGAAAGAAGAACACCGCCGGCCCGCCGCTGCGCGGATCGACCACATAGGTCCTTACATTGACCTGGTCGTATCTCAGGAACGGTCCCGGCACGAAGCTCATCCTGTCCAGACGGCTCTTTAGGATTACCACGCTCACGAACGCCCGGCCATCCGCGTTTGCAGACAGCGACAGCACTTCGGGCACAAGAGGTCGAATACGCTCGACAGGAACGAGATACGACACGTACAGGACATGCCAAAGGCCGATACCTACACTCGCCAGCCCCCCGCCCTCGCCCATACGTCGCCGCCTTCCGCTTGAAACAGTGGGTTACAGTACTATAGACTCGTCAGAGTCAACTGTAAAGGGAAGACCGATGAGAGTATTCATGACAGGCGGAACGGGCCTCGTCGGCACGGCTCTGCTCAAGGAGTTGGGTCGGCGAGACCACCAGGTCACACTCCTCACCAGAGGAGTCAACCCGGCGACACAGCTCCCGGCAAAGGTGACCGTGGTGCAGGGTGATCCGACCAGGCCGGGCGAGTGGCAGGAAGTCCTCGCAGGACACGATGCTGTTGTCAGCCTGGCGGGAGCGTCCATCTTCCAGCGGTGGTCGGAGGACGCGCGGAAGGTCATACTCGATAGCCGGCTTCTCGCAACCCGCAACACCGTGGATGCGATAGCCCGCTCCAGGCGGCAGATGACTCTCCTCAGCGTTTCGGGAGTCGGTTACTACGGATCCAGGGGAGACCGGATACTTGCGGAAACAGACGTTCCCGGCATCGGATTCCTCGCGGGAGTTGCAGGGGAATGGGAGGCGGAAGCCGAGAAAGCCGAGGCGCACGGCGCCCGCGTTCTCATCTGCCGGCTGGGGCACGTTCTGGGCAAAGGCGGCGGCGCGTTACCCAAACTGGTCGCACTTTGCCGACGCAGGCTAGGCAGCGAATGGGGCACCGGCCAACAGTGGGTGTCGTGGATCCACGAGCAGGACTTGGCGAGGGCGTTCCCCTTCCTGATCGAAAGGGGAGAGCCCGCAGGTCCTTTCAACGTCTGTTCCCCGAAGCCGGTGCGCAATTCGGAGCTGATGGAGACAATCAACAAGCTGGTGGGCGCGAGATCGCTCATACCGCCGATACCCGGTATGTTACTCAGGGCGTTGCTGGGCGAATTCGCGAGCGTGTTCATGGGAGGACAGAGGGCCGTTCCGACAAGGCTTGAGAGCGCAGGGTTCGAGTTCGGGATGCCCGAACTGGAGCCGGCGTTGCGCGATCTCCTCGGCGTCCCTGACAACACTAGCTGACTATCGCCGATATCTCTGTCTTGAAGGGGTTGAGCCGGGTTTCCAGCGAGAACAGGAAAGGGTAGTTCTTCTGCAGATAAGCCAGGTTGTCCAGCCATTGGGAAGCGATGGCGGCGTAGGCCCGCCGTGTGTCGTTTGCCAGGTGCTCCAGATCGGAAGGGGGCAAGTCCGAGAGATCGGGACGCTCGGCAAGCTCGTCCTTCAGATGGAAGACAGCCCTCAGCAGGTCGGTGAACGCCTCGTGCTCGACCAGATTGGGGTTCTCGAGCAGGCTCAGCAGCAGGCCCCGTCTCTCCTGCAGGAAGTCCCTGAGCGCTTCGAGGTCCATGCGGTCGGGATCGATATTGAAATGATGGACTTCCAGCCTCTTCCTCAACCTCTCAAAGTCACGACCCGTCCAGCGGTTGTCTACTCCGCGCAGCTCTTCCAGCGTCTCCAGAGCCGGGTCTGAGGAACAGAAGAGGCGCAACAGGCGACTGCCGACCTCGCTGTAGAACGTGCTTACGGCCATATTGACCCGCTGTTTGCGCAGCCGCTCCTGCCTGCGGTGCAGCAGAAACTGCGTCGCGTTCGCGACCACACCCAGGAAGACCCCGACTCCGATTACGATCAGGACTATGGCCAGCACCCGGCCTGCTGTCGTTGCAGGCTCGATGTCGCCGTAGCCTACCGTAGACACAGTGACAACGGTGAAGTAGAACGCTTCGAACAGCGCAAGGTCTTCGACTGCACTGAAGGCGAAGGTTCCCGCCGCGACCAGCACCCCAAGTGCAACCAGGACAATGCCAACCCTCACCGCCAGGCTATTCATGCGTTTACCCCTGCTCCGACCAACATCAACCCGAGAGTCCGCCGAACCTCACGAACCTCTCGAACTCGACCATTCCACTCTCACCCATGTTCTCCACCGCGATACCGGCTTCAACGGCTGCGGCCACCGGATTGAGGCCGCCGAGCAGCACCATCCCCGTCCTGCTCAGCCCGACCGATATCTGGCAGACCGACTCGCCCGTGTTGCCCAGAACGTAGACGCCTCCGATTCCAACCTGCTGCAATGCGGCCACGGATTCCTCGACTACCGACCGTGCCGGGGCCGGGATCTCACGGAAGTTTGCCAGTATGCGGCCGGTGCCTGTCCACGCCACACCCCGAACATCCGTCATCCCCGCGCGTATGTACTGCTCGGACGGATCGAGCGAAGTGCCGTCGTAGTTGATTATGGCGGTGAATCTCCTCGGGAGGGAGTTCCTGACCTCAAGCACGCCGCCGAACCTGGACTCTATCGGCACGCCTGCCTTGAGCAGAACACCGTTGATGCTGACGCTGCACACGGTACCCAGGCCGATCTTGCCTGGCGGGACCACTACCTCGCCCAACTTCTCGCCCTCCGAAGCAACGACAACAAGATCGCTTACGCAGAGCCCTGCCTCTACGGCTTCGCCCATGGGAGAGAGCGCGGCCTTGAATGACTCCTTGTCAAAGAGCGAAGTGTTGATCGCCAGAGAACCCGTGCCCCTGATGGGGTCAAAGGTTGTCCGGAAAGCAAGAAGTTCAAGCCTTTCCAGGACGAAGCCGATCTGGTCCGGTGCAAGCGCGATCCGGAGCTCCTCCTGGCCCTCCGGGGTGAGCATCCGGCCGTCCCGACCCAGGGGCTGCGTGTACCCCCGCTCATCCGTTATCCGCAGGTGGTAACGGACCGCCCTCTCGCTGAGCGAGATACCATACCGCTCCAACTCGCGCGCTATGGTTATTGAGCCCAGGGGTTCCGAGGACTCGCTGAGGACTCTCAGGATGGAGATGACCTTCTTCTCGGTATCGTGACCAGATTCGTGGACCATTCGCCGGCTCACCCACGGTGCTGACTCTTCGGTCGCAGCCATTATAGCACGCAGGGCGAATTCGACCGGAAGCTGCCTTCCGGTGAAGCCTGCATAGCCCCGGTTCAGTGTGGCTGAAAGCGGTTGGTGATGGGAAGACGCCGGTCGCGTCCGAATGCTCTGGGAGTTATCTTGACGCCCGGAGGGGCCTGCCTTCGCTTATACTCGCTCCGATCGACGAAATCCGCGACACGCCTGACCGTTGCCGGATCGAAACCGCGCGCTACAATCTGGTCGACGCTCTTGTCTTCCTCCACGTACGCCTTCAGTATCGGGTCAAGCAACTCATAGGGAGGCAGTGAGTCGGTGTCTTTCTGACCCGGCCTCAACTCCGCCGTAGGGGGCTTCTCCAGAACGGCGCGCGGGATCGGGTCGGAGGGCGCAATCCCGTTGCGGTAGCGCGCCAACTCGTACACCATGGTCTTGGAAACATCCTTGATGACCGCGAATCCCCCCGCCATGTCTCCATACAGTGTGGTGTAGCCGGTCGCCATCTCGCTCTTGTTCCCGGTCGTCAGCACGAGCCAGCCAAACTTGTTGGAGAGAGCCATGAGGATGCTACCTCTGATTCGCGCCTGAATGTTCTCCTCGGCAACGCCAGGGTCTGTGCCCTCGAAAGCCCCGGCCAGCATGCCTTCGTAGGCCTGGAAAGCGTCGCCAATCGGTATTGACAGAAGCTCAATTCCCAGTTTCGATGCGAGCTCCCCGGCGTCGGTCAGGCTGCCTGTGGAGGAGTACCTCGACGGCATGGACACACCCACCACGTTGGGCGCTCCGATGGCGTCAACAGCAATAGCCGCCACCAGGCTCGAATCGATTCCGCCCGACAGCCCGATGACCACCCTCCTGATCGCGTTCTTCTTGAGGTAGTCCCTCGTGCCAAGAACGAGCGCATCGTAGACTTCGCCCGGCGGATCGTGTATCTCGCGTTCCACCTCCGGTGCAGGCGGCAGCGATCCGCTCTTGCGGAGCGACGAGTCGGAGACAGCAGCCACATCCGCGTTCGCGGCAGCTCCAGTAGATATGAGGGACGACTTGCGCCATCTCGGGTCGTGGAGCCTCGACCGGAACACGTCCTCGACATCCAGGTCAACGACGACCAGGTCTTCCTCGAACTGCTTCCCCCTCGCTACAAGCTCGCCCCTCTGGTCAAAGACCATGCTGTTCCCGTCGAAGACCAGCTCGTCCTGTCCGCCGACGAGGTTGACATAGGCCACGATGGCAGCATTGTCGGAAGCCCTCGTCGCCAGCATCCGCTCGCGAAAGCGGCGTCTCCCCACATAGTAGGGAGACGCACTGATGGTGACGAGCACCTCACCACCCCGGGCGGCCTGGTGGGTCGCGGGGCCGCCCTCATACCAGATATCCTCACAGATGCTCACCCCTACGCCCACCCCGCAGATGCGGTAGACCGCCATCCTGCCGCCTGCCCTGAAGTAGCGGTCTTCATCGAAGACGCCGTAGTTCGGCAGGTACACCTTGTGATAGACATCCACAAGACAGCCATCGTGGATGATCGCGGCAGCATTGTAGAGGTCACCCTTCGCATCGGCGAAGCCGACTATGATGGTGATACCCGCGGAGCCTTCCACAATGGTATCCAGGCATCGGAGGTTAGCCTCTACGAAATGCGGCTTGAATAGCAGGTCCTCCGGCGGGTAGCCGCAGACAACAAGCTCGGGGAAGGCAATGATGTCCACTCCATGAGCTCTGGCTTCGGAGACATACTCGAGTACCTTCCCGGTGTTGCCGTCGCAATCACCCACAGTGGGGTTAACCTGGGCAAGTCCCAGTCGAAGAGACCGCAAACCCCCAGACCTCCAGTCCGCTACTACGGCTATTCTGTCTCCAGGCTACAGTATCGGGAGGTACTTCTGCAGCTCGTACTCCGTGACCTGAGCCCGGTACATGTCCCACTCGATCTTCTTGTTTCTGACGAAGTTCTCGTAGACATGGTCTCCCAGCGCCTTCCTCACCACCTCGCTGCCCTCCACCAGGTGGATAGCGTCCCCGAGGCTTCCCGGAAGCATGCCGATGCCCCTGTTCAGCCTCTCCGTCTCGCTCATCTCGTAGACGTTCTCCTCCACAGGAGCCGGCGCTTCATAGCCCTTCTCTATGCCATCGAGGCCGGCGGCGAGCATCACGGAGAAGGCGAGGTACGGGTTGCATGCCGGATCAGGCGACCTGTACTCGACCCTGGTCGCCTTCTCCTTGCCGGGCTGGTACTCCGGCACACGTATCAGGTCGGACCTGTTCCTGCGGGCCCATGACAGGTAGACGGGGGCCTCATAGCCGGGCACCAGACGCTTGTATGAGTTGACCCACTGATTGGTGACAGCGGTCATCTCCGGCGCATGCTTGAGCAGGCCGGCGATGAAGCTCCTGGCTTCTTTCGAAAGGTGGTAGGTGTCACCGGAATCGAAGAAGGCATTCTTGCCCTCCCTGAACAGAGACTGATGGACGTGCATGCCGCTGCCGTTTATTCCGTACACCGGCTTCGGCATGAAGGTGGCGTAGACCCCATTTTGCAGAGCGACCTGCTTCACCACGAGCCTGTAGGTCATCACGCTGTCGGCCATAGTGAGCGCGTCGGTATACCGCATGTCGATCTCGTGCTGGCTCGCGGCCACCTCGTGATGGGAATACTCCACGCCGATTCCCATTTCCTCAAGTGTAAGCACCGTCTGCCGCCGCAGGTCATATGCCGTATCCAGCGGCGTGATATCGAAGTAGCCGCCTGAGTCGAGCGTCTCGGTGCCTTTTGAGTCCCTGAAGTAGAAGTACTCCAGCTCCGGGCCCACGTAGTAGGTGTAGCCCATCTGCGCCGCCCTCTTGAGGTTGGTCTTGAGCACGTACCTGGGATCTCCCTCGAAGGGCTCGCCGCCGGGTCTCACCACGTCACAGAACATGCGCGCGACGGCCCGGTGCTCCTTGGGTCGCCACGGCAGGAGCTGGAAGGTATCCGGGTCGGGCATGGCTATCATGTCGCTCTCGTCGATTCGGGCGAAACCCTCGATCGACGAACCGTCAAAGCCCATGCCCTGCTCCAGTGCCTTCTCCAGCTCCTCGACGGTGATGGCAAAGCTCTTCAGCATGCCCAGGATGTCGGTGAACCACAGCCTTATGAACTTGACATCGTGCTCCTTCGAGGTCTTCAGGACATACTCCACTCCGTCTTCCCTGCTCTTGTCCGTCATTTCGGACCTCCTCTCTGTACTTCGTCTCGATGATCAGGGGTCTAAATGGCGTTTTCGCCCTGGTCTCCAGTCCTGATTCTGATCGCATTCTCCACCGGGATTACGAATATCTTGCCGTCGCCCCGCTCGCCGGTCCTGCCCTTGCTCACGATAGCATTCACTGCCTTGCCGAGCTCCTCCTCAAGCACGACTACCTCGATCTTCACCTTGGGCAGGAACTCCACCCTGTAGTCACCTGCCCTCCACTGGAGGATGATTCCGCGCTGTCGTCCCCGGCCCGTCACCTCCGTAACCGTCATGCCGAGGATTCCGATCTCGGCGAGGGCCGTTCTCACCGGCTCCAGCTTCTCGGGCCTTATCACGGCCTCTATCTTCTTCATGGCACAACGCCCCCGTAGGCCCTTTCGCCGTGCTGCGATATGTCGAGCCCGACCACCTCTTCTTCCTCATCAACCCTGAGCCTTACAAACAGGTTCACCAGCCTGCCGATGCCGTACGTCATTACGAAGGCGAAGGCTCCGACGGCTGCGATGCCCGCGATCTGCTTGCCGAACTGCGCGAATCCACCCCATAGAAGGCCGTCCGCGCCGCCGCCGTTGATGGAAGCGCTGGCGAATATCCCCGTGGCCACAGCGCCCCAGAGCCCTCCCATTCCGTGCACCGCCCACACATCGAGCGATTCGTCCACTCCCCTGCTCGTCCTCAGCACCATGCAGTAGTAGCAGATCACCGACGCTACGGCCCCGATCGGTATGGCGGCAATCGGGTGCACGAAGCCTGCAGCCGGAGTGATCGCCACGAGACCGGCGACCGCGCCCGTGGCCGCCCCCAGCGCCGACGGCCGCCTGTGCATCCAGGCCAAGAGCATCCACGTGAGGGCTGCCGCCGCTGCCGATATGTTAGTCGCCACGAAGGCAGTCGAGGCGAGGCCGCCCGATGTGAGCGCGCTCCCGGCATTGAAGCCGAACCAACCGAACCACAGCAGGCCCGTTCCCAGCACGACCATCGGGATGCTGTGTGGCTCCATCGGCTCGCCCTCTTTGAAGCCCTTGCGCTTCCCCAGCAACAGGGCCAGCGCCAGGGCCGACATCCCGGCGCTCACGTGCACCACAGTGCCACCCGCGAAGTCCAGCGCACCCAGGTCGGCAAGCCACCCGCCCTCCCCCCACACCCAGTGCGCGACCGGGCAGTAGACCAGCGTGAACCACAGTACTGCTATGAGCAGGAAAGCGCTGAACCGCGTTCGCTCGACGATGCCGCCCGTCCAGAGCGCTACGGTGATTACGGCGAACATCGCCTGGAAGACCATGAACGCCAGATGCGGTACCGACGAGGCGTAGACGTCGGACGGGGCCTGTCCCACCCCCATCAGCCCGATCCAGTCCAGGTTTCCTATGACTCCGCCGACGTCCGGCCCGAAGCTGAGACTGTAGCCGTAGAGGACCCATGCGATTCCAATGACGCCGAGCAGTGCGAAGCTCATCATCAGTGTGGACAGGACGTTCTTGCGACGCACCATCCCGCCGTAGAATAAGGCCAGCCCCGGCGTCATCAACATGACGAGGGCCGAACTGACCAGTATCCAGGTGGTGTCTCCGGCGTTTACCATTGCCCGGTTCTCCTCTCCGGCATGCCTCGTATGACAGACATGCTAGCCGGGCATTATTACGCCGGAATTGCGCGAATGTTAAGGACACGTTACACGAGCAATCCAATCACGGAGGTCTTGCCGAGCAGTGCGGGAAGAGACCGGCAGCTAGCAATCCTGGGATTGCTCGGCCAGAGACAGCTTCCTGAATCGGTAGCCCACGTTGCGCACCGTTTCGATGAAGACGTGCTCGGAGTCCTCGATCTTGCTACGCAGCCTTCTCACGTGCACATCCACGGTTCGATCGCCGCCGAAGTAATCGTATCCCCAGACGGCGCTTAGGAGCTCTTCCCGCGTGTACACCCGGCCCCGGTTCAAAGCAAGAAGCTTCACAAGCTCATACTCCTTGAAGGTCAGGGGGACCGGTCGCCCGGACACGATTACCTCACATGCTTCAATATCGATCACCAGTTCGCCGCAGTCGACTAGCTGGCCCCTCTCAACGCCTTCCTTGCGCCACAGCGCCCGCCTCAGCCTCAGGGCCACCTCGGGCGCCTCACAGGGCATCACGGCGAAGTCGTCGATGGGCATCGAGGCATCCAGCTCCTCTATGGCGTCGACCGGCACCAGCGCTACGATCGGCATACTGCGCGCCTCTTTGATACGCCTGGGAAGGCGCAGAAGCAGTTCCCTGCGGCTGTCGAGGCCCAGCACGACCGCCTCCGGGGGGTCGGTCTCGATGATGTCGAGGATGCCTTCACCGGCGGTCGCAACCGAGCAGGAGAAGCCAACCGCCGCGAGTTGCGCACTCAGGCCGTTCGCTGCCTCAGTGTCGCCGGACACTATGAGGATTCGGGTTGACAGTTCAAACCTCCCGAGGAGTAAAGCGCTAGAAGGCTGACAGCGGCTCGACCGGGGCGCGTCTACCGCGGATACTACTCCGGCACCTCTACCTTGGCAAGCACCGCCAGTCTGACCGCCCTCACCTTCCTGTACACGTTGCCGGGTGAGAGCCGCTGCCCGTCGACGGTAAGCAAGTCGCGTTCAATCGATATGCCGAAGAGCTGCTCATTACTATGCAGGTAAGGCAGAATGAGCGCCCAGTCCTGGTCGGTAAACTCGGCGAACTCGCCGCCGTTGAGCTGGTCCTCGACGAGAGCGCGGTGGGGGTCCCGCACGTAAATCGCGCCACCCGACGCGAGGCTGAAGAGGTTGGAGCCGGGATAAGGAGTCGCCTGCTGACGGATGCAGCCGATGTCATCGAACTCGACGCCGTTGAGCACCACAAAGCCCCCGCCGTGGAGGGGGTCGCCGGCCATGAACGACTCCGCCAGGAAGTCGAGGCAGGTGCCGTTGATGACCACTCGCGGCCTACCCACGGCGTTGATCAGGGGCCGACCGGCCGCATTACCCATGACGTAGACCTCTCCGCCCTTCGCACCGTACATGAAGGCCTGGCCGACGTCGCCGTAGACCACCAGTCGGCCCGACTTCATTATCTGGGCCAACTGGTCCTGAGCGTTGCCGTGAACGTGAATCTCCATCCCGTCTATGCCGGACGCAAGGTAGTCGCCCGAGCTTCCCCAGATGTCGAACCTTATGCCTGCGGTCAACGGCCCGAGTCCGCAGCCGTGGAAACGCTGGCCTCTGAGCCCGTGGACAATCAAGCGGTTCCAGCCCAGGTCATGGGCGCGCACGGCCAGCCTCGCATCGCAGTCCGGCCCCTCGGGAGGGAACCCCGTGCCCTCGATGACGAGGATTCTCTCGTCACCTTCGGGCTTCCTCAGGTCGCTACGGCTGTCGGCATTGATGAAGGCGAAGCGGGTGCCCTTCCGGGCGCCGATGGCCGGGACCCTGTGGAGCACGTTGTCCACGCTCTCGCGGACCAGCTCCAGTACCGAACTCCGCCTCATGTCGCCGCAGTCGTAGCGGCGGTCGTTCAGCAGCGAGAGAAGCCCCAGCGCCGATTCCCTACTGTCGTCGTTCGATTCCGCCGCCCGCTCGATCTCGCCGAGCACCCACCTGAATCGATCGAAGCCCCATCCTGCGACTTCCAGCTTCAGTGATTCGAAGGCGGCCGTCGGGTTCGATGAAGCGAGATCCGACCTGAGGCGAGACATCAGTTCATCCGATCTCGCGGGTGGTCGCGGCTCAGCCGTCCGATCGATTCTGCACTCGCCCGGAGGAGCGACGATCGGGTTGCCGAACTTGTCGGCACACTTCACGTCCCAGTGCCCGTTGTTGCGGCATACCGTGAACGCGAAGGCCCCGCCGTCTGTATGGCTGCCACCTCTCGCGTTCCAGTAGCGGTCGGCCACCGGCCTGAACCGTGGGTCGTCCGCCGACAGCGAGCGCAGCGTTGCGTCGATAGCCTGCTTCTCCGAAGCCACCAGGCCGACTGTCACGTCGCCTTCTTGAAACGCGAACACCTGCGGCCGGAGCATGGCAGTATCGGTGATACCTATAAGGTTGTACATGTCCGTCTCGGGCCGGCTGTGAGCGATGATGAAGAACCATGGCCCGTCCGGAGAGCCGTGCATATGCAGAGATTGCACCATCCGGTAGGCCCGCTGCCTGTCCGGGGAAAGGCGATCGAAGTCCAGCTCCGTAGTCGGGGCCATGGCCTCGATCACGTACTCCAGCGGATACCTGTACACCCTGCTCCACAGGTCGAAGAGGAGCACCGAGACCTCGGTGTCGGTCAGGAACTGCGGGGCTATGTTGTGCTGCTGCAGGTACTCGGACACGCTGTAGTAGTTGGCGAAGTCCCCGTTGTGGACCAGCGCCTCGTTCAATCCGATGAATGGATGGGAACCCGCAGGATGCCAGACACGCCCCTTGGTTGGATATCGCTGGTGCGCGATCCACACCTGCGCCTGCAGGTCTTCGAGTCCGTAGTACTGCACGACGTGCTCCGCGTACCCGACGACCTTGAATATCATCAGGTTCCGGGCATGGGACAGCACGAAGGCCCGCTTGTCTCCTAGAGAAGCGTAGTAGCGCTGGTTCAGCAGGAAGCTGTTCCGATAGACATACTCATCCTCGATCTCTCTCGGCGCAAGGCCGGACAGGCCGTTTCGGGAGGCGAACTCATCGAGAACGCCGGGCTTCACCCGCACGAAATACCGCACTATCTCAGGCGGCTGGATGGGCATGCCCAGTTCCCTCCAGTCGGCGACCGGCTCAACCACAGTCTTCTTCTCTACGTCGAATACCGGCGTGACGTACTCCTTCTCCAGTTCCCCCGTGACGCCGGAATCGAGCAGGGCGATCTGCAGGATGTAGTCATCGCGCAGGGCCTTCTCGTCCACACCAAGCTGCTCGTGGTCCAGGCAGGCGCAGGCTATGCCGCCGCCCTTGCCGTTTCCCCGATTGTGCATCTGGATAGACGGCTCGAATATGTGCCGGCCGCTGACCGGGACGCTGGTCGCGAAGCCCACTACACCGCAGCCGCCTTCTTCCGCCGCCTTGATGCGCGGTATGGGCAGTGACTCCCGGACAAGCTGCCTCCGGGATCGGATGACGGCCCTCACACTGTCGACGTACCAGCCGTGCCTGTTCCGCTCCATCGGTGCCTCGATTGCCTCCGTCATCGTGCGCTCGCGTACCGGGTGGTGCTTGCGGCCTGGTCCACGTAGTCGAGATGCACCAGCACATCCGTGCGCCCGACCAGATCCCTTATGCTTCTCATCCCCAGACGCCACAGTATTTCCTGCAGTTGTATGCAGTACGAGTTGAAAAGATTGATGATGCGCTGGGTTGCCCACTCGGTGCCGAACGCGCTGGACAATTCCGGATCGGTTGTGGCGATGCCTCGGGGACAGCCTCGCCCGCTTTCGCAGCGACCGCAGCGTATGCACTCCAGCGCCACCATCTCAGACGTTGCTATGACCACGCAGTCGGCTCCCAGTGCAATGGACTTGGCAATATCCCACGCGGTGCGCACTCCGCCCGATATCACCAGGGCAATCTGGTCGCGTATGCCTTCCGCCATAAGGAACTGGTGGACCCTGGGGATCGCGTACTCGATGGGCATCGCGATGTTCTTCTTCGCGATGTCCGGCGCGGCGCCGGTGCCTCCGTAGCTGCCGTCTATATGGATGATATGCGCCCCCGCGTAGTAGCTGCCGACGGCTACCATGTCCACGTCGGTAGGGCTCGATACCTTCACAGAGACCAGAGCCCGTGGGCTGATCGCCTTGATCCAGTCGACATGCTTCTTGTGGTCCTCGACCGAGTACACGGAATGGAATGGGAAGGGCGAGAAGAGGGCATTGCCCTCGACGGACTCCCGTATCCTGGCCACCGCCGCAGTAACTTTATCTCCCAGCAGGTGGCCTCCGAGGCCGGGTTTCGCGCCCTGAGCGTACTTGAACTCAACGACCGGGGCCCGCCTGATGGTCTCCTCGCTTACACCGAAGAGCCCGGTGGCCACCTGCGTTATCACATTCTCGGCGTACGGCACCAGCTCGGCCGGGTAACCGCCCTCGCCCGTGCACGTGAAAGACCCGAATGCCCGGTAGGCTCGGGCACGGCCTACCATGGTGGGCAGGCTTATCGCCCCGAAGCTCATCCCGCCACCGTAGACGGGGAACCCGATGTCTATCCTCGGGCTGTCGTCGTCGCTTCTTCGGTTGAGTGGGACGGAAAGGTCGACTTCCTCGGGCTTCAGCACCGGGTCCGGAGGCTCTTCCGGGAACTTGAAGTCGATCCGATCGAAGCCGCCGCCGGATGCGCCCACGCGGTACTCGAGCCCGTTGTCCGGCGGCCTGCCGGTCTCCGCCTGCATCCACGTGCTGAGGATGAGGTCCGGAGTCCAGCGGGGATCCCCAAAGGTGCCCCATGCGGGGTCGGGGACCAGCCTCAACGCATTGTGAGGGCAGGCCTCTACACAGTAGGCGCCCTCCGCCTTGCATGTGTCAGGCCCGACACAGAGGTGTGACCTTGGCGGAATCATGATATCGCCGGCCTTGATGTGAACGCCGTGCTGACATACCTCGGAGCACTTCCCGCAGGAAACGCAGGCGCTCATCCTCACGACGCGGTACTTACAGAGGCGATTCCTGAACCGCGAGCGGCACAGGTCAATGAGGCCTTCGGCGGGCGGATAGGCCCACCAGCCCCTTTCCGCCGGAGCCGGGCGTTCGGGAGCTATAGGCCTGACTGCAGCATCCACACCGGGATTGCCGGTCGAAAGCGTCGGGGCCCTGCGCTCGCCGAACAGAGGAGCGAAGCTCTCCCTCTCCAGGTCGTCGAAGAACATGGCACGCCCGACCTCTCCCCGCAGTCGGCGCACCTCACGCATGCCCATGGCGCCCATGACCTCGATAAGCTGCGAGTGCCACGATCCCATCAGGTTGACGATCCGCTGAGCGCCATAGGCGGGATCGATCTCATCCAGCCGTACCGGACAGGATGCCCCATTGCCGCACTCTCTGCAGAGGCGGCATTCCAAAGCAACCAGTAGCACCAGGTCGACTCCAACGCCGTCAGCGCCACAGATGATGGTCTTCGCCACGTGCTCCGCCATGGCGATTCCGCCGGATGCCAGCAGCGTCACGCGGTCTCGAATCGATTCTTCGACCAGCCGGAGGTGGACCTCCCGGACCAGCCTGGTGATGAAGTCGCACGACCGTGCGCCCATTCCACGCCCGTGGCGTCCCGCCCGGAGGTGTATGACCTCCGCTCCCGCTGCGGCGAGGTGCGAAACCCTGTCCGCCGCCTGCTCATCCAGGGGTACCCGTATCGAAATGACCGTTTTCGGGGACCGGCGCTTCACCGCACCGGCCGTCTCCATCACATCATCCCCGTACGCAAGCTCGACAACCCGGGCTTCATCCGGTATCTTGGTCGTGCCCGCATCGGCCCCCAAACGGACTATCATATTGGGACACAGCCTCGACAAACGGCCGCGCGCCTCCTCAAGGTCCGCCACCGCAAGTGTGCCCAGATTGCCCGCGGCCTCAGCTATGGACTCGCGGACAGCCTCGAAATGCACGCCATCAGGGGGCAAGTCGAACACGACCGGCAATGGAATGCCAACGAACGGGGGGAACTCCGTAACCGGCCTGTCAGTCTCGTCGAACTCGAGCCTGTCCGGCCTGCCGCCAAGCTCGACGACCGTGCTTATGTACTCCCTGCCGTGAATGCCGTCCCGGGTGGGGCGCACGATCTCGGACATGTCGGTCCACATCTGGTCAAACCCCGGCCCGGCAAACGGCCCCCGGTATCCCGCTCCCGAGACCGGTATCTTGCCGGTCTCCGCCTGCGCCCAGATGCGCCTTATGATATCCGGCCTCCAGTACTCGTCGCCCATCGCATCGAACCGGGCGTTGCGCGTCCGGCTCAGGATATTCGCCTTGCACTCCTGCACGCAGCGCATACAGCTCATGCACTGAGTGTCCAGGGTATCCACAATCTGGACCGGGTCGAAGCCTCGCTTGTCGTAGACGTTGTAGACACAGGCGGTGTCCTTGACACAGTCCTTGCAGTGAAGGCACTTGTTAATCTCGATCGAGCAGTACTCAGAGATCGGCTCGAACCTGGGCGGGAGCGCCCGTATCTTCACATGGTACTTCTTCGGCATTCTGCAATTTCCCGGCGTGACATTGACTGACTCAGCTTCTGCTAATAGCAGGCCTCATCGGATTGGGCCCGAGGGGCCGGACGCGCTCAGCTCTCTCCTCGGCAAGCGCAGATATGTCCTCAAGTGTCATGCCTGTGCGCCGCACTATGCCGAGTCGCTCGCCGCCCATTCCAACCTCTTCCAGCAGCCTTCTCGCATAGCCGACGCGGTTCTCTGCCCGTGTACTGCCTACGACGAAACGGCATGCCTCTT
This sequence comes from uncultured Dehalococcoidia bacterium, assembly GCA_964574685.1. Lineage (GTDB taxonomy): Bacteria > Chloroflexota > Dehalococcoidia > SZUA-161 > SZUA-161 > CAZGDV01. The sequence continues at coordinate 84,403 of CAZNOI010000007.1, forward strand.
CCGGACAGGCCGCGACCTGGACCGCATCCGCGCCATGCTCTATCAGCTTCATGAGGTAGCCGGTCTCGACTTTGCTGCTGCACGGCAGCATTACATACCTCACCCTGCAGCCCGACGCCTGACGCACCCCCTCGGGGAGGACAACACCCTCAGCCAGGCTGCGGCCGCAGTAGAGTACAGTGACCTCGGGCTCGAAGCCGCCGGCCATTCAGCCAGTCCCCCTCTCGCCGGATTCGGTCGCCAGCCGCACCGGAATCCCACGGCCCGCCAGATAATCCTTCACCTGTCGGACGCTGAAAGTGCGATAGTGGAATATGCTCGCTGCCAGTACAGCGTGCGCTCTGCCGAGTTCGAGGGCATCGTAGAAGTGCTCCAGGCTCCCTGCGCCGCCACTCGCTATAACCGGCACTGTCACGGACTCGCTTATCCTGCGAGTAAGCTCCAGGTCATAGCCCTGCTGTCGCCCGTCCTCGTCCCAGCTCGTGAGCAGTATCTCACCCGCGCCGAGTTGCACCGCCTCCTCAGCCCACTCGACGGCGTCGATGTCCGTAGTCCGGCGGCCGCCGTGCGTGCAAACGGCCCAGCGCGGGTCCTCGCCGTTCATCACCCGCCTGGCGTCTATCGCCACCACAATGCACTGACAGCCGAACTCATCCGCCCCTCTGGTTATGAGCTCCGGACTCTGGACCGCAGCCGTGTTGATGGAAGTCTTGTCGGCGCCCGCTCGAAGCATCTTCCGCATGTCGTCGACCCCGCGGAGCCCGCCCCCGACCGTGAGCGGAATAAACACCTTCTCGGATACGCGTTCCACGACGTCGGCCATGGTGTCGCGCTCGTCGGGCGTCGCCCCAATGTCAAGGAACACTATCTCGTCGGCGCCCTCTTCGTAGTAGAAAGCCGCCTGCTCCACCGGATCGCCGGCGTCCTTGAGGTCGGTGAAGCTGGTCCCCTTCACGACCCGTCCGCCGGTGACATCGAGGCACGGTATTATCCTCTTCGTCAGCATGCTATTACTACGCTCGCAGCACGGACTCTTGAGAGCCTGTCATCTTGAGGAAGTTGGCATACATCCTGAGCCCGTACTCGCCGCTCTTCTCCGGATGGAACTGGGTTGCTATCAGGTTGTCCCTAGTCGCCATGCTGCAGAACCTGACCCCATAGTCGGTAAGCCCCGCTGTATGAGATTGCGACTCCGGAACACAGTAATAGCTGTGTACGAAGTAGAAGTCCGTCCCGTCAGGCACACCGTCCATCACCGGGTGATTGACGCCAATGTCGACCTGGTTCCACCCCATGTGCGGAACCGTGAGGCCGTCGGGCAGTCGCCTGACCTCGCCCGGCAGGATTCCCAGGCACTCATGCCGGCCACCTTCTCCAGTCGTGTCGAAGAGCACCTGCATGCCTACACAGACTGCGAACAGAGGTCGACCGCTCTTGACGAACTCCCGTATCGCGTCGTCAAGACCTCTCTCCCGCAGACTGCGCATCGCCGCCGGGCCGGCTCCCACGCCGGGGAAGACCACGGCGTTGGCATTCCGCACGACATCGGGGTCACCGGTCACCTCCAGCATACACCCCACGCGAGCGAAGGCGTTGACGACGCTTCGCAGATTCCCGGCCCCGTAGTCAATCACCACAACCATTCTCTGATAAGCGGTAACCGGTAACCGCTTTCCTTATACCCATCATACCGCCTGTCAGTGCTACAGTCAAGTCCTGCTCTTCGCTTCGCACCTCACTAGCGGCAGCTCGTAGGTGAGCAGCTTGCCGCTTAAGGAGTCGCCGTCGAGGGGCATCGTGCAGAATGGGTGCAAGCAGTCCGGTGCAGGCGGCAGAGGTACGCCGGTGGTTCTCATATTCCGCGCTGATTATACCCACCCCGCCCCCCAAGTGACAAGTGAACCCCTGGATGCGAGACACTTGACATCGTCTCGACATGACGCGTAAGATGGCGAAGCTATCCGGTCACCAGTCAACCCGTCGGTAGCAGGCAATCTCGCGACAGGAGGTATGCCGAGTGAAGAGGACGGACTTGCTGGTCGTTGTCGCCGTATGGGAGTTCCTGACGAGCCTGCCCGCGCTCATAGGGCTCGCCCTGCTCGGGGCGCTCGCCTATCCGCCGATCATCGACTTGTCTGGAGCCGGGAAGGTTGGCGGCCTTGTCGGAGTAAGCGTGGTTGTCGCCTTGCTGCTGGCCTTCTTCATACTGTCCGTGGTGGCCGGCGTCGGGCTGATGATGAGAGCGGAGTGGGGCAGGATAGCAGCCATAGTCCACGCCGCCGCGAGCCTTGCCCGAATCCCCTTCGGCACTATCATCGGCGTGCTCGTCATTGTGTACCTGACGAGGCCGAGCGTGAAGGACTGCTTCACCAGCGGTAGTCCGGCCGATGTCCCGGTCTGAGCGAGGATAGACGGGGTTGCCGAGAGGGCTACTGTGGTGGTGATACGTACCTGCCGACCAGGTCAACCGTATCCGTGACGTTCAGCTTTCGGAATATCAGCGAGAAGCGGTCCTCCAGGGTGAAGCGGAGCCCGCTCAGGTTCTTCGTCGGCATGCCCCACATTTCCTTCTTGAAATCTCCAAAGGCCTTCTTCCTCGTCTTGTAGAGGAACTGCTCGTCGGTCTCGTCGGCCTTCCGCTCTCCTGTGTACTCCTTCATGAGATGCTGGTTGACCCTTTCGAGCAGCTTCTTCGGAAAGTAAGGGCTGTCGTAGATGATATTCTGGAAGCCGGTTGCAAGGTGTACCTCGACGGTGCCAACCTCCGGGAACTTGTCGAACGCGTCGTCAGGGAGAGTGGAGGCTCCGTGCTGGACTGCGCCGCCCATTCCGTAGTCCTCGCGGGCCACCCTTGACAGCTCTCTCAAGGTCTCGAAGTCGATCTTGACCCGTGCCACGGAACCGTCCGGCAGGACGACCCCGCCGTGGCTCGTGCCGGTCTGAACGCTGATCTTGGAAATCCCTTTGAGGCCGGAATCGAGTCTCTCCCGATAGCCCGACATGAAGGCCCTCAGGTCCTCGACCGTGCTGTTCTCCTTGCCAACCTCCCCGATCTCTCCGCCGATGGACACCGCAACTCCGTCCGGCTCGATGCTGCGAATGTAGCTGGTCATCTCGGCCGTTACGCGGCAGTTGTCCTCCTGCTGCTCGGCCAGCGTCGGCTTGCTCAGGTCGACGATTGTGGAGGCATCTATGTCGATATTGTAGAAGCCTGCGTCCAGCGCTTCGCGGATGAGGCCCCGGATCGTGTCGAGTTCCTTCCCGGAGTCCTGCGCGTACTTCGAGGCATTCACCTGGAAGTGGTCGCCCTGTATGAAGACCGGGCCGCGGAATCCTTCCTTGAGCGCGGCCGCCAGGATACACGCCGCGTACTCGGCCGGCCTCTGGCCCGTGTACCCGATCTCAGAGCGGGCTATCTCGAAGATGACCGCCCCTGTCTGGTTCTCAAGGGCAGCCGCGAATACGGCACGCGCCACATCGTAGGTTATCCCTCTGATATTGATCGCGGGTACCGTGACCCCCGAGTACAGTCCCCTTCCGGCAGCTTCATACAGTCCCTGTATGCTTGCGGGATAGACGCCTTCGGCAAGCGCCTGCTCTCGTATAGCCTGCCTCGCCTTCTCCTTCGCGCTGTCACTTCCACCCAGTACCGCTTCTCTGGCAAGGGAATCAACGTCGCTTGCCGATTTCAGCCTAAGCATACTGCTTCTCCCTTACCTCGCTGTCCAGAATTGACCGGCGTCCGTTGTACCTGTCGACGTCGTATTCGGTCTTGGTATTGACCACACGCGGCTGTGAGATCGCGTCCTGCAGGGGAACGGCGTCGATCCTGCCGTTCCTTAAGGCGACCATCTTGCCGAAATCGCCCTTCACGATCAGGTCAACGGCAGCGATGCCGAAATAGCGCCCCATCCTGCGGTCATACGCACAGGGGGCGCCGCCGCGCTGAAGGTGACTCAGTACCACACTCCGCGTATCCAGCCCCAGCGCCTCGTTTAGCTCCCTAGCGACGAACTCGCCGACACCGCCCAGTGCAACGTGCCCGAAGCTGTCCACCTCGGTCCTGATCACGAACTCGGACCCGCCGGCCGGCTTCGCGCCCTCTGCCACGACCAGTATGTTGTACCTGGCACCCCGGGACATCTCCCTTTGTATCAACTCGTTGAGCTTGCGTATGGAGAAGTTGTGCTCCGGTATCAGGATGATGAACGCCCCGGAGGCTTCGCCGCCTTCGAGTGCAAGCCATCCTGCATGCCTGCCCATCGTTTCCACCACGAACAGCCGCTTGTGAGAGCCCGCCGTGGTCCTCAGCCTGTCGACCTCTTCCACGATCACATTGAGGGCCGTTTCGAATCCGAGCGTATAGTCCGTAACGCCCAGGTCCTTGTCGATGGTCTTGGGGATACCGACGACGTTCACGCCCTCCTGATGAAGGCTGTGCGCCACCCCGAGGGTGTCCTCGCCACCGATCGCCACCAGCGCGTGCATCTGCAGTTTCTCTATAGTCTCGAGTACCTCCTTGGACCGGTCATTCTTGGGGTCGAACGGATTGGTCCGGGAAGTGCCCAGGAACGTGCCGCCTATGCGGTCCCACGTGCGCACCACATCCTGTGTCAGCAGAACGCTGTTGAAGACGTCATAGCCCTGCACTATCGCCTCGCCGGCTGAGAAGCTCGAAGCGTCGATGTCTATGAGACCCTTCCAGCCATCCCGGATCCCCAAGACCTCAAACCGCATCCCTCGCTCGCTCTCAAGCCGCTCATCGAGCGCGCTCTTAGTCACCCACTTGATGGCCGGATTGAGCCCTGCGCAGTCTCCACCTCCGGTCAGAACGCCTATTCTGTACTCTTTCATTGATCCCCCCAGGTGCATACAATCCTGTCCAAAACCTAGCACAGTACACACGACCTAACAATAGAACTTTCTCCGCATAGGCCGATGGGAAAATGGTACGGGCAACAACCCTGTAGAGGGCAACTGCTCTGACAAAAGAAGGAAGGTTTCTGTGGGAAGGTCAGCTACTCCAGGGCAATCTCGCCGCTCTTACCCCCGCTCTTCCTCACCAGCCGTATCCCCTCAATCCTGATGCCCTTGTCCATAGCCTTGCACATGTCATATACGGTAAGCGCGGCAGCCGCCACCGCAGTGAGCGCCTCCATCTCAACTCCGGTCTGAGCGACAGTCCTGGCCGTTGCCTCGATATCGACCGCAGACCTCTCGACATCAGGCACCAGACTCACTTCCACGCTCGACAGCGGGAGCGGATGGCATAGTGGGATCAGGTTCGATGTCTGCTTCGCACCGGAGATACCCGCGACCTGCGCTACTGCAAGGACATTGCCCTTGGCAACCTCGCCCTGCTTCACCATCGCCAGAGTGGCTGGCTGCATCGTGACCGAGCCCCTGGCCGTCGCGACACGTTCGGTAGCAGCCTTCGTCGTTATGTCGACCATGTGGACTCTGCCCTCGGAGTCGAAGTGGGTGGGTCCGGAAGGATTGCCCGGCTTGCAGGCCATCTCGTTCGCCAGCCTATCGACAAGCTCGTTCTCGGGGTGGCCGACGTGCCCTTTCAGCCACACCCAGTCAACCCTGCGTTCCGCCGCCAACCTGTCCAACTCCTCCCAGAGGTCATGGTTCGCCTTGCGCTTCCAGCCCTTCGTCATGGTGTTGACAAGGTACTGGCTGTCGCTGGCCACTGTGACCTCCCCACCGACCGGGGTCGCCTCCAGTCCCCTGATCGCAGCGACAAGCTCCATACGGTTATTGGTCGTTCGTTCCTCCCGGCCCTTCAGTTCCCTGCGCCCCTTCTCATCCACGACCAGAGCGGCCCATCCGCCGGGGCCCGGATTGTTCAGGCAGGCGCCGTCAGCGTAGACCCATATCATGCCATTGACCGTTCCGACCCGGACGCCATGTCTACTTCTCGAGTGTCACTGATCTGGTGAGCATGGCCGTACCGCCTTCCGCGGCTTCCCTTGCCTCCTCATATGAGATGAAGACCGAGCTCTCGCTTTTCCCCGGGCCAAGCCAGGACGCAGCCAGACGAAGCCTCTCTTTCTCCTCGCCCTTGCTCAGGTCGCACTCAACCGTGAAAGTAGCGATTCCGTCTGCATTCGTCTGACCTTCCATCTGCTTGATTGTGCGGAAATCGGACCCCAGAACCTTCGACGGGATGAAGTAGACTGTGGTATTGGGCTCCGGCTCCTTGGTCTTGTTGTCAACGACGAGCACATCGAGGGTTCCAATGACGTGGACGGTGTTCTGGCCGCCACACGCCGCACCGGCAAACGTTACCGCGCAGAAGACAGACAGCAGCACGAGCGTTGCGAGCCTGCTCATAGCCAACCTCCCGACGGCCGGGCCGGTCTATCCGGCGGCCGCGCTTTGGCTACGTATCATAACCCGAGCAGATGCCTTGCGCAACTATACATGCCTCTCTTTCCGGGCGCTCAATCACTGCGCAGTCTACGCAGGAACAAAGGCAACAGCCGTCACTGAGAGGGGAGTCGATGGCACACGGCTCAACCGCCGATCTGGGTCATCGTACGCTGGCAGGTGACTCCGGCGCGAATGCCGTGCATCCTTGGCTTGCGGGATACCGCCTCGCCGATGAGCTGTTCGAGCTCGGAGACGTCGGCCCCGCTCCGCAACGGGCCTCTCAGTTCGATCTCTTCGTCCGAGAAGAGACAGGGTCGCAACCTGCCCTCGGCGGTCAATCGCAGCCTGTTGCACTCAGCGCAGAAGTGCTCGCTCACCGGACTGATGAATCCAATAGTCCCGATAGCCTTCGGCAGGCGGAAGTACTTTGCAGGCCCCCCGCCGCTCGGGCGCGTCGGCTCCAACTCTCCCATCGAGCTGATTCTCTGTCTGATTTCGGAGGCAGGCACCAGCAGGTCGTCACTTACGTTCTCGCGGCGGAAGGGCATGTGTTCGATGAAACGCACATGCCAGTCGCCTTCCACTGTGAGTCTGGCGAAGTCGCCGACCTCGTCGTCGTTGATGCCGCGCATGACCACCGTATTGACCTTGACGGGGCAGAGTCCCGCCTCCCTTGCGGCCTCTATGCCCGCCAGCACTTGGTCCAGTCTGCCCAGCCTGGTTATCTTCTCAAAGCGCTCGGGACGCAGCGAATCCAGGCTAACGTTCACCCTGCGAAGCCCTGCCTGCCTCAGGTCAACGGCGAAGCGTTCCAGCAGGGTACCGTTAGTCGTCAGAGCGATATCGTCGATTCCGGGTATCCGGGTCAGCATCGCTACGAGACCCGGCAGGCCAACCCTTACCAGGGGCTCACCTCCGGTGATCCTCACCTTGTTGATCCCGAGGCCGGCTGCAGCCTCTGCAACCGTGCATATCTCCTCATAGGTAAGGATGTCCTCATGGGACTGCAAGGATATGCCTTCAGGAGGCATGCAGTACACACACCGCAGATTGCACCGATCCGTGACCGAGACCCGCAGGTAGTTCACGGGCCGATGGAATGAGTCCGAGAGGCCGGTCAAGACTCCCCCCGCCGCGCCATTTCATCGAGCATATCGCTCGCCCTGTGGGCCGCCGCCGCCCTGTGGCTGATGCGGTTCTTATCGTCCAGGGTCAGCTCCGCCATGTGTTTGCCCAGCTCCGGCACGAGAAACACGGGATCATACCCGAAGCCGTTGTCGCCCCTGGCTTCGAACGCTATCTCGCCTTCGCAGGTCCCCTGGCAGGTCCTGAGGCCTCCTTCAGGCGTCGCAACCGCAATCACGCACCTGAATCGCGCCGTTCGTTCACCTGACGGGACATTGCCAAGCCTGGAGAGAAGATACCGGTTTCGCTCCTCGTCGGAGGCCTCGTCGCCCGCGTAGCGTCTTGAGAGGACCCCGGGCTCGCCACCGAGAGCGTCGACTTCGAGACCGGAGTCATCGGCCAGCGTGGTCAGCCCACTCATCCTTGAGTACTCGACGGCCTTTCTGACCGCATTCTCCTCCATAGTCGAACCGGTCTCCTCGACCTCGACGTCGATACCGACATCCGGGAGGGCCACCAGTTCGAACGGCGTATCGCCAAGAAGAAGCGAATACTCCCGAAGCTTGCCTGCGTTCCTGGTAGCTACCAGAAGACGTGACGTGCTAGTCAATCTCGGTGAATCTGCCCTCCAGCTTCTGCATGACCTTGGGCATGGTCGTGTATTCCATCTCGTCCAGAGGCAACCGATGCGGCTCGAAGGGACCGTGTCGGCGCATGTACTCACCGGCCATATTGGCTATGCGCCTCGCCTCATCGAAGCTGGGGTCATCGAACATATCGCGCGGGCCAACCAGTTTTCCGTCCTTCAACTGGAAGCCGGCAGCCGTGACCCGGGGCGGGCCGTCGAATCTTGACGGGTTGGCTTCCCTCACCGCGACGGGCATCAGCGGTCCGTGGTGGGACCCACGCATCCACCCTTCAACCAGTGAGGGGTGACTGAACGGCTCCAGGACCTCACCGACGGCCGGATACTCGCCCTGAGAGCGGACGATGCACACAGGGTCATCCTTACCAACGTATCGCCCCGCGATGAAGGCGAGCCTTTGCGTCGACGATACTGCCGCGATCGTGTCGTTCTCCCGGCTGTACACCGACTTCACCACGTAGCGACCCGGCGCTCCGATGAAGATGAGCATGTGATACATTTCTTCGGGCGTGTCGAATGTTATCTTCTTGGCTTCCTTCACATCGTGGACCTCGAACCTGAAGCCGGAGTGCATGTTGGGCGCGATGACCAGCCCAATGGTGTTGAACGGGTCGGCGAACATCTTGTAGAGGGGCATGTTCCAGGCGCCGGCAGAGGTCTTGTCTGCCATGAACACGATTACCGGCTCAGAAGGACGCTCCTCTATGTCCATCTCGGCAACGCCGGGCCCCATCGCCTTGACATTGCCGGAGAATGCGTCAGCAAGCAGGTCCTGGCCTGCTCCGTACAGACCGAGCTTTTTGGCTACCTCGGTCCCCTCCACGAAGGTATCCCATGCCAGCTTGTGGATGCGCTCGTTGTCCTCACCCTGCTCGTGCGTCATTATGAGCTGCAGGTCATCCCCACAGGTCATCACTTCGAAGTCGATAAGAAGGTCTTCCTTCTTCGCCTTCTTCAACGCATCCTTCGCCGAATCGACGACATCAGGATGCGAGCTCGAATGTCCCACGTAGCCGCCTATGTCTGCCTTGATTACGCTGAGTGTCACCTTCCTTCCCAAGTCATACCTCCTTACATTAGTAGTCTGTCCCGACCAGCAAGCCCGCTCCAGACATTTATCTGCTTCCGCATGGGAAACGCGGGAATCGAGCGGCGTCCTGCCATATTCTACATCGCCTTGGCCGTCGTCTTGCCAGGGTTCGCGAAGACTTCAACGGGGGCTCCGCTATGCGGAACAGGTGCGGTACGTGCGTTCAAGTCATGTCGCCCGGTCGCTGGTAGCTGGGGGAAGCGCGTTCTTTACTTTAGCAGTGGTCTAGTTTGTTGTCAAGACGAAGCGGCGTCGTGCGGCTGGCTGCCGCTATGCTGCACGGCGCCAGTTGACACCTGTAATTGGGCTACTGTAATATAGTTGCTTGTGGCACACGGCTAGCCGGCGGAAAGGATGTGTTTGTGAGCACTCAGTTCGCATTGGCTAGCCATAACAATATCTGGCAGTCAACGTACAGGAGGTGTTTCTATGGCAGGAAGGGTCGGCATTGTGGCGGTGGCGCAAACCAAATTCGAAGAGAAGAAACGGACACAGCATACCGCCGAACTCATGTATGACGTCACGCGAGACGTCATGGGACAGACCGGCCTGAAGTTCGAGGAGGGCACCGGCATCGACTGCACCACAGCAGCGGGCTATGACCTCTTCAGCGGACCAGCGGGAGCATACATGTTCCTCGGCTATGTGGTAGGCGCATACCAGCGGCAGGATGAGCGTGTCATCGAAGACGGGGCGCTCGCTACGTACTATGGAGTGGTGCAGATTCTGGCCGGGCACATAGACGTAGTGCTGCTCGTCGCCTACAACAAGGAGTCCCAAGCTCCCCACAACCAGATAGAGTGGGGCGGAATGGAACAGGTCTACCAGAGAAGGGTCGGCCTGGAGTTTACCTCGTCTGCTGGCCTTCAGGCCATGCGATACACGAACAAGTACGGCATAACGCCGGAGCAACTGGCCAAGGTAGTGGTGAAGAGCCGCAAGAATGCAGCCAACAACCCGAACGCGGTGTGCTGCGAGAGCGTGAGCGTGGACGACGTGCTCAGGTCGCCAATGCTATGCGATCCGATCAGGGTGCAGGAGTCCAAGCCGTGGCCGGTGGATGGGGCGTGCGCCATGATCATAGCCAGTGAGGACAAGGCCAAGAAGCTCACTGACAAGCCGGTATGGATCACCGGCATCGGCTGCTGCTACGACCATCATGAGATGGGGTACAGGGACCTCGCGGACTGCATGGCCCTTGATAGGGCAGCGGAGCGGGCCTACAAGATGGCGGGCATTAAGGACCCGCTGAAGGAGTTCGACGTCGCCGAGATCTCCGAGCAGTACGCTTATCAGGAGCTGCTGTGGTCCGAGGGGCTCGGGTTCTGTGGCAAGGGGGAAGGCGGCAAGTTCATCGACAGCGGCAAGACGGAGATGGGAGGAGAGCTTCCGGTGAACCCTTCGGGTGGAATGCTCTCCGGACTGCCCACCTGCGTAGCCGGAATGCAGCGTGTCTGTGAAGCAGCGCTGCAGCTTCGAGGCGAGGCCGGAAACAGGCAGGTCGCCGGAGCCAAGAAGGCAGTCGCGCACGGTGTCGACGGCCCCGCAGGGCAACTTCAGTGTGTACTAACGATGGAGAACTAGGAGGATTCCATGGGCGAGAGGATTGCTATCGTAGGGGTTGGTCAGACCCACCACAAGAGCAAAAGGCCGGATGTCACAACCGCCGAGCTTAATGCCGAGGCGATCGAGCGCGCCCTTGAAGATGCCGGGATGACGATGAAGGCCATCGACCATATCGTCATGGGGTCCTTCGAGGTCGCAGACGGCTACCATATCCCCGACAAATGGATCATCCCTGAGTGCGGCGGCGTAGGAAAGTCCGGCTTCGAGATCCAGAACGTAGGCACTACTGGCGGCGTGGTGGCCTGCACGGCATTCAACCTTGCCGCTTCCGGCCTGTTCGACGCCGTGCTCGGATTCTGCTGGCAGAAGATGGACGAGGCGGCAGGCGCCTTCGGTCGTGGCGGCGGCGGCGCCAACGAGTACTGGACCGGCCAATTCCCAATGTCACCGATAACGAACTTCGCGCGCCGAACCTATGCTTACATGGACCGGTCCGGCTGCACCGAAGAGCACATTGCTATGGTCCGCGTGAAGCAGGACCAGTGCGCGATGAAGAACCCTTACGCTCAGCTTAAGCTCGGCCTCACGGTCGAGAAGGTGATGAACGACACGATGCTGGCATGGCCCATCAGGCGACTCCATATGTGCCCGACCACAGCGGGCTCCGCCGCTTTCATCGTGTGTCCCGAGAGGACGGCCAAGAAGTTCACGGATAAGCCGGTGTGGGTCGAGGACTGGTACACCTGCCATCAGGGTGGCGCTTTGACCATGGCCGAAGACCCCACATCATCCACGCTGGCCGTCGCGGCCAACCACACCTACAAGAAGATCGGCATCACGAACCCGAAGAAGGAGATACAGGCCTGGGAGGTCTACGAGCCCGCATCGCCAGCCGAGCTGAGGTGGATGGAAGAGGTCGGCATCTGCGAAGACTACACAGCATGGAAGCTCTTCGAGCAGGACAAGGTCGGTATTGACAAGGAAATCCCCTTCAATCCGTCGGGCGGTGTTACAGCCACGAACCCGATCGGTGCAACTCCGGTGGTCAGGCTGGTCGAGGCGGCACTGCAGGTCCGCGGCGATGCCGGTGAGCATCAGATTCCCGGTAAGATCGAGCGAGCGCTTGCCACGGGCTACGGTGGACAGGGCGAGAACGTCATCATGATGCTGAGGAAGTCGCTCACCTAGTCTGCTTGAGCAAAGGACTTAACACAGGAGGAGAGAATGAGCGCCGAAGAGAAGAAGGAAGAATCGGAGTTCATCCAGTTTCGCTACCCCCGCACCGTGATGTACGAGCACGCGCTCGGCTACCAGAGCAAGTTCGCGCACGCGTTGAAGCAGGGCAGAATAATCGCCACCAAGTGCCCGGTGTGCGGGCGCTGCACAATACCCCCGCGTATCGTGTGCCCGTTCCATCACGTTCGGCAGGAGGAGTGGGTCGACCAGGGACAGCGGGGCAGGCTGATATCGGCATTCAAGATCAATTTCCCCATGTTCAACTCCCGGACCGGCGAGCTGGCCTGGTGGCAGAACCCCATCGTAGCGGTCGAACTCGAGGGCGGCGCCCGCATGGACGGCTGGTGCGAAGAGACCGACGAGACCAAACTGAAGGTCGGGATGCTGCTGGAAGCGGTCTGGAGGCCGGTGGAGGAGAGACAGGGCAGAGGTGACGACATCCAGTACTGGAGGCCGATCCCCGAGTAGACCAATCACGAGTTTGAGGTGTTGATATGGCCAAGTACCTGCCAGAGATATCGGAAGAGCCAATCACCGTAGAAGTCCCGTCCCACTCGAGCTTCCTGGTCAGCACCGGCGCCACCGGCACCAGGTTCCTTTCGGAGATCAGGGACAACAAGAAGCTCCTGGGGCTCAAGTGCCCGAGCTGCAGCAAGGTCTACATCCCGCCCAGGCTTCACTGCCCCGAGTGCTTCGTAAGGATGAGCGACTGGGTGGAGCTGAGTGGGAAGGGTACGCTCGCTTCCTACACAGTAGTCCGCTACCAGGAACCCTACATGCCCAAAGACCCTCCCTACGCGTACGGCGTCATCCAGATGGACGGCGCCGACACGGGTCTGGTGCACATTCTGGGCGGAATCGATCTGGACAAGATCAAGATTGGAATGCGACTCGAGCCGGTGTTCAAGGATGAGCGCGAAGGCAGCATTCTGGACATCGATCATTTCAAGCCGAGTTCCTAGGCGAGAAGACGTAGTCCCCCTGAGTTAGTACGGAAACAGACCCCGCCGGGGCACACCAGCCCCGCGAGGCGTGTCCATATCTGTTCAGGGGGATTCGTATCTCTGCCAAACACCGCGGAAACCTACGCCCCCTCTGAACACGCGCAGGAGGTCGCCCATGGCAGTTGCCCTGGTATACGACGATATCTTCCTCAAGCACGATACCGGCGCACACGTGGAGAACAGGGAGCGTCTTGTCGCCACAATGGACCTGCTCAACCGGTCCGGGCTGCTCACAAGGCTCTCGATGCTGACACCGCGTGAGGCGACCCGCGAGGAACTGGCACTCGTGCACAGCGAGCACCATATCAGGAGAGTGGAAAGCACTGCGGGTGGCCACGGCGTGTGGCTGGATGGCGACACCTTCGCATCCCCCGTCTCCTACGAGGTGGCACTCTACGCGGCGGGAGGCGCCCTCCGGGCAATAGACGCCGTGGCGTCGGGAGAGGTATCAAGCGCCTTTGCGCTGGTCCGGCCTCCCGGACACCACGCAACTTCGGATGCCGCGATGGGCTTCTGCCTGTTCAACAACATCGCCATCGCGGCGCAATACGCCAGGCGGAACCACAAGCTCGGGCGTATTCTCATTGCCGACTTCGATGTCCATCACGGCAACGGCACCGAGGACTCTTTCGAACGAGATCCGGACGTGCTCTACTTCTCCACCCACCAATATCCGCACTACCCGGGCACAGGCTACATCTCGGACGACGGCATAGGTGAGGGCAAGGGAGCCACAGTAAATGTGCCGTTGCCTGCCTTCTGCGGCGACGCGGAATACCACAGGGCATACGAGGAACTGCTGGTCCCCGTTGCGAGAAGGTTCAAGCCGGATATGATACTTGTGTCAGCGGGCTACGACCTCCACTGGGCCGATCAACTCTCCGGTATGCAGGTGACGGTCGACGGCTTCGCCGACATCGTCGGTATAATCAAGGGTCTTGCTGATGAGTTGTGCGACGGCAAGCTCTTCCTCACTCTGGAGGGGGGATACAACCTGAAGGCGCTGTCCGCATCCATCGCGGCAACACTCGAGGTAATGCTGGGCGGCCCGCTGAGCCCGGACCCGATCGGAAAGCCGGGCGGCGAACGGAGACCCATGGACGCCGACTCGGTAATCGATCTCGTCGCGTCGAAGCACGGACTGAAGTAGGCCCGGCCGTCGGCGGCAGACCTGACTCATGCTATACTCTACAGGCGAAGGGTCACACAGGGTAAGTCTATGCAGTGTCGAGGGATTCGCGGAGCGACCACGTGCGATGCCAATGAACGTGATGCGATACTTGAAGCCACGACCGATCTGCTTCAGCGTATGATCGCGGCCAACGACATCAGGCCGGAGGATGTGGCCTACGCCATGTTCACAGTCACGTCCGACCTCAATGCCGAGTTCCCCGCGCTTGCAGCGCGCTATCTGGGCTGGACCAATGTTGCACTGCTCTGCGGGGTTGAAATTGATGTCCCGGGCAGCCTGAGGGGCTGCATACGCGTACTGGTGCTTCTGAATACGGACAAGGGCGCCGACGACATCGAGCACGTATACATACGAGACGCAGTCAGCCTTCGACCCGATGCCAACAGCGTCGCCGGGTGACTGCGCGGGAGTGATCAACAATGTTGGTGGTAATGAAGAAGGATTTCAGCCAGCAGGAGCTTGACGGCGTTATGCAGAAGCTCTCCCAGACAGGCCTCGGGGGTCACCTCTCGCAGGGTGTCGAGCGGACGGTGATCGGGGTCGTCGGGCAGACATACCCGGAGTTGCGCGACACGCTGGAGTTGCTGGCGGGCGTGGAGGAGGTTATCCCCATCTCCAAGCCGCACAAGCTGTCCGGCCGGGAGTTCAAGCCCGAAGATACAGTGATCCAGGTGGGCGACACGTACATAGGCGGCAGCACTCTGACAGTAATCGCAGGGCCGTGTGCGGTCGAGTCGGAGACGCAGCTCCTGGAGACCGCCAAGATGGTGAAGTCAGCGGGAGCGAATCTGCTGCGAGGCGGCGCCTTCAAGCCGAGTACTTCGCCTTACCAGTTCAGAGGGCTGGGCAGGCAGGGTCTGGAAATACTGGCGATGGCCCGCAACGAGACGGGTCTGCCGTTCATCACCGAAGTCCTCACACCGCAGGACGTGGAACTCGTCGACAAGTACGCCGATATTCTGCAAATCGGCGCTCGCAACATGCAGAACTTCATCCTGCTGGATGAGGTAGGCAAGACGAGAAAGCCGGTCATGCTGAAGCGGGGCATGTCGGCCACGATACAGGAGTGGCTGCTTTCAGCGGAGTATGTCCTCTCGCAGGGCAACCGGAATGTTATTCTCTGCGAGAGGGGAATACGAACGTTTGAGACCTACACGCGCAACACCATGGATGTGAGCGCGATACCCGCCATCAAGCGGCTGAGTCACCTGCCGATTATGGGCGATCCCAGCCACGGCACGGGCAAGTATGACCTGGTCATTCCAATGGCGCTGGCGTCGGTCGCAGCCGGCGCGGACGGACTGATGATCGAGGTGCATCCGAATCCCGACCAAGCTCTGAAGGACGGTCCTCAGTCCCTGACGTTCGAGAACTTCACTCAGTTGATGCAGCGGCTGGAGCCTATCGCGGCTGCTGTCGGGCGCAGCCTTCCGGCAGAGGCTGAGAAGGTGCATGCCGACTAGGCCGCGCTTGCTCTTCGGGACCGGCGGAGTACCACACTCCTCCGAAGAGCTGTCGACCGAGTCGGGTATCAGGCGTATAGGGGAACTCGGGCTTGGATGCATGGAGGTGGAGTTCGTCCGCGGCATCGCCATGACACGGGCGACTGCGCGGACCGTTGGCCGGGTTGCCGATACTGAGGGAGTCACACTGAGCGCGCATGCTCCGTATTATGTCAATCTCAACGCCAGGGACCCAAAGAAGGCCGCCGCAAGTGAATCACGAATCCTCAGGACGGCATGGCTTGCCTATGTGTTCGGAGCCCGGAGCGCCGTCTTCCATTGCGGCTTCTACATGGAGGACGATCCCGAGACCGCCTTCGAAAGCATACGAGCTAGAGTCGAGCGCATGACGCGAGAGGTGGAGACAAGCTGTCCCGGATTGCGGCTGCGCCCGGAGGTAACGGGAAAGGCCTCGACGTTCGGTACCCTGGACGAGGTGGTCCGGCTCTGCGAGCAGATCGAGGGCCTGGCCCCGGCGGTCGACTTCGCGCACTGGCATGCGCGAACCGGGGAGGCCAACTCATACGCGGAGTTCGCCGATATGCTGGAACAGATCGGCAACCGCCTCGGTGACGAAGCTCTTCGCGACATGCATATCCATGTTTCCGGCATCGAGTACGGCCCGCGAGGCGAGAGAAGGCACCTGCCCCTACGGCTGTCCGACTTCAACTACTTCGACCTGCTGCGCGCACTGAAGGACTACCGGGTCGCGGGGCTGCTGATCTGCGAGAGCCCGCTGCTGGAAGCGGACGCCCTGTTCCTCAGCCAAACCTACGAGGCACTATGAGCACCGTTGACCTGACCGTTCAACTCGCCCCGCGCAATCAGCGCGGCCTGCTGCTGGCAAACCCGGTAATGACAGCGTCCGGGACATTCGGCTACGGTATGGAGTACTCCGAGATCGTGGACATCCATAGACTGGGAGCCATCATATGCAAGGGCACCACGCTCGAGCCGCGCCGGGGCAACCCGCAGCCGCGCATGGTGGAGACCGAATGGGGCGTACTCAACTCTATCGGCATGGAGAACATCGGCGTCGAAGCCCTGATACAGGAGAAGGCGCCGCTATGGGCCACCTGGAGCGTGCCGGTCATAGTCAACATCCTGGGCGACACGGTCGCGGAATACTCGGAGCTTGCAGCACGACTCGACCAGGTATCAGGAGTCAGCGCGGTCGAACTGAACCTGAGTTGCCCGAACGTTAAGGCAGGGGGCGCGGAGTTCGGGTCGCGCGCCGCCGGCGCAGCAGAGGTGACGGCAGCCGCACGCAAGTCGACCTCGCTGCCGCTGATGGTGAAGCTGTCCCCCAACTCAAGTGACATAGCTTCAATCGCCCGCGCAGTGGTCGATGCCGGAGCCGATGCGCTGACGCTGACCAACACCCTCAAAGGAATGGCCATAGATATCGGCAGCAGGAAGCCGATTCTCGGCAACTGCTACGGAGGCCTGTCCGGTCCTGCCATCAAGCCGGTAGCCCTCGGCGTGGTCTATGGAACAGCGAAGCATGTCCATGTGCCCATAATAGGGTGCGGAGGGATCAGCAGCGCATCAGATGCGCTCGAGTTCATCATGGCCGGGGCCACGGCTGTTCAGGTAGGCACCGCGACTTTCGTCAATCCCGGCACCGCGATTGAGGTCATCGACGGGCTCCAGGCATTCGCGACGCGAGAGGGGCTGCGGAGCATCTCCGAGCTGGTCGGGGCCGCCGCGTGAGGCTCCAGTCGGCTGCACGAAGCTTCGCGACCGTTGCACTCGACATCCTCTTTCCCCTTCGCTGCCTTGGCTGTGGCAGAGAAGGTACGATGCTCTGTCCGGCCTGCACCGGCACACTGCCGGCTATCGAGGACCCATACTGTCAACGCTGCGGTACGCCCGTCCCGGACAGCCAGCATTGCGTCTCCTGCGCACTCCACCCTCCGGATATCGACGGCATACGCTCAGTGTTCGTCTTCGACGGGCTTGTCAGGAAGGCAATCCACGAACTCAAGTATGGCCGTATCAAGGCGCTCGCGGAACCGATGGCCCAGCTCATGGCCGACTTCGCCAGCACGAACCGGATACCCGCAGGGAGAGTGGTGCCGGTGCCGCTCCATCCGAAGAGGCTGCGGAGCAGGGGCTACAATCAGTCGACATTGCTGGGGAGGGCCATGGCGAAGAAGACGAGCCTGACAATGGACGAGAATGTACTGGTGCGGACACGCGACACCGTCTCGCAGGCCAGGACCGGCAGCGCCGCTGAGCGACGCCTCAACGTGCAGGGCGCATTTATCTGCCCGGTACCCCTGCAGGGAGACGCGATCCTGATTGTGGACGACGTGTGCACGACCGGCGCAACAATGGAGGCGTGTGCCGCCGCCCTGAAGTGCGCCGGGGCCGGACCCGTGTGGGGTCTTACCATGGCCAGAGAAACTCTCGGCGCGCAAGCGGTTTCAGCCCTTGAAAACGGCACCGCTGCCAGCATAAAATAGACCGACTTGAGGCAGGCGCCGTGTCGGTAGCGGCTCCACACTGACGAGGCGGGAGGGTCGAGTCCAATGGAACTGGTGATCAAGAGCAAGAACATGGACCTTGCAGCACAGGCACAGTCCTATGTGGAGAAGAGGCTGAGCAAGCTGGAACGTCATCTTCCCGTCATAGGCGAAGTGACTGTTGAGATAACTGAAGAGAAGACCAAGGCTGCGGAGAACCGCTACGTTGTGCAGGTAACCGTCAACAGCAACGGAACACTTCTACGCGGCGAGGAAAGAGCCTCAACCATCAACGCGGCGATAGACAGCGTTGTGGACGTGCTGGACCGGCAGATCGAGCGCTACAAGGGCAAGATGAACCGGAAGCACAGGAAGGCGGCCACGCCCCGGAAGGACCTTCCCGTCGAATTCGAGGCGCCTCCGCAGATAGCCAGAATCAAGCGCTTTCCGATCAAGTCCATGAGCCCGGACGAAGCCGCCGACCAGATGGAGCTGCTAGGGCACAGCTTCTTCCTGTTCTTTGACGAGAACAGCGACCAGTTCAACGTTCTCTACAAGAGGAACGACGGGACATACGGGGTCATAGCGCCGGAGTTCCCGTAGAGGACGCGCGCACCGTCAGGGCTCGTCCCCTTGAGTTGCTGGAGTCTGCATAGCGTGAAACTCGATTACCTTTGCCACAGACTCAGCTCGTGGATACGCGAGCGGGCACAGGAGGCCGGTTCCAGTGGAGTGGTGTTCGGTCTGAGTGGGGGCGTCGACTCGGCGGTCGTTGGTGGTCTCTGTCGTGACGCCTTCCCCAATGCCTGCCTCGGCATAATAATGCCGTGCTACAGCGACCCCGCTGACGCTGTAGACGCCGAGCTTGTGGCCCGTGAGTTCGGGATACCCGTAACCACGGTTGTGCTGGACCCCGTTTTCGACTGCCTGCTCAGCGCCGTCTCGAAGGGCCGACCAAATTCGATCGGTGACAAGATTGCTCAGGCTAACCTGAAGCCACGGCTTCGGATGTGCACGCTCTACTACTTCGCCAACCGACTGAACTACCTGGTCGTGGGCACCAGCAACAGAAGTGAGCGAGCGATAGGGTATTCGACAAAGTACGGCGACAGTGGAGTGGACATCTTGCCTCTGGGGAACCTGCTCAAGACCGACATCCTGAGGCTGGCAACCCACCTGGGTGTCCCTTCCCGTATATTCGACAAGCCACCATCCGCCGGGCTCTGGGAAGGTCAGACCGACGAAGGCGAGATGGGTTTCACGTACGGTCAGCTTGACGAGTATCTGACGACGGGACGGGCCGCGGCTGAGGTCCAGGCACGGATCGAGTCGCTCGCCGCGGGGGCGGAGCACAAGCGCACGCTTCCGCCGACTCCGCCGTTTGAATAGGGTCAGACAGATATCGGACACTGGCAATAGAGATGAAAGGCAGCTATGCTGGTGTCTCGATGAGCATAAACGGGGCCATATTGCCGGGGGCGGCGCGTCTGGCACGGCTCCCGGCAGAGCCCTCTGA
>CAZNOI010000008.1:0-102272 GCA_964574685.1 uncultured Dehalococcoidia bacterium
TCTTAGTTGAGTGAACCATACCCGCCCGGTAACATTTTAGGTGAGTGAATACGGGGGCTTCCTACTGGACGCACTCTGCTGTATCATTCCTGCGCCGGAATCCCGCAGGTCAGACAAATGATACCGCTCTTCCAGCGCTACCCCGTCCTCGGAGAGCTACTGCCGTACACGCCCCTGGCCGATCTGCCAACGCCCGTCGAGAAGATGGAGCGCGCGGGCGCGCAGGTCGGGGTCGACTCGCTCTACATCAAGAGGGACGACCTGACGGGCCGGCCCTACGGGGGCAACAAGGTACGCAAGCTGGAGTTCCTTCTTGGCGATGCCCTCCGCTCCGGCGCGGGAGAGGTCCTGACGTTCGGGTTCGCGGGCTCCAACCACGCCCTTGCCACTGCTATCTACGCCAGAGAGCTGGGGCTGAAGAGCATCTCCATGCTGATGCCCCAGCCCAACGCCTGCTACGTGAGGCGCAACCTACTCATGAGCCATGCCAGCGGCGCAGAGCTTCATCACCACCGCAACATGGCAGCACTCGCCTGTGCCACCACTATCCAGATGATTCAACATACCATAGCCGAGGGCAGTAGGCCGGTCATGATCCCTCCCGGCGGATCGTCTCCGCCGGGCGCAGCGGGCTTCGTCAACGCGGGCCTGGAGCTGGCCGACCAGATAGCATCCGGCGATGTCCCCGAGCCGGACCTCATCTACGTGGCCCTGGGCACTACAGGCACTGCATCGGGACTCATGCTGGGGCTGAGAATCGCCGCCCTGAGAACCGGGGTGGTATGCGTCCGCGTGGCCCCGGAGCGGTTCGCGAGCGCCGACAAGACCGCTGCGCTCTACAACGACACCGCCCGCTACCTGCGTTCACTGTACCACTTGTTCCCGGAGCAGGCCATCAGCGAGGAGGAGCTTGACATAAGGCAGGAGTTCTTCGGAGAGGGCTACGCCCACTTCACGCCGGAGGGAATGGAGGCTGTCAGGTTGCTGAAGGAAGCCGAGGGCGTCAGTATGGAGGGCACCTACACCGGCAAGGCGCTCGCCTGCCTGCTAGACGACGCGAGGAAAGGGAAGCTCGAAGGCAAGACGGTGCTCTTCTGGAACACGTACAACTCGCGTGACTTCTCGGATATCACGGCACCGGTCGATTACCACGACCTGCCCCATCCGTTCCACAGGTACTTCGAGGAAGAGGTCCAGCCTCTCGACCGGCAATAGGGGAGTCGGAATGTCGGCCTGTCGGGGTGCTCAGATGTCTGGCTGTTCTGATGTTCAGACGGGAGCGCCGTGCTCCGTTCGCGCTATGATCTCGACCTGGACGCGCCTCGTCAGGTCGCAGAAGTACGCCGAGTAGCCGGCCACGCGCACCATCAGTCCCGGATACTTCTCCGGCTGCTCCTGAGCGTCCAGCAGCGTCTCCCTGTCCACGACGTTCACCTGCAGGTGCATTCCGCCCATGTCGAAGTACGTGCGCACCAGCGAGTTCAGGATGTGCGTCCCGTTCCCGCCGCGCAGGTTCTGCGGGTGGAACTTGAGGTTCACCGCCACGCCGTTCGCCGCCTTGCAGTAGTCCAGCTTCGCCACCGACCGCAGCGCAGCGGTCGGCCCCTTCCTGTCCCAGCCGTCGCAGGGCGAAACGCCGTTGGCGAACGTCTGCATCGCCTTGCGCCCGCTCGGCAGCGCACCGCAGAACTGGCCCAGGGCCTTGTGACAGGTCATGCTCAGGTGGCCGGGGAGATACCAGCCGCCGCGAGAGTTCCGGTGCTTTGACACCTCGCGGCAGTAGATACCCGATACCAGCCTCGCGTACCTGTCCGTGAGGTCGTAGTCGTTGCCGTACTTCGGCACGTTGAGAACGGCCTCGTGCAGCTCCTCGCAGCCTGAGAAGTTGTGCCTGAGCGCCTCCAGCATCTCGTCCATGGTGAAGCGCTTCTCGGCGAATATTAGCCGGTCGATCGCCGCCAGCGAGTCGGCCGCGTCCGCAGTACCCACCCCCTGCACGCCGGTGAAGTTGTACGTCGCTCCGCCCGCGGTGACGTCGCGCCCGCTCTCCATGCACCCGCCCATCACCGCGGACATAAGCGGGCTGGGGCACTGCTCCTCGTGGGCTATGCTGAGCGCGTTCAGCCCGATGACCATCTGCTCCACGACATACGACACCTGCCTGCGGAAGGCCTCAATCAAGTCGCCCATGTCCTTGAACGCGCGCGGGTCTCCCGTCCTCGGTCCCACCCGGTCGTTCAGGACGGTCATAGTGCCGTCGTTCAGCGCCATCTCCAGGCAGACCGGCAGGCTCATCAGCGCCGCATCAGTCGAGCCGAAGGTGCGGTAGGGCACGGAGGTCTCCACGCATCCGATCACCACGTAGTCCCTCGCGTCATCCAGCGGGATACCCGCACGCCCCAGCGCATTGATTACCACGTCGTCATTCAACAGGGCTGGGTAGCCCGAGCCGCATTTGATGACCTCGGCGACGCGCTCCAGGTACTCCTGCGGCGACTCCCTGTGAACCCGGGCATGTATGTTGGGGTGCCTGGTGGCCAGAAGCTCCCGCGTGTCAAGGATGCGGTGAGTAAGCTCGTTGGTGCAGTCCCAGCCGTCCACGTCCTGACCGCCGATGGTCAGCGCGGGCATGGCGGGGAAGCCCTCGAAGAACTGAGCTATGCCGTCGCAGAAGAGCGGCACGAACTCCGAGAACTTGATGAACAGGCAGCCCAGGAGCTCCACGGCCCGCCGCTCGGTGAGTATGCCCCTCTCGATATCGCGCCTGTAATACGGGTAGAGGTACTGGTCCAGCCTGCCCAGGCAGATGGCCTGCTCGTAGTTCTCCTGATGCAGCGCCACCTGCACCGTCCATATGCTCTGCAGCGCCTCGTGGAAGGTGTCGGCGGGCTGGGCGGGGACCTTCTTGCATATCCGGGCGATCTCCACAAGCTCCGCCCTTCGAACGGGGTCGGTGGACTCGGCGGCGAGCTTCAGGGCCTCGTCGCGGCACCTGTGCGCGTAGTCGATTGCGGCCCGGCAGACGGTCTCCACCGCCTTGTAGAAGGAGCGCCTGCGCAGCAGATCGGGGTCGTCCGCCGAGGAGGCGTCGATCCCCTCCAGCCTCTCGCGGGCCTCGTGCATGATGCCTTCGAGCCCGACGTCCACCAGCTTCGGGTAGTCCGGAGAGGTGTGGGAAATGCCCCCTGCCTCGGTGAGGATATAGACGCCGAACATGCCCAGCAGGGCCATGGGAGTCGGCGGCGAGACGTACGCCTCGGCGTAGTCCATGACGGTCTTGCCCTGCCAGTAGGGGAAGATGTCGTTCTCCAGCTCGCTCCTGTCCTCGTCGGAGATGCGCAGCGAGTTGCCCTCGCGGTCAGACAGCCGCTCGATCTCCGGCCAGATGAGGAGCCCGGTAAGCTCGGGGTAGACGACCGCTCCGACGCGCTTCGTACTGATGCCGCCCACCAGCAGCTCATCGTCGCGGATGTGGATATCGAGGTTGTGCAGGATGTGGGAGAGGGCGTTGGCCCGCCTGATCAGCGGCGGGTCGAACCACGCGTGCTCGCCCTTCATGTACTGAGTTAGATAGCGGGCCCTCTGGACGCAGACCTCTTTCTTCGCGTCGAGCAGGCCCCGGTAGAGCCGTGACAGTCTGGGGAAGGAGTCAAGTGAAAGCTCGATCTCGGGCTGTTTCTCCCTGACCATTGCAACCTCCTCCCTGGCGCCGGGAAGGAGATGACGAGGCAGTGGTGATCAGCAATATGGGGGGATACCGCCTCCACACCGCCCCGGACGGGGACTCTGACCGCCAGCATACCACGCGGATGGGAGGTTGTAAAGGAACCCAGGCGAGGACGGGGGCAAGAGCGTCACCGTGATTCATTTGGCAGGTGCCCCGACGCGATGATGCACTGAACATCGCTCTCCAGAGCCTCGAACGCAGAAAGACTACGAAGTGGAGAGAAATCTTGTATGTGGTTAGTCACTCTAAGTGCATACGCATGCGCTGGGAAGCTGTCCAGCCGCCGCCCCCGAAGCTCGCTGGCCTTTCGGAGAAGGCTATGCAACCTCTTCTTTGGGTTGGAAATAGCCTCAAGGTTCTGTGGACGCGGCATTGACAGTTGCACCCGTCCAATCGGGTTGCCGGACGCTGTCCTTATGGCTTGCTCGTCGAAGAGCAACCATGTCTCGGACATCCTCACGGGGACAACGCATACCACAGGAACCGTCAATCCATTCGATTCAATCGTGTTTCGCGCTTGAGTCACGGCTGCAGCTATCTCACGAACACGACTGATAAGGGTGGCAACCTCTGCGTCCCGATGCACAAAAAGTAGGTCACAAGGGTAGAACCGCTGACCGAGCACGATCTTGTCAGTGAGAGCTGGTTTTCGGCGCATTCTAACACGCCACAGATCGGCCCGCTGAGCTTCAATCGCATGGGCGATACCGTTGCAGCGAAGCAGCCAATTCAAGATCGGGATAAGAGCTTGATCAGACGACCCGTCTGAGACGAGGGTGTAGCGTAACACGGTCATCAGACTTCGAATAGCGGAAGGTGTAGTTGGAACTCCGGGCGATCAGCAACCCGCCTGATTTGCCTTGTCCTCTTCTCGAAAGTCTCACCGACGGGGTTGATGTATACCAACAGCCTCCCGGTCGCGACAGGTTCAATACCTCGCTCGGCCTCTGCCCGCCAAGTGCCAGCAAGCCAACTCAGCGATGTACCCTTGACCAAACGACCACCTTGAACCATTTCTTGGAACTGTGCCATCAACAGGCTGTCCTCGGGTACTTGTTCGACGACAGCGGAAGAATGCGTGTTCACGATTACCTGGCGCAGAGGATTATCTTGACCTACTTCTCTGTTAGTATCCACGGCTATGTCTTCAAGAAGATCAAGGATGGCTGGAATTCGCTCAGGATGAATGCCGTTCTCTGGTTCTTCCAGGCAGATCACACCTGTCGCCTCTGGATCCAGCCGGAGGACCGCCAACGCGAGAAACCGCAGAGTGCCGTCAGAGAGAGAACGTGCGGGGTGACGTGTGCCATCGCTTTCCGTCACTTCGAGAGTGAGGAGTTCTCGACGTTCGTCTCGATCGATGCGCACCGCATACACGTCGTCAATCAGTCGCGATAGAGTCACTGCTACCTCGCCATATACACGCTCTACCGCTGCACCTAGCCTGTCTGAATCCAAGCCCTCTCCGCCATGTGCGAGATGATAGAGCGTGGCGGGCAGGTGCGCGCCATCAGCGCCAAGTCCGGGTGGTGTTGTGAAACTGTCGGGCTCGCGGAGAGCAGATGGCTCCAATTGAAGCAGTCGCCATGACTGCATCTCTCGTCGCGCGAGGAGAGCTGTCGGGCTCTCGGCCGCGTTGACCGTTGAGAGGACCGTCCGTGGCAGCTTGTCGGCCAATAGAGTCCTAGGCCTCCCCTGAGTCCCGTCCTGCCTCAGCTTCACGACGGCATTACCCCCTTCGATCTCGGTGGTGATGAAGGAAGTAGTCCTCTTGCCTTTGAGGACCGATTTTCTCCACTTGCTGGCGCTGTGCGGGAACTTCAGATGTTTTGGTGCATCCTGCAGGCTTATGTACTGCAATTCCTCTCGTACCAGTCTCAACGCACCTAGTGTAGGCAGGCTATCATCCTCCCTGTATGCCAGCCGCAAGATGTACCGGAGGAAGGTTGTGCTTGCCTCAGCCTTCTGCCCCAAATCATCCACGCCCTCCTTGGGAACGATCATCTCAGCTTCAAATGACATTTCGCTGTCATACGTCCTGCCAACCCTGTGAAACAGGCTTCGGACATTGCCCGTCTTACCACGCTCGTCACGAACCGACATGGCAGCTTCCATCAATGTGTCGCTCGCAAGTGCGCTCAGGAGGGTGATGGCGTCAAATATGTTCGACTTCCCAACCCCGTTGGCGCCAGCAACACAAGTGAAAGGGCCAAACCGCACATCTATATCGACCAAGTTCTTGAAGCCGCGCACCTTCAGGCGTGTCAGCATATCAGTCCTCGTTGCGACCTCTGAAGAGGGACCGAATACCCCAGGAATAGACGATCATCAATTCGCCCTTCCGTGTACCCTATTCTTGGCCTCTCACCCCTACCGGCTTTTGACCTTCTGCACCCAGCGGTCGAAGTCCTCTTTCAGGTCGGGTGAGGCCACCTCGAAGGTGCTGAACACGAAGTAGGTCAGCCTCTGCGCCAGGTAGAGGGTCATGGTGGCCAGCAGGCCCAGCCTGTCCTGGTCGTAACGGCCCACAAGCTCGAACGTCACCTCTTCCTTGCCCAGCGCGTCGCGGTACTTGCTCGGCTCCGCCGAGGCCAGGTCCTTGCCGTCGATGGCCCGCCACGCCATCAGGTCCAGCGCGAACCCCAGGTCGTCGCCCGCGTTCTCCAGCGCCAGCCAGAACTCGTCCGGCAGCAGGCGGCGGAAGTCCATGTCGAAAACCTGGGCCAGCCCCACCGCCGAGCTGTGTGACGTCTTGTCCCACAGGAACTTCACCAGATCGCGCTCTCGCGTCTGGTCGGGCCCGCGCTTGATGAATGCGTCCTTGGCCCTGTCCCACTGGGAGCGCTTGTCCTCGGCCCGGGCCTTCGGCTCGAGACCGGGGTGAAGCTCGACCTTGAGCCACTGCTTGATCTCGTCCGGATCGTCGTCGAACAGGTGCATGTAGACCAGCGCCTCGAACGCCGACCTCAGCAGCACGGCCGCGCCGGCGTAGTAGCCGATGGACAGGCTCGTGGTGCTCAGCCGGAAGAGGTTGGACGCCTTGACCCCGAGCAGCGCCTTGAGGAACACCGGCGAGTTCGGCTCGGCCCCCCTCACGCTCGGCGTGTACGTCACGCACTTGGCCGAAAGCGTCGCCCCGGTGTTGGCCAGATCCAGGTCCCGGACTACCTCGGCGGTCACCTGGCGCACGTGGTCCGCCTCGTCGTCGTCCAGGGCCATGAGGTTGCGCTCGGACACCTTCGGCATGGCCGTGCCGCTCTCGATCGCGCCCTTGGTGCTGGGCACCTTCGCGCCCAGGCGCTCATCCACGGACGTGGCGATGTCCATCGCCCGCCCCAGCGCCTTGAACAGCGCCTCGGCCTTATGATGGTCGTTGACGCCGCTGACTACGCGGGCGTTGAGTTCCATCCTGGCCTCGCCTGCCAGCGACTGCAGGAAGTGGCTGATTAGGGTCGAGTCCAGGCCGCCGATGTCGCGCCCTTCCAGAGGGATATCCAGAGTGGCGTGGCCCCGGCCCCCGATGTCCACAGCGACAATAGCGAGCGCGTCGTCCATCGGCACCACGGCGTCACCCATTCTGACGATGCCCTTGCGCCTGCCCAGCGCCTTGTCGAAGGCCTGGCCCAGCGCTATGGCTACGTCCTCGACCACGTGGTGCTGGCCGACCTGAAGGTCGCCGGTGGCCCTGATCTTGAGGTCGAACCTTCCGTGACCGGCCACCTGCGACAGCAGATGGTCGAGCATCGCGACGCCCGTCTTGATCCTGCTCTTGCCCGTGCCGTCGATCCCCAGCTCGACCCTGATCTTCGTCTCGCCGGTCTGCCTGTCGACCGTGACCTTACGCCTGGCCATCTCCTACTGCTCCTTCCATCTATCCAGCGCCGCTACCAGCGCGTCGGTGTGCTCCGGCTTGCCCACGCTTATGCGCAGCATACTGCTCAGGAGCGGCTTCTCAAAGTGCCTGACGATGATTCCCCTCGTCTCCAGCCCCTCCTTGATCATGAGGGCGTTGGCCTTCTTCACCTGGCAAAGGACGAAGTTGGCCTGTGACGGCATGGGCCGGAGCACCTCCTGCTCCATCAGCAGCTTTGACATTCTGTCGCGTTCCTTGACGATCGCATCGACGTTGGCCTGGAGGTAATCGAGGTCGGCGAGGGATTCCCGCACAGCCACCATCGCCGCAGAGTTCACGTTGTAGGGGATCTTGATCCTGCGTATCATCTCGGCGACGGGCAATGGGAAGATGCCGTAGCCGATCCTCAGGCCGCCGAGCCCCGCCCACTTGCTGAACGAGCGCAGCACGATCAGGTTGGGAAACTCGGGCACCATCCCGGCCATCGACTGCCCGTGGAACTCATAATAGGCCTCGTCGATGATAACCATCGCCCCGACGTTGAGAAGCTCCCGCAGCACCTTGTTGGGCGTGGCGTTGCCCGTCGGATTGTTGGGCGAGGCGATGAACACGGCCTTCGTCTTCTTGTCGACGGCCTTGTCGATGCTCTTGACATCGATCTCGTACCCGTCCTGGCGCGGCACGTTGGTCACCTTGCCTCCGCAGACCTCGGTGCTGAAGGAGTACATGCCGAAGGTGGGAGGGCAGTTGACCACTTTGTCGCCGGGTTCGAGCAGCACGCGGAGAGTGAGGTCGATCAGTTCATCGCTGCCCGCCCCGCACACGATGTAGTCCTTGTCGACGCCGACATACTCGGAGAGCCGCTTCGCAATCATCCGGTGCAGGGGGTCGGGATAGATGTGGAAATACTGGTACTCGGCAAGGGCGCGCGCCACGCGGGGCGACGGCCCGTAGGGGTTCTCGTTGCCGTCGAGCTTTATCAGCTCCTCGACAGGGACGCCAGAACGGGCGCTGAGTACCTCCAGAGGTGCGATGGGCTCATAGGGCTCAACGTCGATCAGATCGGCTCTGATGAGCTTCTCAGCGTCTGTGAAGCGGCTCTGCGTCATCGGCTCGGCCCTCCGTCCTCCTCGAGTCGTTTCTCCACCGAAATCG
Organism: uncultured Dehalococcoidia bacterium; assembly: GCA_964574685.1. Taxonomy (GTDB): domain Bacteria; phylum Chloroflexota; class Dehalococcoidia; order SZUA-161; family SZUA-161; genus CAZGDV01. Next base: position 8,736 of record CAZNOI010000008.1, read on the forward strand.
CGTGGCCCGTAAGGCCCTCCGCTCTGGCGATCGCCGCCGTCGCGGGCCCCAGCTCCCTCAGGGCAGCCCTGTCGAGGTCGACCACTATTGAAATCTTCAGGAAGTCTAACACACTGAGCGGAGAACCGAAACGGGCGGTGCGGCCTGTCGGCATGACATGGCTCGGACCCGCCGTGTAGTCACCCAGCGCTTCGGGACAGTCGATGAACACGCCGCCGGCGTTCCGGATGCGGTCGAGATACGAGCGGGCGTCCCTCACGTCCAGGCACAGGTGCTCCGGCGCAAGCTCGTTCACCAGGTCCAGCGCCTCGTCCATGCTGTCCACCACGACGACTGCGCCATTTGCATCGAGCGACTTCCGCGCGATCGCGGCCCGTTCCAGCTCGGCCAGCAGGCGCTCGACGCCGGCGCTCACCTCCCCTGCCAACCGCTCCGATGTAGTGATCAAAACGGCCGTCGCCATCTCGTCGTGCTCGGCTTGTCCGAGCAGATCAGCCGCGCAGAAGCCGGCGTTTGCGGCCTCGTCCGCCAGGACGACGGTCTCGGTAGGCCCGTGAAGTCCGTCTATGCCAACCCTTCCGAAGACCAGCTTCTTGGCCAGCGTAACGTAGATATTGCCGGGGCCGCAAACCTTGTCCACACGCGGCACCGACACCGTCCCGTAGGCCATAGCAGCCACGGCCTGAGCGCCCCCAACTCCGAACACGCGGTCCGCGCCGGCGAGCCGGGCCGCTGCCAGCGTCGTGGCGGGGACCGAGCCGTCCGGGCCGGGCGGCGTGCACAGGATCACTTCGTCCACTCCTGCAACCTTCGCCGGAATTACGGTCATGAGCACAGTGGACGGGTACGCCGCGGTGCCGCCGGGCACGTAGACGCCCGCGCGCTGTATCGGGCGGGCCAGGAAGCCCAGGCCCTTCTCCTCATATGCCAGGCCCAGCCTGCTCTTCTGAAGCTCGTGGAACTGTCTGATTCGCCCTGCGGCCAGCTCCAAAGCGCTCATCAGTCCGGGCTCTACCGCTGCCCGCGCGCCATCGATCTCATCCCGCGTGACCTCGATCCGGGACAGCCTGCAGCCGTCGAACTCCTCGGTATAGCGCAGAAGCGCATCGTCGCCGCCCGCCTGCACGGCGCTGACGATATCCCGCACAGCCTCTTCTGCATTCGGCGGGGCCGCTGCCGCCTGGCTGACGAGAGCCGTTCTGGCCGCTTCAAGGCCTCGGATTGTCCTCATCCCAGGTACTCCCCTGCCACGCGCAGCGAGTCAGCCACCGACCTCTCCCGGAAGTCCCGTATAGTCTGCTCCGGCACCATCTCCAGCACCTGCGCCAGCCTGTCATCGAAAGTATCGAAGAACTCGTCGATTCGCTCTCGCGACAACTGACGCATCCAGATCAGGTACCTCTCCGCGAAGTTGCGGAAGTCCTCCCAGTTGGCCTTTCTCGTGGTCGCCATAAACACGAACTCGCGCCACCTGTCGAGACTTGCCGGATCGATGAAGCCGACGTCCACATTTGACGCCGAGTCGACCAGCTCCCGCCTTATACTCGATATCCCGGCGCTGTTCAACCGCTCGCGCCGGTCGAGTTCGAACTGGAGCAGCCTGTCGAACAGGTTCGCCATAGGGTCGCCGCCCAGTTCTGACGACTCGCCGAAATATGGACGGTATATGTCGAAGATCCAGTCTTCGTCTGTTACCAGGTGCGACAGATAGCCGGCCACGAACGCCCTGGTACGTGAGCTCAACTCCTCGTGACGAACGAGATGGGGGTACGCTTTGAACATACTCGCAACGCCGCTCGCGCCTTCCTCGCAGTCAAGCGTCAGGAAGTGCGTCTCCTCGCGCGAAGCTGCGATGAAGAAGCGGATGTCCGGCGCGGTCGATCCCAGGTAGAAGCTGCCACGGGTCTCAGGCGTAAGCGTATTGTCGAGCCCGCGGACGACCTCTTCCGCGATGGCCAGATGGTAGCAGATCGGAGGCAATCGCACTCCCTTCGTTCAGGCAGTGGGACCTTTTTCCAGGGTCCAGCGCAGCGTGCGCACGAATCGCTCTATAGTGTCCTTCCTGTCAGGATCCGACAATGACTCGCAGTTGGCAATCAGGCACGCGGTGGACTCGAACAGCGTGTCGATGATCTTGAGGTTGTTCTTCGCTATTGTCGAGCCTGTCTCGGTGTTCTCTATCAGCACGTCGGCATCCTCCGGCAGGAAGGCCTCGCTCGCGCCCCACGTCGGTATGAGCTTGCACGGCGCGAGGTGGTTGTCGTGCGCGTACCTGTCGGCGATGTTGAGGTACTCTGAAGCTACCCTCAGCTTGGAATCGCGCTCCATTCTCCGCAGTTCGGCAGTGCTCGAAACGGGCACGTCGTTGTGCACCACGGCCACGATTCGGACGCGGCCTGTCCGCAGGTCGAGCAGCTCTTCCACGGGACTCGACGGGAAGCGCATCAGGTGATCCCGCAGCCAGTCCCGGCCTGTCATGGCCAGGTCGAAGTTCCGGTTCGCGACCTGCAGCGGCATATCCTGGGGCCTTACCACTTTGGCCGAAAGTCCCTCCATCTCTAGCGCGGGGCGGCGAACCGGCTTCCCGAGTTCATAGCCCTCGAGGGCTATCCCGGCGTTCTTCAGGAGTTCGACCATGTGCTTCTGCTGGTGGCCGTCGGGCAGGGCGATCCTGACCTCTCCATCCTCCCGAACGGGCTCCGGCTCAATCGATTCGACCGCACCGGGGGCTTCTGCACCTGACAGGTCGCTTACGTCGACGCTGACCAGAGCACTGAGGATGTAGCCCAACTCCCTGTTCTGAAGGCTGTCCCTGTTCGCTATGAGGCAGGCCGTACCCTCGAGCAGGGTCGCCAGCGGTACCAGGCCGCGGCTGCGCAGCTCATCTTCGGACGAAGCTGCTGTTACAGCCAGCTCAGCGTTCTCCGGAAGGTACCCGATCGCCGCGCCCCAGACAGGGAACACGCGGAACCACATCAGCCGCTGCCGGAGAGCGAACGACTCGGCCATGTTCGGGTAGTCGGTGGCTATGCGAAGGCTTCCTTCACTCTCTCTGAGCGCCCGTAGGGATGAGACTCCCCCGCCTTCCGCAGCCACGGCGTACAGCCCTCTCCGGCCATATCCCAGGTCTCTGACCTTGACCACAGCATCGCTGGGGTATCCGGCCAGCAACTCATCGACCCAGTCCGCACGACACACCCCCAGGTCATAGTTGCCGATGGCGACCTGAATCGCTATATCCTTTTCCTGGAAGACCTTGGTGAAGAGATCACGCTCACCTTTGCATTTCGGCCTGTAAGCTCGGGAGCCCTCGCTGTAGTCGTCGAGGGGCATCCCGGCCCTCTGCATCAGGCCCGCGGTAGGGCCCTGTAGCGGTCCCTTGGGCAGCGCGAGCTTCACCCTCCCGTCCTCTCGTCCAGAAGGCTTGCCACATCGTCGGCCGTATCCCTGCGCCAACTCTTCCCCCCGGCCTGATCGATTAGCTCTATGCCCTCGCCGCTTCGAAGGTCGACGATCCAGCGATATGCCGACGTGTCGGCGCAGCCCAGGTCGAACTCCGCGATACGGCCCGTACGACGAAGCGCGCGTACGGCCTCAAGTGAGGATTTCAGCCCCTCACCGTCCTTCGCCCTCACCAGTATGCGCTCTGCGGGCTCCGGCGCGGCGCACAGCTCCATAAGCTGGTTGACATAAAGTGCGAAACCGGAGGCGCTCACGCTCCTGCCGCCCACCAGCCGGATGAGCTCGTCATATCTGCCGCCGCCACCGAGCCGCCTGCCCGAGCACACGAAGCTGAAGATGATGCCCGTGTAGTACTCAAAGGCCCTGCCGGACGTGAAATCGATTTCGTAGCTGTATCCCGTACCGGTCAGGAGGTCAGCTATCCTCTTCAGTTCATCGAGGCTGGGCGCCACTCCGGGCACCGCCGACGAGAATGCGCCTTTGAGGTTGTCGACGAAGGCCGGAGAGCTGCCCCTCAGGCTGAAGAGCATGTCCAGTTGCCGTACCATCTCCCGGTTGACGCCCTCGATGTCGCGCAGCACGTGTCTGTTGCCTGCGAATACTTCATCCAGTACATCTTCCTCCTGCTCGCCGGTCAGACCGATTGCCTCCAGGAAGGCCCTGATCACGCCGGCATGCGCGAGGCGCACCTCGACAGGGCCAACGCCCAGGTTCTCCAGCACCTCGAGGGCCAGGGAGAGCAGTTCGACGTCGCCTTCCGGGGTGCTTCCTCCGATAAGCTCCGCCCCGCACTGCCATCTCTCCCTTGATTCCTCTCCCTCCCTCTCGAAAGTGAACATGTCTTCCACGTAGAAGAATCGAGCCATGTCGGCGTCGCCCATTGTCTCGACGAAGAAACGCGCTGTAGGGATTGTGCCGTCGGGTCTCAGTACGACGCGCTCGCCGCTCCATCCATCCCAATCGAGGAACGAGTAGACACGGCCCAGCATATCCGGCGAGAGCGTGCCTGCGGACGTGAACAGGTGGAGGTATTCGAGGAGCGGCGTTCGAATCTCCCTGTACCCCCAGCCAACACAGCAGTCACTGAACCGGCGCTCGATGTGGCGAAACAGCGCCATTTCCCGAGGGCCGAGGTCGCGCATACCGGTGCACCTGGGGGCCTTCATCCTGGCACGCCTCCCCTGAACATAACTAGATAATTGTAACAAAGAAAGCGTAAGTGGTGCACAGGGAAGTGTCAATGGCTCAAAGGTCATGGGTGTTTGGGCAACGCACCGGCATGTGGTGCCACCCGTTGACACACTGGGCTTCATCCGCTAGAGTGACGCTGCAATCCCCGGAGAGGGTGCCCCGTGGAGAGGCCCGAGCTTCCGTTACACATGACCGCCGTCGTGCTGGTAGCGGGTGCGGTCAGCAGCTTCTTTCTGGCGCTGGCCTTCATGTTCTACGCGAACGCCTACGACGGTGGAGCCGCCGTTATGTTCGCTGCCTGGGTCTTCCTATTGGCCGCCCCGGTATCGTTCGTGGTTGTCCTGCGCCTCGGCGGGCGACTGCTTCGCAACTGTAGAGGAGGCTGCGGTATGCCACGTGCCAGACCCTAGGCCTCTTCGTCCCTCAGCGTATTCACAATGTAGAGTATCTCCTGCGTCGTGAGGCCGAAGCGGTGCAGTGTGTGCCGTATGATCTCCAGCCCGGCCTCCAGCTCCGGCCTTACCATCTCGGCCACACCCAGCTTGCGAAGGATAAGACTATCCTCATCGCGGTGGACTCGAGCTACGATGTCCAGCCTCGGGTTCATCGACCTCGCGTTGGCGACCACAAGTCTGGCCGCCGTAGGGTCGGGGAAGGTGACGACAAGAACCCTGGCCTTCACCAAGTTCACCCTCGCCAGTATATCGGGATTGCTGGCGTCGCCGTAGACGCACGGCACGTTCCTGTCACGCGCTTGCTCGACAACGCGTGGGTCGATGTCAATGATGAGGTAGCTGAAGCCGCGCCGATCGAGCACCCTCCCCAGGTGCCTGCCCACATCCCCGTAGCCGCAGATGACGACGTGATTGGCCAACTGCTCGGCGGTGGCCTGAGTCTCGGGGTCAGGCCTGCCGGCCAGTACACCCGAGAGCCTGCCGCTCTGGACAGCACGATTGTACAGGATTGTGGCGGCCCCCATGCTGAAAGGCGTCAGAAGAATAGTAATGAGCGCCGCGCTCAACACCAGCGAGTACATGTTCTCTGTGATCAGCTCCAGGTCGAGGGCCATGGCGGCCAGTACAAAGCTGAACTCCCCTATCTGGAAGAGGCCGCTTCCGACGAACAGCGTGGTCTTGGTGCTGTACCTGAACACGATGGGTACGAGCGAAGCGATCAGGAACTTGCCTACTATGATTGCGGCAACCACAACAGTGATGTCCACCGTGTTATCTGAGATGAACATGGGGTCCGCCAGCATTCCCAGTGACACGAAGAAGACCACGGCGAACAGGTCACGCAGCGGCCTGATATCTGCGAGGGCCTGCTGAGCGTAGTCCGAGCCGCTCACCAGCAGGCCCGCCAGGAACGCCCCCAGGGCTATGGACAGACCGACGTAGTACGCGCCAAATGCCGCCCCAAAGCATATGCAGATGATGGCGAGCAGGAACAGTTCTCTCACCCGCACGCCTGCAACACGCCTCATGAGGCGCGGAACAGCCCAGTGCCCCAGCGCGAGAAGCACGACCAGAAAACCGGCCGCCTTCAGCACGGTCCACCCGAGCGCACCCAGGGCGCCGCCGCTGTCATCCCCCAGCGAGGTGACGACAACCATCATCGGTACGACGCTCAAGTCCTGCACGAGCAGGATTCCGATCATGACTCGCCCGTGCGGACTGCCCAGTTCGCCCCGGTCCATGAGAGTCTTCAGCACTATGATCGTGCTGCTGAGGGCGATGAAGAAGCCGAGCAGCAGAGCTTCCGTCAGCGACCAGTCGAGAAGAAGGCCGACGCCTACTCCCAGAGCGATGGTAATAAGGATCTGGCCTACTCCACCCAGGATGGCCACCCTCCCGGTCTGCCTCAGCGTCTTCATCGAGAACTCGATACCCAGCGTGAACATGAGAAGCACTACGCCGATCTCCGCCAGAGTCTGCACCTGCTCGGCGTCCCTGACTAGAGCGAAACCGAAGGGCCCTATGGCCATGCCGCTGAGGAGATAGCCGATGATGAGAGGGAGTCCCACCAGTCGGGCCACCATGCCCACGACCAGGGCGACTCCGAGGACTATGGCAAGTGTTGTGATGAGGGTCGTTTCTTCCATAAGCGCGGTGCGGGAGCGCCGGATACGCCAGTCAACCACCGACGATGGGATTATACAGGTCTGCGCAGATAGAGTACAGGAATCGCGCACGTCACCATGTCTGGCTCAAAGCGGGCGGACTGCAGATGGTCGTGTCCAATCGGGGCAGGAGATACTAGTCGGCCCACATGCCGACTTCGGCCTTCCTGGCCTGATCTTCGAGGCGGGTGAAGAGGTCTTCATGCATCGTATTGGGGCTGTACGGATACGCTTCGGCGTAGCCCAGTCGGACTAGCTCGGCGTTCACAAACAAATCGTCGACGTAGACATATCGGAGCAGCCTGCCGTAGCGGTCGGCATTGTCAACGTCTTTTCGAAGAGTGACCACACGGCCCTGCACGAGTTCAGCGTTCTTGGCTGACGCTTCGGGACCGTAGTACTCTACCTCGGGGTAGGTCTCAGGAGTGTCTATGCCAATGTACCTCACCCGTATTCCACCCGTTATCTCGATCGTATCTCCGTCGATGACTCGAACGACCCTGGTCTCGAACTCCTTGGGCGGGCCGCATCCGGCCAGAAGGGGCAGGAGCACCAGAAGAAAGAGGACTTGCAGGCACAGGTCACGTACCGGGGGCAAGCCTTCAGGAGGCCGGGCAGAAGTCCTGAATGTTGAGTCGGAGAGCATTCCGTCCACCCCAGGTCTCCACTTCCAGGCTGTAAACGATATCGATGTACGGCGTCAAGTCACGTCTTCCGAGATCGAAAGCAATCGCATCCCAGACCACGCCGCCGTCACGAAGCTTGAGCTTGACGTGATCTCCGTTGTTGCCAACCGTCCGGTAGCCAAGGACTTTCACTCCACGGCTCAGGAACGTGGGAGGCCTGTTCCCTTCGCCGAAAGGCGCAAGCCTGCTGATCAGTTCATAGGTGTTGCCCTTGAGCTGAGACAGAGGCATCTCCATGTCCACATCTATGGATGGACAGAGGTCGACTTCTGCGAGTTCGCGCTCGGCAATTGCCGTCAGACGGCTGCGAAGTTCAACTAGATGAGCAAGTGGCATCGTGAAGCCAGCCGCCTGTTCGTGACCGCCGTACCGATCGAAGAGGTCCTTGCATTGGCTCAAGGCCTCCACCAGATTGAAGCCAGGTACGCTGCGAGCGCTGCCTCTGGCGGTCTCACCATCGAGGCTCACCACTATCGCCGGCCTATAGAACTCGTCCACGAGTTTGCCGGCTACGACACCGACCACACCGGGCGGGTAGTCCTGACCGCTGACAATCAGTAGAGGCAACTGGTCCGCCACACCGGCCAACTCCCGCCTTGCGGCCTCGAAGATCTCCGCAGTGAGGCGCTGCCGCTCCGCGTTCCTCATCTCGAGTGCAGCGGCGAGCCTCCGAGCGTTCTCACGGGAGGAGGCCATGAGCAACTCATAGCTGGCAACCGCATGGTCCAGCCTGCCGCTCGCGTTCAGCCTGGGCGCCAGTGTGTATGATATTCGTTCAGAGTCGATACCGCCCATGGCAACACCGGCGATGCCGATCAGCTCCTGCAGGCCCAGGTTCTCCGTCCGATTGACCACCTCCAGGCCCTTCTTCACGAGATAGCGGTTCTCGCCGAGCAGCTTGACCATGTCCGCCACTGTACCGAGCGCCACCAGGTCCAGGTAGTCAACCCAGGCTTCACCGCGATTCAGGGTGGAGAACAGGGCCTGTACCAGCTTCAGCGCGACGCCTACACCAGCCAGGTCGGAGAATGGGTAGCGCGAGCCGCTCAGCTTAGGATTCACGGCTGCAACGGCGTCCGGTATCGGTCCCGAGGGCACATGGTGGTCGGTGATGATGAAGTCCAGTCCGAGTCCTCGGCCTTGTGCCACTTCCTCGTGTCCCGTGATGCCGCAGTCCACGGTAACCACGAGCGAAACGCCCTGCTCCGCAAGGGCCCTCAGAGCAGGAAGGTTCAACCCGTGGCCCTCCTCCAGCCGGTGCGGGATGTAGTGAGTGGCCCTGCCGCCCAGAGATGATATTGCCTGCACAAGCATGGCCGTCGAGGTGATGCCGTCCGCATCGAAATCCCCATATACGGCCACCAGTTCGTCGCCCAGAAGCGCGCGACTCAAACGGGTGACCGCTCTGTCCATATCCGAGAGAAGGAAGGGGTCATGCGAGAGGCTTTCATCGGCCCTCAGAAAGGCCGCCACCTCTGCGCTCCCCTGTACACCACGGTTGTACAGGAGCTGCGCCAGAAAGGGGTCAAGAGTGCCAGGCGCCGGGGAAAACTCCGGCGGGATGGGGTCACGAACTCGCCATCTGCGACTCTGCAATACGCCCGACCTCGTTCGGAAGGAGCCGGCGTACCGTTAGGGCCAGCTGCGGTCACAGTGTACAACCCGCTACGCTTCCCGGTCAACAGCGTTCTGGCCCGGCAGACCGTGCGCTGGAACAGGCGACATTGACACATGCGCCAACCCGCCCGAAAGCAGAGCGAGTCAGGGGAATACCCCCACCTCGCTCATTTGCGGTTCATGACTAACGTGTACTAGACTTCGCGGAATTCGCCCTCTACTGTACCCTCCTCACCTTCACCTCCCCCTCCCGTCTGCTCCTCGCCACCGGGCGCTGTGTCTGCCCCGGTCTCCTGATACACCGCGCTACCCACCTTCTGCATAGCCTCAGACAGCTCTTGACTGGCCCTCTTGATGGCCTCAACATCCGTCCCATTGAGTGCCGTCTTCACGGCCTCGATCTTGGCCTCTACCTCGGACTTGAGCTCGGCCGACACCTTGTCACCCTGCTCCCTCAGCATGCGCTCAGCCGTATAAGCCATGCTGTCTGCCGAGTTCTTCGTCTCGATCTCGTCGCGTTTCTTGGCGTCCTCGGCGGCGTGGGCTTCAGCCTCCTTCTGCATCTTCTCCACTTCTTCCTTGGAGAGACCGCTGGAGGCGGTGATGGTTATCTTCTGTTCCCTGCCGGTCCCCTTGTCGTGCGCGCGCACGCTCAGTATGCCGTTGGCATCGATGTCGAAGGTAACCTCGATCTGCGGTATGCCGCGTGGGGCGGGCAGAATACCGTCCAGGATGAAGCGGCCCAGCGTCCTGTTGTCATTGGCCATAGGTCGCTCTCCCTGGAGCACGTGGATCTCCACGCTGGGCTGATTGTCCGCCGCCGTACTGAAGACCTGACTCTTCGAAGTCGGTATCGTGGTGTTCCTGGGAATGAGCGGGGTCATGACACCCCCGAGAGTCTCGATCCCCAGCGTGAGGGGCGTCACATCCAACAGCAGGACGTCCTTCACGTCGCCCTTCAGGACGCCGGCCTGTATAGCGGCTCCGATGGCCACTACCTCGTCGGGGTTGACGCCCTTGTGCGGTTCCCTGCCGAACAGGTCCTTTACCTTCTGCTGTACAAGCGGCATCCTGGTCTGGCCGCCCACCAGGATCACCTCGTTGACCTGGTCCGCTTTGATCCCGGCATCCTCCAGTGCCTGCTTGCACGGCCCCACTGTCTTGTCGACGAGGTCCATGACAAGCTGTTCGAGCTTCGACCTCGACAGATTGATGCTCATATGCTTCGGCCCGGAGGCATCGGCCGTTACGAAGGGCAGGTTCACTTCCGTCTGCATGACGCTGGAAAGCTCGATCTTGGCCTTCTCCGCCGCCTCCTTGAGCCGCTGCAGGGCCATCCTGTCCTGCTTGAGGTCAATACCCTGGTCTCTCTTGAACTCCTCGCACAGCCAGTCTATGACCCGCTGATCGAAATCGTCCCCACCCAGGTGGGTGTCTCCGTTGGTGGACCTGACCTGGAAGGTGCCCTCGCCAAGCTCCAGGATGGAGATATCGAACGTTCCACCACCCAGGTCGTAGACTGCTACCGTCTCCTCGCCCTTCTTGTCCAGGCCGTACGCCAGAGAAGCCGCTGTCGGCTCGTTAATTATCCGCAGCACCTCCAGCCCGGCGATCTTGCCTGCGTCCTTGGTGGCCTGTCTCTGGCTGTCATTGAAATACGCGGGCACCGTGATGACCGCCTCGGTCACTTTCTCTCCAAGGTAGGCCTCGGCGTCTGCCCGGAGCTTCTGCAGGATCATGGCCGATATCTCGGGTGGGCTGTGGTCCTTGTCACCCATGCGAATCTTGACGTCCCCGTTCGGCGCGGCGCTGAGCTGGTAAGGGACGAGGTCCTTGTCCCGCTGCACCGTAGCATCTTCCAGCTTGCGTCCCATGAAGCGCTTCACGCTGAAGATGGTGTTTTCGGGATTGGTGACGGCCTGTCTCTTCGCTACCGTCCCCACGAGCCGTTCTCCGCCCTTGCTCACGGCCACTACCGAAGGAGTAACGCGACCGCCCTCCTGGTTGGGAATGACGACCGGCTCCCCGGCTTCCATGACACCGACACAACTGTTGGTCGTACCCAGGTCTATTCCGATTACCTTTGCCATATCCAGCCTCCCGCTCTACGACGTTCAGTCGTTGCTGCTCTTGTCACTCTGGCCCACCTTGACCATCGCCGGCCTCAGGACGCGGTCGCAGAACTTGTACCCCTTCTGCATCTCCTCGACGACCCTGCCCTCTTCCCCCGGAACGCACATCACCGCCTCGTGGACATTGGGATCGAATTCCTCTCCCTCGCATACCATAGGACAGAGTCCCGCCCCCTCCAGTGCCGACAGAAGCTTCCTGTATATAAGCCTCACGCCGTCCACCCACGGCTCACCCTCCAGCCCCTCCGGCACATTGTCGAGGGCTCTCTCCAGGTCATCCAGGACGGGGAGCAGACTGACCACGAGCGTGGACCTGGCGTAGTCGGCGAGGTCAGCCTTCTCCTGATCCGTACGTTTCTTGTAGTTCATCAGGTCGGCTTCGGCCCGCTGCCAGTTCGCAAGGTACCTGTCGGCCTTCTCCCGCTCCTCCTCAAGCGCCTTCTCAAGCGACCCCTCGCCCACACTGCCCCCGGTCTCCACAGGCTCGTCGTTGGCGGCGTCCTCTGCCTCCGGTATGTCCTTCCGTTCCTCGGTCACTCCTGATCTACCCCCAATTCGGTGCCGGTAGGTTCACGCGATAGCGTCAGCCGTAGAGATCACCGACCAGTTCCCCCATGACCCCCGATAGAAACTGGACGGCAGGGATGGCAACCCTGTACTGCAGCCGGGTGGGCCCGATCACCCCTATCGCGCCGCCGATTTCCCCAGGTATGCCGTACCTCGTCACCACCATGCTGCACTCGCGCATCGCCTCTTCCTCGTTCTCACGCCCGATAACCACCCGCACACCGTCGGTGGCGATGATTCTCGGCAGTATTCCACGGAGGGAACTCTTCTGTTCCAGGAATTCTACTATGGCGGCTATCTTGCCGATGGTGGCGAATTCGGGCTGGGCCAGCATGTGACGCAGGCCGTCCACATGGGGTTCATCGTACTCCTGCTGCCTCTCGGACTCAAGGACCTGAAGCACAGTCCAGGCGACCTGCCTTTCGAATCCGGTCAGCATCGGAACCGCCCGCTGTATTTCCGACTCGCCCAGACCGGAAAGCATATCGTTCAGCCGACGTGCCGTCGAATACAGGCCATCCGTGGACATGGGCTCCGATAGAGAAAGGGCCTGCTGCCTGGGCTTGGCTTCGGCAAGGATCACTATCAGCAGGACAAGCAGGTCGTGCAATGCAACGAGTTCAATATGCTTCAGCTTCGCCTCGCGGGTCTTGGGGACAGTAACGATAGCAACATTGCGGAGGAGCCCGGACAGGACCGCGGCCGCGAGCCTCGTCCATTCCTCGATGTCCGTCTGCACCTGATGGAACTGGTGGCGAATCAGCCTCTGCTCTTCGACGGGCAGGTCGGCATCGTCAATGATCGACTCCACATAATGCCTGTACGCAAGGTCAGAGGGAATGCGACCGGCGGAGGTGTGCGGCTGTCGGAGGTACCCCTTCTCTTCGAGCGCCGCCATCTCGTAGCGCACGGTTGCAGGACTCACGCCCAGGCCTGCCCGCACGACCAACTCAGAGGCGACTGGAAGCCCCTTCCTTATATGCTCCTCGGTCACTATCCGCAGTATATCGGCCTGTCTCGGAGTGAGCATCGTGGGCCACCTCGCGTTAGCACTCTCAGCCTTAGACTGCTAACAGCCTTTGTAACTCTACCATCGCCCGGCCTCGCTTGTCAAGATATTGACCCTAGCTGACAGGTTTGCTATACTTCCGACTCGACTAACTCGATAGAGGACTACTTGGCTCGTTCGGCGCGGCTCACGGGATGGGGGAAGTATCTGCCTGAGAGAGTGCTCGCCAATGACGAACTGGAACGCCTGGTTGACACCACGGATGCCTGGATCTGGAGTCGCACCGGCATCAAGGAGCGAAGGATAGCCTCCTCAAGCGAGACCGCTTCCTCGATGGCGGTCGGCGCCAGCAGGGACGCGCTCGGGATCTCGGGTCTGGACTCCGCCGAGATCGACCTCGTAGTCGCGGCTACCTGCACTTCCGATTTCATCTTCCCGGCCTGCGCCGCATTCGTGCAGGACGCCATCGGTGCGTTGCATGCCGCGGCCTTCGATGTGAACGCCGCCTGCAGTGGCTTCATCTACGCGCTGGCGACGGCTTCCCATTTCATAGCCTCCGGCCAGTATCAGAGCGCGCTGGTCGTAGGTACCGAGGTGTACTCCCGGATTCTCGACTGGAACGACCGCAACACCTGCGTGCTCTTCGGTGACGGCGCCGGCGCCGTCGTGCTTCAGGCGTGCGAAGCCCCCGGAGGGTTTCTCGGCTTCACCCTCGGAAACGACGGCGCGGGCACGGGAATGCTGTACACACCGGGTCCCTGCGGAGTGAATGACGGACGCTACTACCTGCAGATGAATGGACGCGAGGTGTACCGCTTCGCCGTCAACATCATCTGCCAGGCCACACGAGAAGCCCTGGAAAAGGCGGGCCTCGACATATCGGATGTCGAGATGCTTGTCCCGCATCAGGCCAACTCCCGCATCTTGAAGTCGGCGGGGCGGGCTCTCGGCCTGCCGCCTGAGCGAGTCTTCATCAACGTAGATCGATACGGCAATACGTCGGCCGCATCCATTCCCATAGCCCTCTGCGAGGTCGCTGAGGAAGGACGCCTGCACAAAGGCGACCACGTCGTGCTGGTCGGCTTCGGCGGAGGGCTTAGCTGGGCCTCTGCCGTCATGGAGTGGTCCTGACAGTCGGTCATCCCCAGGACAGACAATCAAGATGAGCAAAGAAGGGGTCTCTTGCTGGACGCCGTAATCATAGTCGTCTACCTCCTCGCGATGATAGGGATAGGCGCCTGGGTCTACGCCCGGCGTCAGACCACCAGCCGGGACGGCTTCTTCGTGGCCAACCGTACGGGCTCCACACTCTTCGTTACAGGCTCACTGGCTGCCACGTTCATAGGGGCGTCCGTTGTCATCGGGATGGCAGGCCGAGGCTATCGAATGGGACTGCCCGCTACATGGTGGCTGCTGGTAGGTGCCATCGGCCTGCTGTTTCTCGGCATCGTGCTGGCCCGGCGCGTCAGAGGAGTCGGCCTCTACACCCTTCCGGAACTGGTCGGGCATCAATACGGCACCACCGCTTCGATCTCGGCCTCCGTCCTCGTCCTCGTTTCGTGGACCGCCATCATAGCCGCACAGATCCTCGCAGCAGGCAACGTCCTTGCCGTCATGATCCCCTGGGACCTAACCCCGCTGATGGGCATCGCCGCCGCCGTGTTCGTGGCGTACACGGTCCTCGGCGGCCAGTACTCGGTCATCCGCACAGACCTGGCCCAGCTCGCTATCCTGTTGATCGGCATCCTGGTCGCCCTTGGGCTCGTGCTGTGGAGGGCCGACGGCATTGGGAATATGTTCTCGAGCCTTCCGGCGGGTCACACCTCCTTCCCACTGAATGACAGCTTCACCTGGACAAACCTGGTGACGCTCCTCGTGCTCACCGGTTCCACCTACGTGGTCGGCCCTGACATATACTCGCGGCTGTTCTGTGCCCGCGACGGGAACGTTGCCAGAGCGGCGTCACTCGGGGCTGCCGCCCTCGCCATACCGATTGCTTTCGTCGTCGTGCTGATAGGAATGGGTGCCGTGGTGCTGTTCCCGGACTTGATCGCCCAGCATGCCGATCTCGGTGCCGTCAAAGCCTCCGAACTCGCCTTCCCCACTGTGATCAACGACGTCCTGCCGGTGGGCGTGAGCGGCCTGGTTGTAGCAGCCCTGCTCGCCGCCATCATGTCATCGGCGGACACGCTGTTGATGACGACGAGCACCATACTCACGGAAGACGTCATTGGCAAGTCCACCGGCGGCCTGACCGAGGAGAGAAGCCTGCTCATATCGAGGGTAGCCATAGTGGGTCTAGGGGGTGTATCGTTCCTGGTCGCCCTCTACGCGGGGGGGATAATCAGCTCGCTGCTGCTGGCCTACACGATATTCACAAGCGGGATTGTGATACCGGTGGTCGCCGGATTCTACAAGGGCGCTCTGCGGGTCAATCACTTCGGTGCGCTCGCCGGGATCATCGGCGGAGGCGGGACCGCTCTGGCCCTCAACCGCCTGGGGGTCGGCTACCTTGAGCCTTTGAATCTGACTGGATTCGGGGTTTGCCTTGTCCTGCTGTTTGGCGTAAGCTGGTTGGCGAACAAGGCGGGCTGGGTCAGACAGCCCGACTAGTGCCGGGAGGAGATCAAGGCTATGGAAATAACCTGGCTGGGTCACTCCTGTTTCAGGATCAAGGGGAAACAGGCTGTGATAGTGACCGACCCCTTCGACAAGTCGCTGGGGTATCCGGCCAAGAAACCGACGGCCGACATCGTAACCATCAGCCACGACCACCCGCACCATGCCTGCCTTGACCATATCAGCGGGACTCCGAAGGTCGTGCGTCGACCCGGCGAGTACGAGATCGCCAACGTGTTCATCAGCGGAATCAAGACATATCACGATGACGAGAAGGGGGCTGTACGGGGGAAGAACACTGTCTTCTTCATGGAGATGGAGGACCTCAGGATATGCCACCTTGGCGATCTTGGACACGTTCCGACACCGGGACTGCTCGAGCAGATCGGCGATGCCGACATACTCATGATCCCGATCGGCGGCGTGATGACGCTGGGCGCGTCACAGGCAGCCGAGACGATAAGCCTGCTGACACCCAGGCTCGTCATCCCGATGCACTACAAGACTGATGCCGTAACGCTCGAACTGGAGCCCGCCGAACGCTTCCTGAAGGAAATGGGACTCCAAGAGACAGAGCCACAACCCAAGCTGAACGTCACGAAGTCCACCCTGCCGATCGAGACCAGGGTGATGCTCCTCGACTACCGGTAGGGCTGCTATCCTCCCGCTGCCACGTTCGAAGACGCGTACCCGCGCGCAGCGGAACCCCCTACATGGGGCGCATGGGCCGGTTGGTCGACCAGCGGCCGATCATGAGCACAATCCATCCGAGGATCCATACCACGATCGAGCTTATGGGCGCCAGCGGTACGATAGCGTCATATACAGGGTTAGGACCTGCGCCGTTTCCGCCCGGTATCAGGAATATGATGCCCGCGACCAGGCAGAGCAGAACAGGTACCCACCATAGCGGTTTCACCATGTTGCGTTCCCCCAGAGAAACGTCTGATTTGTTGCAGTGCTGCTACAGGTTCAACTCGGCTTCGCGCGTCAGGCCGGCGGCCCTCGTAGCGGGGGCATCCAGGCCATTGTTCATGCGCACGCCGAGCCTCGGGATCTCCGTGTACCCCGACAGCAGCACCAGTCCGGCAACGGTATCCCACCCCCTGATAGGGCAGTCACCACCCCGGACCTCCGACGTAGCGATGGCGTTCTCCAGCCAGTTCTTGGCGTGAGAGAACCCTTCCATGTTCAGTTCTTCGGGAGGCCCGGCGACAATCATCAGGGCCTTCCGGGCTTTGCTGATATCCGCCTCCCCGGTCAGCCGCAGCGTAGCCGCGTTTCTGATTACCGTGTAGCAGCGCATCGCCGGGTCGAGCTGGTCTATGGAACTCTTCTTTTTGAAGAGGCTGAAGCGCTCCTTGCCGGCCCGAGCCTTCATCTCCGAGTACCCTATGTAAGAGAAGCCGGACCAACTGTTTATGATGTCCGAAGCGTCTATCACCTTGATGCCGACCTTGTGCTTCTCGGTCTCCCCTGCACCCAGCATGAGCGGCATCGGTTTGACCAGCTCATAGTTCATGATGCTGTAGCTCGTCTCGAGAGGCCGCCCTTCCTTCTTCCACACATCGTTGTCGAAAAGCAGTATGCCGTTGACCAGCCCCTCCATCTCCTGGAGGCACTCAATCGCGTTCATGGCCATGAGCTGGCCCTCGTCCTCGCTCGGCAGTACAGCAAGGAAGTAGATGGGCTCCTCGTACACCTGTCTCAGCTTGGACACGACTATGGGCGCCCCGCCGGAGCCCGTGCCGCCGCCCAGTCCGGCGACGACCAGGAAGGCATCCACGTGGTGCACTACCTTCTCCGTGACCGCATGCATGACGGAGTGGAGACCGTGCTTGGCCACCTTCGCTCCGACCTTCCTGTTGAGGCCGACTCCGTGCCCCTTGACCACGGTCTGGCCCATCAGAATGCGGTCTTCCTTCGCAATCGTCTTAAGCCCGAGCAGGTCGGCCTGGGCGGAGTTGACGGCTATCGAAAACGGAACGATGCCCTTGTGCCTTCCCCAGAGACTGTGATATGTCATCACATCTGCAATCCTGCCCCCACACTGCCCTATTCCGATTACTCCGACCCTCATCGTTTACCTCCAGGTCTCGGCCAACCTATCTCCCGATTGACCGGAACATCAATTGGGCTGGTCTGCAACCCCGGCGCAGCACCTGATGTCCGCAGGCTTTGGCAACCGGCAGTCCAGTCCTATTGGACTGGCCGTGTTGCTCGGGGGGCCATCTGCGCCGGCAAGAGCAGTCCCTCCAGGGAGCTTTGCCTCGCGCTGGATATTAATGCATAAGTCCGCGGCTTGTCAACCATTAGACATAATCAAAACGAGATTTTCCTCTATCGACCTGCGATAGATAGACAAAGCCGTCCGCCTGGCTGGCGGACGGCTTTTCTCGCTGTAGTTCCATTCGCGCCTGAGCTATCACACCTTGCGTCGCATGACCGCGACAGACATCAGGATTGCGATAACCGCAATCACGAGCGCGATGATCGGGATCACGATGGAGGCGTCGGAGCCGGGTTCACCCTGCTCCCCGGTGTCACCCTTGGGTCCCTCGGGGCCTTCCGGACCCTGTGGGCCCTGCTCGCCGCCCGGGATGTTCAGGATCAGGACGCCGGCATCGTTGATCTCCGCACTGGCCGTAGCTCCGGGCTCGAGCATGTTCACCTCGACCCCCGTTATGCCCGTGCCAGGTACCGGTGTCGGGCCGGCTTCACCGACGCTCAGGTTGAGCTCGATGTTGCCGCCTGCTTCCCACGCGCTCGTCTGATCGGCGGCTTGATCGCCGATCATGAAGGTAACCTCGGCGCCCTCCGTGTAGGTGGTGCCTTCCGGCGGCTCTATCTCCAGCGCGTATGTCGAAGCGCCGTAAACTGCCGGAGTGGCTGCGTTGTACGTATCGCCCTCAATTGTGGCCGTAATCATGGTTCCGTCCGGTACATCAGCGCCATTAACCTGCACCGTGCCGTACCAGCGACACGGCAGGCTCATGCCGCCCTGTGCCAGGGCCATGGCCGGCGAGAGGACGAGCGCCACCACTGCCAGCAGAGCAAGCAATCTCAGTTTTGTCATACTTCTCTCCTCTCCGTGCTTGACTGGTGTCCCTGAGGGGCCGCAAGCGGCCCCTCAGGGAACCCCATGTCCTCTCTTAACCCTGCCAGCCTTTCAGGTTCCAGCCCGCGGTGAAGTTATACGTGTTGCCGCCATAGATGAGCTGGGTATCCTCGGTCACCTTGATCCAGTAGCCTTCACCGGCGACCAGGCTTTCGAGATCGCTGCCAACCGTGTCGGCCGGGTCATACATCTGCCATCCATCCGTGGCATTGTATCCCCAGACCCTTACCAGTTGCTCGCTGATCCCGTTCAGCGCGGTAGCCACTGTCGGCGGAGCTTCCGTGATCGTGAAGAAAGTGCTCGCAGTCGTGCCGGAGACCGTGGCGCTCACGGTCTGAGCACCAGTAGCAAGTCCCGGCACCATGAACGTGGTCGCGAAGGCACCGACAGCATCCGTCACAACCGTGGTCGTGCCGAGTACGCTGCCTCCACCGATCGTCAGGGCTGACACCGCACTCTGCGGCTGGAAGCCCTGACCGGAGACAGTCACGTTCGTTCCCACCGGGCCGGTGGTCGGGTCGATGGACAGGACCGGGTCGCCGATGATGAACGCAACCGGCGCTGCTGAGTTGTTGTAGCTGTCGCTTGCCCCGATGAGCTGTCCGGAGTTCGCGTTCAGCGGTATGGCGAACTGTGCCGTGAACTCGCCGTTGGCATCCGGAGTGCTTGTGACCTTTGTGTTGTTGTTGAAGGTCACTGTTACCAGTCCCAGAGTCCCGGGCACCCATCCGGTGCCATGTACGGTCACCGTATCGCCCTTGTAGCCCGTGGTCGGCGTCACTTCAATCGTCGGCTGTGTGACGGTGAACGTGCCCTTCGTTGTCAGGCCGCCGCTGTCCGTGGCCTGGACGGTGTTAGCACCTATTGTCGAGCCCGTCGGCACGCGAAGTGTCTCGGGTTCGACGTTCCCCAGGGAGTCGATCGTCATCGCACCGGAGTTGTACGTGCTCGTATTCCAGCCGGTGCCGGCGAAGGTCAGGCTGCCAGCTGCAATCGTGCCGCTGGCGGTCATGCCGGAGCCGCTTACCGTGACCTGGGTACCCGACGGCCCGGATGTGGGAT
Source organism: uncultured Dehalococcoidia bacterium (assembly GCA_964574685.1). Taxonomy (GTDB): domain Bacteria; phylum Chloroflexota; class Dehalococcoidia; order SZUA-161; family SZUA-161; genus CAZGDV01. The sequence goes on from CAZNOI010000008.1 coordinate 28,318, forward strand.
TGAGTGTCAACGCGCGGGAGCCGACCGTCACGGCCGTCTTGCCCTGCGCGCTGTTCGCCGAAGTAGCAATGACCGCGTTCGTACCGGCCTTCGCAGCCGTCGGTATCTTTTTGCTGTACGTCCAGCTTCCAGGGCCATCGATGGTGATAGCAGCGTCGTTCCAGGCCGTACCTCCGATGGTAAGCGATCCGATGGCGATGCTGCCGCTCTTGTCGAAGTTGCTGCCGCTGATGGTAACCATCGTGCCGGGCGCCGCACTGGCCGGGTCGACCGTGACCGTCGGCGTCTTGATGGTTATCGACGCGTAGGCCGTGTTGTTGGCAGCACCCTCCGGATACCCTGGGCCATTCACCTTGTCGGTTACCGTGACCTGCTTCGCACCATACGTGGTGTACGGCCCGTTTGCGATGGTGATCTGACAGTCATTCGAGTCACCGTAGGCATCGATGGTGGTGCACTCAACGCCGGAATGCGTCATATTCGAGCCGGCTACCAGCACGGTGTTCGAGTCTATGTAGCCCTCAGTGCTGAAGTCGTACCCGTATATGGTGAAGGAACCGCCGGGCAGGATCTCAGTCGGATCCACCGTAACCCGCGCCTTCAGCGTGAAGGTGGGCTCGGTTACCCCATGCCAAGTGTGAACCGTAGTGGATGCACTGGAGGTACCCCGGCCCGTACCGTCGAGGCACGAGACAGCAGTCCCGACACCCGTGGGCGACGCAGTCAGCGAGAACGTGCCGTCCGCAGCGGTCAGCCCCGTACCTGTGAGAGCGCCCCCAATGGTGATGGACTGGTTCGGCCGCCAGCCCTTGCCGGTCACTGTGACCTGGGTGTTCCTGTCGCCCTCCTTCGGGTTTATCGACAGTTTCGGAATGAATCCAGCGTAGGTTGTATTTCCGGTAGTCTGCTGGCTTGTCGCGATCCGGAACTGGTACTCTTGGTCTGCAGCAGTGTAGGCTATGTTGGGGGCGGTGATGCCGGCAGCCTGTGATATCCTGATGGTGGCATCGCCGCCATACTTCACGAAGCCGCTCGGCGGAATGGTTATGATCACTTGCTGCCCCGAGATCGCCGGGTCTGCAGCTCCGGACTGACTGAAGTCAGCAGTCACGTACGTCGCCGTACCCGTGATCGAGATAAGCGACTTGCTGATCGAGCTGGGCAGAGTGCACTCATCGGGGAATGTGATGGTAATCGTGTCACCAGCCGTGAGGTTCCCGGGCTGCCCCGGTTGCATCACGAACTCCCAGCCGACCTGCTCTCCCGCCGTAGCTGGCGTTGCGTTGGCGCGCGTCAACTTGGGGGTGCCACCCTCCACCGCGGCAGCCGGTGTCACCGTAGCCACGACGAAGCCACACACCATCGCCAGCACGACAAGCAATCGTACTAAGTTTGGGAATGTTCTCGTCATCTAGCCTCTCCTTTCTACGGGCAAATCACAAATGGTACATTGCCCTCGTAAATGCAGTCCTTCTTCAGTTAACACCTATATGAAACCACCCCCTTCCACGCCGAAAGCACCTGGTTACTCTCTCCTCAGCTTTGCTCACCAGATGTCAGCTTTCAGCAGGTTTGATGCCAAAAAAGACACGCTGGCTCATTCTACACAGGGGCCCTCTCGGCTGTCAAGTCCCCCAAAAGTACCAGCCCCGGCTTTACCCAGGCACCGGATTGTAGCTGCGCCCCTCTCCCGCTGTCCACTGTATCGCATCAACCTCAACGACGCATGGACTGGCGGACTGGAGCTTCCCTGCCCTCCGGCGCCAGCTTGTGGATAAGTCCCTCCCCCCTTCATTTGCCTACGGACTGTTAGCTTTTAGCACTTTTTGGTAGGTTTGTCAACCCCTGCCCGGACTGTCCGGGCCGGACTATTACATTTCCCTTACATACGCGAGGGAACTACGCGACCCACACCGTCCAGTTCTCCCCGGGTCCGGAGCCCCCTCTATGTCGCCGCCAGCCGACCTCGGAAATCAGTATACCAACTAACAGTAGACGTCGGCGGGCATGAGAAAGTTCCCCTACTAGTGATAACAGCGCTATGCGGCACCCAGAACATCATGTCAGGGCGCCCGAGGGGGCTTGGCTCGCACTCCGGCCCAGGAATGCACTGCGAGGCTACTTGCGCATTATGTCGTCGCTGCCGGAGTTGGCCACCCAGATGAAGGACCCGTCATGGACGAGCGCTGCCGGGCTATCGCCGACGTCGTAGGTCACCTGGACCTGCCCCGTGGCGCTTCTGAGCTTCAACAGGGTATCGCTGCCCGCATTCGCCACCCAGACGTGGTCTCCAGCCACCGCAACGGCGCGAGGCTCATCACCCGGACTGTATGTCGCCAGTACGTTGCCATTCGACGACCTGATCTTCATCAGGCTGTCGTCTTCCGAGTTCGCCACCCAGATGTAGTCCCCGTCCACGGCCAGCGAGCAGGGACAATCGCCCGAATCGTATGTCGCCAGTGTATCTCCAGTTGATGACCTCAGCTTAGTGAGGTTATTGCTGCCACAGTTCGCAACCCAGATGTAGTCCCCATTGACCAGCAAGTCCCTAGGCGCAGTCCCAACGTCGAACGTCCGTACCACTTCACCGTTCGACGTCCTGACCTTCATTACTGTGTTGTCACCCTCGTTCGCCACCCATATGAAGGCCCCGTCGATCGCCACGGCGCTGGGCTGGTCGCCGACGCCGTAGGTCGCCGCGATCTGCCCTGTGTTGCCATGAAGCATCATGATATTGTCATCGGCCGCGTTGGCCACCCATATGTTGGCGCCATCAACCACCACACCACTGACGTTGCCGCCTACGGCATATGTGGCAAGAACCTGAGGGGGACTGGTCCTCACCTTGGTGACGGTGCCGCTGTCGTGGTTCGCCACCCAGACATGCGACCCATCATAGGCCAGGGCAACCGGATTGTCACCCACCCGGTACGCATCGGCCGGCAGCGGTGTCGGCTCGGGCGTCGGGGTGGGTGTGGGTGTGGGCTCCGGCGTGGGGCTCGGCGTCGGAGAAGGCGTAACAGTCGGGGTGGACGTCGGGGTTACGTTGCCGTCGGGAGTAGAAGTGGGCGTCGGCGATGCAGTCGGGGTCACGTTGCCGGCAGGGGTCGATGTTGCCGAAGGCGTTGGGCTCACGATTGGCGTTGCAGCAGGGGTCGCCGTAACGACCGGAGTCCCTGTGGGCACGACCGTCGGCGACGGCATCTCGGTCGGCGCTGGAGTCGCCGTCTCAGTCAGCGCCGGCGTCGGCGATGGAGGCCATTGGCCTTCTTCGCACGCAACCGCACTAATCGCCAGCACCAGGATGAGTACCGCCCCGATAATGAACACTGAGCTTTTCATGGCCCCTCCCGCTTCCGCTATTGGCAGCTATTATACCACCGAATTCAACGCTTCTGAGCATTCCTTGAGGCAAAGCGCCCTTTTCCGAGCAGTATGCGGTCTGCAGGGCCGAAGGCCGCCCCGCCGAGATGGTACAGCCCTTCAGTCCGGCACGCAAACGGCTCAAAGCAGATTGCGCCCCTCCGACCCCTGTGCTATAATGCCCGCGTATGGGCTGGAGGGCAAATTGCGGATAGGCCTCATCCATCGCAGCTCAGACGTCCGGCAGACTGACAAAGCAACATACACCCCGCTACCACAACCACCACACTCGAGTTTCCACCGGCTTCTCAGATTCCACCTTACTCGTTCCGATTCCCGGATGACCTACAGGCCGATATGGCCTTGCTGCGCTTGATACCAGGCAGTGTGCGGCCTGCCCCACCGGCCGGCCGACAATGAGGATAAGGAGGCCAGAGGATATGGCAGCGAAGATCATCTCAGGCACCGAGGTGGCAAGGGAGATCAGGGCCGAGCTTAAGGAGCGCGTGGCCAAGCTCAAGGAGCAGGGCGTGACCCCCGGCCTGGTCATCATCAGGGTCGGCGAAGATCCGGCATCGGTCTCCTACGTTACGGGCAAGGAGCAGGCGGCCGAAGAGATAGGGGTCTGGTCCGAGACGTACGTCCTGCCCGAGACCGCGACGGAGGAGGAGTTGCTGGCAAAGGTCGAGGAGAACAACAAGGCCGAGCACGTGGACGGTATCCTGGTTCAGCTTCCTGTCCCGAAGCATATCGACGCGGACAAGGTGCTCAACCTGATTGATCCGGCCAAGGACGTCGACGGGTTCCATCCCGTAAACGTGGGCAAGATGCTGATAGGCGATCCCTTCTTCATGCCCTGCACGCCGCACGGCGCAATGGTGCTGATGAGCCGCAGCGGCAACTCACCAGAGGGCAAGCACGTGGTCATCTGCGGCCGCAGCAACATCGTAGGCAAGCCCTTGATGGCCATGCTCGTACAGAAGGCGAAAGGTGCCAACGCCACAGTTACGGTCGTACACACGGGGACAAAGGACATGGCCCTCTTCACGCGGCAGGCCGATATTCTCGTAGCCGCCATGGGTTCGCCGGAGGTCATCAAGGCCGATATGGTCAAGGAAGGCGCAGTCGTCATAGATGTCGGCGTGAACCGGGTGGGCATGAAGCCCAGCAAGAAGGACCCTAACAAGATGGTGGCGGACCTAAGGGGCGATGTGGAGTTCGAGCCTGTAAAGGAGAAGGCCAGCGCCATCACGCCTGTCCCGGGAGGCGTCGGCCCCATGACCATAACCATGCTGATGCAGAACACAGTAGTCGCCGCTGAGCGGCGCGCCGCCCGAGCGAAGAAGTAGCGCCACGGGGTCGGGGGCATCGACCCCGGGCCATTGCACGAGCCACGCAAGACAGTTCGTCGAACTCGTCGAACACAGAAGGAGGTAATCTGTGGCATATGATGCGACCAAGCTGAAGGACTGGCAGATCTCCGAACTGGCCGAGGAGAAGATGCCAACCCCGGACGAGTGGCAGGAGAAGCTGGGCCTCGAGAAGGAAGAGGTCCTGGCCATGGGGAGGCTGGCCAAGCTGGACTTCCTCAAGATCATGAACCGGCTGAAGGACAGGCCGGACGGGAAGTACGTTGAGGTGACCGCAATCACCCCGACCCCGCTGGGCGAAGGCAAGAGTACGACCTCGTGCGGCCTCATGGAAGGCCTGGGCAAGAGGGGCAAGAATGTGGGCGGAGCCCTCAGGCAGCCCTCCGGCGGCCCGACCATGAACGTCAAGGGGACAGCAGCAGGCGGCGGCAACTCCCTGCTGATTCCCATGACCGAGTTCTCGCTCGGGCTCACGGGCGACATCAACGACATCATGAACGCCCACAACCTGGCAATGGTGGCCCTCACATCAAGGATGCAGCACGAGCGCAACTACAACGATGAGCAGCTTCAAAGGCTCACGGGGATGCGCCGGCTGGATGTCGACCCGACGCGCGTCGAGATGGGCTGGATCATGGACTTCTGCGCCCAGAGCCTTCGCAACATAGTGATAGGTCTGGGCGGCCGCATGGACGGCTACACCATGCAGTCCAGGTTCGGCATCGCAGTCGGTTCCGAGTGCATGGCCATCCTCTCGATCGTCAATGACCTGGCCGACCTGCGGCAGCGCCTCGACGAGATCACAGTGGCGTTCGACAAGAACGGCAAGGCCATCAAGACCGGTGACCTCGAGGTCGGCGGCGCGATGACCGCCTGGATGCGCAACACCATCAACCCCACACTGATGTGTACAGCCGAGTATCAGCCGTGCATGGTGCACGCGGGACCGTTCGCCAACATCGCTGTCGGTCAGTCATCCATCATAGCCGACCGCATCGGACTCAAGATGTTCGACTACCACGTTACCGAGAGCGGCTTCGCGGCGGACATCGGATTCGAGAAGTTCTGGAACGTGAAGTGCCGCTACAGTGGACTCAAGCCCCACGTGTCGGTGCTGACCACCACCATTCGCGCCCTCAAGATGCACGGCGGCGGCCCGAAGGTGACCCCTGGAATCGCCCTGCCCGAGGAGTACACGAAGGAGAACATCGAGCTGGTGGAGAAGGGCTGCGCGAACATGGTCCACCACATAAACACGATCCGGAAGTCGGGCATGAACCCGGTGGTGTGCATCAACGTCTTCCATACGGATACCGAGGCCGAGATAGCCGTCGTGAGGAAGGCCGCCGAAGCTGCCGGCGCGCGCTGTGCCAAGTCCACCCACTGGGCGGATGGCGGAGACGGTGCTCTCGAGTTGGCCGACGCGGTTATTGATGCCTGCGAGGAAGAGCCGAAGTTCAACTTCCTCTATGACATGGATACCAAGCTGCGCGACCGGGTGGCGCTCATTGCCAAGGAGGTCTACGGCGCCGACGGGGTGAGCTGGACGCCCGAGGCCGAGCAGAAAGCCAAAATGATGGAGAGCGACCCCAGCTTCAACGACTACGCGACGATGATGGTGAAGACCCACCTCAGCCTGACTCATGATCCGACGTTGAAGGGCGTGCCCAAGGGCTGGACGCTACCCATACGCGACATCCTGATCTATTCGGGAGCCAAATTCCTCTGTCCGATGGCCGGCACTATCAGCCTCATGCCGGGGACCGGCTCCAACCCTGCCTTCAGGCGAGTCGACGTGGACGTCAACACCGGAAAGGTCAGCGGCCTCTTCTAGGAAGGACCCCCTGATACCGAGCGCGAGAGCGGCTCGCCGGGCCGGCGAGCCGCTCGCTTTCCTCCGACCGCAATCGCCAAACGAGGCGCCGCCTGGACTGGTTCGTTGACCGCGAATCTGCAGCGAGTCTATAATCTCCCCTGGAGGGACTGCAATGGCCATAGTCAGGCTGACTATCGACGGTACAGAGGTCGAGATCGAGCAGGGCAAGACCGTGCTCGAAGCTGCGCGAAGGGCGAACATTTATATACCAGCGCTCTGCTCGCACCCGGACCTTCCGCCTGCCTCAGGGGCCAAGCCGGAGAAGGTTATCTACCTGGGTGACACCGCCTACGAGAGCACCGACCCGGACGCTGAATTCGAGGGCTGCGGCCTCTGCGTCGTGGAAGTAGAGAGTATGACGGCTCCTCAGCGCTCCTGCGACCTGGTCGCCGCAGAAGGTATGGTCGTCAACACCAGCACTCCGGAAGTCCAGGATATGCGTCGCGAGAGGCTGAAGGCCATCCTGGCCAGGCATCCCCACGCCTGCATAACCTGCACCCAGCGCGAGGGCTGCAGTCCCTTCGAATCCTGTCCCAACAGCGTACCGCCCCTCGAGCGCTGCTGCTCAAAGCTGGGGTACTGCGAGCTCGAGCCAGTCTCCCATTTCATAGGCATTGACCCGAACACACCCCGCTATCTCTACAGGGACTTGCCGGTGAAGGAAGATGAGCCCCTCTTCAAACAGGACTACAACCTGTGCATCGGCTGCACCCGTTGCGTTCGCGTGTGCCGCGACGTACGGGGAATAGGCGCTCTGGGCTTCATCAACCGGGGCGGCGAGATCATCGCGGGTCCGATCGCGCCGACTCTCAAGGAATCCGGGTGCAAGTTCTGCGGTGCATGCGTCGAGGTCTGCCCGACCGGGGCTCTGTTGGACAAGGGCATCAAGCGTGTGGACCGCGAGAGCCAACTCGTGCCCTGCACCACGGCCTGCCCTGCGGGGATAGATGTGCCGGCCTACATTGGCCTGGCTGCCGAAGGCAGGTTCGCAGAGGCGCTGGAAGTCGTGCGCGAGAAGGTGCCCTTCCCCGGAGTGCTGGGCCGTGTCTGCTTCCATCCCTGCGAAGATGCATGCAGGCGCGGGGAACTCAATGAGCCGATCGCTATATGCAGTATCAAGAGGGCCGCTTCCGAGAAAGGAAACGGCCTGGGCCCCGCGAAGCGGTCAGCGGGGCAACCCACGGGCAAGAAGGCGGCAGTTGTGGGCTCCGGCCCCGCAGGTCTCACCGCAGCCTACTACCTGTCCGTCCTCGGCCATTCGGTAACGGTCTTCGAGGGTTTGCCTGAGCCCGGCGGCATGATGCGGGTCGGCATACCGAGATACAGGCTGCCCTCAGACGTTCTCGATGCCGAAATCGAGGCAATCAAGGAGATCGGCGTTGACATAAGGACCAGCAGTCGAATCGAGTCGCCGGATGAACTCTGGAAGCAGGGCTATGATGCCATACTGCTGGCCACCGGCGCACACGCGGGTCTCAAGATGAAGGTCGAAGGAGAGAGCGGCGATGGCCTTATGCAGGCCGTCTCGCTCCTGCGAGAAGTCAATCTCGGGAAGCCCCCTCAGGTCGGCGAGAGGGTCACCGTTGTCGGCGGTGGCAACGCCGCCATAGATGCCGCCCGGACAGCCCTCAGGCTGGGCGCGGGGGATGTCAGCATCCTGTACCGCAGGTCCCGCGAGGAGATGCCCGCGGCCGAAGAGGAGATAGAGGGCGCTCTGGAAGAGGGCGTCAGGATCGAGTATCTGGCGGCACCCGTTGGCATATCGAGGAACGACGGCGGGCTCGCCCTGCAGTGTCAGCGCATGGAGCTGGGTGAACGGGATTCGAGCGGCAGAAGGCGGCCTGTTCCCATCGAAGGCAGCGAGTTCGATGTCACCTGTGACACCATCATTGCGGCGATAGGACAGGAGCCGGAAGTCCCCGACGAGTTCGAGCTCCCGGTGCTTGCCGGGGGCAGGGTCAAGACCGATGCCGATACTCTGGCCACAGCCACGAAGGGCGTGTTCGCCGCCGGTGACATAGCTACCGGCCCGGCCTCGGTCATCGAGGCCATAGCATCAGGACGCAAGGCCGCAGCCTCGATCGATCGCTACCTTGGCGGAAGCGGCGACATCGACATGCCGGCATCCGTATCCAGAGAGACCGACTCGTACTTCGGTCGGGACGAGGACTTCTATGACAGGAGTCGGGTCGCGATGCCGGCGATGGATCCGGGCAAACGAGCCTCCGGATTCGACGAGGTGTATCTCGGCTACGACGAAGACATGGCGCACAGGGAAGCCGCCAGGTGCCTGAAGTGCCATGTAAGGCTGCAGATATCCACGCCACCGGAGCCGCCGAGCGACTGGCTGGAGTTCAGTGAGGAGCACGTGGAGGCCGCACCAGACGCGGATGGGGTCTTCAGGCTGTTCGACGAAAACAAGGACGTTATCTATATAGGTAGTGGGACGAGCATCAGGGAGGAACTAAAGTCACTTGATCCGGATGACGAATGGATGCAGAAGGTCAGGTACTTGCATTATGAAGAAACGCTAATGTATACTATGCGCGAGAGCGAGCTCATACAGCAGTTCCTTCAAGAACACGGCAGGATGCCGGAGGGTAACGAGGACCTCTTCTAGAAGTCAGTACAATCGAATATAGATGGAGTTTCCTGGTGGCTAGAGCGGGGCGGCCCCACCCGTTCCCATCCCGAACACGGAAGTGAAAAGCCCCAGCGCAGACGATACTCGGGAGGCGACTCCCCGTGGAAAATATGCCGCCGCCAGGATTCCCACACGAATAGCCCAGATTTTTTCGTAGGTATGGTAAATTTGGGCTATTTTCTTCGTGAGACCCCGTGTGGTAAAATCGGACTTGCAAGGGCATGTACTCGTATTCTTGATGTGTAGGATGGTTCTGGGGGCGAGCAATGAGTAACAGATTCGACAAGTTCACCGAGAGAGCTCGCAAGGTGCTGGCCCTGGCCCAGGAAGAGGCCAGGAGATTCAACCATAACTACATCGGCACAGAGCACATCCTTCTTGGTCTCGTTCGAGAAGAGGAAGGAATGGCCGCAAGGGTCTTGTCGAATCTCGGCATCGGTCTGAACAAGATCAGGGCCGCAGTCGAGTTCATTATCGGCCGTGGCGAGGGGACCAGCCAGGGTGATGTCGGTCTTACACCCAGAGCCAAGCGCGTAATCGAACTCGCTGTCGACGAAGCCCGCTTCCTGGGGCATCAGTACATCGGGACCGAGCATATACTGCTTGGACTGCTGCGGGAAGGCGAGGGAGTGGCCGCCGGCGTCCTTGAGAGCCTCGGCGTTACCGTCGAGCGCGTTCACTCGGAAATCAACCGTATCCTCAGCCAGACCAACCCTCAGCAGGCAAACAGCGGCCCGCGTCCGACAACCAAGACGCCGACCGTAGATCAACTGGGCGTTGATTTGACCGCCGCGGCCCGGGCGGGCAAGCTTGACCCCGTCATCGGGCGCATGAAGGAGATTGAGCGGGTCATTCAGGTGCTCAGCAGGCGCACCAAGAACAACCCGGTACTCATAGGCGAGCCCGGTGTCGGCAAGACGGCCATAGCAGAGGCGATTGCCCATCGTATTGGGGCCAACGATGTGCCTGAGACCCTCCAGGGCAAGAGGCTTCTCACATTAGACATCGGCTCCCTCGTCGCGGGCACAAAGTACAGGGGCGAGTTCGAGGAGCGGCTGAAGAAGGTCATCGAGGAGATCAAGACGGCAGGCAACTGCGTCATCTTTATAGACGAGATACACACTCTGGTCGGAGCGGGCGCAGCCGAAGGGGCTGTCGATGCGGCCAGCATTCTGAAGCCCTCGCTGGCACGCGGCGAACTGCAGTGCATCGGCGCCACCACTCTGGACGATTACCGGAAGCACATTGAGCGGGACGCGGCCCTCGAGCGGAGATTCCAGCCCATAGTCGTCGACGAGCCGACCGTAGACCAGACCGTCGACATCCTGCGCGGAATCAAGGGCCGCTACGAGGACTACCATCGGCTAAGCATCGAGGAGGAAGCCCTCAAGACAGCCGCCGGCTTGGCCGCCAGGTACATACCCGACCGCTTCCTGCCTGACAAGGCAATCGACTTGATAGATGAGGCCGCCTCTCGACTTCGCATCAAGCGCGCCAGCCTCCCACTGAGTCTCAACGAGGCGATGAAGGCGCTGGAGAACGTGCGGAAAGACAAGGAGGAGGCCATAGCCGGCCAGCAGTATGAATACGGAGCCGAGCTGCGCGAGCGCGAGATCGAGCTGAACAATAAGATAGAGGAGATGCGCAAGCAGTGGCAGGCTGAACTCGATACAGAGGAGAAGGTCGTCACCGACGAGCACATCGCTGAAGTCGTCTGCATGTGGACAGGGATTCCGGTCCAGCGGCTGGCGGCAGACGAGACCTCAAGGCTCCTTCAGATGGAAGAGGCCCTTCACAAGAGGATTGTGGGCCAGGACGAGGCCATTGTAGCGATCGCCAAGTCCGTTAGAAGGGCACGGGCCGGCCTGAAGGACCCGAGGCGCCCGATTGGTAGCTTCCTGTTCCTGGGACCCACCGGCGTCGGTAAGACGGAGCTGGTCCGGGCACTGTCCGAATTCATGTTCGGCAGTGAGGACGCCCTGGTCAGACTGGACATGTCGGAGTTCATGGAGAAGCACGCAGTGGCGCGACTCGTTGGGGCTCCGCCGGGCTACGTAGGGTATGAGGAAGGTGGACAGCTTACCGAGGCCGTCAGACGCAAGTCATACTCGGCTATACTTCTGGACGAGATCGAGAAAGCGCATCCTGACGCCTTCAATATCCTTCTCCAGATATTCGACGACGGCCATCTGACAGACGCAAAAGGCCGGAAGGTCGATTTCCGAAACACGATCATAATAATGACCAGCAACATCGGGTCGGAGACGATTCGCAAGGAAAGCACGATAGGCTTCATGTCTCGGGCCGATGAGTCCAAGGTGGCCCAGATATCATACGAGAAGATGAAGGACAAGGTCCTCGAGGAGACGAAGAAGACCTTCCGTCCGGAGTTCCTGAACAGGCTGGATGGTACGGTTGTGTTCCACGCGCTGACCCAGGACCATATCCGCAAGATCGTCGAGATGATGCTGTCTCAGATAGAGACACAGTTGTCTGAGAAGAGCATCAAGATCGAGATAACAGAGTCCGCCAAGGATCTGCTCGGCGAGAAGGGGTATGACCCGGCATTCGGCGCTCGACCGCTCCGACGCGTGATTGAGCGTATGGTCGAAGACCCGCTCTCGGAGGCCCTGCTCGAAGGCCGCTTCCATGCCGGGGAGACCATACTTATAGACAGCCAGAACGAGGAGATCGTCCTCAGCAGCAGGGAGCTGGTCACCCCGTCGACCTGATCAAGGAACGACGTCCTCATCGCCTGCTATGAGTGCCAGACCGCCGGGCTTGAGGTTCCGGCGGTCTTCTTCATATCACTACCCCCGGCCGCATGCCCATTGACAACCTGTGGGTAATCGGATACTATTCATCCACTATGCTCCCGGGCGTCCTTCACCGACACTCGCACATCCGTATCCGTTCAACGAAACTCCGGATAGCAAGTCGCCCGCCACGTAACCGTCGGCAGATGCGTTCGTCCCGCAACGCCGAAGGGCTCTCCTGAGCATTTCATTTTCGCTCCAGCTATCCAAATCTGCCTGAACTGTCTACCAAATCAGGAAGGAGGTCAAATGGCCAAGTCGCAGTACGAAAGGTTGTTTTCCCCGGGCAGGATTGGCACCCTCCAACTGAAGAATCGTCTCTTCTATCCGCCCATGGGGACCAATGTATGCGTCGGCGGTGAAGTGACCGACCGATTCATGTCGTACCATGTCGCTCGCGCCAAAGGCGGCGTGGGCATGGACATCATCGAGAACGCCAACATCGATACGGCCGGTGGAGCCGGTCTGCCCTTCGGCCTCAATATCGACGACGACAAGTACATCCCGGGTCTGAAGAAGCTTGCCGACGCTATCAAGGCCAACGGGGCAAAGGCTTGCCTGCAGATCTACCACGGCAGCATATGGGCCAAACCCGGACAGAAGCCGGTATTCGGGACAACGCTGCCCGCCGAATTGACCGTTGACGATATACAGCAGATCATACAGCGCTTCGTCGAAGCAGCAAGGAGAGCCAAGGCGGCAGGGTTCGACGCGCTGGAGATCCACGGCGCCAACATCAACGGCCAAACCCAGTTCCGCTCCGCTGTTTGGAACCAGCGCAAGGACAAATACGGCGGAAGCGTCGAGAAGCGTGCTCGCTTCATGTGCGATACACTGAAGGCCGTCAGGAAAGAGGTCGGCAAGAACTTCCCCGTCTGGTGCCGCACCAGCATATTCGAGGTGTTCTACGTGCCCAACAGCAGGGTAGCCGAATACGGCGTTACCTTGCAGGATACGCTCGTACAGGTGCCGATGTTCATTGAAGCCGGTGCCGACGCCATACACCTCTCCCAGGGCGGCTACTATGACTACGCCTGGCAGTACTACACCATGTGTCCAGTGGAAGCCCACGGTGTCGCGCCCTATCTGGAGATGGTCGAGCAGGTCAAGAAGGTGAGCACCAGGCCGGTGCTGGCGGCCGCACGCCTGAAGCCGGACGTCGCCGAGAAGGCCCTGCGAGCAGGAATGCTCGACTTTGTAGGCATGGGCAGGCCCATCCAGGCGGATCCCGAAGCCCCCAACAAGCTCAAGGCCGGCAGGGATGCCGACATCCGGCCCTGCATACACTGCAACAACTGTATTGAGACCCTGTCCTGGGCCGACGGTGTAGTCTGCGTGGTGAACCCCGCGCTGGGGCGCGAGGACGAGTACGAGATCAAGCCGGCCAAGAAGAGGAAGAAGGTGTTTGTAGCGGGCGGAGGCCCCGCCGGGATGGAGGCCGCAAGAGTTGCTGCTCTCAGAGGTCACGATGTGACACTGTACGAGAAGACCCGGAAGCTCGGCGGGCAGTTGATTCAGGCTGCGGTCCCGCCCCACAAGTCGGAGATCAACGAGTTCGTCAAGTTCCAGGCCGGCCAGTTGAAGAAGGCCAAGGTGAAGGTGGAACTGGGCAAAGAGCTCACCGCCGATGATGTGACCAAGGGCAAGCCTGACGCTGTGATCGTGGCGACGGGTGTGAAGCCGAACATGCCTACGGATGAGCAGGTGCCCGGCATCAGCGACCTTCCGAACGTGGTGATGGCCGACGACGTATTGCTGGGGAGGGCCAGAGTGGGCGACAAGGTGGCCATAATAGGCGGCGACCTTGTAGGATGCGAGACGGCCGAGTTCCTGGTGGACCAGGGCAAAGAGGTCACTGTCATGAGGCGCAGTGCGAATATGGCCGACAGCATGAACCCGGATATGAGGATGATCCTCGTGGACAGACTCAAGAACAAGGGGGTCCGCCTGGTGCCGAACACGCAGTACATGCTGGCTACACCGCCCGGCACGCGCATACATGTCCGGGGCGGCATCACCTCGATGGCCGAGATCGCAGCCGATGCCATGAAGAACATCAAGGCGGACACATACGTCATCGCGACCGGTGCGACGGCAAACACAGACCTGGCACAGGCCCTGGAGGGCAAGGTATCCGAGGTCAAGACCGCGGGTGACTGCGTCGAGCCACGCCGCATACTCGAGGCTGTCAAGGAGGGCTGGAAGGCAGCCCTGGAGCTATAGAAGGAGGTGACCGGAGATGGCACAGCTCAAGCTGGGTGACCTCAAATTCGATCACCTGGCCATAGTAGTCAAGGACATTGAGAAGGCCGTAGACTTCTACAGCAAGGCATTCGGACTGAAGTTCGAGGAAATAGCCGAGCATCAGTTGCCGCCTGACGTCATCTACAAGGGCAAGCCCTGCCCTTACACAATGAAGGTAACCTTTACGCAGATGGGGCCTATCAGGCTCGAAATGGTGCAGGTGGTTGACGGTGAGTGCATCTACACCGACTTCCTCAAGGAGCACGGTGAGGGCGTGCACCACCTCGGCTTCGAAGTAGAGGACCTCGAAAAGGAGGTCGCCAACGCGGAGGAGCAGGGCCTGGAGAACATCTGCTACCTCAAGATGGTCGGAATCATGGCCTTCGCTCACTTCGACCCCGGCAAGACCAACGGCATGCGCATCGAGCTGGTCCAGGAGAACGTCCGCGACAGGATTATGGCCAAGCTCGCCGAGCAAAGTTAGGCCCAGCAAACGTTCGAGTATACTTGAGAAGGGAGCCCCCTTACCGGGGCTCCTTTCTTGTTCGCCTCCGGCTCATGTATAATGCAGGCCGAATACCGACGCTGAAGACAGACCATGCCCAGACCGAAGACCGTCTTCGTCTGCCAGGAGTGCGGCACCGAAACCCCTAGATGGATGGGCCGCTGCCCCGAATGCAGCGGCTGGAACACATTCGTCGAGAGCGCCCCCGGGAAACCCGAGTCCACGGCTCATCCTGCCAGCGTGCCTCAGGAGTTGTCCCGGCTGCCCGCTAACTCGGTGGAACGCCTGAGGCTGCCGATGAATGAACTCAATACCGTCCTGGGCGGAGGCATCGTGCCCGGCTCGCTGGTGCTCGTCGGCGGCGACCCCGGCATAGGCAAGTCAACGCTTCTGCTTCAGGTCGCCGACACCGCCGCGAGACAGGCGGGCAGCGTCCTGTACGTCTCGGGAGAGGAGTCCGCGCACCAGATCAAGATCAGAGCGGAGAGACTCGGCCTTGCCGGGGAGGGATTGTATCTGCTGGCGGAGACCGACCTCGCCTGCATTGCAGAGCAGGGAGCCGCCCTTCAGCCTCGTCTGGTAATCATCGATTCCATTCAGACCGTGCACTCAGCCGATGTCCAGTCCGCACCCGGAAGCACGGGGCAGGTGCGGGAGTGCACGATGCGACTGATGAACTGGGCGAAGTCGACCAACACTCCCGTCTTCATAGTGGGGCACGTGACCAAGGACGGCGCGATCGCCGGCCCGCATACGCTGGAGCACATAGTTGATGTCGTCCTCTACCTGGAAGGAGAGCACTTCAGCTCCTACCGGCTGCTCCGAGGCGTCAAGAACAGGTTCGGGTCCACCAACGAGGTGGGCGTCTTTGAGATGCGCGACCGGGGAATGGTCGAGGTCGCCAATCCATCAAAGGTGTTTCTGTCTCAGCGTGACGAGGGCGCTATCGGCTCGGTCGTAGTACCCACACTCGAGGGCACGCGGACAATGCTGGTCGAGATTCAGGCCCTGACCACACCCACGATGTTCGGCCAGCCACGCCGGAACGCCAACGGACTGGACTTCAACCGCATGATAATGGTTGCCGCCGTGCTGAGCAAGCGCGCCGGTCTGGGGCTCGGCAGTCAGGACGTCATCACGAGTGTGGCAGGAGGCATAAGCGTCAAAGAGCCGGCAGCCGACCTGGGCATCGCGATGGCGATTGCCTCCAGCGTCCGCGACTGTGCCGTCAAGCCCCGCACCGTGGTCCTGGGGGAGGTCGGGCTCAACGGCGAGCTGAGGCACGTATCCCAGCTCGACAAGCGCTTGGGGGAGGCCGCCAGGCTCGGCTTCAAGACGTGCGTTATTCCAAGGGTAGCCGACGGCCAATCGCTGCCTTCGGGAATCGAGGTCCTCCAGGCGCCCACTGTCGGCCAGGCCCTCCGCCTGGGCCTGGAAAAGAGAAAGGGGCGCTCCGGCGAGCGCCCACCCATCGTCGCGGAGGCCTGACCGCCCTTATCTCCCTTTGAACTGCGGCGGCCTCTTCTCAAGGAAGGACACCATCCCCTCCTTGAAGTCCTCGGTCTGGAAACAGATTCGCTGCGCCAGCGTCTCGAAGTCGAGCTGTGACTCCAGGTCGCCGGCTGCGCCCTTGTAGACGCCCCGCTTGATAAGCTCGATCGCCACCGATGGCCCGTTCGCGATTCGCCGCGCCATGTCCATGGTCTCATCCATAAGCTTGTCATGCGGCACAACCCGGTTCACGAGGCCCAGTTCGTCCGCCTTCTTCACGTCGAACGTGTCTCCCATCAGCATCAGTTCCAGGGCCTTCGACGTGCCAACGACGCGCGGCAGGTAGTAGGTGGCGCCGCCGTCAGGCACCAGGCCGCGCTTCACGAACACCATGCTGAACCGGGCCTTCTCGGATGCGATCCTGAAATCGCATGCCAGCGCCAGAGAGAACGTGACGCCGGCTATGACACCCGGTATGGCCGCGATGGTCGGCTTCGGGAAATGGCGCACCGGCAGTATCCACCATCCCAGGGGCCTCTTGAGTATGTACGGCTCGATTGGGCCGCTGTAGTCCGCTGTCAACTCGCTGGCGTCGGCTCCGGTGCTGAACGCCTCGCCCGCACCCGTAAACACCAGTACCTTTGTATCCTCGTCGGTGCGCAGATCGGTAGCGATCCTGTGCACCTCAGTCCTCATCGCCTCGGTGACGGCGTTGAGCTTCTCCGGACGGTTGAACCGAATCAGCGCTATTCCGTCCTCTTTGGTGAAGTCAAGCCCTTCGACGGCCATTCAGCTCCTCCTGTACCGGCGACTATTTGCCCTTGAAGTGGGCGGGACGCCCCTCCATGAACGACTTGATGCCTTCCTGAAAATCCTCGGTGCTGAAGAGAACGTTCTCTATGTACGCCTCATAGTCCATCTGAGCGGCTATGTCGGTCTCCACCATGCCCTTGTAGATGGCCGCTTTGGAGAATCCCATCGCCAGAGGCGAATTCTGCGCTATTCTGGCGGCAAGCTCCTTGGTCTTCGACATGAGCTGATCAACCGGGTAGACGTGGTTGACCATGCCGATGCGCTCTGCCTCGGTGGCGTCCACCGCGTCCGCCGTGTAGATCAACTCCAGCGCCCGGGCTGCCCCCACGAGACGAGGCAGAGTGAAGGTAGAGCCCGACTCCGGGACAACGCCCCTCTTGGTGAAGATCATGTTGAATCGGGCCTGCTCGGACGCGACACGGAAGTCGCATGCCAGCGCGAGAGCGAGACCGCCGCCCGCCGCCGTGCCGTTAACCGCTGCTATAACCGGCTTGGGCAGGTTCCTGATCTTGATCACGGTCGTCAGGATGTTGTTGTCCCCCCTTATCATCTCCTCCATGGCCGTCTGGTGGAGCTTGTGCTCCTCTCCAATCGACATCAGATACGCCACGTCGGCGCCTGTACAGAACGCCTTGCCCGCGCCGGTGATTATCAGCACCCTAGCATCCACATCCTTGGCGACTTCGGTCACCACCGCGTCCATCTCGGCCTGCATGGTAGCGTCGAATGCGTTCTTGACTTCCGGACGGTTGAGGGTCATGACGGCCACGTTGCCGTCCTTCTCGTAGAGCACTGTCTTGTAGTCCAACTGTTGCCCCTTTCGTCTTCTGCCTGCGGCTACTTGCCCCGGAACACCGGCTCGCGCTTCTCCATGAAGGAGTTGATGCCCTCCTGGAAGTCCTCTGTTCCCATCAGGGCGTTCTGGGTGTAGTTCTCGTAGTCCATCTGACCGCCGATATCCTCGGCCTCGAGACCCCTGTACAGCGCTGCCTTCGCCAGTCCGACGGCCAGCGGCGGGTTCTGCGATATCTCGTTGGCGAACTCCCTAGTCGCCTCCATCAGCTCGTCATGAGGCACTACCTTGTTCACCAGTCCGATACGCTCGGCCTCGTCGGCGGTGATTACTCTGCCGGTCAGGACCAGCTCGCAGGCCTTGGCCATACCAACGAGGCGAGGCAGGTTGAAGGTGGCCGCGCAATCGGGAATCACGCCGCGCTTGATGAAGATGGTACTGAACTTGGCCTTGTCCGAGACAATCCTCATGTCACAGGCAATCGCCAGACCCATGCCGCCGCCGGCGGCGGTGCCGTTCACGGCTGCGATCACCGGCTTCATCATGTTTCGAATCTTCAGCACGGTCGTGGGCATGGTCCCGATCCTGCGTACGGCGTCACCGATGGTGGTTCTGGAGAAAGCGGCCCTGTCCTCGATCAGCGACCCGAGATAGCTCACATCGCCGCCGGTGCAGAACGCCTTGCCCGCGCCGGTGATGATCATGGCCCTGATCTCAGGGTCCTGGGCCACGTCGTTGATTGCGTCATCGATCTCGTTCATCATCGGGAAATCGAAAGAGTTGTTTCGCTCAGGCTTGTTGAGAGTAAGAGTCGCAAGGAAGCCTTCCTTCTCCAGAATGATGTTCTCGTAGGGCACTTGGTTACCTCCTCTCAGCTTCGGCGTGCACCCTGCTTTCGAGCGCACAAACCCGTAAAATGATACCCTTCGGCCCTGTTGCCTGTCAATTTGAACGGCCTTCTCCGGAGGCTCGTGGTATCGTAGGTCTGCACTCGGCGGATTCCGCTCCATACGCCCTGCTCCTGACGACGACCGGCAACGAGAAGTATCTTGAAACCGGTACCCGCCTGCGCTAAGCTGTACGGGCCCTACCCATCGAACAACACCGGAGGCGCGCCATGTCGAAGACAGACGAGAACCTCAAGATTGCCTTCGCCGACGAGGCGCAGACCTACATCGAGTACCTCGCCTACGCCCACAGAGCCATCGAGGAGGGAATGGTCGAGATCGCCCAGCTTTTCAAGGAGGCCGGCGGCGCGGAAAGCGTCCATGCTCTCACTCACCTCGTCGTCATGGGCGGGGTCAAGTCCACCAGGGAGAACCTGAGCGATGCCGCCGAGGGCGAGGACCTGGAAATCACGTCCATGTACCCCAAGTTCATTCGTGAGGCGGAGGAGGAGGGGAGGATAGAGGCAGCCAGGTCCTTCCGGATCGCATTCGAGCGCGAGAAACACCACCGGGACATGTTCCGCAAGGCGCTCAGGGAGCTGTCCTGACAGGTAGCCTTAGGCGGGTTTCTCGGCCTGAGTGGATGCCGTGCTCCTCGTGGCAGGTCTCTTCTTCCGCCTCGGGGGCCGCTTGTGGGCCCAGAGCGACTTGAAGAAGTCCCTGTCAAGAACCTGCTTGCTGTCAGCGACGTCCAGCAGGTCGCGTGACACATTGCTCTCGAAGCACGCGATCTCCACGTACTTGCCGAGGTTCTTCACCGCCTGCAGAGCGTACGCGAAGTCCGCGTCGCCGCTGACCACCACTGCCACGTCATACAGGTCCCTCCAGGCGAAGTTGAGGAGATCGGTGACCAGCATGACGTCGATGCCCTTCTCTACCGTCACACCCTGGGCCAGCTTCGTGCCGCCAAGCCTTACCTCAAGATATGGTGTCTCTCGAAGGGCGGCCAGGAAGTCCTGCTGGTCGCGATGCGCGTCGGCCCGCTGGACTGCGTCCTGCAACACGTTGTAGTAGTACGCTCTGAAGAGAGGGCGAGTGCCGCACAGCTTATTCACAAACTCCGTGAAGTTCAGGTCATATCGGTTGAAATTCGACTTGAGCGCGTGGTACAGGTTGCTCCCGTCGATGAATATAGCGACTCTGTTTGCCATCGGCACTCTCCTGCGAGCGAATTCAAGGGCATGATACGCAGGTTTTCGGGATGCGTCAAGTTGACTCCGCCGGAAGCGGGGTCTCCACGATGAAGAGCACGAACGCCAGCAGCGCCAAGGCTGCCATACCCGCGCCGAAGTAGAACGTCGCCTCCGGCCCCACAAGCTGCCACAGCCAGCCTGCTATCAGGCTTGCAGGCAGCAGCGAGAGGCTCACAGCGGTGTGGTAGAGACCGTACGCCGTCCCTCTCTTGTCGCACGGCACGATGTCGGCCACGAAGGCCCTCGTCACCCCCTCCGCAATGCCGTAGTACAGGCCGTACGCCGCGAGAACGAGCCACAGGTGCCACGCAGCCGACGCGAGGGCAAGCCCCAGATAGGTCAGAGCGTAGATGCTCCAGCCCGCGATGATTACGTCCTTCCTTCCCAGCCGGTCGGAAATCACCCCGGCCGGTGTGGACGCCGCCGCGTAGACGGCGTTGTATGCCACCAGCAAGAGGAGCACCTGAACAACGGAGAAGCCCAGGTCCTGGGCCCGCAGTACAATAAAGGCGTCGCTGGAGTTCCCCAGTGTGAACAGGACAACGATACCGAGGAAGACCTTGAAGCGAAGGTCGAACCCTCTTCCACCTATGGGAGGCGGTTCGCCCGCGCACACGGCACTTGCAGGCAGCGGAACGGCCCGGCCCTTCCGCTCCCGGACGAACAGGACCAGTACGAGGACGGCGAGCGCGGCAGGCACCACCCCCACGAGCACAATGATCTGGAATGCCTCCCGGGTAAGCTGCAGCCCGCCGCTCTGGACCAGATACACGATCCCGGCGGCAAGGCCGAGGCCCAGGACAGCGCCCGCCGTGTCCATTCCGCGGTGGAAGCCGAAGCTTCTCCCCATCTCCTCGGGCGCTGAGGAATCGGCCACCAGCGCGTCTCTCGGAGACGTCCGCACGCCCTTCCCCACACGGTCCGCGAACCTGACGCCGGCGACCATGCCCCAGTTTGAGGCGAAGTACATCACCGGCTTTGCCAGCGTCGACAGCCCGTAGCCGAACACGGCCAGGCTCTTGCGCCGCCCCAGGCGGTCGCTCAGCCACCCGCTCACAACTTTCAACAGGCTGGCAGTACCCTCCGCTATGCCCTCTATCAGACCGATGACGGGGAACGCCACTCCCAGCACGTTCCTCAGGAAGAGCGGGACGAGCGTGAAGATCATCTCGCTGGATACATCGGTAAGGAAGCTGACGACACCAAGGAAGAAGACGTTGCGGCTCATGCCGAGGATTCTGCCCTCGCCCCGCTCCGTCATCTGTCGAACAGTACCTCTTCCGTCAGCTCGGCTGTCTTCTCTCTGGCTTCTTCGAGCACGCCTCGGCCTGCTTCGGTTATGGAGTAGTACTTGCGCATCCTCCCACCCATTACCCGCCGCTCTACGGACAGATAGCCCGCCCCTTCGAGGCGATGCAGCGTCGGGTACAGAGTACCCGGACTCAACCGGTAGCCATGGCGCCCGAGCTCCTCCTGCATCTCCGCGCCATAGACGGGTGCCTTGGACGCGTGATACAGGATGTGTATCTTGATGAAGCCGAGGAAGAAATCCTGCAGCAAAACTGCCCCCTTTGGCTAGTATCACACAACGATATCGGCAGGCGATATCTTACCACCACTCTGGTACAGGCACAAGGGTTCGGGAGCGGTGCGCCCGTGGGCGGGCAGGTGGGACTACCCAACGCCCGATGGCAGAATCCCCCCGCGTGCAGAAAAGGCGGCATAAGGGCCTTGACACACTCAAAACCATTGCCTACAATCATGCTGCTCTGCCACGTAGTTAGGCTACGAAGTTAGTACCCTGGTACAGTGAGAACCATCGATTACGTTCAAGGTCTTTCTCAAGTTGTTCCGTCGTATGTCTAAGATAGAAGGGGGTGATAAGCCCTGACATAGAGTAATCAGAGCAGAATCCCACGAATAGAAGTCGCATTATGGAAACGAAATTCGTAAATAGGAGAAGGAGAAATTATCATGGAGTCTAGGAACATCAAAGGGTCGTTGGTAATGCGGATGCTGTTGGCTTCGGTTGGATCGGTGATCTTAACATTGGCGTTGCTGGTTCTCACAGCCCCGCCTGCTGGTGCCTATGAGTTACTTGGAGGCAAATATGATGACGGTTCCATCGATCCGATCTCATACAGGTTCTTTTCCGTAGACTCTGCATACGAAACCGCATTCAAGAATGCAGAGGCAGCTTGGGATGCTACGTCGGCCCCGGGGTATTTTCAGGAACAATCCTGGTCCTGGGATCCGGAAATCAACGTTATTGATGAATACTACGTTGGTAGTTTCCATGCTCAAACACTCTATACCATCACTGGAGATGGTACATGGGACGGGAATGAGGTGCAAATCGCCTTCAACACCAGAACGATGGGTGGTTTATCCGCCTATGAGCAACAACTGACAGCGGAGCACGAGATTGGACATGCGTACGGTCTCGACCATGAAACTGGATGTGTGATAATGCATGAAAATTCATACTATTTCACTTGTGGCGGGACCTTCCCAAAGGCTGACGACGTGAACGGCGTTCACGCCATTTACTAAGAATATGAGGAGGTGTTACAACAATGACGACTGTAAGGAGAAAAGGAGCCATTATCCCGTTGGCAACCGCGGCGATCGTGTCTCTGCTTGCCATCATAGGATGGCTTATCGTTCAAGAGGGGGATTCGAAGCCTAATGCCTCGTTTTCCGTGCAGGGTTATCCGACGATTGAGGAATTGGCAGACGCCTCGGACGCAGTGGTCATAGGCACAGTGAAGGGTGTCGTCGGCAGAGAGATCGACTACGGGAACTCGAATCCCAATGAGATCTTCGGAACAGGGTTATCAGTTTTGTTCTACGAGGTAGACGTGACTAAAACGCTCCGGGGCGAGACGGACAAGACCATCATCGTGTCAACTTTGGACCCTACCCAGATATCCACTGACCAGGTTACAGCACTGCGAGATGGAGAAGAGTTGCTTCTCTTTCTCGATTGGGTGACATCCGAGGAGGCACCCGTTCTCAAGTCATACGGCTACGCCTATACGCCTATGAGCCTTGATCTCGGCGTGTTCGACGTTCTGGCTGGTGACTATGTTCAGTCGAGAATGCCGAACGGCCTATGGGAGGAACCCGCTGCAACCTTCAGCATGACCGAGTTCTGCGAGAGGATACAAGTCAACTAGGCGCACCTGCACTAGGTACCCACACGCGGATTGTGAGGGCTTGCGTTGACAGTTCACGCAAGCCCTCTTCTATTTCATTCCTCGTTGGCAAGGCCCCTACAGCCAAACTCCGGACAAGGTCAACGTAGTCCTTCCCACCCTTCCCGATCCGCCCAGGCGAGAACTCCCGTGGGTGGGCGGGCGGGGCCACCCAACACCCGATGGCAGGGCCCACTCCCTACGATGGTGTATACTTTACATAGCGATGTACGACGACACTATAGCAGCCATCTCGACGCCGGTGGGCGAGGGCGGCATCGGCATAGTGAGGCTCAGCGGGCCGGAGTCTCCGGCAATCGCCCGAAGGCTGTTCACAAGGGGGCTGGAGGACCGCCGGCTGGTCCATGGCCATATCGTCGACCCGGCCAGCGGCGACATGGTGGATGAGGTGCTGGTGTCCTGGATGCAGGCGCCGCACACCTACACCAGGGAGGACCTCGTTGAGATCAACTGCCACGGTGGGCCGGTCGCGCTCCAGGAGATACTCCGCCTCGTCCTGGCTGCGGGAGCCAGGCTTGCCAACCCGGGCGAGTTCACACTCCGGGCTTTCATCAACGGGAGGATCGACCTGGTCCAGGCGGAGTCCGTGCTGGACGTCGTCCAGGCGAAGACCCGTACGGGACTGCAACTGGCATTGGAAGGTCTTGCGGGCCATCTGTCGCAGCCTCTACGGGAGCTACGCGGGCAACTGATCGATGCCCTGGCGCACCTGACCGCCAGAATAGACTTCCCCGAGGAAGACGTATCCGAGCAGGATATCATTCCTAGCCTGGAGGCAGGGCTGGCCGCGACCAGGGGGTTGATATCCACCGCCGATGCGGGAATAGTGTACCGCCACGGGGTCAGAACAGCGATTGCCGGTCGCCCCAACGTCGGCAAGTCCAGCCTGCTGAACCGTCTGCTCAGAGAGTCCAGGGCCATAGTGACGCCGACCCCCGGTACGACCAGAGACACGGTCATTGAGACCGCCGACATCAAGGGCGTCCCGTTCGTTCTGATTGACACCGCTGGTATCATGGAGAGTGGTAACGAGGTGGAATGCCTCGCCGTGGAGCGAAGCAAACAGGCCATCGATCAGGCCGATTTCGTACTGTTCGTGGTGGATTGCAGCGAGCCGCTCACCCAGGCCGACAGCGACCTGGCTGCAAGCCTGGATGGCAAGTCGGTGCTGCTGGCGGTCAACAAATCCGATCTGCCACAGCAGGCCGAGTTGTCCGCACTGCCCCCGCTCGGAGTCCGCACGTCGGCACTTACCGGAGAAGGCATCGCCGAACTCGAAGAGGCCCTGGTCAAGGCCGTCCTCAGCGGAACCGTAGTACCGTCGAAGGGCCCGCTGGTCAGCAACCCCCGGCACAAGGAAGCCCTCGCCCGGGCAGAGAAGCGACTCAACCTGGCTCTGGAGTCAGCCGTGCGGGGAATGCCTGAGGATTTCATCTCGATAGATCTCACAGCCGCTGTCGACGCCCTCGGAGAGATCACAGGTGAGACTGCCGGCGACGACCTTCTCGATACGGTATTCAGCCGGTTCTGTATCGGCAAGTAGTCAGACGCAGACGCCGTCCCGAAGGAGGTTACATGAAGAGGGTCAGGCTGCAGGAAGAGCCGGAGTTAACCGACCCCTGTTTGGTGGCCGCGTGGCCCGGCGTGGGCAACGTAGCACTCATTGCAGCCACATACCTGAAGGACAAGCTCGAAGCGAAGGAGTTCGCCGAGATAGACCCTTACGGCTTCTTCGAGCCCGGGGGCGTCTTCGTCAAGAGCAGCGTGATCGAGGAGCCCGAATTCCCGTCCAGCAAGTTCTACTTCTGGAAGAGACCAGCGGGTGGGCGGGACCTGATCGTCTTCATATCCGAGGCCCAGCCCGCCGTCAAAGCGAATAAGTACGCCAATATCGTCCTGGATGTTGCCGAGCGATTCGGGGTAAGGCGCGTCTACACCTGCGCCGCAACACTAACCGAGCACCAGCCTGAGAAGCCGCGCGTCCTCGGCGCTACCACCTCCATCGCGCTGCACGACGAACTCAAGGAATACGGAGTCGTCCTCACGGGTGACTTCTACGTGGCGGGACTGAACGGCGTCCTGGTGGGAGTAGCTCAGCAGAGAAGCCTGGACGCGATGTGCCTGCTGGGTGAGACGGCTAGGTATACGGCGAAGGTGGCCAACCCGAGGGCCTCAAAAGTGGTTCTTGACGTACTGGCCGGCTTGCTGGACGTCGAGATCGATATGGCCGAGTTGGAGGAGCTGGCCGAGGCAACTGACAAGCAGATCAGGGAGATAGGCGACGAGATGCGAAGGGAGTACCTTCAGCACTTCACCAGGCCCATATGGGAAAGGGAGGAAGGGACAGAGAACGGGTAGTCCTGGCAGGGGCTAAGACTGCGACTCTGTGGGAGCAGGTTCCTCGGATGTCTCCTCGGGAAGCGGCTCGGAGAAGGCCTTCTCCAACTCCTCACCTTCCAGTGTCTCCTCTGTAATCAGGCGCCGGGCAATATGCCGTAGCCTGCCTTCATTCCTGGTCAGTATATCCTTAGCCTCGGCGTAAGCTTCGTCCACAAGGCTCTTAATCTCTTCGTCGATCTCGTCCGCTATCTTATCGCCGTAGTCCTTCTGCTCATCCACAACGCGACCCAGGAACACCATGTCCTCCCTGCGTCCGAACGTGCGAAGGCCGAGCTTCGCGCTCATGCCATATTCCTTGATCATCCTGCGGGTGAGGTCGGTAACCATCTCCAGGTCGCTTCGCGCGCCGGTGGTCACCTCGTCAGGACCGAATATGATGTGCTCGGCGGCCCTCCCGCCGAGGGCATGGGTGATCTTGTCTCTGAGCTGGACAATCGAGTAGAAGTGCCTGTCTTCGGTCGGCAGTTGTTTCGTGTAGCCGCCTGCCATGCCTCTCGCGACCACCGATATCTTGTGGACCGGGTCCGAGTGGGAAAGCATCCGTGCAACGAGCGCGTGGCCGGCTTCATGATAGGCCACGATCTCCTTCTCCTTCTGGCTTATGACCCTGGTCCTGCGCTCCGGGCCGAGCTGCACCCTGTCGATGGACTCCTGGAATTCGGAAAGGCCGATCTTCTTCTTGTTGCGCCTGGCAGCGAGAATCGCCGCCTCGTTCACAAGATTCGCGAGATCAGCGCCGCTGAAGCCCGGCGTCTGCTTGGCAACAACCTCGAGATCGATGTCTTCTTCGAGGGGCTTGCCCCTCGCGTGGACCTCCATAATGGACTTGCGGCCGCTGATGTCCGGTTCATCCAGTATCACGCGCCTGTCGAACCTTCCCGGCCTCAAGAGTGCCGGATCTAGGATGTCGGGCCGGTTCGTCGCGGCTAGGACTATCACCTTCACACTGGAGTCAAACCCGTCCATCTCGACGAGTATCTGATTCAGCGTCTGCTCTCTCTCATCGTGTCCCCCACCAAGACCGGCACCCCTGTGCCTCCCGACAGCGTCAATCTCATCTACGAATATGATGCACGGGGCGTTGCGCTTGGCCTGATCGAACAGATCGCGGACACGGGATGCGCCAACACCGACGAACATCTCGACGAACTCGCTGCCGCTTATGGAGAAGAAAGGCACCCCCGCCTCACCGGCCACAGCTCGAGCCAGCAGCGTCTTGCCTGTACCGGGCGGCCCGATGAGCAGCACGCCCCTGGGGATACGCGCTCCCAGCGCGATAAACTTCTCTGGGAACTTGAGGAACTCGACGACCTCCTGCAACTCTTGCTTGGATTCGTCAACGCCGGCGACATCGGTAAAGGTGACGGTCGGCTTGTCGCCGGTCACCATCTTCGCCCGGCTCCTGCCGAACGACATTGCCTGATTCGATCCGCCCTGCGCCTGGCGCAGGATGAACAGGAACAGGGCAACGAGAATGATTATGGGCAGGAAGTTGAAGAGCAGGCTCACCCAGTTGAAGCCGCCCGCCTCGGCGAAGTCCACCGCGATGTCGGGATTGGCGCCGGTCGTCTTATCTCCAAATCGCTCGAAGGGGTCGAATTCCTCGGATACGGTGGTGACATACTGCCAGTCCCCGGCACCCGACTCCTTGGCATTGAGGGTCTGCCCCTTGATCTCTACTTCCCATTTCGTCCCGGCCTCCTCGAGCTTCTGGAACATCTCGTAGGTTTCCAGCTCCTCCGGGCCGCCGCGAGGACCGATAATATAGTAGAAGACGGCGATCATCGCCACGAGAATGAGGATGTAGATGATGAGGTTTCGCGAGATTCTCGGCACTTCCCGTCCCTTCCTGTACCCTGCTGGTAAGATTATACCAGAAACTCAAACGGCCTTGCATGGTCCTATAGTCATGGGTCCGCGCCGCCAACGTGCCAGAGCAGAGAGGCATCGCGTACGATTGTGGACAGCACCAGGGCTATGCTATACTCTGCAACGCGAGGTTAGTCTATGGCACTCGACATGAACCGCGTTGCAGCCCAGGTGGAGGAGATGACAGCCGGGCTCGCGGCGGAGCAGCGGGACAGCGCCGCACGGCTCGAACGGGCGCTGAGCACACTTCGGGCACAGTCCGCCGACCTCGGCAAGCTGAGACATCGAATAGAGCAGTCCCGCACAAGCTGGCTCATCGCCGGCGTCGAGGAGGACCCGGCGGCCCGACACACGCGTGCTCCACTTCCGAAGGACTTCGCGGTGCTGGCCAGCGACGGTTCGCACATAGACGTGGACCGGCACAGCTCGGCACGATGTGCTCTCGTCAACATAGGCACTGTGATGCTGCGATATGGAAGCAGGCCCGACGCGCTCCTGGGCAGTTCCCCGACCCTCTATGCGGGGAGGGAAGACCTCACCATAGCCAATCCCCAGGGCACCGAGGAGCAACGCCTCGAGGGGTCGGTCTTCGGGATGAAGCGAGACGCAGCCGAATGTATGGCGCTGGCCGACCTTGTTAGCGACGTGTCCGACGACATACCGGTTCTGGCCCTATTCGACGGGTCGCTCATAATGTGGGGCCTGGCAGGACAGGCCTATCCCGATTTCGTCAGGGCCGAGCTGCTTGATAACGGCTTCCTCAAGGGGCTGAATAGACTCAGGGATGCCGGGGCGGACAGGCAAGTCGCGGTTGCCAGCTACATCAGCTTCCCCAGGGGCACCGATGTCGCGAACAGCCTTCGAGTAGCTGTCTGCCCCCACGAACCGCCCAACTGTGACACGTATTGTCGCAATCTGCCGCCTTCGGAGAGGCCTTGCGACATCGTCGCCGGGGTTCAGGACAGCAGCATCTACTCAGAGCTGCTGGAAGCCGGCGAGAGATCGGCCTCCTTCATCAGCCGTTCTTCAGTGGTACAGGAGCGATACGGCGAACATGAGATTCGGTTCTTCTACCTCAAGACCGAAGACGAGATGGCGCGGGTGGAATTCCCACGATGGGTAGAGGAGAGAGGGCTGTTGGACATAGCCCATGCGCTGATTCTCGACCAGTGCCGCCGCGGGCACGGCTATCCCGTCGCCCTGAGCGAGGCGCACGAGCAGGCGGTGATTGACGCGGCGAGCCGACGCTGGTTCCAGGAACTGGTCCTGTCGGCGATCGCTGACCGCCGACTCCCCGCGCATACCTCGGCAAAAAGCGCCAGCAAGAGGATGCGCTGGGCTTGAGAGAGAACGAAAGGTGAACCTATGGCCGGGACAGTACGTGCCCTCATAGCGAAGGTGTCAGCCGCCGTCCTGCGGCTGTTCCGCAACGGCCACGTGATGATACGGCAGGGTTGTCCTGCCGACGCTGCCGATTTCAGCGAACTGGCCCTGCTCTCCTCCCCCACGCTCCTGCCGGCCGTCTATGGCCCAAATGCAGGGCGCGTTCTGAGACGGCTTCACCGCCATCCGAACAACCTGTTCAGTTGCGAAAACGCCCTCTACGCGGAGCTTAGCGGCAAGAACGCAGGCATGATTCTTGCGTACGACAGGCGGACGATGCGGAAGCAGAACCTGCGGACCGGTTTCCTGCTCCTGAGAGAGATGAAGTGGGGAATCGTTCCCGGGGCACCTGCTCTCATTCGATCCAGCAGGGCCGTGGGCCAGGTCAAGGACGGAGAATTCTACATCAGCAACGTGGCAGTATACCCCGGCCACCAGAGCGCAGGGATCGGCACCCGGCTGATCGGTGAGGCGGAGATACTCGCGCTCAAGAGCGGGGCAAGTTGCCTGACCCTCGACGTCGAAGCCGACAACCTGAGCGCAATCAGGCTCTACCTTCGCCTCGGATATGTGACCGTCTCCGAGAGTCAGGTGCGCATCGGCAGGGACCACGCTCTCAGGTTCTACAGGATGCGGAAGCCGCTCTAGCGTCCCTGCGACCCTCCACAACAGGAATGGACTCGTGACGACACACCGATCCAGTTTCTTTGAACCCGAGCAGTTCCACTGGCCGATCAGCATCTTCTATGGCTGGATAGCCAATATCATGGAGCCCGCTTATGCTCACCTCGCCGGTGTGGCGGACCTCCCGGCCTATGCCCGAAGCACCCTGGACATAGGAGGAGCCGACGGGCGCCTCGCCGTCGCCCTGGCCAGGCATTACCCGCACCTGGAGACCGTCGTCAGCGCCGACATATCTTCTGACATGGCCCGGCGAGCCAGCGAACGGGCCAGGAAGCTCGGCCTCGGGCAGCGTGTCCGGGGCGAGGTCCACGACGTGCACTGCCTCGGCTTCGACGATGCGGTGTTCGACGCAATCGTCAGCTTCGCTTCCCTGCACCACTGGCGCGACAAAGCCACCGGGCTTCGGGAGCTTGATCGCGTGCTCAAACCCGGCGGCACTATTGCCGTCATGGATGGCTTTGGCAATCCTTCATTCAGCAGGATCAGGCGCACCGTGAAGGGGTTCGGCGGCTCGATCTGGACGGCATTGGCCTACTGGATAGGCGGCAAGGATGTCCTGACCCTGGACGAGATCGCCGATGTGGTCGAGTGCTCGGGCCTGCGCTACATAGCTATCGAGGATCACGAACCCGCAGTCGTTCTGCGCGGCACCAAACCCGTTCAGCTCCGGTAGCAGCAGTGCCATCTGCTAGATATCCCCTCGTGAATGCTATATGATACCCGCGACCCGCCAGAAGTGCGCCGGAGGTGATGGATGACAGCCGCCGACACTCTGCGACCCGAATTCATGCACCCGTACTACCTGTTTCGCCGGAAGGTCTTCAAGCTGTTCGGGGGTGCCTTTCATGTATATGACGAGATGGGCAACCTCGTGTTGTACTCGAAACAGATGGCCTTCAAGCTGAGAGAGGACTTCCGGGTGTACGCCGACGAGCGTCAGACGACCGAACTTCTCACCATCAAGACGCCACAGATGCTGGATATGGCAGCCAGGTACAATGTCGAGGACCCGAACACCGGTGAGGCCGTCGGTGCCGTGCGACGCGCTTTTCTCAGGTCGGTCTTCCGTGACCAGTGGGTATTCCTTTCACCCGACGGCAGAGAGATCGGAAGGATGCAGGAGCGAAGCATCGTCGGCGCGCTGCTGAGCAGGTGGACAACCCTCATACCCCAGCACTACCTTGTCGAATCGGGCTCGGGGAGTAGGGTGGCAGAGATAAGCCGCCATTTCAATCTCTTCGTGTTGAAGTACAGCATGAGGATTCTGGAGCCGGACCCTGCTATCGACCGCAGGCTCCTCATCGCAGCGGGCATTCTGCTGGCCGCCATCGAGAGGAGACAGAACTAGTCCGTTGATGGCACCGGCCCAAAGCAAAGGGACCGGCGCACGTAATCGGCGTTCGCTCCGCCTCAAGGACTACGGACTATTCGCGGGACGGAGCGTATTCCGTCACGGTCTGCGCGCACCAAGGGATATGCCTATTCAACGATCCCGACCTGCGCATGATCGTGAAACAACGCTGGCTCGCTGTCTCGGACCATTTTCCCATCCGTCGACCTGGACTGTTGGGTCGTGATGCCGGACCATATGCATGGCATCCTGATCGTGCGTAGGGGCACGGCATGCCGTGCCCCTACGACTTTGCCATCCTGCTGGCATGGCGTGTACAATACTCGCCGGGTCATGACAGCATCGATCAGAATAGGAGAGGTCATCGAACCGGGCACCAGCCGGTTCCTGGCCGAGTCCTACGAGCTCCGCTCTCCTCCGCCGCTTGGCAGTCTCGTCAGGACCGGCGAGCCGTCACTGCTCATATACGGCGTCGTCTGCAACTCGTCAACCGAGAGCACCGACCCCGGCAGACGCCCCGTGGCCAGGGGCAGGGACGAGGCCTCCGAGGAGGATGTGTACCGTCAGAACCCGCAGCTTACCAGGCTGTTCCGCACCACCTTCGAGGTCGTCGTCATGGGCCACGCCGACGGCGCGGCAATACGCCACTACCTCCCGGAAAGGCCGCCGGGAATCCACGCGTTCGTCCATACCTGCGAGCCCGAGGAGGTCCGCCAATTCACCGCGTCGTTCGATTTCCTGCCCACCCTCCTCACTTCCAGGGATGGCTCGGGCGACGAGATAGTGGCTGCTTGCTTGCGGCAGGCCAGCAAGGCGCATGAAGACCCTCGCGCGTTTCTGGTCAGTGCGGGCAAGGAGCTGGCGCTCCAGCTCGGCGGCCAGTTCAACCGGCTCACCACAATCCTGAGAAGGATTCGGCCGTGAGCGACCCACAGGGGCGCAGGCTGGGCATCGTTGTCGGCGGCTCTCTCACGGGCGGGCTGCAGGTCAAGCTGGATGGAGGTACACCGATTGAAGAGATGGCTGTGGGTCGCTACGTCGTCATCGAGGGCCAGCAGAGCCGTTTCTTCGGCATGATCAACGACGTGAAGCTCGGCACCATAGACCAGCAGTTCGCAATCACGCCTCCAGACGTCTCCGACTCTTTCATATCGGAGGTCATAGCGGGGACGAGCACCTACGGCACGATAGACGTGCTGCCCATGCTGTGCATAGGGGGCGACGCCGGCACGATCCTGGAAGGACCTCAGCCCGTCAAGACAGTGCCCGCCCACTTCTCGACCGTCAGAGAGGCATCCGAGCGCGACGTGGAAATGGTCTTCGGCGAGGAGGACGAGAAGCACTTTCATGTCGGAATCCCTCTGGACATGGAGACCAAGGTCTGCCTCAACATCGACGAGTTCGTCAAGCGGTCAAACGGGGTATTCGGCAAGAGCGGGACCGGGAAGACCTTCTTCACACGGCTGCTGCTGGTCGGGATGCTGCAGAAGAGCTCCGCCGTGAATCTGGTCTTCGACATGCACAACGAGTACGGCTGGGAGGGCTCGGCCGAAGGAGGAACGCGCAAGGTTAAGGCGCTCAAGCAACTCTTCCAATCGAAGGTGGCGCTCTTCACCCTTGACGAGCAAAGCGCACGCAGTCGACAGGCCAGCACCGATTGCGTTGTCGAGATCGGCTACGACGAGATAGAGCCGCAGGACGTCGAATTGCTTCAGGATACTCTGAATCTCACACGCCCCGCTGTGGAAGCCGTCTACGAGTTCGCCCGGGAGTTCGGCTACGGGAACTGGCTGGAGGGGTTCTTCGGACTTGGCGGCGGAGAGGAGACCAGAGAGCTTCTCAAGCGGCTGAATGTGCACGAGAGCAGCTATAGCAACCTCCGCAGGGGCTTGGAAAGGCTGAGGAGGCTCCGGTTCCTGGTGCCACACGCAGAAGAGAACTCCGTCAAACGCATCCTGGAGTACCTCGAGGGGGGCAAGAACGTTGTACTCGAATTCGGGCGTTACACCGACGTCACCGCCTACGTACTCGTGGCCAACATCCTGACCCGCCGTATATACGACCAGTACCGGAACCGGAAGGAGGCGGCGATGGGCGGCCAGGGAGACGACCCCGAGCAACTGGTAATCACGATAGAGGAGGCGCACAAGTTCCTCAACCCTTCCGTCGCGGAGCAGACCATATTCGGCACGATAGCCCGCGAGATGCGGAAGTACAACGTCACTCTCCTCGTCATCGACCAGCGCCCCAGCGGCATCGAGGACGAGGTCATGTCCCAACTCGGGACGAAGGTCGCCTACCTGCTCGATAACGAGAGGGACGTCGACAGCGTGCTGATGGGTGCCTCAGGCAAGAGCGAGTTGAAGACGGTGCTCTCCAAGCTGGAGGCGAAGCAGCAGGCCCTCATCTTCGGGCACGCGCTCCCGATGCCGGTGGTGGTCAAGACGAGGGAATACGGCTCGGCGCAGTCCTACAGGGACTTCGGCTTTCGGGATGCGGCCGAACTCAAGCGGAAGGCCGACGAGGGCATCGAAGGCCTGTACTAGGGACCAGACCCCGAGAACTTCAGCACACACCTGTCCGAGCCCTCGCATATCTGCTCACCCAACTCGAAGCGGATGCCTCCCCCGAACTCGGAGGCCCAGGTTGTGTACTCGGAATTGCAGATGCGGGTTCCAACCCTGCCGGAAAGGTGCCGGCGCCCGGACCTAACCATAGCATCGTGCCAGGGGCACCGGCTGATGGTCACCGCGAAACCCTCCGGCTCCTCCGCGACCTCGAAGCTGAAGCCTTCCAGATCGAGCTTCAACTCGAGCGCATCGCGGAGTCCTTCGATTGTATCTGAGGTCTCGGCCAGCGACTTCAGGCCACGGGCCTGGATCTTGGGCAGTACCTTCCAGACCTCGTCGTCTATGTCCAGAGCGGTGTCGAAGCCGTATCGCTCCTCCACCTTCATGAACCAGAGCCCGTCGACCGCGGAGTAGCTCCGGTGCCAGAACCGGGCTGCTTCGTCACCGGACAGTCCTATTCCTGGCCCCCTGACTCGACGGGAGGGCCGCCCTGCGGAGGCGGCTGCTGCTGCCCGAATCCCCTCTGAAAGCGCCGTATGATGAAGAAGAGCAGGATCACGAAGAGGACCAGCGGGAGCAGGTTCAGGATTATCGCCTGCCAGCTTGATCCTTCCTCCGCCTCTTCCGTGTAGGCTATGGTGAGAGCACCTTCCTCGGCCAGTTCTGCAGGCAGGAAGACCTGCGGGTCGAAATCGCTGGGCAACGCCGCTTCGTATCGGGTGCCATCTATGAGCGCCTGTATCTTGTCCTCTTTGATGGTCACCTGTCCACCGTTTTGCTCGATGTACAACTCCACTATGTCGCCGGCGGTCGACTGCTCGACGTTCTGATTGGGCGAACACAGGAAGTAGCTGATGACCATCAGGGCTATGAAAGCGATTACAACGAAGATGATGTTTCGACTCATCCTGCCTCTACCCCCCTTCCGTATCGCCTGCATTGTAGCAGAAAGAGCGCTCAGGGGACAATCGCTGCTCGTCTGCGCAACACCTCCCTCATCAATCGTGCTGCGTTTGCATGAAGCAAGGCCATAGGGTATCCTAGATGTGATGGCCCGACCGGCGGCCTGAGAAGGTATCCGGCGTAACCTTCAAGCCGGACTGCGAGGCTCTATGGACACAACTGGACGGCGAACCTACTGTGTGCTGGACGCCATCGGCAACACCCCTCTGGTGAAGATAGACGGCGTGTACGCAAAGCTGGAGGGCGTCAACCCCAGCGGCAGTGTGAAGGACCGAGTCGCCCTGGAGATCGTTGACGCCGCCGAGCGAGACGGGGCACTGAAGCCAGGCTACACAATCGTCGAGGCGAGCAGCGGCAACACCGGCATATCCCTGTCCATGGTCGCCGCCTGCCGGGGGTACAGGATGATCGTGGTGATGCCGGAGAACATGAGCGAAGAGCGCAAGCAGATGATGAAGGCCTCGGGGGCTGAACTTGTCCTGACTTCGAAGAGCGGCAGCCTCCACGAGGCCATCGAGAAGGCCGAGGAAATCGCCCGTGAGCCCGGCGTATTCCACGCCAGGCAGTTCAGCAACCCGGCCAACATAACCGCGCAGGAGAAGACGGGACGGGAGATACTCGCCGAGATAGGGTCGGTTGACGCCGTAGTCGCCGGCGTGGGGACGGGGGGCACGCTGATGGGCGTGTCGAAGGTCATGAGGGAGGCCAATCACAGGGTGAAGGTTATCGCAGTCGAGCCCGAGGAGGCGGCGGTCATGTTCGGCGGCAGCGACTCGCGGATCAAGGAGCACAAAATCCAGGGCATCGGCGACGGCTTCATCCCGCAACTGATCGACATGGCCAGGGTGGACGAGGTCTACACTGTGGGCAGCGAGGAGGCGGTCAATACCGCACGAAGGCTGTGCAGAGAACACGGTCTGCTCGTAGGAATAAGCTCAGGCGCGAACATGTTCATTGCAGCCAGGGTCGCGAAGAGCTTCGAGAAGGTGGTCACCGTCCTGCCCGACAGGGGTGAAAGATACCTCAGCATGGACCTCTTCAAGTACTGAGACCTTCATCTCCCATCACGAAAGGCAACACATGGACACAAGACCGTTGAATCCTCATGTCAACCTTCGCGGCAACCTCAGAGAGCGGGCCGGCAAGCTGCTGGAGGAGATATCCCCCTCGGAGCGGGCCAACCTGCTCATCAAGGGATGGATGTCCCACGACGCCCGCTGGTTCATGGCGGTCTGCAGGGAATTCGGCATGCAGGTCACGAACCGGATCAATCAGGATGCCGTGTACGAGACGGGCAAAGTGGAGGCATGGCGAATCTCCAGAAGGCTGAACCTGCCTCTACCGGCTACGGTGGAGGACTGCATGCTGCTGCAGGAAGTGCTCATATGCTTCTTCGGGCCCGACGTGATCGACTACGATGTGTTCAAAGTCAGCGATGACGCCTACCAGCTACATGTCAAGGACTGCTTCGCGCCGGTCAATGCGGCGCGCGCCGGCGTGGCGGACGAATTCGAATGCGGTGTCTTCGCGCGCACCGGCGGCTGGCTGACCGCCCTCGGCGTGGACTTCGTCATGTCCCCGCCGCTCGGAAAGTGCATGAAGCTTCAGGGGAAGGAGTGCATCTGCACGATTCGGGTGAGGCCGGGCGAGGGGTCCACCTCGGCTACTTCTTCCTCTTCTTCTTATGACTCCGGTCTGTGGCCGAACCCTCTGAGTTCGTCTTAGGGGGTTCCGGCCTTCGGGGTTTGCCCGCGGACCGGGCCTCGGGCGACTTCTCATTCTTCGCCTGCTCTGAAGGAGAGCCCAAAGACCCTTCCGGCGCGGGCGCCCGCTCTGCGTTCTCCCCTTCGGCGCCGCTCCCCGATTCCGGGTCCTTCTCGCCCGTGGGCTCCTCGTCGACGGACGGCCCAACTCCCTTCGATTCGTCTCCCTCCACGGCGGGCTCAACCTCTTCGACCGCCTCGGGCTCAGGGCTGGCCAGTCTAGTGATGGTTACCCTCGTAATCTTCTTGTCGCGCACCTGGCCGGCCACGACCTTCAGGTCACCATGAGTCACCTCCTCGCCCTCCCTGGGCAGGTGACCAAAGAGGCTGAGCGCGAAACCGGCGACAGTCTTGTAGTCGCCCGACGGCAAATCCAGAGCCATTTCCCGGTTGGCCTCATCAATGCCCATCTTGCCGTCTATCCTGAAGGTATGATCGCCCACGACCCTGAAGGGCTTCCTTGCAGCCTCCAATCCCTCCCTCACTTCGCCGACTATCTCCTCGATCAACTGATCGATGCTGACTGTGCCCGAGGACCCTCCGAACTCATCCAGGACTATGGCCATAGAGTAGCCGGATGCACGCATGTCGCTGAACAGCTCGCCAACCATCTTGGTGCCGGGCACGAAGTAGGCCGGCCGGGCAAGGCTGGTGACTTCGCTCTTGTTCTTCAGGCTGCTGTCGGCAATTCCAGCCATGACGTCCCGTATCGAAAGGATCCCCTTGACATTGTCCGTCGAGTTCTCGTAGACCGGATAGCGAAACGCCTGCTTCTCCTTGTACGCGGCCAGGAAGTCGGCAAGTGTAGCCCCGTGTTCAATCCAATTGACCTCAGTACGCGGCGTCATGACCTCGTGCACCTGGCGCTCTCCCAGCCCGAAGACTCGCCTGAGCATCTCCGCCGAGTCCTCGTCCACCATACCGCCTTCCTCACCGAGCGAGATTATGGTGTGTATCTCCTCCTTGCTGATCAGGGTTCCGGGCACGGTACTGGAGTGGGTGACGAGGTTGAGCTTAGCGATAATCCAACTTAGCGCGATGACGATGGGGTGCATGGCCCGCTCGGCTATCTCGATAGCCGGGCCGTACAGGAGGGCGACACGCTCCGGGTGCTGGGCGGCGAAGGTCTTCGGCAGTACCTTGGCGAAGACGAGCAGAATCAGGGCTATAAGAACAATCGCAAGGGGTGTGCCTGCGCCTTCACCCACCAGCGCCACGACGAACACGGTGCCGAGTGAGACCACTATGGTCTCAGCAAAGCTGACGCCCGTGAGAACCGTGGACAGGAACTGCTCAGGGTGTTGGAGAATCCGCGCGACGCGGTCCGCGCCCTTGACGCCCTCCTCCTGCATTCGCTTCAGCCTGATCCGTTGCAGGTTGATGAAGCCGATCTCTGCGCTGGAGAAGAACGCGCAGACCAGCAGGAACACGATCGAGAGTATCAGGTATGCCCACTCGGCGGGACTCAAGCACTACCTCCGCGTGACTGATGCTGGTGCAATTCTACGGGCCGCTTGACCCCAAATCAAGGTAGGGTCTCCAGCTTACAGTCTATTCGCCTTTGCAGCTCTCCAGACGCGCCTCCCAGTACTCCTCCGGGTTCGCTCTGAAGCACTCCATGCAGTCCTGAACCGAAGTACACCCGAGCGGGCCGGGGCTTTCCGGGCCCGGCTCGAAGCAGAGGCCCGCCCAGCCCGCCCTGTACCTGTTCAGGTCGAAGATCAGGTCCCGCTCTGTTTCGTCCAGAGTGACCCTTTCGACTACCTCCAGCAGCCCCGGTGTGACCCACAGAGAGTCCGTGGCAGCAGCCTCCAGGGTGTCCGATTCGGCGTAGGCTTCTTTCACGACTCCGGCAGCAGACCTGTCCACCCAGGTGAATCCAGTCCAGCTATTGAAGAAGCACCCATCGATATGCGGGTAGGCCATTTCCAGGAACATACCAAATGCTTCGGCCTGCTGCTCCTCTGTGCAGTATTCTGTCCGGCCCTGCGCCTGCGCTCCAATCTGCTGCTCCATTATGCAGGTCTCTGCCCAATTCCCGCCCGAGAAAGTCGCCACATCGTTGAACATGACGTACTCGACGGACGGATACACCTCCCTTACTCGTTGAGCCTCCGCAACGAAATCGAAAACGGCCCGCTGGTTGCGCTCCGTATCCGGCACCAGCAGCGGGAAGAAGCTGGATACGCAGTCGTATCCCGTGTAGTCAAGCTCCCGGCTCATGAAGCCTGCCTGCGTCGGCTGAACACAGACGATGCCGGAATATCGGCTGCGAACCTGCGCCAGAACCTCCTGGAGCCAGTCAGAGGTATCGCCGATGCTGTCCTTCATCCCGTCCACCTCATTGAAGACAGTGAAGAACCGTGCGTCAATCGCCTCCGCCTCTTCGGCCCAGTCCAGCAGAACGGGTTCCACGTTGGCGAGGTATACCAGGTGGACGTTGAAGCCGGAGTCCTCGAAGACTCTGACGTAGAATCTGAACAGGCAGTCTCCAACACTTCGCGGGGTTTCGACTTCTCGTGTCACGATGTCCGGGCCCAGGGACACGGTGTTAACCCCTGACTCCTTGAGTTGCGGTATCCGACCTACGGCGTCCCGTACGGCGTCGATCGTGGGGAGCCAGACGCCGTCGTATTTGCCTTCCACCTGCAACTGGTTGCTGGCATCCAGCGACAGGTAGATGGACTGAATCCAGTCACGGCATTCAACGCAGTCGTTCGCCGTGCAGTAGTCGACGCAATCCTGCAGGCTCGTGTAGCGGCCTGGGCCCGGATTCTCGGCCGAGACGGCGAGCGGGTCGGGAAACAGGGTCTTGACGGCATAGTCTTCGCTACCGGGCTTCTGAAGCGATATGAGGGATGTTGGCGTGGGCGATGGCGTAGGCTCAGGTGCAACGGAGGGCGTGGCAGTCGCAGTGATCGACGCATAGGGATTCGGCTTCGGACCCGGAGGTAGCCCCCAGGTCCCGCATGATGCGATTGCCAGAGCGAGCGTGACCACGAGAAGTGCGGATGCCTTCGCCGGTGGCTTCATCAGGAGTGATTATACAACCGGACGCAAACGTCACGGCGTCGAAGCGTCCTGCGCTATAATTGGGCGCATGGACTCCACTGACAACTCCTCCGGCAAGAACTACGTCCTCATCGCCGCCACGCTTGGTTCCTTCCTCTCCCCGTTCATGGGGTCGGCCATCAACGTGGCCCTGCCAAGCATAGGCGCGGAACTCCAGATGGACGCTGTGCTCCTGGGCTGGGTGGCCACAGCGTACCTGATCGCCGCCGCCGTGTTCCTCGTGCCGTTTGGCAGGTTGGCCGATATCCACGGGCGGAAGCGCGTCTTCACATACGGCATACTCGTATACACTCTGGCCTCGCTGCTGTCGGCTATTGCCACGTCCGGGGCCATGCTCATTTCCTTCCGGGTGCTTCAGGGCGTGGGGGCCGCCATGATGTTCGGCACCGGAGTCGCCATTATCACGTCGGTGTTCCCGCCCGGTGAGAGGGGAAGAGCGCTGGGGATAAACGTCGCGGCAGTGTACATAGGCCTTTCCCTGGGACCGTTCCTGGGCGGGCTGCTGACGGAGCACTTCGGCTGGCGCAGCGTGTTCATCGCCAACGTGCCCATGGGCATCGCCGTCCTCGCCCTCATCGTGTGGAAGCTGAAGGGAGAGTGGGCGACGGCACGTGGCGAAGGCTTCGACTTGCGCGGTGCTCTAATCTACGCCGCGAGCCTCGTCCTGATCATGTACGGCTTTTCGGAGCTTCCCGACTGGCACGCGGGACTGCTCATAGGCGGAGGTGCAGCAGCGCTTGTTGTCTTCGTCCTTCGGGAGAGCAGCCTGGTTCATCCGCTCCTGGACATCGCCCTGTTCAGGCACAACGCCGTGTTCGCCTTCTCCAACCTCGCCGCGCTCATCAACTACAGCGCTACCTTCGCCATCGCATTCCTGCTCAGCCTGTACCTGCAGTATAACCAGGGCCTTTCGGCGCAGTCGGCCGGCTTTGTGCTTGTCGCGCAACCCGCCGTACAGGCCATCTTCTCTCCAATAGCGGGCAGGCTTTCCGATCGTTTCGAGCCGCGCATTATCGCCTCGACCGGCATGGCGCTCACGGTCGTGGGACTCGCTCTCTTCGCCATGCTGAGCGACAACACGCCGCTCTCGTCCATAGTCGCCGGGCTCGTGCTCCTCGGCTTCGGGCTTGCGCTGTTCTCCTCACCGAACACGAACGCCGTGATGAGTTCGGTGGAGGCGAGACGCTACGGTGTTGCGGGGGCCATGCTGGCCACAATGAGGCAGCTCGGTATGATGCTGAGCATGGGAATCGCGATGCTGTTGTTCGCCGTATACATCGGGAGAGTGGAGATTACGCCCGAGTATTACGACGAGTTCCTGACAAGCGCCAGGGTGGCCTTCGGGGTATTCGCCGCCCTGTGCTTCATCGGTGTATTCGCTTCGCTGGCTCGCGGGAAGGTCCGCCGGGAGCCGACCTGACCTCAATGCGCCAGTGGCTACGCTACTTCCACCAGGCGGAGGTCGAAGACAAGGTCCTTGCCGGCGAGAGGATGATTCCCGTCGAGCGTAACCTCGTTCTCATCCGTTGCGATTACCGTTACCGGGAAGGGAGGCCCCCCCGGCTGCTGTATCTGCAGGTTGAGGCCAACCTCGGGGGTGATATGCTCGGGGAACTGACGCCGGTCAACGGCTACTATCATGTCCTCGCGATACGGACCATAGGCCTCGCCTGAGGGCACCTGGATAGTTTTCGACTCCTCCACCTCCATTCCCTCTACCGCCTTCTCGAAGCCCTCGATGACCTCCTGCTTTCCCAGTGTGAACTCCAGGGGCTCCTCGCCCTCGGAGCTGTCGAACACGGTCCCGTCTTCGAGCTTGCCTGTGTAGTGCACCTTCACGGTGTTGCCTGGTTTGGCCTGAGCCATCATCTCCTCCTTCGTATGCTCACTCGCCCCGCTGCGACCAACCCCCTTCAGGCACTCTACACCCTCTTCGGAAGCTCGCCACCAACGCGACTCGGTCGCTCCGGGCTCGCCCCTTCTGCGACCAATACTCGCTGAAACGCGAATTCTTCTACTACATGATAACACGGTTACGCATCCCTTCGGAAAGGCCGTTCGGATGGCCCGACTAGACCTGCTGGACCTTGAGGAGATTCGTTGTTCCCTTGACACCCATAGGCACCCCGCCCGTGATGACCACCAGGTCTCCCTCCCGGGCCAGCTTGAGCTCGCGCGCGAGTGCCCTGCCGATTCTGAAGAGGTCATCGACCGTAGCAGGTCCCTCGATCCTGTGGGAATGCACGCCCCAGGCGAGTGCCAGCCTGCGCCTGACGGCTTCATCAGGGGTTATCCCCACAATGGGTACCCTGGGTCGGTACTTGCAGACCCGCCACGCGGTGCTGCCGGACTGCGTGAATGCCAGTATCGCCTTCGCACCTAGTTGATGGGCTGTGTGACAGGCGGCGTAGGCTATGGCGTCGTCCGTCTGCGGTATCAGGTCCGCACCCCTCTCCGCCATTCTCCGCTCATAAGGGAGTCCCGTCTCTGTCTCCCGGGCAATCCGCGACATCATGGCCACAGCTTCAACCGGGTAGCTGCCCACGGCTGTCTCCCCTGACAGCATCACCGCATCGGTACCGTCGTAGACCGCGTTGGCCACGTCGGCAACCTCGGCGCGGGTCGGGCGCACATAGTTCATCATGGACTCCAGCATCTGGGTGGCCGTGATAACCGGTTTCCCGGCGCGGTTGCACTTCCTGATGATCGTCTTCTGTACCAGAGGCACCTTTTCGAGGGGCATCTCCACACCAAGGTCGCCCCTCGCCACCATTGTCCCGTCGGCCTCCTCCAGGATACGGTCGAAGCCGCGCACAGCCTCCTGCCGCTCTATCTTGGCAATCACCATCGCAGTGCACCCGGCGTCTGCCATGACTGCCCGGACATTGTGGATATCCGAAGACCTGGTGACGAAGGAAAGTGCAAGGAAGTCGACGTTCTCCTCGGCGGCCATCCGAATCTGTTGTATGGTCTGGTCGGTGATGAACGGCGCCGAGAGCTGGACGCCCGGCAGGGCAATTCCGCGCCTCGGCTTGAGAACACCGCCGACAGCGACCCGGCAGACCAGATCTGTATCGGTGGCCAGCCTGACTGTCAGCCTGATGGCCCCATCGTCGAGCAGTATGCTGTCTCCCACCCTTACGTCCGTCACCAGATAGGGCGAGTTGACTGACACCTCATGCTGGTCTCCGGGGACATCCCTGGTCGTCAGCACCAGCCTGGTCCCCTTCTTTAGGGTAACCTGCCCATCCCTGAGGTCGCCGGTTCGATACCGGGGTCCCGGCACGTCGAGCAGGACCCCCACCGGTCTCCCGAGCCTGTCCGCTACCGCGCGAAGGTCGCGGACGGCTTCCCGGTGCAGATCGGGGGTCCCGTGTGACAGGTTGATTCGTACCACATCCGCGCCTGCCCGCACGAGCCTTTCGACCATTCGACGCGACTTCGTGGCAGGGCCGAGCGTGGCAACCACCTTGGTCTTTTGACGTATGTCGGTTTTCTTCATATCAGGGCGCTCCCGGCACCGGCAGCGATGCAAGCCTAATCTACGACGCACATGCTGTCAAACGTACCGTGCCTGAGCACCGGCTCGGTAGTGTCAAGATAAGTGTGTAAATTGGGGAAGGGGCTGTGCCTCCCAGGACTTGTTAAGATGGCTGATCACGCCGTAGATGATCCGATCGACGCTGGCCGTATTCTGAAAGCAGTTCATCGGCCTCGTTCTGCGACGCACCTCTCGAAAGGCTCTCTCTATCGCGTTTGTCGTCCGTACTTTGCTTC
Organism: uncultured Dehalococcoidia bacterium; assembly: GCA_964574685.1. GTDB lineage: Bacteria > Chloroflexota > Dehalococcoidia > SZUA-161 > SZUA-161 > CAZGDV01. Next base: position 71,423 of record CAZNOI010000008.1, read on the forward strand.
GATGCTCTCGCGGGCAGGATAGGAAGTTCAACAGTTCGTCCAGGTCTTCTTCCAAGCACTTCACTGCCTTCGGCTGACTGCTTCGCCACTCCCTGGCCCACTCTCGAAACCGCAACACCGCCTCCCGTCTTGTCTCAGCGAGGTATATCCTCTTGGCACCACGGAGACATTCATTCTGTACCCTTTTCGGCAGCTTGGCGGCCACATTCCTCAGTTTGTGTGCCCAGCACCTCTGCTTCGCTACGTACGGGTACACTGTCTCCAGCGCTCGGTGCAGCCCATGGTTGCCATCCGTGATCACCAACTCCAGCCCTCTGCCCTCCAACCCTCTATCGTACAGGTCCCGCAGGAACCCTTCCCATTGCGCCTCGCTCTCACTACCAGCTTGCCGGAACGCAATCATCTCTCGTCTCCCCTCTCTAGTCACACCATAGGCGCAGAGCACAAGCCGCTTCCTTACCCCCAACTCCTTCTTCACCTTCAGCGTTATGCCATCCAGAAGCAGATAGCGGTAACCATCCAGCAGAAGTCGCGTCTGGAACCGCCTTACTTCCCCATCCAGGTCTCCCAGCACTCTAGACACCGTTTGGGCGCTTGGTGCCTTCCCCAGCAATACTACCAGCATTTCCCCCACTCGCCTCGTGCTCACCCCAGCCAGGAACATCTCCCGGATCATCCAATTCACCCGCCTCTGACGACGTTGATACCGCCTCAGCACCCCCGGTTGGTAGTATCCTTCCCGATCTCTCGGCACTCGCAGATGCTCTACCAACCCCATCTCTGTTAGCAGACTGCGATGCCGATATCCATTGCGGTACCCCCGCCTCAACTCCGTCCGTCGATACCGACCCGCACACAAACTGCCCACCAACTCCCCCTCCATCGCGTTCTCCAACACCCTCTTCACCGCGCGAAGCCTTCCCTCCCTCAACTGCTCCTCGAAAAAATCGTCCTCGTCCTCCTTGACCTCCCGCCACAAATCCTCTACCTTGACTTCGGTCAGGTCTTTGACCTGCACCATGGGGCGTTCCCTCCTTTCCAGGTTCTTTACCTTCCTGAAAGGATACGCCCCTTCTTTTTACACACAATACGTTACACTACCCACCGGCTCCCCCGCCTTGACAGTCGAATCGTTCGGGTTCTAACATGGCTTCAGGGCCACAGACTGAGCCCTTCAACCGCCATGGGCATATCGATACCCGGAACAAAGACCGCCCGGCTCCTTCTCACTCTCGCCGTTGTGCTGCTTCTTGCTGCATGGGCCGGATGCAGCCAGGGGCCGACTGCAGTGCCGGAAGATACCGAGGGCGTTGCCTGGTACACCGATTTCTCCGATGCCAGGGACCTCGCGAGAGCCGAGAGCAAGCCCATTATGATCAACTTCTATACAGACATATGCCCCGCGTGCCAGAAGTTAGACCGTATGACCTTCGCCGACGACGGGACCAGTGACTACCTCAACGCAAATTTCGTCAACGTGAAGAGCAACGCGGGCAAGAGCCAGCTTCACGCAATGTACGACATTGAGAACGCCGTACCGACCACTATCTTCGCCACGTCCGACGGCGTGGAGATGGGACGGATTCGCGGGTTCGTTCCACCTGACCGGTTCCGGCAGGGCGCCGAGCAGGCGTTCGAGTATTGGGCAGAGAACTACGGCGACAAAGGATAGCCACTCCGGACATGAGATACTTGGCACCGATTGCGAGCCCCACCGGCAGGCTGGCGGCACGCTTGCTTCTAGCCGCTGTCGCTGTCGGGTTTGTGGCGGCCTTCGCCGCCACCCATTACGAGCTGGTCCGCACCTCCGTCCGCATTCTGTGCCTCAACTGCATCGGCCTGGGTGACTGAAGGGCATGGTTAGGATCAGGTGGGCCACCCAACTAGGGGCGATTGTCCTCGTCAACCTCGGACTCGTGAGCCTCCTGAAGACAGGAGTGGTCTGTCCGGTATTCTACTGCCACGCCTGTCCCGCTGCAGCATTCGCCTGTCCTATCGGCAGTCTCCAGAACTTCTCCGCCGTCGGGCCCTTCCCGTACTACGCAATCGGGTCGCTGGGGCTGTTCGGCCTGCTGGCCGGGCGAATGTGGTGCGGCTGGGCCTGTCCCTTCGGCACCATCCAGGATGTTGTGGCCGGAATCAGGCGGCGCAAGGAAGTCCGATCACTGCGGGTGGTCGCATGGCCCAAGTACGTGGTTCTCGGTGGCACTCTGATCGCGGCCTGGCTTGCGGCCGATGCGTTGTTCTGCAAGGTCTGTCCGGCGGGCAGCCTCTTCGCGGCGATACCGCAGCGCTTCGTATCCCCCGATCTGCCCTTCGGAGCCTTCTTCTACGTCCACATAGGCACCCTGGTGGCGACAGTGGCTGCCTTCTTCCTGTTCGCCAGGTTCTGGTGCCGGTACCTGTGTCCCCTGGGAGGCGCGCTCGGGCTGTTCAACAGGGTCAGCATACTCAGAGTCAGGCTGAACAAGGACAAGTGCACAGAATGCCGGAAGTGCCTTGACATGTGCCCCACGGCCATCCAGGCCCTCGACGGCATCGGAGCCTCCACAGACTGCATACAGTGCGGGAAATGCATCGAGGCCTGCCCCTCCGGGGCGATCAGCATAACGGCGTCGCTGACCTGATAGACCCAATGCTCCTCCAGCCGCGTCGCCTTGTTCGCGCAGTTCCGAATCCTTATAATCTAGGCGATGGAACACGCTGGCTTCGAGCAGCGCCTGCCACTCGTGGTCGAGGTCCAGAACGCCCCGAGCGCCCCTGACGCGTTCGAGACCTTCAAGGACAAGCACCTGGCCGTATTCCTTGACAGCGGTATGGACCCCGACCGCCTCGGCCGGTACTCCATCATTGCCTGCGACCCCTTTCTGGTGCTGAAGAGCCGTGGCAGCGAGATCACCCTGCATGACGACCAGGGTGTAAGGGTCGTGCACGGCAATCCCTTCGATGTCCTGGTTCAGGTACTCGACCGGTACAGAATGGAGCAACCGCATCCAGAGTTGCCCTTCGTGGGTGGCGCCATCGGCTACCTGAGCTACGACCTCGGCCGTTTCGTCGAGTCTCTGCCCTCGCTCGCGACCGATGACCTCGGGCTACCGGAGTGCTGCCTGGGCTTCTATGACACAGTCGTCGTCTTCGACAACCTGGAGCACAGGGCATGGGTCGCCAGCACCGGCTTCCCCGAGACAGGCCGGCAGCGGGGGTCCCGGGCCCGGCGCCGCCTTGACGAGGTGAAGGCCATACTTGCAACCGCCCGCACCGGCACGGATGTTCGCGCAGAGATGTGCGAGGATAGCGGAGAGCCGGTCGGGCTGCGCTCGAACTTCACGCACGACGAGTACGTCGAGGCCGTTGAGCGAGTCAGGCAGTACATAATCGCCGGCGACATCTTCCAGGCCAATCTCTCTCAACGATTTCAGGCCGATATGCCGCTCGCGCCTTACGAGCTGTACCGCCGACTCCGCAGGATAAATCCCGCGCCGTTTGCCGCATTCCTAGATTTCGATGAGGTGGCAGTCGTAAGCGCCTCACCGGAGCGCTTCCTTCGCGTGCGGGGCGACAGGGTGGAGACTCGCCCGATCAAGGGCACGAGGCCGCGAGGCAAGGACCCGCACGCGGACCGGGCGCTGGCAGCGGAGTTGATGGCCAGCGTCAAGGACCGGGCAGAGCACATCATGATCGTCGACCTGGAAAGGAACGACATCGGCCGAGTCTGCCGCTTTGGAACGGTCAGGGTCAGCGAACTGCTGGCGCTCGAGAGGTATGCAACCGTCTACCACCTCACTTCGAGCGTAGAAGGGCGATTGCGTCCCGACAAGGACATAGTCGACCTGCTCAAGGGGACCTTCCCCGGCGGCTCGATCACGGGTGCGCCCAAAGTCAGGGCGATGGAGATAATTGAGGAGTTGGAACCGACGAGAAGGAGCGTCTACACGGGCTCTATCGGCTACATCGGTTTCGACCGGGGTCTCGACCTCAGCATAGTGATCCGCACCATCCTCGTGAAAGACCGCAGCGCATACTTCCAGGTGGGAGGAGCGGTGGTCTACGATTCCGATCCCGAGAGCGAATACATCGAGACACTTGACAAGGCGAAGGCTCTCATGCACGCTCTCAGCATGGTGCCGGAGATGGCGGCGGGAGGCAGGCGATGATCCTCTTGATAGACAACTACGATTCGTTTGTGTACAACCTGGCGCAGTATATCGGCGAGTTGGGACATGAACCGGTCGTGCACCGCAACGACTCGATTACCATGGAGCAGATCGAGGGGTTGGCCCCGAGCCACATCGTCGTGTCTCCAGGCCCCTGCACGCCTCTGGAGGCGGGTATCTCCAACGACGTCATCCATCACTTCGGCGGCCTGATACCGGTCCTGGGAGTCTGCCTCGGACATCAGTGCATCGGGCACGTCTATGGAGGTGTCGTCGAGCGGGCTCACCCGCCGGTGCACGGCAAGACGAGCCTTATCCACCACGACGGCAGGACGATTTTCGAGGGAGTTCCCAGCCCGTTCCCCGGCGGGCGGTATCATTCACTCATCGTAGAACTCGGCCTGATACCCGAATGCCTGGAGGTATCCGCGCAGAGCGACGACGGAATCATAATGGGAGTGCGCCACAAGGAGTATGTGGTGGAGGGCATCCAGTTCCACCCCGAGTCTATACTCACGGATGTCGGCCACGATATCCTCCGCAACTTCCTGGCCATCGACCAGCCGCTATGGACCCAGACTCAGTTGTCTACCTGAACGGCGACCTGCTGCCGGCCGGACAGGCGACCGTTCCCGCCTTCGACCTGGGCTTCCTCTACGGATACGGGCTTTTCGAGACCATGCGGGCCCGCTCGGGCCGTATCTTCCGCCTGTCCCGGCACATCCTTCGCCTGCGGGGTTCCGCCGAAGTCATCGGCCTTCCCCTGCCCGATCGCGACCTGGAGAAGGCGTGCCTGGATACGCTCCGGGCAAACCGGCTCGAAGAGGCTCGCGTCAGGCTGGCGATATCCGCCGGCACGGGGACAGGCACGCCGGACCCGCCTGACAGACCTGTACCCACGGTATTCATATCGGCCGTGCCGTACCGACCACCCTCCAAGGAGACGTATCGGAGCGGCTACAGGGCAATAGTCTCGACGATACGGCAGAACAGCTCCTCGCCGCTATCCAGAGTCAAGTCGGCCAACTACCTCCCGAATCTGCTTGCCAGGAGCGAAGCGAGGCAGGCCGGCGCCGACGAGGCGCTCATACTGAACGAACGCGGCCTGCTCTGCGAGGGCAGCACCACGAACGTCTTCCTGGTACTGGAAGGCGGCGTCGTGACACCTGACGAGAGGAGCGGTTGCCTTCCCGGCATAACGCGGCAAGCGATCGCCGAGCTTGCCGCAGAGGTGGGAGTCAAGTTCGTCAGGAGGGCCGTGCAGAGAGAGGAGCTGTTCAGGGCCGAGGAGGCCTTTCTCACCAACTCGCTGCTGTCGGTGGTGCCGCTCGTGGAGGTTGCCGGATGGAAGCTCCCGGGGCCCGGCAGGATCACTCGAAAGCTCGAGTCCGCGTACAACGACCTCTTTGAGCGAGAGACAAGCGCCTCCCGCTAGACAAGAAGAGCCTGCACCTTCTCGAAGACTCGCGACTGAATCTCCTTGCGGCGAAGACCCGCGTCTACTACCAGCCAGCGCCCGGGATCATCGGCCGCCAGCTCCAGATAGCCCTGGCGGACTCTGCGATGGAACTCTATCCCCTCACGCTCGAATCGGTCTATCGGACTTCTCTTGCGCAGCAGGCCTTCTTCCGGATCAACATCCAGGAGCACCACCAGGTCGGGATAAAGGCCGCCCGTGACCAGATCGTTCATCCGCCCAAGCAGGCCCGGGTCTATGCCACGACCGCAGCCCTGATACGCCAGGGTTGAGTAGGCATAGCGATCACATACGACCGTGACTCCGTCTTCCAGCGCGGGCCGGATAACCTCGGCGACCAACTGGCTGCGGGCGGCAAGAATGAGGAGGAGCTCGGTCTGGGGGGTCACGCCTGTGCTCCACTTGACGAGGCGCCTCAGCTTGGCACCCAGTGCTGTACCGCCCGGCTCATGGGTAAGGACGGACGATATCCCCCGCTGGCTGAGATGCCTGTGGAGCGCCCGCGCCTGTGTGGACTTGCCGCTCCCCTCCCCGCCTTCGAAGACAATGAAGCGCTTTGCCGCCAACCGCTATTCCCTCGCGCCGGATGAGATGCGGACCCTTCGGCGCGGCTCCTTGCCCGCACTCCTGCTCGCAAGCTCGTGCTTCTGTGCCAGCTCGTGCTGGAGACGGCGTATGAAGGCGTTCTGTGGACTCAGTTCCACTTCCCCGCCCGAGTAATGGATCTCCTCGATGGCCTTCTCCGCCTCCGACAGCGCCGCAGCTATCGAGTCCGCCGGCTGCTCGATGCGGAATATGTTGGCCAAGCCCGATTCCATCTGGGAGGCCTTGTCGCTTCTTATCACGTAGACCGGGATGCCCCGCCGTTCCGCCTCCCTGAGCACGTGTGAGTTCCGCCGGTACTGGTTTTTGCACGTCATGACCAGGTCGGCCTGCTCCAGGCTGCTGACTATCTCCACCGGCAGCTTGAGCTTCTTGACGCTCTCCTCCAGGCGGACCCTGTTCACCCCGAACGGCATGATGCGCCGCGGCTCCCTGCCACCTGCAGGCCTTCTTGTCTCAGCGGGCTCGGGCTCGGAGTAGGGCAAGGCTTTCTCCGACTTCACCTCGCCGTTCTCGACCCACCGGACCTCAACCGGAATGAAATGTCCCCGCAACGTGGCGTCGACTACCGCCGCAACATCGGGGTGTATGGCAACGCGCTCCCAACTCTGAATCTCGACGATTACGTCGAAGGTTGGCGGAGCCTTCCGCTCCAGTATGGACTTCTGCGTGCCTCTGCGCCTAGCTTCCTCGTCCCCCAGCGTAACCGTCTGGATGCCTCCGATGAGGTCGGACAGGGTCGGGTTCATCATGAGGTTGTCGAGGTTGTTCCCGTGCGCTGTGCCGACGAGCTGAACGCCGCGCTCGGCGATGGTCCTTGCAGCCGCTGCTTCCAGCTCCGTCCCGATCTCGTCGATCACAATGACCTCGGGCATGTGGTTCTCCACCCCCTCGATCATCACGGCGTGCTGCCTTGCAGGCGTCGAGACCTGCATGCGGCGGGCCCTCCCGATGGCCGGGTGAGGAATATCACCGTCGCCGCCTATCTCGTTCGAGGTATCAACTATTATCACCCGCTTGCGAAGGTCATCGGCCAGGACTCGGGCCACTTCGCGCAGCATCGTTGTCTTGCCCACGCCGGGCCTTCCCAGGAGCAGGATGCTCCTCCCGGACTCGACAAGATCGCGAATGAGGGAGATAGTGCCATACACGGCCCGACCTACCCGGCACGACAGCCCGACAATGCGGCCCTTGCGGTTCCGTATCGATGAGATGCGATGGAGTGTCCGCTCGATTCCGGCCCGGTTGTCCTCTCCGAACTCCCCTATTCGGGACACGACGTAATCGATGTCCTCGGCCCTCACCTCCGTCGTGCTCAGGACGGCCTCTTTGTCGAGATACCGGGCCTCGGGAAGCCTCCCCAAATCCATCACTATCTCAAGCAGTTCGTCCAGACCTCCGCCTTTGGAAACCGGCTCCGCGATGTGCGGAGGAAGCACATCCAGGAGGGAATCGAGATCGTCCACAATCACTCTCTGCACCATATCCACACCTATGCCTGCAAGGGCACCCATCGTGCCTCCCGCACCCTGACCGTCAGTTGCTTGCTGAAGCAGGAATACTCCGCTACCGGTTCAAAGCCCTCATCCTCAACCGCACGTCGCAATTCCACCTGATACTCGGGCACCAGGCAGTACAGTGGACTCCTGCCTCTCAGAAGAGACAGGCAGCGCTCCACCATTTCGCGCAACTCCGGCGCACCGGACGAGGATAGCACCGAGAAGTGTCCGGCCTTGCCGTCGTGTTTGACGGACAGCCAGCTCGATATGTTCCCGTCGTCTTCGGCCACGAACTCCCTGTCACCGTACCTGCTCCTGCTATGTGACCACTCACTATAGGTCATGCCCACCGCGGAACGAACCTCGACCGGCACGGCCGCGCTGTACAGGCGAAAGAGAGGCTGCTCATCTGCGCTCGACCTGGGCCTGAAGGGACGCGCCATATCGGGCGTCGCCGGCTGCCGTGGCTGTTCGGAGACATAGAGGAACTCGTTCAGGTAGTGCCCGAACCCTGCCTGCCTGGCTATCTCCGTGGTCGGGCTGCCTGACTCAAGCCGCAGGAACAGTCTCTCGATCCCGACCTCGTTTCCAGCAACGCCGAGCCTCTCCAGCAGGTCCGCACAGTAGTCCTCGTGACCCGGCAGGAGCAGCAGTTGCTCCACTTCCCACGCCGCAGGGCCGGACAGCCGCCTCAGACAGGCCAGCCCCTGTATCTCGCCTCGGCGCGAGTAGACCATATTCCGGGTCGCCCCGGTCGGGAGCAGACAACCCATGAGGAGCGAGGCCAGAGGCGTCGCGCGCCGATCGGCACCGACCAGCCCCCGGAGGGTGCGGGCCTCGTTGGTCGGGGTCTTCCCCAGAAACGAGAGAAGCCCCGCTATGTCGGTGATCTGAAGGGGCCGAATCATGGCACGCTCTGGCTGGAAGACGAAGCGGCATTCGCGACCAGCGACAGGAAGAGCTGGTGGAACCTCCTGTCTCCCGTAAGCTCGGGGTGAAAGGCCAGCGCCATCCTGTCCCCCTGCCTCGCGGCAACCGGAGTACCATCCGACAGCGCAGCCAGTACTTCCACTCCACTGCCCACGCGTTCGATAAGAGGCGCCCGTATGAACACGGCGTGGAAAGGGGGCGGGCCGATGGCCCGCACGTCCAAGTCCGTCTCGAAGCTATCCAACTGCCTGCCAAAGGCGTTCCGGCGCACCCCAATATCCATAGCTTTCAGCGAGGGACCATTGAAGCCTTCGGCTCTGTCCGCAAGCAGGATCATACCGGCGCACGTACCCAGAACGGGCATACCCCCCTCGATGCGGGACCGCAACTCTCCCACCAACTCACGTTCGACCATCAGTTTACTGATGGTCGTGCTCTCTCCACCCGGGATGACCAAGCCTTCCAGCCCCTCGAGTTCGCTCCCCCTCCGCACCGGAGTAGCTTCAACCCCCAGGTCGCGTAATGCCAGAACGTGTTCCGCGAACGCCCCCTGCAAGGCCAGAACACCAACCCTTATCATCCAGCCTTCACCAACCTCGGGGCGCTAACAACTCCTCCTCGGGTATGGACTTGATATCGAGGCCCGGCATCGCTGCTCCGAGCCCCCTGGACACTTCAGCCAATATCTCGGGGTTCTTGTAGTGAGTGGTCGCTCGCACGATGGCACCGGCCATGGCCGCAGGATCAGACGACTTGAATATGCCTGAGCCAACGAACACTCCGTCCGCCCCAAGTTGCATCATCAGCGCCGCATCTGCGGGAGTGGCGACTCCTCCAGCCGCGAAGTTGACCACCGGCACCTTGCCGGTCCTGTGCACCTCCTGCACCAATTCGAAGGGGGCGCCCATCTCCTTCGCGTCCGCCATCAACTCGTCCTCGGGCATGGACTCCAGCTTCCTGACGCCGTCCATCACTGCTCGCATATGCCGTACCGCTTCCACGATGTTGCCGGTTCCCGCCTCGCCCTTCGTGCGGATCATGGCTGCTCCCTCGCCGATCCTCCGCAGCGCCTCACCGAGCCCCCTGCAGCCGCACACGAACGGGACCTTGAAAGTATGCTTGTTGATGTGATGGTTCTCGTCCGCCGGAGTCAGTACCTCAGACTCATCGATGAAATCGACGCCCAGGGACTCCAGCACCTGAGCTTCTACGAAATGCCCTATCCGGCACTTGGCCATCACTGGAATGCTGATGACCTCCATAATGCCCCTTATCACGTCGGAGTCAGCCATGCGGGCCACGCCGCCTGCTGACCGTATATCAGAGGGGACACGTTCCAGCGCCATTACAGCGCATGCGCCCGCGTCCTCAGCTATCTTCGCCTGCTCAGGACTCGTCACATCCATTATGACGCCGCCCTTCAGCATCTGGGCGAGACCCGTCTTCACTGTCCACGTACCCTTCTCCATCCTACCTCCTTCCCCATAGCTGATACCACCCCATCATATCCTATTCTATACTCGACCGATTGGATAGGCAACAAGGCAAGCGAGTGCGCTGGTGCTCGTCTAGGACTTCGTGCCGGGACTCTCCAGGCCGACTTCCAGCAGCCTGTCTCGACCCACGATCCCCATCACATCGTTGTCTCTGCCTACGGGCAGGAAGTCCGCGCCCGCTTCCTCCATCTTCTCAAGGGTCTGCAAGCCCGTGTCCCCCGGCGACAGCGACGCCAGACTGTCCAGGTGCCGCATAGCCTCAGCCACGGTCGCAGTACCTCGTCGCTTTCGAGGGATGCGCTTGATGTCCCCTTCCCCAATCAATCCGATGGGCCTGCCGTCCTGCTCCACAAGCAGGCACTCGGGCTCGTCGTTTCCACTGAACGAAGCGGCCAACGAAGACAGCGCGGCTTCGGCCGGGACTTTCCTACAGGCCGAATCCATTACGTCGCCGGCGGTCACTTTCCTGAGGTTATCTCGCAGCACTTCCTGTCGATAAGCGCTTGAAGCTGCGATGGCCAGGAACAAACCTATGAACACTATCCACACGGCGCGCTGCCACTCGAGCCAATCGGTGGCGAATATGACAGCCACGCCTCCGCCTATGAAGGCATAGCCTATGAACCGGCCCACGAGGGAAGCCGTCCGCGTTGCCTTCATGTAGTCACCCGCCCTGGACCAGACCGCCGCTCGAAGCACCCTCCCGCCGTCCATGGGGAACCCGGGCACCATGTTGAACATGGACAGCAGCAGGTTCATTCCCATCAGCCAAAGCGCGACATGCGCGACCCCGGGAGCAGCGTTCCGAGTCGGAGCCCAAAGCACTGCGAACACCCCGGCAAGCAGGAGGCTTGCAGCCGGGCCCGCAACCGCCATCAGCATCTCCGTGGCCGGCCTCTCCGGCTCGCGGGTTATCCTGGAAACCCCGCCGAGGAAGAAGAGGGTGATACCGGTAACCGGGATGCCGCTACGGACCGCGGCATAGCTGTGTGCGAACTCATGGAAGGCAACCGAGACGAAGAACAGCAGGCTGGTCACTGCCCCCGACACCCAGTAGGAGACTGGGGAAGCATCCGGGGCGCGCCACGGAAAGTAGGACAGCGCCAGGATGGACATGACCAGGGCGAATATTATCAGCCAGGACCAGTGAGCGCCGACGGGGATTCCCATGAACGTTCCCAGCCTGAATGAGTTGCTCATTCGAACCTGTCCTGCCTTACGCTGCCTGGTCGTAGGATGGCGGGACTACCCACATATGTCAAGGAGTACACAGGGGCGCCCAATATGAAACGCGTGTGGGGCCTCGAATGTTACGAGTCTACTTGAACATGAGGCCGGGAAGCCATGTGGCCAGTTGCGGGAGGAGCATGATTATGATGAGACCAAGGATCTGCAGGCCCACGAACGGCACTATCGACCGGTAGATATCGCCCATGGTGATCCCCTCAGGTGCCACGCCTTTCATCACGAACAGGTTCATCCCGAAAGGAGGCGTCAGATAGCCCATCTCCATGATGATGACGAACAGTATGGCAAACCAGAGTGGATCGAATCCAAGCGCTGTGACAATGGGAATGAAGATCGGAATCGTGATCATGGTAATGGCTCCGGGATCCAGGAAGCATCCCATTACCAGCAGGATCAGCACCATCACAATGATGGTTGCCCAGCCTCCACCAGGTATGCCGGTCAGCCCGTCCATTATCAGTTGCTGGGCACCTATGAGCATGTAGACGGAAGTGAAAGCCTTCGCGCCGATCACTATCCACATGATCATGCAACTGACCCGAAGCGTCGCATAGCAGGCCTCCTTGAAGCCCCGCCACGACAACCTTCGGTAGACCGCTGCTATGACTACGCTCCCAACCGCACCTACGCCGGCGGCCTCGGTCACCGTAGCCACTCCCGTGAATATGGTTCCCATCACGAGGCCGATCAGCACTACAGGGAAGATGACGACACGAACGGAGGCGACTCGCATCCTCCAGTTGGCCCTTTCCTCCTCCGGAACTGCGGGCCCCAACTGCGGCTGCAGCGTGCATCTCACCACAACGTACGCGATGAACAGCGAACCCAGTATCAGGCCCGGTATCACACCGCCTATGAAGAGTCGCCCCACGGACAACTCGCCGAAAAGGGCCAGGATAATCATCAGTACACTCGGAGGTATCAGCACGCCAAGTGCGCCTCCTGCCTGGATGCTTCCAAGGGCGATGCGCCGGTCGTATCCGCGTTTCAGCATCGCTGGCAGTGCAATGAGGCCAAGTATGGCTGTCGATGCGGCGCTGATGCCCACCATTGCGGCCAGAGCGACACTCATCAGCACGGTGCCCACAGCAAGTCCCCCACGCAGGCCTCCAACCCAGCGCTGGACAGCATCGAAGAAGTCCTCCGCAAGCCCCGCCCTCTCCAGCATCGACGACATGAACACGAACAGCGGCACCGCCACCAGCATGTAGTCGGTCATAGCACCGTAGGTGTTCATGACCACGGTGGGAAGGAATCCGGGGCCTTCGAGAGCCAGAATGAAGACCACAGCCAGCCCGCCAAGAGCGAAGGCCACGGGCAGTCCAGACATCACTACGAGGAGCATCGAGCCGAAGAGGAGTATGGTGAGGACCTCGCTGCTCATTCGGGCTCAGTCCCCCTGACGACGATCACGAGGTTACGGACCAGATGCGACAGACCTTGAAGCAGTACCAGAAGCGCACCAAGCGGGATAGTGATTTTGACCACGGCCTCGGGAGGGTTCCAGGTCGACCCGGTGGTCTCGCCTATGGAAATCGACTTCCAGGCATAGTCCACGCCGTACCAGAAGAGCACACCGCAGAATAGGACAAACAGGGTCGCTGTCAGGACGTCAACCATGGCCCTGCGCCGTGCGGACAACCGCGCGTGCAGTATGTCCATGTTGACATGACCACTATGCCTGAGGACATATGCTCCGCCCAGGATCGTGTAACCGCCGAGAAGGAACTGGACAGTCTCCCGGGCCCAGATGGTGGGTGAATCAAATGCATATCGCGCGATGACCTCGTACGCCATCGCACCGATCATGAAGACGATGAGGAGGCTCACGACCTTGCCGGTGCGGTCGCTTAGCCAGTCTATGGCTGCAATGAGGCGGCTTGCGACTGCTCTGAGTCGCGATACCAGCCAGTGCGGCCTTGCTGCTGAGGATTCCCTCATTCCAACCGGCTCATTCCAGCGCCGCAAGCCGTTTCTACAGGCGAGGTCTCAATCGCGGTGGCCGGGCTTTCGGTGGTGCGGCCCGGGGGCCGCACCACCGGCATCCCAGTGCTCAGTCCAGTCGTCCAAGGTACCTCATGTAGTCCTTGGTTATTTCCACGATCTCGGCACTGTACTCTGACATTGCCGCGAGGCCGTCCCAGACCGCGACGGATATGCCTCTGAGCGTCTCTATGTCCTCTTCAGAGAAGGTGTTGACTACGAGCCCGTGCTCCTGCACCATCTCCGTCATTGCCGCGTCCGCCCCGTAGGCTGCCTGCGTAGCGAACTGGGTGGAGGCTCTCTTGCCAGCAACCAGCAGTATCTCCTGCAGGTCTTCCGGCAATTCGTTCCACCTGTCCATGTTGATTATGAACTCTCCGCCCGCATAGGCGGACAGCGGCGGCATGGTATAGTAGCTGGCTACCTCGTAGAGCTTGATCGAGTAGAACCGGTCGGCGTTACCTATGTTCGCGCCGTCCACATCTCCCGTCGCGATCGCCGTGTATATGTCGGCTATCTCGGTGTCCACCGGTATTGCACCTACCTGCTCCCAGATGTCCTTGAAGAAGGCGATGGACCTTATCTTCTTACCATCGAGGTCGTCCAGAGTCTCGATCGGCTGTTTCGACATGATGCTTCCGTAGGGCATGCCTATCAGCGGGGTCAGGTAGTAAACACCCTGCTCAGCGTAGGCCTCTCGGAGCACGTCCACGACGCCCCTGTCCCAGAACCACACCTCCATCTCCTCCATTGTCTCGCAGGACATGGGCAGACCCAGCGACAGGAGGCCCACCGGGACTGTGCCAGCCCAGAATGCTCCCGTGGAGAACCCCATCGGAATCGAACCGTCCGCGACCGAATCATGGATCTCCCTCTCCGGAACCAGCGCCCCGTTCGGATATACGGTTATCTTCAGGCGTCCGTTCGACATCTTCTCTACGGACTCCACGAACTCCGGGAACACCTTGTCATACGACATCATTCCGGGAGTCTCTGTGGTCTGCATGTTCCACTCGAAGGTCTGCTGCGGGGTCGGTGTCGGCTCAGTGCCGTTCCCTGTCTCCCCCCCGCAACCGGCGAGCGGAAGCAGCAGCGCCAACACGCAGATCAAGGTACTTACGAGCGCTATTCGCCTATCCAGCTTCATCTACGCCTCCTTTCCTGCAAGCCATCAATTCCTGCCCGAACAAGACAGCATCGAATGCATATCCGGAATGTGCATCACCTCCCTTCCGGGCCCTCGCATAGTTGGCCCATCATTGAGAACCTCCCGGAGACACAAAGGCCGGGCACATGGCCCGGCCGATAAGGCCCTCCCGGAGTCCGGTTGCCTATACATCGAGGTTCTTCACCTGCAGAGCGTGAGCCTGAATGAACGCCTTCCGCGGCGGCACTTCCTCCCCCATCAGCTTCTGTACTATCTCATGCGCCCCCATCTCATCCTCGACCTCTACCCTCAGCATCACGCGTTTCTCCGGGTCCATGGTGGTCTCCCACAATTGCTGCGGCGTCATCTCACCCAGGCCTTTGTAACGCTGGATGTCCAGCCCCTTGTTCCCGAGACGCTGCACCAGCATTTCCTTCTCTCTCTCCGTGTACACCCAGTTCTGCTCCTTGGCCTTCTTGATGCGGTATAGCGGCGGCTGCGCTATGTACAGGTGCCCCTTTTCGATCAACTCCCCCATGTAACGATAGAAGAACGTAAGCAGCAGCGTCCTGATATGGGAGCCGTCAACGTCGGCGTCAGTCATGATGATGACACGGTGGTATCGCAGCTTGCTGATATCGAAGTCCGGCCCGCTGCCCGTCCCCAGGGCGGTTATGAGCGCCCGTATCTCGTCGTGGGACAGCATCTTCTCGGGCCTCGCCTTCTCCACATTCAGTATCTTGCCTTTCAGTGGCAGAATCGCCTGGAAGCGTCGGTCTCTCCCCTGCTTGGCCGAACCACCGGCCGAGTCACCCTCGACAATGTACAGTTCGCTGTATGCCGGGTCTTTCTCCGAACAGTCCGCGAGCTTGCCCGGCAGCGTGGAGCTGTCGCCGACCCCCTTCCTGGCTACCAGGTCCCTCGCCTTGCGGGCTGCCTCCCTGGCCCTCGCTGCGGTCAGGCACTTCTCCACAATCCTCTTGGCCTCGCCGGGGTTCTCCTCGAGATACACAGTGAGTCCGTCAGCCACGGCCGATTCCACATGGCTCTTCACATCCAGATTGCCCAGCCTGGCTTTCGTCTGGCCTTCGAACTGGGGGTCCGGTATCTTGACGCTGACCACCGCCGTCAATCCCTCCCTCACGTCTTCGCCGGTCAGATTGGCCTCATTGTCCTTGATCACCTTGTACTTGCGACCATAGTCGTTGAGCACCCTGGTGAGCGCCGACCGGAATCCGGTAACGTGAGTCCCACCATCAGGAGTGTTGATGCAGTTCGCAAAGCTGAGCGCCGACTCGGTGAAGCCGTCGTTGTATTGCAGCGCTACCTCAACGGTTGTGCCATTCACCACCTTGGCCAGATACAGAGGCAGAGGCTGCAGGACGGTGCGCTTCCTGTTGAGGTGCCGCACGAAGCTCGATATCCCGCCTTCGAAGTAGAACGTCTTCTCTTCATCGAACCGATCGTCCTTGAACCGTATCTCCAGGCCTCGGTTCAGGTATGCCATTTCCCTGAAGAACTGCGCCAGCCCTTCAAAGCTCAGGTTGATTTCGTTGAAGATGCCCCTGTCGGCAAGGAACCCCACCAGCGTGCCGCTGCCCTCGGCCTCGCCCTTGACGACCACGTCGGACTTCGGCACCCCTCGCTCGTACTCCTGGCGATACAGCTTGCCGTCGCGCCGGACCTCGACATAGGCCCACTCCGAGAGAGCGTTGACTACCGACGCCCCCACGCCATGAAGGCCGCCGGAGACCCGATAGCTGCCGCCGCCGAACTTGCCCCCAGCGTGCAGCGTCGTCATGACCGTCTCCAGGGCCGACCTGTTCGTAGCGCTGTGCTTGTCGACAGGTATGCCCCGCCCGTTGTCAGCGATGCTCACCGAACTGTCGGGGTGAATGGTGACCACTATCTTGTCGCAGAACCCTGCCATGGCCTCATCAACGCTGTTGTCTACGATCTCGTGGACAAGGTGATGCAGGCCGCGCTGGTCCGTGCTGCCGATGTACATTGCGGGCCGCATACGGACGGCCTCAATGCCGCCCAGCACCTGGATGTCTTGCGCTGTGTAACGGTTGTTATCGTCCATTTCAGCCTCTAGGTCCTAGCCTCGGCAGGAGCTTCCGCCAGCAACCGGGCTGAGGCGCGTGCCGGGCCGGGAGATATTGACGTTGGGCAGAACAGAAGGAGTCGGAGAAGCTGCAAGACGATGGTGGTACTGGCTTGGGGGCCGTAAGCGCTTCCAGATACAATCCTCTTCTACAACTCACTGCGAGCGCATTATAGCACTTTTCCGAGCGCACGTTAACCGAGTTGTACACAACTTGCTCGACCGTCCGTAACCTCTCCATTCCACAGCACAGCGGCAGGCCTTCCGTGGCTCTATGCTAGTTGCACTTCTGAATCCGGCCGGGCAATGAGCAACGCCGAGAGGTCGTAACCGCGTCGCCTTATCTCTTCAGACCCCCCTTCGTACCGGTCAAGCAGTACCACCACCTTCCCCACAGTGCAACCCTCCGCCTCCACAGCCTCGATCGCGCGCAGGACCGAGCCTCCGCTGGTTATCACATCGTCGACGATCCCGACCCTTGCCCCTTCCCGCAGCGGGCCCTCAATCCGTTTGTGCGTGCCGTGGTCCTTCACGTCGGCCCTAACTATGAAGGCTGGTATTGGTCTCCCTTCCTGATAGCTGACGAGGGCAACAGAAGTGGCTATGGGATCGGCCCCCGTGGTCATGCCCCCCACAGCCTCCACCCCCGCCTCCAGCATCAGCGGCAGTATCTCTCGCCCTATCAGTAGAGCGCCCTCCGGCCACAGCGTTACCAGCCTTCCGTCGAAGTAGCAGGGCCGTCGTATCCCCGAAGCGAGGACGAAGTCCCCGCGAAAGACAGCCCGGCTCTTGAACAGCTCCAGCAATCTCTGTCTACCTTCGGTTGTCACCTCTGGTCCCTCCATCGCGATAAAGGCGGTTCTTCTCGATGTACTCCGCCACCTCTTCCGGAACCATATCCCGTATGCTTCGGCCCTGCGCTGCGCGCTCCCTTATCTCCGTCGCACTGACGTTGACCAGCGGCGCATCGACGACCACCAGGCTTTTCGTCAGGCCCGGCACAGCAGCCTCCAGTTCATCCATGTCGAGGTCCGTATGGCCCGGTCTCCTCACAGCGGCGATCCTGCACATATTCACCAGCCGCTCGGGCTCCTTCCAGGCGGGCAACTCGTTCAGGGCATCGAAACCGACTATGAAGAACACCTGCGTCGATGCGCCGAGGGAAGCTCTGAGTTCCGACATAGTCTCGACCGTGTATGTCGCCCCAGGGCGCTCCATCTCGAGTGTTGACACGTTGAAGCGCGGATATGAAGCAGTAGCAATGACTAGCATCTCGAGCCGGTGCTCCGCCGACGTCACGTCGCGGTCCTGCTTCAGCCACGGCGATCCTGCCGGCACGAAGACCACCTCCACCAGGTCAAGCTCCCGTTGCACCGCTTCCGCCATCTTCAAATGCCCGAAGTGAACGGGGTCGAATGTCCCGCCGAATACACCGATGCTGCAGCTACCCATTCTCTCTCCTGTGCCTGCCTCTGCCGCCGTCCTCCGGCTGAGGCCTGAAGACCTTGTAGTCGTCCTCCGGCTTCTCTGCGTCCGCGCCCCCCGGACCCCTCCTCTCCCTGACCACTTCGCAGGCCTTCGCCAGCAGCCCGTCGACCCCCTCTCCGGTCGCAGCCGAGACAGTGAGAACCTCCAGTCCCAGTTCCTGGAGGTCCGCAGACACCGTCTCGGCCCTTGCCCGCACCTCCGGTAGGTCTACCTTATTCAAAGCTATGATGCGCGGCTTTGCCTCCAGACCGGCTCCATACACCTCCAGTTCCCCTATCGTCTTTCTGGCATCGCTCACCGGATCGTCGCCGCCCCCATCGACCACCTGGATAAGCACCTCGGTTCGCTCGATGTGCCTGAGGAATCCAAGTCCCAGCCCATGTCCCTCATGGGCGCCTTCGATCAGCCCTGGTATATCCGCCATCACGAAGCTATCGTAACCCAGTTCGACCACGCCCAGCACCGGCTCCAGCGTGGTGAACGGGTAGTCTGCGATCTTCGGTCTCGCCCGCGTGGCTACGCTCAGGAGGGTAGACTTGCCGGCATTCGGGTATCCCACCAGACCGACATCCGCTAGCAGCTTGAGATCCAATTGCAGCCACGCCTCCTCCCCTTGCCGACCGCCCTCTGCCTCCCGCGGCGCCTGGTGAGTTGCAGTGGCGAACCGAGCATTCCCTCTACCTCCCCTGCCACCCGACGCCACCAGGAGCCGCTCGCCGGGCCGCACGACGTCTCCCAGCTTCCTGAGTTCACCGCCCTCCAGTTCCTTCCGGACCTCCGTCCCCAGCGGTACTTTCACAAGTAGGTCTCGGCCGGAGCGACCATGCATGTCACTGCCCTTTCCATGGGCACCTTTCTCCGCGCGGAACTGCTGCTGATACCTGAATTGCCTCAGAGTATTGATGCTCTCGTCACCTTCCAGGTATACGCTGCCCCCGTCGCCTCCATCGCCGCCGTTTGGGCCCCCAAACGGCACGTACTTCTCTCGTCGGAAACTGACGACCCCGTTCCCACCCCTGCCAGCCTCAACATGTATGCGAGCCCTGTCTATCAGCTTGCGTATCCCCCGTCTGTCTTGGTCAGACTGATTATATACATGAGTTTGCATGCTGGAAAGAACAACATCAGCAAGACTGTGGATGTAGGGGAAGGAGAGCTTCGCAGGAGGTGGATAGAGGGCTGGAAATCGTGGGATACAGGCACCTCAGTGCTCAGAGGGTGTGACAGCAAAGGGCTGGTGCGTGGAGGGGAAGGCCGGACCGAGACATAATGGCAAGTGAGTTATCCACAAAGGGAAGGGATTATCCACAGAAAACCCGTGGTTATCCACAGATTTTATGTCGTCTGGGGACACAGGCTTATCGCTCTCTCGAGTAAAGGGCCTCCCTTATATCGAGCAGGTCCCGACGGGCTTCAGCATCGGTGTTGACCTCCGTGGACGCACGCTGATAGCCGTGAAGGATGGTGCTGTGATCGCGTCTGCCGAGATCGCGGCCTATCTGCGTCCACGAAAGGGCCAGCTCTTCCCTCAGCAGGTACATCGCCATCTGGCGGGCCGTCGACGAGGCTTTGTCCCTTCTGGCACTGATCAGTATCTCGACGGGCAGACCGTAGTGGTCGGCGACGGCGTTGAGAATGATGGCGGTGGTAAGAGAGCGGCGGTGCGAGTCCGACCCTATCTCTGCGAGGGCCTGCGTTGCGATCTCCAGGGATAGAGGTGACTTGGTCAATCTCGAGTAGGCCAGAACCCGATTCAAGGC
Organism: uncultured Dehalococcoidia bacterium; assembly: GCA_964574685.1. Classification (GTDB taxonomy): domain Bacteria; phylum Chloroflexota; class Dehalococcoidia; order SZUA-161; family SZUA-161; genus CAZGDV01. The sequence continues at coordinate 91,315 of CAZNOI010000008.1, forward strand.
TCCTTCAAGTTCGCGTATGTTCTTCTGGAATCGGCGGGCGATAAACCCCAGGACTTCCTGAGGGACTGTGGCGCTTTGCTCTTCGGCCTTCTTCTGCAGGATGGCTGTCCTGGTCTCAAGGTCAGGTGGCTGCATATCCACTATCAGGCCCCATTCGAAACGCGACCTCAGCCTGTCTTCGAGGAGAGTGAGGGCCTTGGGCGGGCGATCGGAGCTGATGACTATTTGTCGGCCCTCATTATGCAGGTCATTGAAGGTATGGAAGAGGCCCTCCTGAGTCTGCTCCTTGCCGGCGATGAACTGGATATCATCCAGAAGGAGCACGTCGGCGCCCCTGTACTTCGTTCTGAACTGCTCTGTCTTTCCTTCCTTGATGGCGCTGATGAATTCGTTGGTGAACTGCTCGGCAGTGACATACATGGTGTTGGGGTGGTGGGCAAGTACCTCCCATCCGATAGCGTGCAGCAAGTGCGTCTTGCCGAGGCCCACACCGCTGTAGACGAAGAGGGGGTTGTACCGGCCACCGGGGTTCTGGGCGACACCCTGAGCAGCCGCGTGAGCGAGCCTGTTTGAACTGCCCGCAACAAAGGTGGAGAAGGTGTAGCGCCTGTTCAGCTTGGGCGCCCCCAGAAGACCGTCCCCGTGTATATGGCCCTGGTGGTTCCTTCGGGAACGGGAGGGTGCAGTGGGCGTCATCTCCTCTGCCTCACCTCCGAGGTGGACCTGAAACTCCACCTTGAGGTGCTCCCCCGTGATGTCGAGAAGGGTCTTCTCGATGAGTGGGTGCAGACGTTGCTGGAGCGCCTCAGTGACGAAGATGCTGGGCACCCCCACTACCAGACAATGGTCTCGCTGAACCAGTCCCACCGTGTTCTTGAGCCATGTCTGGTAGTTCGCCGGGCTGACCTTGTGCCTGAGTTCATCGAGAGCTGTCCGCCAGATATCCGGAGCCGACTTCGCTTTCATCGAACCCCCCACTGCAACCAAGGTCTGGAAACAACGCTGCCGGCACGTACTAGGTGTGGGCGCGCAACAGGAAGAACAGGCTATGCCGGTTCTTGGGAAAAAGGGGCATACAGAGGCTGATAGGTGAAGTTCGAAGTTGTATCGGGGAGCTTGCGGGCTACCGTGCTAGAGAATACCAGACCCCCAGGCAGGCGGTCAAGATGTCCACGCCCCTTTTTTGACCGGAAATGCTGAAATGTAACTATCTCTTCACGAACTACATCCGGTCGTAAGCGTATTCTGACCGGGCGTTAATCCTCGAAGCGCTTGAATATGAGACAGGCATTCTGGCCGCCGAAACCGAAGCTGTTGGAGAGTGCGACGCTGACAGACCTCTTCACAGGCTTGTTCGGCACGTAGTCGAGATCGCACTCAGGATCGGGGAACTCGTAGTTGATCGTAGGGTGTATTTCGCTCTCGAGGATGGTCTTAATGCATGCAATGGACTCGGGCCCGCCGGACCCGCCGAGCAGGTGCCCGATCATGGACTTTGTGGAACTCACGCAGAGCTTGAACGCGTGTGAGCCGAACAGCTTCTTGATCGCAGCGGTCTCGCTTGCATCGTTCAGCGGCGTGGAAGTTCCGTGCGCATTGATGTAGTCGACCTCCTCGGGTTCGATACGGGCGTCGTTGAGTGCGTCACGCATCGCTCTGACTGCGCCGTCACTGGAGGGTGCGGTAACATGGTATGCGTCGGAAGAGAGCCCCACGCCGGCTATCTCGGCCAGGATAGGCGCCTTTCGCCTGACCGCGCGGTCCAGCGACTCGAGTATGAGCGTCCCGGCGCCCTCACCCGGTACGAAGCCGTCCCGCTGGGCATCGAAGGGCCGGCTGGCCCTGCTCGGCTCGTCGTTTCTGCTGCTGAGAGCTTTCATTACGCTGAACCCGGCCATTCCGGTCGGAGTGATACCCGCTTCTGTGCCGCAGGCGACCATGACGTCGGCTCTGCCGTGCCTTATTGCCTCCGTTGCATCGCCTATGGCCTGGGTAGCGGCGGCGCACGCCGTGGTGACGGTCGATGACAGGCCCTTGATCCGGAACTGCAGGCTTATCTGGCCGGCCGCCATGTTCGGCAGGATGATGGGCATGAACAGGGGATTCATCCTCATTCCACCCTTGGCGATGAGCGTCCGGCATCCAACCTCTGCCTCAGGGAAGCCCCCGATCCCGTTGCCGACGATTATGCCAATCCGCTCCAGGTCCTCCTTATCCAGCTTGAGCCCGGCGGCATCGATCGCCTGTCTGGTTGCGGCGACGGCGAACTGGCTGAAGCGGGCCATTCGGCGGGCCTCTTTGTAGTCGATGTAATCCTGAGGGTCGAACCCCTTGACCTCACCTGCGATCCGGCAGCTCAACCCGGTGACATCGCAGAGCGTAACGTGATCGATTCCCGGCTTGCCGGCCAGCAGGTTCTGCCAGAACTCGTCGACATTCAGCCCTATGGGGGTAATGGCCCCCAGACCGGTGACGACGACCCTGCGCCTGCCCCCCTTATCCTTGTACGCCTTCCGGCGGCGGGGCTTCGTCGCTGTAGTGGGCGACTTGGCCCTGTCCATGCTGCTCAGCAGATCGTCGATCTGCTCGCCTACTACTCTGGAAACGGCTTCTGCCTGTCCGACCTGGGCGCTGTCGCGCGTCATCGAAACCTCCTCGAATACCCGCGTCAACTATGTGTAAGTCTCGGGGCGTAACCGCCGCAGCTTCTCGATCACTTCGGCCACTACGAAGAGCGAGCCTGTAGCACAGATAAGATCACGCCGTCCTGCTTCCCGACGGGCACTGGCCAGCGCTGTTGCCACATCCCCGGCTGTCAAGGCCGGCGTACCCGCTGCTTCGAAGGCTTTCGCCACAAGCCGCGGCTCCGTGGCCCGGGGATGACGCGATCGCGTGGCAATGACTACATTGGCCGCCGGGGCCAGCTCAGCTACGATGGCCGCCACGTCCTTGTCGGCGGACGTGCCTATTATAAGGACAAGCCTGTCAAAGTCAAAATGCCTCTCCAGGGCGGCTTTCAACCTGCGGGCGGACTCCCCGGTGTGCGCCCCGTCGACGACCAGCAGGGGCCGGCGTCTCAACCGCTGCAGCCGTCCCGTCCACTCCGTCCCGGCAAGACCTCGCGCGATGTCCCTTCCCGCAACTCCCAGCACTTCCAGGGCCGCGACGGCGGCAGCGGCGTTCTCCAACTGATGCTCGCCGAGAAGAGGGATTGTCACTTCATACCGGTTTTGCGGCCCGATGACAGTCATGGTCTGATGGGAGGCACCGTAGTCCGTACAGGCCCAGAGCAAATCTGTGCCGACTTCGGTCAGCGGTGAGCCCTGCGCGGCGGCGGCAGCAGCGATGGTCTTTGCCGCCTCAGGGTCCTGGCTCGAGCTTATCACCGGTACGCCCGGCTTGATGATTCCCGCCTTCTCTCCGGCGATTGCCGACAGGGTGTGGCCGAGGACCTCCGTGTGGTCATAGCCGATTGTTGTGATGACGGACACGTCAGGTGTGATCACGTTTGTGGCATCGAGCCTTCCGCCGAGTCCCGTCTCGAGAACCTGGTATTCGACATCGCGCTCGCGGAAGTACAGGAATGCAGCCGCGGTCAGCAACTCAAAGGTGGACAGCTCGCCATAGGGACAGTCCGCGTCGCACTGCTCGACGACGGGTCTCATCGCGGCTGTGACGCGAGCCAGGTCCGACTTGGAGACAGGCCTTCCATCCACCTTGATTCGCTCCCGAAGCGTGACCAGATGAGGGGATGTGTACAGTCCGGTCCTGTGCCCGGCTGCCTGAAGACCGGCGGCGATCATAGCGGCCGTGCTTCCCTTGCCCTTCGAACCAGCTATGTGGATCGACTTCGCGACCTCCTGGGTATTGCCCAGTCGGTCAAGCAGGAACTCCATTCGTCGGAGATCGAAGCGCGCAGCATACTGGTAACCGGGCCAGCGTTCGAAATCGGTACGGCTGAGAAGGAAGTCGAGGGCCGAGGAGTACCTCATGCTAGGGCGAGTCGCCGTGGGCTGTCGGGGAGACCGGATTCAAGGCCTAGGCACGGCACTTGGCGCACACCCCGAAGACGGCGATGTGTTCGAACTCGGCGTCGAAGCCGTAATTCTTCTTCAAGTCGCTCCGCAACGGCTCGAAGGCCGACGCGTCTATGTCGGTGACCGTGCCACACTTGCGGCACACGAGGTGATGGTGGTGGGCCTTGCCAACCGGATGATAAACAAGTCGGCCGCCGCCGAGATCAGTCTCAGCCGCGAGACCCTCCTCCTTCAGCAGTTCCAGCGTCCGGTAGATGGTCGAGATGTTGATGTAGGGGTACTTCTCCCGGGCCCTGGCGTGGATCTCCTCGGCGCTGATGTGATCATCGCTGGCCTCGATGGCTTCCAGTACCATCATGCGTTGCGGCGTCAGGCGAAACCCTCGCTGCTGAAGTGCCTTGAGCAAGTCTTCGTGTGCCTTCATATCGGTCAACAGGGCGTGGACAGGGTCTCCCTGTTGCTACATTTTAACCCTCTGTCGACGTCCACATCAATGTTCTCTCTGCTGTCACCGGGAGGGTTGACAAAGCGCCTCAAGGGCGCTATGTTTGTAGTTGAAACCTCTTTTCATTTACAGCTTCGTATGGTATTCACTGAGAAATCTGTGCGGCGGGCTCTGAGGCGGCGCGGCTACAAGCTTACTCCGCAGCGCCGAGCTGTGCTCAAGACCATCGCCGACAGCAGCGACCACCTGACTCCGGCGGAAATTCACGAGAAGGCACGGGCGAACTACAGCGGCGTGGGACTCGTAACTGTATACAGGACGCTGGAGATTCTGGAGGACATGGGCCTCCTCTGCCAGGTTCATTCGACCGCAGGCTGCCGCAGTTATCTGCTTCGAAGGCCCTCGGAGCACCATCATCATCTTGTCTGCGTCGAGTGCGGGAAGGTCGATGACTTCTCCAATTGCGACCTCAGCGAGTTGGCGGAAGAGCTTGCGAGAGAGACAGGGTTCAAGATAGAAGGCCATATCCTCGAGTTCTCGGGTAGGTGTTCGACCTGTCAAAGGACAGCCGGGCCCGGCCATGACCGGCGGAACTAGCGACCTGGAGGAGGGCGATATGTCGATGAAGAGGCTGCCGTCGGTGACAGTGGTTGTAATGCTTGCAGTCTGCCTGTTACTTTTGGCCGTTTCCTGCGGGGATGGCGAACAGGAGACCGGGAAGGTCGGACTGGTGGTTACCATACTGCCGCAGGTCGAGTTCGCCACGCGGGTTGGGGGCAACGAGGTAGAGGTTACTGTCATGGTACCGGAAGGCGCAAGCCCGCACCTCTACGAACCGACGCCGGGTCAGATGACCAGAGTCTCGGAGGCGGATATCTATGCGAAGGTGGGCTCGGGAGTCGAGTTCGAGCTGGTGTGGATGGATAGAATCGCGGAGCAGAACCAAGACATGTTGCTTGTGGACTGCTCGGAGGGGATTGACCTGATAGAGATGGCCGGCTCGCATGGGGAGGAGGGGGGCGTTCATCACCAGGGCGCAGCCGACCCGCACATATGGATGTCTCCCATCAACGCGAAGCTGATGGTGCAGAACCTCTGCGACGGCCTCAAGGAAATCGACCCCGAGAACAGCGACTACTATGAGGCGAACTGCGCCGCTTACCTGGACGAACTGGACAAGCTGCACGAAGAGATCTTTTCAGGATTGACCGACGTAGAAAACCGGCGCTTCATGGTCTATCATCCTTCTTTCGGCTACTTCGCCGAGGAGTACGACCTGGAGATGATTGCGGTGGAGGAGGGAGGCAAGGACCCGACCGCGAAGGGGATGGCCCGGCTGATAGACCAGGCCATTGAGGAAGGCATCGACGTCGTGTTCACGTCACCGCAGTTCAATCCGCAGTCTGCGCAGGTTATTGCCGACGAGATAGGCGGAACAGTCATTTCGGTGGACCCGCTGGCCAGGGACTATGCAGAGAACATGCGAAGCTTGAAGAACAAGCTGGTGGAGGCTTTGGAGTGACCGTGGCGGGGGAAGTAGTGAAGCTGGAGCATGTCTGGGTGCAGCACAACGGGGTGCCCATCTTGGAGGACATCAGCCTAGACATACTTCAGCACGACTTCCTCGGGATCATCGGGCCAAACGGCGGAGGCAAGACAACCCTGCTCAAGGTCATACTCGGCCTGATACATCCTGCACGGGGCCGAGTCGCGGTGCTGGGGAAGCATCCGGAGGAAAGCAGGAACAGCGTGGGCTACGTTCCCCAGCACAATCTGTTTGACCGACGATTTCCGATAAGCGTCTGGGAGGTAGTGATGATGGGCCGGAACGGGCGGGTAGGGCTGTTCCGGCGCTACAGCCCGGAGGACCGAACGAAGGCGGAGGAGGCCCTTCGCTCGGTGGGCATGCTGCAACACAGGGACCGGCAAATAGGCAAGCTGTCGGGTGGTGAACAGCAGCGCGTGCTGATAGCACGCGCGCTGGTATGTGACCCGCAACTGCTTCTGCTTGACGAGCCTACTGCCAGCGTTGATCCCGCTATGCAGACGGAGTTCTACGAGATACTCGACGAACTGAAGTCGAGGATGGCCGTCGTTATCGTCTCCCACGACATAGGCGCTGTCTCGGTCTATGTGGACAAGATAGCGTGCCTCAATGTCCAGTTGCACTATCACGGATCGAAGGAACTCAGCGACGACATACTTGAGGCGACGTACAAGTGCCCAGTGCAGATGATAGCGCACGGGACGGTGCCGCACCGGGTCTTGAAGGACCACTGAGACGATGTGGGAAGCGCTGTTCGCGCACGAGTTCTGGCTGCACGCTGTGCTGGCAGGGGTGCTGATCTCGGTGGCCTGCGGCATAATCGGCACCTACGTTGTAACCAAACGTATCGTCTTCATCAGCGGCGGCATCGCTCACACCTCGTTCGGTGGCGTCGGACTCGGTCTGTGGGCGGGCTTCAGCCCCTTGCTGGGGGCCCTGATTGCCACCATAGCGGCGGCTCTGGGAATCGGGCTCATAGTCAGGAAGACCAGGCTGCCGGAGGACACGGCCATAGGTGTGCTGTGGGCCATGGGGATGGCGGCGGGGGCGGTCTTTCTGCAGGAAGGCCCCAGCTATGTCCAGGACCCATCCAGCTACCTGTTCGGAAGCATCCTGGCAGTGAGACCGTCGGACCTGGTACTGATGCTCATACTCGACGCAATCATCGTAATTGCGGTCGCCGCCCTGTACAAGGAGTTCCTTGCGCTGGCCTTTGACGAAGAATACAGCTCTGTCGTCGGCGTGCCCGTGAATGCGCTCTACCTCGCACTCCTGTGCCTGATTGCGCTGACCGTGGTCCTGCTGATTCGGATAGTGGGCATCATCCTCGTGATAGCCTTCCTGACAATTCCCCCGACCCTGGCCCGGCGGTTCACCCATTCCCTGAGCCGAATGATGGTGCTGTCTGTGCTGGTGGGACTGGTGCTCTCCTTCGGCGGCCTGTGGCTGTCCTATGAAGTGGAGTGGCCGTCGGGGGCCACGATAATACTCCTGAGCGGTGCAATTCTGATGCTGTCCTTCGGGCTCCCAAGGCTGGCCCGCCTCTTCGGACGATAACCCGAGCGCCCGACCGCATCGACTTGGTATTCTCCGCGTGTTCTCCTTACAATGATGTAGTAGAGTGCGTGGGGGCGGATGCCTTGACCGAGACCGACAGCTTTCCTCTCTTCATTGGCTCGATTGTGGCCATATCTTTGACCGGCGTCATGATGCCCGGCCCGGTCACTGCTGTGACGATAGCGAAGGGGGCACAGCGGAAGACCGCCGGAGCGCTGGTGGCGATCGGGCACGGAATCATCGAGTTGCCCTTGATCGTCGTCATGTACCTGGGTTTCGCGCGATACCTGGACTTGCCCGAGGTCAGGATAGGGGTCGGCATGGTGGGAGGGCTCATGCTCTTCTGGATGGCGGCTGCGGTCCTGAGGTCCGGCCCGCTGGACTTCGAAGAGAAGCAGGAAGGAGCCCGGGGCTTCATCGTGGCAGGCGCCGTTACGACGGCCTCCAACCCGTACTTCTTCCTGTGGTGGGCCTCCGTAGGGGCTGCTCTTCTCGTTGGCGCCAAAGCGTTCGGCGGCACAGGCGTAGTAGCCTTTGGGGTTGCGCACTGGTTATGCGACGCGGGATGGCTTCTCCTCGTCTCCTGGCTGGTGTTCAAGTCGAAGAAGCTGTGGACCGCGAGGGTACACCGGGTGGTCTTCGGCGTGTGTGCGGCAGTCCTGGCCGGATTCGGGGGGTACTTCATCTACAGCAGCATCCGCACAATCGCCTCACTTTAGAGACCGGGTGCATACAGACCATTCGAGGGTGCAACGCCCTACACGGGGTGGCCACAAAGTACCGCTGGGAGATAGTACAAGGAGGCCATTGCCGGCCATACCCTACTAGGGTATGGTGTATTGGGCTAGTCCATTGGCGAACGCTCGAAGAAAGGGGGTGTGGCAATGGCTGATTGCGAAATGCTTGCAACGTGCGCGTTCTTCAAGCAGTACGAGAACGATCCATCCCGGAAACTGGCGCTGTCAGGCTTGGCCAGGCTGTACTGCCACGGCGAGAAGCAAAGCGAATGCGTCAGGAAGAAGGTAAGACAGCAACTCGGCGCCGAAAAGGTTCCTGTGAATATGCTGCCAAATGGCAGGCCGCTGGATGGTAGCGATGATTCCAACTGGCCGAGCGATGTCAAAGCCCTGGCCTTTGCACGGAGCTAGACCTCAAAGTAGGGCCCTGCCCGGGGCGAAACCCTAGCAAGGGGCACCCACCGCCGGTGGGCGCCCCTTGCTTCGTCCATCCACCGGATTCGGCAGGACCGTCGATAGTACCTCTGCCCACCGATTTGACTGCACATAACCTCCCTCTCTCGTGCCTGAAGACATCGGTTTGGAGGTTCAGGGAGGATGCGTCAATTGACATAACAGTACCGCCGCTGCTAGAATCGGCGGTACTTTCGTTCCTGTTGCGCAGTCGAAAGTAACACCCTGAGCCCTTCCAAGGCAGGGCTATATCCCAAAGAGAAAGGAAGTGAGACGGAATGCCGACCATCGAACTCCTGCAAGTACAGTATCTAGTATCCTTCGTAGTAGGCCTGGTTGGTGAGCTGGTTCAGGAGCTGTCCGTAGCTTTCCAGAGCTTCGGCGTCACTGTCAGCGATGCAGCAGCCGACGTCAACACGATGGCTGCTCTGACCACGGGTATCTTCGGTACCAACAGCGGCCTGATCTACTGGATAAACGAGAAGGTCTTCTACGTCATCGAGACCATGCCGTGGTGCGACCTCGGCGGTGGACTGGGACAGATCGTTCAGGGTCTTATGGACCCGCCCGCATGCCCATAGTACTCACGGACGATTCAATCTGGCGCGTGGAGCAATAGTATAAGCGGTTCGTAGCAATATCTGAAGCGGCCTTGGGGCTTCGCAGTGACCGTAAGAAGAGAGGGCAACGCCCTCTCTTCTTTGTGCTGGACGGGCGGTACTTTGGGTCATCGCCGGCACGATTGGACAGGTTGAAATTGGGATGAACGGATAGGATAGGTTAATTGACATAACAGTACCCCAATGCTAGAATCAGCAGTACTTTCGTCGGGCAGTCCCGAGTCGGAAGTAATAGCCCCGAACATCTAGCCCAGGGTAGGTGCAGGGGCGTAGGAAAGGGGGTGACACAGAATGCCGACAATCGAGCTTCTTCAGGTGCAGTACCTCGTTTCGTTTATCACCGGCTTGGTTGGTGAGTTGATCCAGGAGTTGTCCGTAGCTTTCCAGAACTTCGGCGTAACGGTGAGCGATGCAGCGGCCGACGTCAACACGATGGCTGCTCTGACCACCGGTATCTTCGGTACCAACAGCGGCCTGATCTACTGGATAAACGAGAAGGTCTTCTACGTCATCGAGAACATGCCGTGGTGCGATCTCGGCGGCGGACTCGGCCAGTTGGTCGAGGGCCTGCTCAACCCGCCTCCCTGCTAATAGCGAGCGGGTTCAAGCAGCACTAAGCACTTTTCACCCAACAACGCGATAGAGGAAATCCCCGAAGCATCCTTGGGGCTTCGGAGCGACCGACAGAAGGGGGCCGCCTCCCGGCCCCCTTTCCTGTGGGGGCTCAAGCCCCCCTCCGGTGTGAGTGATGAGACAGAAGGCGAAGAGCAATCGTGACCGAAAGACGAAGCCCCGGAATTGCCCCCATCATTGGGTCATCGAGAGCCCTGCCGGCCCTGTCAGCGTTGGGGTATGCAAGCTCTGCGGCGCACGTACGGAGTTCAGTAACTACGTGCTCCGATAGCACGCAACCAATCGCTGTTTGCCCGGCCTCCCCAATCATCTTGGCAGTGAGCACAACGTGCCGCCCCGTCCCTTGATGCCTGTCGACTTCGATGTACCCTTTCTTCCCAACCGCAGTCGTGCTGCAATGTCACTCACACACGATGGCCCGTGTTCAGCACTTGACATCCCGACCGGCTGTCTGTGAGAGGGGTCGCTATGCCCTGGAAGAAACCCTCCCCGGAGTTGGGCGCTCTCCCGGCAGAAACGGTACGGCCGTTCCCAGCGCAGAAGAGGACGATTTTCGGTTGCCCGGCCTACACGGTGAATGACAACATGTTCGCCGGGGTACATCAGGACACCATCTTCATAAGGCTTTCCGAAGCCGATCGTGAGCAGTACAACAGGACTCAGGAAGGCGCAGCGCCCTTCGAGCCCATGCTCGGACGCAAGATGCGGGAGTATGTGGTCTTGACGCCGGACATACTTGCTGATCAGGCTCGGATCGAGCAATGGCTCGACCGTGCCTATCAGTATGCTGCCTCTCTGCCACCCGGAGGCCGCAAGGCGACCAGGCGCAGGAAGCCCGGAGCGGACTAGGCCCAACCCTCAGTTCGACCGCGTTTACGTGTCAACTCAAGTGAAAATGTTACCGAAGAGGGGTTGTTCACTCATTTAGAA
>CAZNOI010000009.1:0-9270 GCA_964574685.1 uncultured Dehalococcoidia bacterium
GTCGTCAGCTCGTGCCGTGAGGTGTTGGGTTAAGTCCCGCAACGAGCGCAACCCTCGTCGTCAGTTGATTTCTCTGGCGAGACTGCCTTTAAAAGAAGGAGGAAGGTGAGGACGACGTCAAGTCATCACGGCTCTTACGTCTTGGGCTACACACACGCTACAATGGGCGGTACAGAGGGCAGCCAAGGAGCGATCCGGAGCAAATCCCATCAAAGCCGCCCCCAGTTCGGATTGGAGGCTGCAACTCGCCTCCATGAAGTTGGAGTTGCTAGTAACCGCAGGTCAGCATACTGCGGTGAATACGTTCTCGGGCCTTGTACACACCGCCCGTCACGTCATGAAAGCTGACAACACCTGAAGTCGACGCGCTAACCCTTCGGGGAGGCAGTCGCCTACGGTGGGGTTGGTGATTGGGACGAAGTCGTAACAAGGTAGTCGTAGCGGAAGCTGCGGCTGGATCACCTCCTTTCTAGGGAGTCAACGGGGTAACCCAAGATTCCTAGGTCGGTCGATGGAGTCCGCTCCATCGTGGTTAACGTACAGCTTCTTCCTTCCACTATCCAGAGGTTAAGGCAAGCGTCCCGCAGCAAGCACGTGTATCCCGCCCCTCGTAACTTCTCTTATCCGCGTCATTCGTCGCTGGAGCTGTGCAAAATTGACACACTCAACCTGTTTGTGCTACCATCCGGCAGGCAGTGAGAACGTGGAGGCCCTTTCCCTGGAGTTGACGGCAATGGTTTGCTTCCGTAGCGCGGAGGTCATGGGGTCAGGCGGAAATGATGTGGGGCGTATTCTTTCGTCTTGTTGTAGGCTTGTTCATCGGCGGTGCGGGGGCGGGGATAGCCATTGCGATCGCTAGCACGAATGAGCATCTGAGCGCGCTGGTATTCGGGTTGGCGTTTGGCATCGGCTTCTATGCCGTAGGCTATCTGGTTGCGCCCTATAGCGCCCGGCCTTTCCGGTGGATACAGATAAGGCTGTTCAGCCTTTCCGATGTCCTGCCGGTCGAGAGCCTTGTTGCCGCCGCCATCGGCTTGGCTTTCGCCCTCGTCATAGCAGCGCTTCTGGCCGTTCCCCTCTCGAACCTTCCTGACGTCTGGGGCCAGGTCACGCCCTTCATTGCAGCCGTTGTCCTCGCGGCCTTCTTCGTGCCGATTATGGCCATACAGGGGCGCTCCGTCCTTCGTTTCTTCTTCAGGACCTCTCCTATCGCCTCCTCGCAGGGCAATTCGCACACCGACCAGATCATACTGGACACCAGTGCAATCATCGACGGCCGCATCGCCGATGTCATCCAGACCGGCTTCGTCCAGGGTACTCTGCTTGTCCCAAGGTTCGTGCTCGATGAACTCCGCCACATCGCCGACTCCAACGATATGATGCGCCGGACTCGCGGCCGCAGGGGCCTGGAGATGCTGACCCAGCTCCAGAGAGACTCGGACGTCCCCGTGCAGATATCCGACATCGACTTCCAGGACACGCTTGAGGTGGACTCCAAGCTGGTCAAGCTGGCCAGGATGCTGCGATGCCCGATAGTCAGCAACGACTACAACCTGGGCCGCGTGGCAGGGCTCGAGGGCGTCAGGATACTCAACATCAACGAGCTGGCCAACGCGCTCAAGCCCGTCGTGCTGCCGGGTGAGGACCTGGCAATCCGCATAGTCCAGGAGGGCAAGGAGCCGGGCCAGGGCGTGGGCTTCCTGGACGACGGCACCATGGTCGTAGTGGAAGCGGGCCGGAAGTACCTGAACAACGATGTAAATGTAGCGGTCACGAGGGTCCTCCAGACCTCCGCCGGCCGAATGATCTTCGCTCAGCCGAAGGGTTATGTCGAAGAGAGAGCCCGGTAGAGTCGGCGCCGTAATCGTGGCGGCGGGTACCAGCAGGCGGATGGGCGGAGTGGACAAGCTCTTCGCCCCTCTCGACGATCGGCCTGTGCTCGCCAGGGTTCTCACCACGTTCCAGAGCTGCGCCGACATCGACGAGATCGTCCTTGTACTCGCCAGGAAGAACCTGGAAAAGGGCCGCCGGTTGCTTAGGGAATATGGCTGGCCAAAGGTGGTGTCGGTCTGTCACGGCGGTCTCAAGCGCCAGAACTCCGTGAGCGAGGGGCTACGGAGGCTGACCGACTGCGAATGGGTCGTAATCCATGACGGAGCAAGGCCGCTGGTCGACGATGACCTTATCCAACGGGGACTGGCCGCCGCGCACCAGAGCGGCGCCGCCATAGCTGCGGTTCCGGTCAAAGAGACCATCAAAATCGTATCACGACGGGGCCTGATCCAGCAAACGCCCGCTCGCCAGAGCCTCTGGCTGGCCCAGACGCCTCAGGTGTTCCGCTACAACCTCATATGCGAGGGCTATGCGCAAGCCAGGGAGCAGTTCACGGACGATGCCTCACTGGTCGAAGGCCTCGGCCACAAGGTCGAGGTGTATATGGGCTCCTACAGGAACATCAAGATTACGACGCCGGAGGACCTCACCATAGCCCGCGCCCTGTGCGCCGACGGTCACCAGTCCTCACAAGCCTGTTGAAATGCGCATTGGATTCGGGTACGACTCCCACCGCTTCGCCGCCGGAAGACGACTGGTGCTCGGCGGCCTCGATATTCCTTTCGAGAAGGGTCTCGACGGCTGGAGCGACGCCGACGTCGTTCTCCACGCCGTCATGGACGCGCTGCTGGGAGCCGCCGCTCTTGGAGACATCGGGGGGCACTTCCCGCCTGACGACCCCGCATACAAGGATGTCTCAAGCCTTGTGCTCCTCGAGCGCACGAAGGAGCTGCTGCGAGGCAACGGCTGGCAGATCGGCAACATCGATGCTACAATAGTCGCGGAGCATCCCCGCATTTCCCCCCACATCCGCGCCATGAGACAGAGCATTGCCAGAGCTTTGTCCATCGACGTCGGCAGGGTTTCCATCAAGGCAACTACTAACGAAGGCATGGGCTTCATCGGAAGGGAAGAGGGAATCGCCGCCTGCGCCGTCAGCCTGATCGAGGAGATTTGATGCAGGTATACAACACTCTCTCCGCGCGCAAAGAGGAGTTCGTTCCGGTATCAGATACCGTCCGGATGTACGTATGCGGCGTAACCCCCTACTCGGCCTGTCATCTCGGCCACGCTATGAGCTTCATCGTCTTCGACACCATAAGACGCTATCTGGAGTTCAGAGGACACAGGGTCAAGTACGTACAGAACTTTACCGATATCGACGACAAGATAATCGCTCGTGCGAATGAGTCCGGCCTGTCGGCGAAGGAAATAGCCGACGAGTACATTCAGCAGTACTTCAATGATATGGACGCGCTGAATGTGAAGCGGGCCGACGTCTACCCCTGGGCCACCGAGGAGATCCCCAAGATGATCGAGGTCATCCAGGGGCTGATAGACAGGGGCCACGCCTATGAAGTCGACGGCGATGTCTACTTCAGCGTGAAGAGCGACCCGGACTACGGGAAGCTAAGCCATCGCAACCTTGATGAGATGATGTCCGGCGCCCGAATCGAGGTCGGTGAGAGCAAGCGGCACCCGCTCGATTTCGCTCTGTGGAAGGCGGCCAAGCGGGGTGAGCCGTGGTGGGATAGCCCCTGGGGGCACGGCAGGCCCGGATGGCACATCGAGTGCAGCGCCATGTCTCTGCGGTACCTGGGAGAGACACTGGACATACACGGCGGAGGCCAGGACCTTATCTTCCCTCATCACGAGAACGAGACCGCCCAGTCAGAGTGCTACACCGGCGTCAAGCCGTTCGTGCGGTTCTGGCTCCACAACGGCCTCATGCAGCTCGGTGAGGACAAGATGAGCAAGTCCACCGGCAGACTTGTCACCGTTCGCGAGGCCTTGCAGAAGTACAGTGCGGACGCCATCCGGCTGTGGGTGCTCGGCTCACACTACCGCGGCCCCCTCGTCTACTCCGAGGAGTCGCTGGAGGCAGCGGAGCGGGGCATGGAGAGGATGCGCCGCGCCGTTCATCTCGAGCCGGGCGACGGCAAGAAGGCTTCGACCGATCTCGGGGCGTACCGGCAGAGCTTCACCGAGGCTATGGACGATGACTTCGGCACGGCTCAGGCGACAGCCGCTCTTTTCGACATGGCGCGCGACATCAACCGGGCCCACGACCAGGGTGAGGATGCTTCGCATGCGCAACGCGAGTTGGCCGAACTGGCTGGGGTGCTCGGTCTGACGCTGCAGGAGCAGACAGTGGTGCTCCCGCTCCGCGAGCTTGAATCCCTCGCGGCGAGGTATGGAGTCGGGCCGGGCGACTCGGTAGAACCCAACCGGCGCGCGGTCGCATGTATTCAGGCGCTCATCGACAAGCGTTCGGAGTCGAGGAAGGCCAGGGATTTCCAGACAGCCGACGCCATCCGAAACGATCTGAATGACCTGGGCACAACTCTGGAAGACACACCTCAGGGCACCCTGTGGCGATACGCCCGGCACTCCAGCTAGTCGGCGGTCGCCCCTTCATCCCGGCTTGTACGCATACCATGCAATTGAGTATAATTGCGCAGTTGCGGAAAATCGCCAGCGTAGCTCAGAGGCAGAGCAGCGGTTTTGTAAACCGCGGGTCGTGGGTTCGAATCCCTCCGCTGGCTCCAACTCCGACCAGAAGAAGCCCCCGGCTAGCGCCGGGGGCTGCTCTACGGAGGGTCCCGCCGCCAGCCCGCAAGCTTCCCGGCAGAAGTCGACTCCGCAGTTACACCGCTGCAATGTCCAAGCGCACCTCTTGTCTGTCGGGGGACCGCGATGCGCTCTCCGCCAGGCCTCACCCTAGTCAACCATTCTGAAGATGATCGATGCGAGAGTCTTCCTCTCGCCCGGGGACGCGACCTCCCACATCTCCCTTAGCAGTTCCTCTTCCTTCGTCGCAGGACAGACCTTGGTTGCGAGGAAGTCCCCCACATTGGCAGCCATGGACTTGATCACCTCATCGGAGATGCCCAGTTTCCTTCCCTCCTCAATGGCCATCTTGAGGTTGCCCCTCCACTGGTCCCAGTTTCCAACGAAGTCCATGGCCTCGATGCATTTCTCTTTCTCTTCGGTCGTCATGCCTCACCCCTCCTCATCGGATTCGCCTTCTTCGCCCGGACGGTCGCGGTCCCGACAGACAACGATGTGCGTCCGATGGTATCCGGCGACACATCAAATAGTCATATAGGCCCGCCACTTTTTGTGTCTTTTCCATTACAGGCGTAGACGAAACTCCAGGAAGGATACGCTTGCGCCTCAGAGGAGATTGCGTCGCGCCGGGTCCGTCACTATAATCGTTGCACTATCAGGCATCCTTCAGTCACCCGCGCAAGGAGGAGCACCAAAATGAAGGTACTTGTCACATACCAGTCCCAATCCGGGAATACCCGCAAGGTCGCCGAGGCCATATACGGCGAAATACAGGCCGAGAAGGATATCAAGGAAATCGGGGACCTGGAAGCACTGGAGGGCTATGACCTCTACTTCATAGGCATGCCACTGCACGCCTACGGGCCCGCCAACGACGCCAAGGGCCTGCTGGAGAACCACGCCGCGGGCAAGGACGTCGCGCTGTTCGTAACCCACGCCGCACCGGAGGAGAGGGAGATGCTTCGGGACTGGCTGGCCAGGTGCCGCGAAGCAGCAGCGGGAGCCAACCTGCTCGGCATGTTCAACTGCCGGGGCGAACTGGCGAAGGAAGTCGCGGATATGATGGTTAAGAGCGGCGATCCGCAGCTCGCCGCCTGGGGAGAAGAGCGCGAGGAGACAATCGGGCAGCCCGACGAGTCCCGGCTTGAGCGCGCCCGTGCCTTCGCGAAGGATATCATGGCGAAGTACGGGAAATAGGCATCATCGATGTCGCCCGGCCAGGTTCATCAGGAGGTAGCAGCTATGAGCGGATCCAGCGGCCTTGCCTCGATCGTTCCAGGCGGAAGAGAGGTCGGCCTGATGGTCGTCAGAGGCTTCGGGCTGTTCCTGAGCGTGTCGGGCATGGTGGGCATGGCCCTGATACTGGGCCCGCTGAACCACATACTGCAGGACCTGGAGTTCACGCTGGTCTTCGGAAGCAAGCCGCCGGCGTTCTTCTCGGCGCTGGGGCTGGCGGTGGCGGGAGGAGCACTGGACTACTTCGCCAACCTGGGGCTGAAGGCCATTGAGAGAAAGAAGACGCCGGGTGCCTAGACCCGGACGGCGCTAGGTCATGGCCTCCCGCATCAGCTCTTCCATCTGCTTGAGCAGGTCGTCCTTGCGATAGGTGACAGCCCTCAGACTGGTGATCTTCCACTCACCGTCCTCTTTGGCGAACTCATAGAAGTGCATGCCCTCGACGTACGCTCTCTCCTCGGTGGCCTCCTGAGTGCGCGGGTCAATCGGGTACTCGTAGTGCACGTAGTAGTCCTTGCCGCTTGCCGTATCTCCCGATACCTCGATCTGTATGTTCGAGATCGTGCTGAAGGTATGCTCCGACCGTTGGAATATCATCATGGGGGCTACCATCTCCAGCGTGGACTTCTTGGTTATGGTGAACGGCAGGAGCGGGGTCTCGTTCCCGAAATTGTACGCGGAGTAGTCGACGTTCTCGCTGAAGAGGCTAAGCCAGCCCTCCATGTCGCCCGAGTCCATAGCCCAGACCTGACTCCTGATCAGGTCTTCGATCTCCGCGCGAGCCTGCAGGTCAGACACCTGGGCCTCCAGATCGGAGACCCCCGCCTGCAGCGCGTCGAAGTCCTCCTGACTCACACCCTCGCTGGAGCAGCCGGCTCCGGCGCAGGTCACCAGGACCATAACCAGTGCAAACGCAATCGCTATCGACCTCATGTCCTACCCTCCGCAGACAACAGGAGCGCTCGGCAGCGCCGTGAGCCGTGTCAGCCCTTCTTCGACGGCGCGCCGCTTTCTCTGGGGACGACCTTGATTCTCTCGACGTCCGCCCTGAATCCGAGAGCGCTGTCCAGACGCTGTCGGACATAGTCCTTCAGCTCGTCCTCGTTGAGGGAGGACAGCCTCTCATCGAGGTCGAGGGAGAACTGAATGCGCATCTTCTTGTTGCTCATAAATCACCGCCGCCCTGTACGGGCAAACCATGGGGAGTAAATGTGCACTGCATTATACATCTCGCAGTGGACTGTCGCAAGACACACCTATGGGAGATACGGCCCGTATGTGTTCAACCTTGACAACGCACACGTGTTCTTCGATAATCTACTGTGGTTTGGCCCAGGCCGGACCGCGCACTGGAGGGGTGGGTGAGTGGCTAAAACCAGCAGACTGTAAATCTGCCGCCTCAGGCTTCGTAGGTTCGAATCCTACCCCCTCCACCATCAAGGGCCCGCATAGCTCAGTGGTAGAGCACGTTCTTGGTAAGAACGGGGTCGCCAGTTCGAATCTGGCTGTGGGCTCCACTTCCCTTGTCTGACAACAGGTCCAGCGT
This sequence comes from uncultured Dehalococcoidia bacterium, assembly GCA_964574685.1. Lineage (GTDB taxonomy): Bacteria > Chloroflexota > Dehalococcoidia > SZUA-161 > SZUA-161 > CAZGDV01. The sequence continues at coordinate 7,406 of CAZNOI010000009.1, forward strand.
CATCATCTTGCTCGAAGGTCCCTCGCTCTGTATAATGCAGTCCGGTCGCAGCATTGCGTATCGCCCAAGACAACCCCGCTGCTCAGGAATCGGCGGATATGCTCTGCGAGCGCACGTAGTCGCAGGTATTTGCTGTTATGACAAAAGCCAAGGACCGGGAACTGTCCAAAGTCTTCAGGCTAGAAGTCCTGAAGCCTTTGAATCTCACCTGGGATGAGTTCGGGGGCTTGCTTCGCCGTACGCAATACCATGCCGCGCACCTGGCGAACGAAGTCATTACCACTCAGTATCTGCTCGCGAAGGGTAAGCTGGAAAGGAACGGCAGCTTCTGCGCGTTGGTGGCGCATGCCTGCCACGACTGTTCCCTGCACGCTGATGTCAAGTGTACGGTCTGCAAGTGGGCACGAGACAAGTTCAGAGCGGACGCCGGCAGGATACTTCGTGCCGACATATCCTTGCCCAGCTACAAGAACAACCTGTGTATGATCAAGAACCGCTCGGTTAAGCTGCGTGAGACGCCCGAAGGCTGGGTAGCCCGGTTGGCCATCCTGCCGAAAGCCGACGGCAAGAACCAGGTGCAGCCGGAGGTGTTACTGCGCACAGAAGAGATGAAGCGGAGAAGTCCGGGCGCCTACCAGGTGCTGAAGCGAATCGGCAGCAAGGAGTACAAGCAGGGGACAACGCAGGTGAAGCGTGACACCCGAACCGGCAAGATGTATCTCCTAGTCTCATACTCGTTCAAACCGGAGGGGCAAAGCGGGTTGGATGAGTCACGTGTCATGGGTGTCGACCTGGGGGTATCCACTCCAGCCTACTGCGCTTTCAACGACAGCCTGAAGCCGAAGTCCCTTCTGATAGAAGGCCGAAAGCTTCTCAAGACCAAATGGCAGATAGAGGGGAGGCGCAGGGATATCCGCAGACACAATGACCAGCGTGACCTAAGACGTGGACATGGGAAGGAAGCGAAGTTCCGGCCTCTGGAAGCTGTTGAACAGCACTGGGTTGATTTCAGGCAGTCATGGAACCACGTCCTGGCTCGACGCATAGTCGAATACGCTCTGTCCAACAGAGCCGGCACTATCCACCTTGAAGATCTGTCCCCGGGCACGAACTCGAAGTTCCTCGGAAGGAACTGGCCGGTAGCTGAACTCCTCGACTACATAGAATACAAGGCGAAGGAGCGTGGCATCGCAGTCAGAAGGGTGAACCCACGCAAGACTTCGCAGACTTGCTCGGATTGCGGTGCCATCAAGGAGAGCTTCACATTCGGTGACCGCAAGAAGGCCGGCTTCCCTGATTTCGTGTGTGACGCATGTGGTTTCCGGTCACACGCTGATTACAACGCGGCTCGCAATATAGCGAAAGCACCTTAACACTACAAGGCTGTGTCGGGACCTGCGGGTAGCCTTCGGGCAGGAACGCAACAATCGGCACAGCACCGCCGACTTCACCGGCGGAAAGGCGAGAAGTGGCCCTGCGCCGAAGCTGCGGTGAGCGGAACTCCACGAAATCAGCTTGACACGTGGATGTTCTCCAGAGGGGAGAACACTCGCAACCCTAGTGTCGTGCCCACGCGCGCGGGGAGTGAAGGTCGCCGAAAACTGACTTGAACCCATTCGCAGCGTCGTGCCCACGCGCGCGGGGAGTGAAGGGCGTACTCGAACTCTAACTGCTGGCTCCAGCGTCGTGCCCACGCGCGCGGGGAGTGAAGGTTGGTAGCATTGATAATCTGGACGGGCTCACCCATAGTGTCGTGCCCACGCGCGCGGGGAGTGAAGGCAGCGGAAACTGCTGTAGCCCAGCAGGTACAAGTCGTGCCCACGCGCGCGGGGAGTGAAGTACCGTCGCTGCTTTCTGCCACTGAA
>CAZNOI010000009.1:9370-92616 GCA_964574685.1 uncultured Dehalococcoidia bacterium
TTATTCCCGTCGACCACGGGGCCATCAGTCGTGCCCACGCGCGCGGGGAGTGAAGTACCGTCGCTGCTTTCTGCCACTGAAGGACGACGTCGTGCCCACGCGCGCGGGGAGTGAAGGTCAGGTTATTCCCGTCGACCACGGGGCCATCAGTCGTGCCCACGCGCGCGGGGAGTGAAGGGCGGCGGGCCAACCCCTACACCGAGTCCAACCGTCGTGCCCACGCGCGCGGGGAGTGAAGCCATGCGGCTGACAATGACCAGTATGCCAACCACGTCGTGCCCACGCGCGCGGGGAGTGAAGGGAGCAGGGCACCAACGATTACGGGCGGCTCTCGTCGTGCCCACGCGCGCGGGGAGTGAAGGCCCGACGCGACCTCAATGGCTGGCGTGTTTATGTCGTGCCCACGCGCGCGGGGAGTGAAGTCCACAGGCGGGGCACGAGCAAGCCGGACGCCGCCCGGCTGTGGTGCTTTCACCGGGAAGCTACAACGGCAAGACCGGACTCGCTATCCTCTGCCCGATAAGCAGCCAGGTCAAGGGCTACCCGTTCGAGGTGCTGCTTCCCGAGGGATTGCCGGTGAAAGGGGCAATCCTCTCAGACCAGGTCAAGAGCCTGGATTGGGGCGCCCGAAATGCGGAGTCGACATGCAACCTGCCGGATGAGGTCATTTCCGAGGCGCTTGAGAAGCTGGGTACACTGCTTTCGCAATGAAGAAGAACTGAGTGTCCGGGTGCGCGGTGAGCCAGGGCAGTGAGCCTACCACCTCCTCCGTCTCAGCGCAAGGATGATGAGCAGGACCAGCACCAGGATCACGACTATCAGTATCAGCTTGACCATTCCGGTTCAATCGCAGGCTTTGGGCCGCAGTCCCTTGTAGTCGCTTGCCGCCGCCCCGTATAATACCACACAAGTTGGATATCACAGTAGCGCTCGCCCGCCGCGGCCTCCTCCTGGCAGGGTCTGTCCTGCTCGCGGTCGCGTGCCTCGCGCTGTCGGGGTGCGGCCCCGGCACCGCTATCTACTCGAAGTACGGCATCGAGTTCGAGTATCCCGCCGATTTCGCGCTCATCGAGTCGGGCCATATCGACGACGAGCCAAACGATGTAAGCGGCATCGTGAGCGTCCGCAGGGAGAGAGGAGGCACCAGCTCCTTCCAGGTCCAGTGGATGAACACCATGGCCCACTACGACCCCGAGACCTATGTAGAGGACATGCTCTACCATATGCAGGAAGCGCCGGGCGTGGAGACGGTCGAGCCGGGAACAAACAGGGAAAGCACGCTGCTCGGCTACGACATGGTGTCCGCCTACTACACGATGACTACGCCGGAAGGCGATGAGGCGCGCGGAGTGGTCGCATCAACGTACTTCAAGCGGAGCAAGATGCTGCTCAACTTCGCCACCAGGACCAACGCAGTCGATACCCCCGAGGCCGCGTTCGACGACTTCGACAAGTATATGGAATCCTTCTACTACACGCCGCAGTGGGAACCAGAGCCGACGCCTATCTCAGCGACCACTCGATCTTGTTGTCATCCTGGGGTATTGTGAAGCCGGCGGAGTATGTCTGCCCCTGTTCGTCCTCCGCGCTGACTATCAGGTAGGGTGTGTCGCCCCAGGCGAAGGTGCCCATCTTGACCACATCCCAGACCTGCACCTTGCCCCGCGATTGCTCTCCGGATAGAATCGTCTCGCCCTCGCAGACGGACTCCTGGGTCTCGTAGAGGTACTTGTCGTATGTGGCGTCGAACAGATACTTGTTCAGGGTGTACTCGTCGAAGGCAGCCTCCCTGGCCCTCACGGCGTCCAGCAGCCCGAAGCCAAGGTAGGTCTTGAAGTTAGACAGACTGGTCAATCCGAGGTTGTGTACGGTAACATCAACCCATATGGCGCCGCCGCTGGAGCCGATGCCGGACTCGTTCAGCACTATGCGCATGCTGCCCTTCTCACGCATCGCGCCGCCATCCGACTCCCCGCATGCGGCACCGGCCAGTGCGACCGTGACTATGAGCAGAGCAGCTATTGCGACCAGACAGCCTCTCATGTGCGGGACCTTACCTCTGCGCTTCGTGACTCCGGGCAGCTCCCTCCCCGGCCCTCTACTACGGAAAACGAAGCGGTCCCCGTACCCGTTACAGGGTGTCGCGGCGGCGGGCGTCCGAGCATGTCGCACGCGGAATGCCGCGATGGGTTGAACCAGTTGACAAGGGAAAAGGCAAATCTTAGAATAGCACAGTGTATGTCGCCCGGAGACTGGGCCATACGTGAGTCGAATTCGACCTGCGTCGGGTTTCCACCTCTGTGAGGCTTCAGCATAACACCGTCGGGAGGAAGGCAATATGGCAAAGAAGGTATTTCAGCGTACGAAACCGCACCTGAATGTCGGCACAATCGGCCACGTTGACCACGGCAAGACTACACTCACTTCCGCTATCACCAAGGTGCTGGCGGGCGCGGGCACGACCGAGTACAGGCCCTTCGAGTCCATCGACAATGCTCCTGAAGAGAAGTCCAGGGGCCTCACGATTGCGATTGCCCATATCGAGTACGAGACGGAAAAGCGGCACTACGCTCATGTTGACTGCCCCGGACACGCCGACTATATCAAGAACATGATCACTGGCGCCGCCCAGATGGACGGCGCTATTCTCGTGGTGGCGGCCGACGATGGTGTTATGCCCCAGACGAGAGAGCATCTGCTGCTCGCCCGACAGGTGGAAGTCCCTGCGATTGTTGTTGCCCTGAACAAGATGGATATGGTGGACGATCCGGAGTTGCTGGAGGTTACGGAGTTGGAACTGAGGGAGGAGTTGCTCCCTCACTACAACTTCCCCGGCGACGAAGTTCCGATCGTACGCGTGAGCGCACTCAAGGCTCTCGAGTGCGGCTGCGGCAAGAGAGAGTGCGAGTGGTGCGGCAAGGTCCTTGAGCTGATGGACCAGGTCGACTCTTACGTCCCGCTGCCCGTGCGTCCCGCGGACAAGCCCTTCCTCATGCCGGTCGAGGACGTTTTCGGCATCAAGGGTCGGGGCACCGTTGTCACCGGCAGGGTCGACAGAGGCATCATAAAGGCAGGGCAGGAAGTAGAAATAGTCGGAATGAAGGAGACGAGGAAGACAGTCTGCACAGGCGTCGAGATGTTCCACAAGACTCTGGACGAAGGACAGCCCGGTGACGCCATCGGATGCCTTCTCAGGGGCGTGGAGCGGGACGACGTTGAGCGCGGTCAGGTCCTCGCAGCGCCCGGGTCGGTTACGCCGCACACGGACTTCGACGCTCAGGTATACGTCCTCACCAAGGAAGAGGGCGGCCGGCATACCCCGTTCTTCAATGGCTACAGGCCACAATTCTACGTCAGGACTATGGACGTAACCGGCTCTATCGAGCTACCCGCCGGCACTGAGATGGTCATGCCGGGCGACGACATCAACATGAAGGTGAGCCTGCTCGTGCCCGTGGCTATGGAGGAAGGACTGCGTTTCGCGATCAGGGAAGGTGGCAGAACCGTCGGCGCGGGACTTGTCACGAAGATCAGAGAGTAGCCAATGGCGAAGAAGGCGGAGGCCAGGATTACGATTCACCTTGCTTGCACCGAGTGCAAGGAGCGAACGTATACCACCTCCAAGAACAAGAAGAACGATCCCGCGCGGCTGGAGTTGAAGAAGTTCTGCCCTCGCTGTCGGGTCCATACCCAGCATCGGGAGAGCAAGTAGGCCGGGCACGGGAGATTAATGGCACGACAGCAGGCGACCGCGAAGACACGTACCGGTTCGAGATTCAAGTTCGTAGGAGAGACGGTAGCCGAACTCAAGAAGGTCACCTGGCCCACGAGGCAGGAGGCCACCTATCTCACTACTCTGGTCGTTGTCGCTGCTACGGCTATCGCCCTCATGCTCTGGCTGTTCGACCTCGGATTCTCCGAGCTGATGGGGATAATCCTTTTCTAACGGGAGCGCGGCTGGCTCAGTCAGGCAGAATGAGTTCCACAAGCAGTTTCGGCACCGACAGGCTCAATGGCCGCGCGATCCCTCATTCCCGGACTGGATCACCAGTAGAGTTGCTATGGTAGTTGATAACAAGAACTGGTTCGTTGTACATACTTACTCGGGCTATGAGAACCGGGTCAAGGCGAACTTGGAGCATCGCATCGAGTCCATGGACGTAAGCGACAAGATATTCCAGGTCGTAGTGCCTACCGAGGAAGAGATGGAGATCAAGGACGGCCAGCGGCGTACTGTCTCCAAGAAGATATTCCCCGGCTATATCATGGTCGAGATGGTCATGGATGATGAGAGTTGGTACGTGGTGCGCAACACCCCCGGAGTGACCGGTATCGTCAGCATGCAGGACGACAAGGGCAAGATCGAGCCGGTGCCGCTGGATGAGGCCGAAGTCAAAGGCATACTCAAGCAGATGGAGGCCGAGGCGCCCCGGCTCAAGGTCGGGTTCACCGAGGGTCAGAGCGTCCGTATCATAGACGGCCCCTTCATCGACTTCATCGGCGTCGTCGACGACGTCAACCCGGAGAAAGGCAAGGTCAGGGTAATGGTGTCTTTCTTCGGCAGGGAGACGCCGGTGGAACTCGATTTCCTGCAGGTCGAAAGGCTGTAGAGGCGGAAGGCCCGGTGGCGGGCTCTTGACGCAAGGGAGACGGCAATGGCGAAGAAGGTACGAGCGATAGTGAAGCTCCAGATAGAGGCAGGGAAGGCCAATCCTGCGCCGCCTGTGGGTCCGGCTCTGGGCCAGCACGGCGTCAATATCATGGCCTTCTGCAAGGACTACAACGACAAGACGGCAAATCAGGCGGGGTCGATTGTCCCCGTCGAGATCACAGTATATGAGGACCGCTCTTTCACGTTCGTCACGAAGACGCCGCCCGCGTCCGACCTTCTGAAGAAAGCCGCGGGCATCGAGAAGGGAAGCGACAACCCCAAACGGAACAAGGTCGGCGCAATCCCCCGCGACAAGGTCCGGGAGATAGCCGAGTTGAAGATGAAGGACCTGAACGCGATCGACATCGAAGGGGCCATGCGTGTGGTGGAGGGTACAGCTCGAAGCATGGGCATCGAGATCGCGAGCTAGGAGCGGGATGACCAGGATCGGTAAGAAGCACCAGGAATCGTTGAAGCTGATTGACCGGGCAAAGACCTACAGTCCGGAAGAAGCGGTCGGACTCGCCAAGCAGGTGTCTCACGCCAGGTTCGATGAGACTGTAGAGTTGCACCTGAGAATGGGGGTGGACCCCAGGCATGCCGACCAGCAGGTAAGAGGGGTCGCACTGTTGCCGAACGGCTTGGGCAAAGCTGTTCGCGTGCTCGTATTCACACAGGGGGAAGCCGAGAAGACCGCTCAGGACGCGGGCGCGGACTACGTGGGTGCGGACGAGCTCGTCAAGAAGATCGAGGACGGCTGGCTGGAGTTCGATGTCGCCATCGCAACCCCGGACATGATGCCGAAGATCGGCAAGCTGGGCAAGATACTCGGAAGACGGGGGCTCATGCCCAACCCCAAGTCCGGCACCGTCACTCAGGCTTCGGACCTGCCGCGCGTCATATCCGACGCCCGAAAAGGGCGCGTGGAGTTCAAGCTCGACAAGACGGCGATTATCCACACGGCTCTGGGGAAGGCGAGTTTCGACGACCAGAAGCTGATCGAAAACCTCGCGGCCGTTATCGATGCAGTGGTCAAGGCTAAGCCGAGCGGTGCGAAAGGTCAATACATCAAGGGCGCTTCTATCGCAACATCGATGGGACCGGGAATCAAACTCGACCTGAGTTCCACACTAGCCCTCACCACCAGTTGAGGGCCTGCTCAACCAGTGTCATTCCCCTGCATCCTGCCGGGGGATGATTGTGCGAAAGGAGACCTAAATGGCAGGGATTGTATCGTACGGTGCCTATATCCCCGTGTATCGGCTGGACCGGGGCACGATGTTTGCCACCTGGGGCGGAATGCCGATCGGCGGGGAAAGGTCGGTTGCCAACTTCGACGAGGACAGCGTCACAATGGCGGTCGAGGCGGGCCTGAACTGCGTGCGCGGCATGGATCGGGACGACATCGACGGACTGTTCCTCGCCTCAACGACGACCCCCTATCTGGAGAAGCAGTGCGCCGGGATCGTCTCGGAGGCGCTCGATCTGAAGCGCAACATCAAGACCGCCGATTTCACGAACTCGGTCCGGTCGGGCACTATGGCTCTGCAGGCGGCACTCGATGCCGTCGCTGCCGGCTCAGCAAGAAAGGTCCTGGTTGTAGCGGCAGACTGCAGGCTCGGCATGATGTCTACCGAGTACGAGCGGACGTTCGGTGACGGTGCTGCCGCCGTTCTGGTGGGCAGTTCCGACGTCATTGCCGAGGTGGACGGGTTTCATACCCACTACGACGACATCATGGACCTGTGGCGCCAGCATGACGACAAATATGTGAGATCCTGGGAAGACCGCTTCATCATAAGCCACGGATATCAGGACAACATGCAGGAGGCCATCAAGGATTTGCTGCAGAGCAGCGGTCTCAAGGCGGAGGACTTCAACAAGGCTGTACTGTACGGATTCAACGACAGGGCGCACAAGGCCCTTGCCAGACGCATTGGAATCGATGCCAACACGCAGTTGCAGGACAACTACTTCGGCGTAGTCGGCGTCACAGGCACGGCCTACACGTTGATGATGCTGGTCGGCGCTCTGGAGGAAGCGAGCGCAGGCGACAAGATGCTGGTCGCCAACTATGGGGACGGCGCTGATGCGTTTGTACTGAAAGTGACCGACAGGATTGCGAAGCTGCCAGAGAGAAGAGGCATCAAGTATCACCTCCCCTCCAAGCTTCCACTGCCCAACTATGACAAGTACCTCCGCTATCGCGGGATCATTCAGGGCTTCGCGTTCTTTGAGAACCAGAGCGCGGCGACCATCTCCTGGCGAGACCGCCGATGGAACCTGAACTGCAGGGGCGGGAAATGCCTCAACTGCGGGAACATCAACTTCCCGCCGCAGCGGATCTGCATGTACTGCCAGAACAAGGACCAGTACGAAGAGGTCAGGCTGGCCGAGCGAAGCGCCAAGATATTCACCTTCAGCAAGGATTTCCTCGGACCGAGTCTTGACCCCCCGATCATCATCAGCATTCTCGACTTCGACGAAGGCGGGCGATTCTACGCTCAGATGACCGACCGCGATCCCGACAAAGTCGAGGCCGGGATGCCCGTGGAGCTTACCTTCAGGTGGATGCACAACGAACGGGGCATTCGAAACTACTACTGGAAGTGCCGTCCACTGCGGGAGGCCTAAGGAAGGTGCGATATGGAAAGCATTAAGGACAAAGTCGCAATAGTGGGCATGGGCTGCTCCAAGTTCGGGGAGCGGTGGGACTGCAGCGCCTGGGACCTCGTAGTCGAGGCAACCTACGAGGCGTTTGAAGACGCGGGAGTCGGCCCGAACGATATCCAAGCCGCCTGGTCGGGCACAGTGGGATTCGCCGGTGGCCAGAGCCTTGCCTACCCGCTTAAGCTGGACTACATTCCCATTACGAGGGTGGAGAACCTCTGCGGCACGGGCCTGGAGACTATCCGAGGCGCGACCTATGCCCTGATCGCGAAGGCCTACGACCTGATTCTCTGCGTGGGCTTCGAGAAGACGAAGGACCGCGGCGTCGGCGGCCTCGGCTCGGGCGAGCCGATGGGCGGCGTGCATCCGGTCTTCGGCATCGAGGCGACGCCGCCCGGACGCTATGCTCTGGCCGCGACCCGGTACTTCGCTCAGTACGGCGCGGAGAAGAAGCACCTGGCGATGATATCGGCGAAGAGCCACTACAACGGCGCGAGGAACCCCAAAGCCCACCTGCGCCGGGAAGTCACGGTCGACCAGGTGCTGGCCGCACCTGTCATTGCCTGGCCTCTCGGCCTCTTCGACTGCTGCGGCGTAACCGACGGCGCAGCAGCGGCCATTCTCTGCCGCGCAGAGGACGCCCCGAAGTTCCGCAAGGACTTCATCACCGTCAAGGCCCTCGGGAATGCTGCAGGTCCGGGCTGCGGCAAAATGATGACAACCTACGACTGGGTCCACTGGGAGGAGACCTACCGGGCCACACAGCAGGTGTACGCACAGGCAGGAATAAAGGACCCGCGCAAGGAAATCGACCTCGTCGAGTGCCATGATTGCTTCTCCATCGCGGAGCTTATGTGCTACGAAGCGATGGGCTTCTGCGAGAGGGGCAAGGCCAAGGAGGACATCGAAGCCAGCACCTTTGCCCTGGATGGCGAGGTCGCATTCAACGCCGGCGGTGGTCTCAAGTCGTTCGGGCACCCGGTAGGCGCAAGCGGTGTCCGCGAGGTATACGAGATCTACAAGCAGGTGCAGGGTAAGGCAGAGGAACCATCCCGCCAGTTGAATAACGTCGAATTGGGAATCGCACATAATCAGGGAGGGCATCCCGGAACCTTCATGTGCAGTATGGGCATCTTCGGCGTCCCGGGGAAATAAGCCTCAGGGGGGGTTGCACCCGCAGCGACAATGTGTCACAATCCAACACGCTGAAGACAGCAGGCGCCAAAGCGGCTTAATCTTGTGCCTGCCGAGGCGGCTCTTACCGGTGGTGAGACAAGTCCTCGTGCTATGGCACGGGGACTCTTTCTTTCGAGGAGGTCGGCACAATGCCAACACAGCGCAAAGTGCAGATAGTTGAGGAGCTGACCGAGTTGCTCAGCAAGTACAGGTACGTCCTGGCCACCGACTACAGGGGCCTAACGGTGTCGCAGATGGCGGAACTGCGCCAGCAACTCAGGGGCGTAGACACTGAGTACCACGTCGTCAAGAACAACCTCGTGAGGTTTGCCGCCGAGAGGTCGGGAAATGAAGAGCTGACGAGTCTGCTGGTAGGGCCCATGGCACTCGCGTTCAGCAGTAACGACCCGGCGAAGACGGCGAAGGCGGTCATCGACTACGCAAGAGCAACCAAGATACCCCTCTCCATCAAGGGCGGCCTTCTCGATGGCAGGCTCCTGAGCGCCGAGCAGATGACGAAGCTCGCTACTCTGCCTTCCGCCGATGTGCTCAGAGCACAACTCCTGGGGACTATTCAGAGCCCCCTCTATCGCCTACAGAACGTGCTCAACGCCAATATCCAGAGCCTATATTGCCTATTGAACTCCCGAATACAGCAGCTAGGAGGAACAGCAGATGCCTGACGAAGAGACCACCACCGAAGCTACTGAAGCCACCGAAGCTCCAGCCGAGAAGCCCGCGAAGGAGGAGAAGCCGGCAAAGAAAGCTCCCGCGGCGAAGAAGGAATCGAAGTCCATGGGCATGGAAGAGATCGTCTCAGCCATCAAGCAGATGACCGTCCTTGAGCTGTCCGAACTCGTCAAGACGCTCGAAGAGGAGCTCGGCGTGAGCGCCGCTGCTCCAGTGATGGCCGCAGCACCTGCCGGTGCCGCGGCGCCGGGTGGTGCTCCAGCCGGTGCAGCCGTGGCCGAGCCGGAAGAGGAGCAGACTGAGTTCACCGTAGTCCTGAAGGAGATCGGCGCCAACAAGATACAGGTCATCAAGACTGTCCGCGAGCTGACAACCCTTGGCCTGAAAGAAGCGAAGGAACTGGTCGAAGGCGCTCCCAAGCCCGTTAGGGAGGGCGTCAACAAGGCCGAGGCTGCGTCACTCAAGGAGAAGCTTGAAGGCGCAGGCGCGAGCGTAGAGATCAAGTAGCTTCCGCTGGCGAGCAATCACGGAGGTCTCAATGGGTGGCCAGGGGGTTGTCGAGTATCAACCTCTCATCCGCGAACTGCCAGAGCGGGAGCGACCGAGGGAAAGGCTCAAGCATTACGGCGCTTCGTCCCTTTCAAACGCCGAACTGCTCGCGATAATACTCAGGACAGGAGCGGCCTCCCAGAGCGTCCTCAACCTAGCAACGAGATTGCTCTCGAAATTCGGCGGGCTCGCCGGGCTCGCTAGGGCCGGGTTCGGCGAGCTCTGCCAGGAACGAGGCCTGGGGGAAGCCAAAGCCGCCCAGGTCAAGGCCTCGATCGAACTGGGGCGCAGGCTCCTCTCCGAACCCGACATAGGTCGTGCGATCGTCAAGTCTCCGGCAGACGTTGCCAACCTCGTGCAGGCCGAGATGTCGCTGCTGGAACAGGAGGAGTTGCGGCTCGTCCTCCTCAACACCAAGAACCAGGTGGTATCCATCCCCACTGTCTACCGTGGGAGCGTCAACACCTCCCTTGTCAGGGTTGCAGAGATATTCCGCGACGCGGTGCGGCAGAACTGCCCGGCCCTGATAGTCGTCCACAACCACCCCTCCGGCGACCCCAGTCCCAGCCCCGAGGATATCCGGATCACGGAGCAGATGGTCGAGGCAGGCAGACTCCTGGACATAGATGTCCTCGATCACCTCGTAATCGGACGCCAGCTCTACGTGAGCATGAAAGAGCGCTCCCTGAGCTTCAAGTAGGCTATTCACAGGTGCACCACAGTTCACTTCACAGGACATCACCAGACCAGCCTTTAGTACCATTTACCCCCCACATACCCCTACTAATTGGGATTGGAAGCTAGGAACTCGCGTGCTAACTTCGAGTTGCAGGCCCGTTTCAGGCGTTCGGCAGGGGACTTCCACGGTGCCGGATGGTGACAGGCGGGTGATGAGGAGGTGGCGAACATGACATGGAAGGGAATAGCATACAAGGCCACGGTCGTCCTGCTTGGAATGGCCGTCATCGCGGGACTGGCTGCGGTGGTCGTTCAGGCGGATTCTACAACGACCGGCTATGCCACGCTGAAGGACTTCGACGTGACGGACGAGACCTTCAGCTTCTCACAGGGCGCCGTGGTGAGCGACGGCTCCGGGGATTTCTTCATCGCAGACAGAGGCGACAACTCAGTAATCCACGTTTTCGCGGGTGAGGCCGTGATAGACATGGGAGCCGTACCTCTGGACAGTGTAGATGAAGCACCCGCGTCCGGGTACCAGAGCTCGGCAGAGCCTATTGTCGGCCACTCCTACGTAATGCAGTTCGGTGGCACATACGGCAAGATCCAACTGATAGCGTCCAGGTACAGCTCAACGGGTAGAGAGTATTTCTTCATGTGGGTCTACCAGCCCAGCGGCAGCAGGAGCTTCAGCGGTGGCGGCTGGTCCGCTGAGCCTACGGCCAATCCGGACACCGGCCCTACTCCGACTGAAGCACCGTCGGGATACAGCGCCGACCTGGTGATAACCCATGGCGATATGGACAATCTGGGCTTCGGATGGCCGAGCGGGTTCGATCTCTTCTCCGGCCAATCCACGCCAGTACATGAGTATCCCTGGGCCATAGACCCCGACGACCCAGCGGGCACCGACCGGATCATGCTGGGAACGAGCTACGATGGGAACCCTCCGGCGGGCAGTGACGGCTACACGAGCAGGACCAGCCGCTCCGAGAACCTGCCGGAAGCTATCACCATGCAGTACAGTCTCGGCGGCGTTCAGGTGAACTCGGCAATCATCCAGATGTTCGTCGATGACTTCCAGTCGCCTGTGTGGAAGAGCAGGTTCCACGCCACTCTCAACGGCCAGCGCGCCCCCTTTCTGGAGGACATACTCAACTCGCTCCGGCAGACCGGCCCGATAGGGAAGCTCATTACAGCCCAGGTGCCGCAGACGTTCCTGAGCGCCATCGCGAGCGGCAGTCTTGAGATATACATAGACGACCCGACCACCGGCGCCGGAGACGGCTACGCAGTCGACTTCGTCCAGATACTCATCAACCCGCGAGACGCGGACTACACCGGCTCGGTGTCCGGAAACGTCTACGATTCAGCAACCGGCTACGCTATATCCGGGGCTACAGTCTCCGCTTCAGGCGTGGTGAGTGCTCAGACGGACAGCCAGGGTGCCTACTCGCTGGCGGGCGTCCCGGCGGGACTCGCCACTGTGAAGGCCTCGAAGTCGGGATACATGTCGCAGACGCTGTCCAGGGACCTTCCCTCCGGCGAATCGGTCACTATCGATTTCGAACTGACGGAAGGAGTCGACCCCACAGTACCACCTGCGCCTACGGCCACACCCACCCCGGGACCGGGTGAGACGCCCTCACCAACGCCCGTCCCCGACTTCGCCACGCTCACTGCCGACAGCGTGACGGTTGAAGCAGGCGGCACAGCGCAAGTGGCCATACGCCTTTCTAACGTGGAGAACCTGGCAACTCTCGGCTTCAACCTGACCTATGATTCGAGCGTCGTCCAGGTCACGGACGTTACCAGGGGAGCTCTGCTCCGCTCGTTCACGTTCGTGCCGAATTCGAATGAAGCAGGCATCGTCCGCTTCGGGTTTGCATCAACAGCGGAACTCAGCGGTGACGGCTGGGCCGCTGTAGTTGAGTTCCAGGCTGTCGGTGCCGAGGGGTCCAGCAGCAATCTCAACCTGACGGACGTCGTGGCCACGGATGGAGACGGAACGGCTCTGGATATCGTCGAGCAGGACGGGCGGATCACAATCGGCTCGCCGGACAAGGGCGACAGCAACGGCGACGGCCGACTGGACGAGTCCGATGCTCTGCACGCCCTGCGCATGTACGTCAAACTGGAACCCGAGGACCGCGTGGCCGACATGAACGACAGCGGCGACGTCACGCCCGACGACGCACGCATTATCATGCAGCAGGCTGCTCAAAGGAGGGGCTAGAATGAAGACGAAGCTTCTGATTGCAGCGCTTGTTATCACGGCCATAGCAGCCGCCGGTGTGGTCGTCGCGCTCGGCATCGGAGGCGGCGGCATCAGCGAAGTTGTGGTGCCGATAGAGGCCCAGGACGCAGACAACATAGGCGCGCTCCACATCGAGCTGGGCTATGATGCCGACGTGCTGAGCCCGGTCGACGTACGAACCGGCGCGCTTGCTGCCAATGCCATGCTTGAATACAGCACGGACGCCAACGGATGGGTGGTCATCTCGCTGGTCGACTCGTCCGGCATCGACGGTACGGGGACACTCGCGGAGGTCGAGTTCGACGTTGTCGCCGAAGGGGACGCGTCCACGGCGCTAACCCTGGATAACCTGAGCGCCTGGGATGCCGCCAACGTCTTCGACGTACCGACGGCTGCTACCCATGGCAGCTTCACAACCGCGGACGGGTTGGCCTCTGCACCGACGGTCACCTTCGGCCCGTAACCGAGACCAACCTCAGACAATGGAAGCGGGGCCCGGCTCAAAGAGCCGGGCCCCGCTTGGCGTCTGGTTTGGGATACCAGCCTACTTCAAGGAGTAGGCACCGTGCTTCTCCGGGCTGAAGTACTCCGCCGGCTTGTATGCTTCGCTCGGAGCGTACTTCTTCGGGTCGTAGTCCGGAAGCTTGAGGGCCTTTCGCTTCGCGTCGATGTGCGCCAGCGACTCGGCCAGGGCCTTCCTCGGATCAGGCTCGAAGTAGAATGCCGCGCCTACCTTCTCGGTCCAGCCCTCGGTTATCATCTTCTGCACTTCCTCGGAACCGGCAACCGGCGAGCCTACGCCCATCCAGGTCGTAACGCCAGAGCCAACGAAGTACATGCCGATCGAGATTGCCTTCTCGGACATCCACTCCGGTGCGAACCCCGCGACCGGCAGGTCGCTGATGTCATCACCGAGGCCGCCTTCGTTTGCGGACTGGGCCAGCACGGTCAGGATTCGCGTGTTGTCCACGCAGGAACCCATGTGCAGGACAGGCGGGATGCCGATAGTCTGGCATATCTCCTTGAGTCCGGGGCCGCACTGCTCCATGACCTCAGGCGTCAGCAGGCCCTGCTTCGCGCAGGCTATGGCGTCGCAGCCGGTGGTCACTACCAGGACGTCGTTCTTGATCAGCTCCTTGACGATGTCCAGATGCTCCTCGTCGTGCGTGCTTATCCTTGCGTTATTGCAGCCCACCACGCCGGCGGCGCCTCTGATTCGCCCGGTCATGATGGCATCATTCAGCGGTCTGAATGACTCGCGAAGGTGACCGCCCAGCATGTAAGCAATGTACTCGTGGGAGAAACCAGCGATCAGCCTGTCCGTCATATCGGGGATGTGAGTCTTGCCCCGCTTCGGATAGTTGTCGATGGCCTTACGGAGAATCTGCTTCGCGATCTCCATGGCCTTGTCCTCGTGGAACTCCAGATGGGTGGCACCGGTTATCTTGGCCTTCGGCGAGGTCGTGATGATCTCGGTATGGTAGTTCTCAGCGACAGCCACAATGCCCTGCATGATGCACTGGATGTCGACCACCATAGCTTCGATCGCGCCGGTCAGGATGGCAAGCTCCTGCGCCAGGAAGTTGCCCAGTAGAGGAACGCCCTGTCGCATCAAGATCTCGTTGGCCGTGCAGCATACCCCCGAGAGATTGATGCCCTTGGCACCCTTGGACTTCGCGTATTCGAGGATCTCGGGGTCGTCCGCTGCAGCCACGATCAGCTCCGAAAGGGTGGGCTCGTGGCCGTGTATCACGACGTTGACCTCGTCGTCCTTGAGGGTCCCGAAATTGGAGCTTGCGGCGACCGGCCCGGGCGTCCCGAACAGGATGTCACTGATGTCAGTGCTCAGCATTGAGCCGCCCCAGCCGTCAGCCAGCGCGGTTCTCAGACCATGGTCCAGGATGTGCTCCGGGTCCTGGTCATTGCCAACATGCGTCCTGTGCAGCGTCTCGACGATCTCACGGTCGATGCCTCTGGGGACAATGCCCAGCTTGCGCCACAGCTCCTGCCTCTTGGCCGGCGCCCTCTGGACGTAGATCAGCTCACCGTCCTGGCGGCCGAACTCACCGAGCGCCACCTTCGCCACGTCCGCGCCAACCTCTTCCTTCGTGCGTCCTTCTTCTTCGACGCCGAGGTAGTGCGCGACCTGTCGCAGCTTTCTCTCGTCCTTGATCTTGTAGTCAGGGGCCTCGCCGGTGGCGGCAGCCAGAAGAGTGTGAGCCATGTCCCTGCCATGGTCGGAGTGCGCGGCCGCGCCCGAAGCGCACATGCGCGCCAGGTTTCGCGCCGACACCGTTTCCTTGGTTGCCCCACATATGCCGGTTGTCGTCTTGCCGACCAGCCGGCAAGGGCCCATGAAGCATATCTTGCAACAGTTGCCCTCGTGCCCAATCGGACAGGGCTTCGTCTCATCGGCCCTGCTGAAGGCCGTGGAAACACCTTCAGTCTGAGCCTTCTCGAGCATCTCAACCACAACGGGATCGACGCTCTTGCTCTCGGAGCCTTTCTTCTCGGCCATGGTTACTCCTTTGCCACGTTTATTGGGCTCGCTATGATTCAACGTTAATGTTATCACATATGCCTACACATGTAAATCTCTCTGCACCACAACTACCCGGACTTACCCCTCGGGGGTTCCGGAGCAAAGGGGTAGACGAGGCGGCGGATTTCGCTTCGCTTCATGCACGCGGCGCGCCTGTGCGCCCTGGGAGCCGATGCTCCCAGGCTATACGATGCCGGGGAAGGAGACGGGCTGCCGTTGCCTTGCTGCTGCTTGCACTCATTGCTAGCGCAGGCATGTTCAGCTATAATCGTGCCATCGGGGCGTAGCGCAGCCTGGTTAGCGCGCAGCGTTCGGGACGCTGAGGTCGGAGGTTCAAATCCTCTCGCCCCGACTCTCTTCTCCCGGGTCTCGACTACCCGCAGTGCAGGTACCTGTCCACCAGCTTCCTGACTTCCTGCTCCTTCACCTTTGACTCACGAAGCAGGTCCTTGTCGCCGCACCTGCGTAGCTGCTCGGCGAAGCCGTCTATCAGCACGGGGGTGAATACCGCGTCCCGCTCGTAGATGCCACGGTCGCTGAGCAGCGCCTCGGCGGACTCCCAGCACGATCGCGGCAGTTTGGGCGGCGGCTCGCGGCGCTCGCTCTCCTTCGGAGCGGCGGCCCTCGGCGCCACATACCACCCCTCGGCGAAGTCCAGCGCATCCGGCATGTCCATCCCGTGCCTGGCGGCCACCGCGAGACCGGCCAGCAGCAGGTGCACGTTGGCCGAGCCGTCCGGACAGCGGAACTCGATGGTCTGGCTCTGCGAGAAGTCGGGAAGCTCCTCTGTTTCGAGCGGGTTGGCGTGCTTGACCATGTCGTTGGCACCCACCCAGCCCAGAGGTATCCTTACCAGCGCGGCCCGGTTCTGGTCGCCCCAGTAGACCTCCGTCGGCGCTTCCTGGTTCGGGCTCAGCCTCAGATAGGAGGTCGGGACGGTGTTGCCGAAGGCGGTCAGCGAAGGGGCCATTGTCAGGTATCCCGCTATGACCTTCTTCGCGGTCTCGGTGATCCGGTCCGCCTCGACTATCACGTTCCGGCCGTTCCTGACCACCTCGGTATGGATATGGAGCCCGCTACCGGCATGCCCGACCTGTATCTTCGGAGCGAAGCTCACGGTCACCCCGTATCTCGCCGCCAGAGTCCTCAGAATCCACCTCGCGAGGACAAGCTGGTCTGCCGCGTCCTCCAACGCGACCGGCAGGAACTCGATCTCCTCCTGCTCCATGTCGGTGTGCGGCGCGGGGATATAGCCTACCTCGGAGTGGCCGTACTTGATCTTGCAGCCCGCCTCTGTCATCAGCTTCATCGCTTCGAGCCTCATGGCCTCGTGCCGCGCGAAGGGCGTAGACTCCTGATATCCCTTCTGCGCCTCCGTGGGATAGAGGGAGTCGCTCGTGCTCACCACGTAGTACTCCAGCTCTCCCATGGCCTTCAGACTCAGCCCCGTACTCTGCTGCAGCACCTCCTGCGCCCTTCCGACCACGTTCTCCGGGGAGCTGGGAAGCGGCGTGCCGTCAACAGTGTAGTACGTGCAGAGTATGTCAACGGTCGGTATCTCCGTGAAGGGGTTGAGAAAGGCGGTCCGGAAGCGCGGCACCACATACAGGTCGCTCGACGTCGAATCGATATAGGAGAACAGACTCGATCCGTCGACCCGCTCCCCGGACGACAGGAGGCGGTCCAACTGGTACCTGCTGTTGATGACGCAGTTCAGTGTCTTCAGCCGGCCGTCACCGGCGACGTAGCGGTAGTTCACGAACCGCACATCGTTCTTTTCGATGAAGCTGATGATCTGTTCCTTGGTGAAGTCCTCCGGCAGCCGGTCCAGGAACCGGACTATCCTGTTAGCGTGCAGGGCGATTCGTGCGTCTGTCATGATTCACCAACCTGAGCGAAGCTGGAGCTGTGCGAGTCAGTGGCCATTTTCACATCGTGCGCGTAGGATGTCAACGCGGGGCGTCCGTGACGGGCAGGAACGACGTTGACGATATCGCCCTCATGGGGTACTGTTGCTGGACGAGGAAGTCCGCGCAAGGGGGAAGAATGGACGAAAGCGCTATTCGGACCAGGGTCTGCGACATGCTGGGCATCAAGTACCCCATACTGCTTGCCGGCATGGGCGGCATGGGAGGGCCCGTATCGGGGCCGGAGCTGGTAGCGGCGGTATCGAACGCCGGAGGACTGGGCGTCCTCGGATGCGCATTCCTGTCGCCCCGCAAGGTCGACGAGATGATAAGGCAGACGAAGGAGCTTACCGACAAGCCGTTCGGGGTGGATACCATAATACCGCCCGAGGTCCCCCAGTCGGGTACTACTGCCGAGTTCAAGGCCGAGCTACCGTCTGTCGCCACCGAAGCCCAGCCGGACCCCATCGACAAGCTCAGAGAGGAGCTTGGCGTGCCGAAGCCGAGCGGAGGGGCGGGCTATCTCGCGGCGATCGCCGAGGATACGGTCTGGTCACAGGAGGCGTTCAGGGAGCAGGTCGAGGTCATCATGGAGCACCGCGTCGCGGCCTGGGCTGCTGCGCTGGGAGACCCGGCGCCGTGGATACCTGAGTGCCACGCAAGGGGCATCAAGGTAATCGGCGTGGTGGCCAGCGTTCGCGGAGCGCGCCGCCTCGTCAAGAGCGGAGTGGACATCATCGCGGCCTCAGGGGCGGAGGCGGGAGGCCACAACAGCAGGATCGGCACCATGGTCCTGATCCCGCAGGTGGTAGACGCCGTCACGCCGGTGCCGGTGGTGGCCGGCGGCGGTATAGGCGACGGCCGGGGGCTGGTCGCCGCGATGGCTCTGGGAGCGGAAGGGGTGTGGTGCGGCACGGCGTTCCTCGGCACCCATGAGGCCCTTTTCGAGGACTACCACAAGCAACTCATAGTGGAGAGCACCGAGGACGACACAGTGGTGTCGAAGGTGATAACGGGCAAGCAGGCGCGCTATCTCAGGAACAGGCTGGTCGAGGCCTGGCACAGCGCCAACCTGCCCACGCTGCCGATGCCGCTGCAGTCCATCGCCATCATCCCCATACTGGACGGGGCTTACGAGGCGGACATGGCGGATATAGTGCCCGCGCCCGCGGGGCAGGTCGTCGGGATGACCAGAGAGCGCAGGCCCGCGAAGCAGGTCGTCGAGGAGATGGTTGCGGGCGCCCTGCAGGCCCTGGAGGGGCCGGGGGCGGGGTAGGGCGCCGCGAGAGACGAGGGCCCCATCTCAGCCTCGTCCCTTCCAGCAACTACGGTCATCGAATGCTTGACTCCCACATGACCGCGTAATACAATGCGAGTCAATTGGGCTTGACCGCCGAGTAGCTGCCCATTCCTCTCCCGGACCAAACCATGGTTTGTCGACAGGTCATTCCCGACCAACAGAGAGCGCGGTCCGTAGCGCGAGCACGTCAAGGAGAGAACACCGCGTCTCGCAAGTACTACCTGAGTCGATTCCACGTCACCAATCTCTGGGGCCAGTCGGAGTTCGATCTTCGCTTCAACAGCGACGTCAACATCATCATCGGCCCAAACGCGTCGGGCAAGACTACCATTCTCAACCTGCTTCGATACGTTCTCACCGCGGATGTAATGGCTCTCTCGGAGTTTGACTTCGACGAGTTGACAGTGGTCCTCCGAAGCTTCAGGGGAAGGTCTACACGAACGGTCAAGGTGTCACCAATGGACGAGGGGTTTCGATTCTCGGTTGGACATCACTCGTACCCCATACAAATGGAGACTCCAAGTGGCCCCCGCCAGCAGTGGTCCCCGGAACGCGAAGCTTGGATTCGACGTAGGCTCAAGGACCAAGTCCGCGAAGTGCAGATGACCGTGACTGAACTGGTACCAGCTGTGTGGCTTCCGGTTAGTCGGCGGCTCCCCATTGGTGATGTGGAAGATGATGTCCGCTATTCACGGGTATCTAGGCGCAAGAAACTGGAGTCCGTCGATGAATGCTTGAGGGAGCTGTTGAAGGAGCTAGTCACGTATCGCTCGCGGCTCGACACCCACCTCTCTGAGGAGTACGAGGATTTCAAGCGCAGAGTGCTCGGGATCACGCTCTTCGACAAGAGGCACGACAAGCTTGGTGCCTTCAGGGCGGAGGCACCGCTTACCACCTCAGACAAGGACCAGTTGGTGAGGGCATATGAGGTGGCTGGTCTTCTCGACACGCAAATGCAGAAGCGTATTGATGAGCACTTCAAAAGGGCGGCGGATGCTACTGCCCGTGTTCGGCAAGACATAGCAGACAAAAAGGGTCTTGACATAGACGACGTTCTCGTGATGCCTATTATCCGGCGCACAAGATCCATGGTTGAGTTCGCGAGACAACTTGAGAGCGAGAGACAGGCGCTATTCGAGCCTCTGCAACACTACATAGCCATAGTGAACTCTTTCCTGACCGACAAGACAGCAACTGTAACAGACACAGGTGAACTCAGAATAGAGGCCTCCTACGCGCCAGGAACAGCGCTCAGCCTGGATGTGCTCTCCTCGGGGGAGAAGCAGATCATCATTCTCCTGACACAGGCACTCCTATTCGAGGAAGAACCCGTCGTATATGTGGCAGACGAACCTGAGCTATCGTTGCATATTACATGGCAAGAGAAGCTACTCCAGTCCCTTGTTTCTCTCGGAGGAGAAATACAGATCATTGTGGCAACACACTCCCCCGATATCGTTGGACCGTTTCGTGACAAAGTAATAGACCTAGGTAAGAGGTCAAGTTGACTTTCCGGCGAAGTGACTCGGGTCAGGCAGCGAAGCATCTGTTCGTGCGAGAACCCATGGTGTGGGTCGAAGGCCCAACGGACATCCCATTCTACCTTCCGGTTCTACCAAGCTGCAGGATCGAGGCAGCTGGGGGTAAGCCTGAGTGTAGGAAGCTCGCAGATACGCTGATCAAGGATGACTCCCCCTACGTGGTCGTGCTTGACGGCGACTACGATATCTTACATCGAAAGAAGTCTACTCATAGGCGAGTGGTGACTCTTCAGCGGCATAGTTCAGAGAACTACCTCTTTGAGAAAGACGCGGTTGGGCGAGTCTGCTGCAGCTATGCCCGCGTTGACGCACTGACGCCTCTGCTTGAAGCCATATTCGACGACGCAGTGGAGCACCTCGACAACGTATTGCGTGAGCTGGTCATACTGGACGTTGCCTACGCTCACAGCAATTGCGAGAGCACGCCCGAGGTGTTCCCTGACGCAGCTGACTCGATGCTGTTGGGGAAGCCTGGCATCGAGATCAATCCTGATCGCGTGTCGGCGCACTGCGAGATTGCCTGCGAGGGTATTGACAATGCTTCGATCGAGCGCGCTCGCAAGTTGGTTGAACGATTCCTCGCTCGTCGAAGACTGGTGGACCTGATCCGGGGGAGATTCGTGTTCGGGGTTCTCCGCCGTCTGGTGATAGAAGTAGTCCAAAGCCAGAGGGGCAAGAAGCCATACATCGACAATGATGGACTTCGCTCACTACTCTCAGAAGCGGTCTGGAGTACGATCCCTAGTGACGATCACAGGACGCTTCGTAATCGTCTTACTTCGGCCGTGAGAGAAGTGGAGAGGCTCCACAGTGCGCACGCGTGATGCCCCCTAGTGCTAGCTTCTCCAATCAGTCCACCTCCCTCTTCGACGGGCACCACACCATGGTGACGACGCGGGTGCCCTGCCAGTCGACAAGGGCCTTGCGCCTGGGGAAGAACCGGAGCACCCGTACCTCGGCGCCTGCCGGGACGGCAGAGCCGTAGCCCCTGGTCCACCTGTCGCCCTTGAAGTAGCGGCGCTCCATTGAGGTGATACGGGTACGCGCGGCCCGGCAAAGGGCCGCGGTCATGTTATGTCAACGTCCGGGCCGCCACGGTCTTTCAGCGCGGACTTGGCCTCATCCCAGAGGGCGTCCTGCTCCTCCAGCGGCAGGCTCCCCAGGCGTATGCCCTTCTCCCTGCACGCCTGCTCCATGTACCCGAAGCGCCGGCAGAAGCGCTCGTTGGCCAGCCGCAACGCCTCCTCCAGGTTGATTTCCTGCCACCGGGCCACGTTCACCAGCGCGAACAGCAGGTCTCCGAACTCGTGCACCAGCTCTTCACGGGACCGCGCTCCCTGCAGCTCGCGCACTTCCTCCGCCAGCTTCTCCAGAACGTCCTCCCGCTCCTCCCAGTCGAAGCCCACACCGGCGGCCCTGCGCTGTATCGAGTGGCTGCGGCTCAACGCGGGCATACCGACCGGTACGTTCGAGAGCAATGACGCTCCCGCTTCGCGCTCCTCCAGCTTCAGCTTCTCCCACTCCTGAGCGACCTCGCGAGCGCTGCCCGCGTCGGACCCGCCGAAGACATGGGGGTGACGCCGTACGAGCTTGGTGGAGATGCCCCGGATGACATCGGCGATGTCGAACTCGCCGGCCTCGCTGCCTATCTGGGCGTGCAGGGCGATCTGCAGGAGCAAGTCGCCAAGCTCCTCGCACAGCTTGCGGTGGTCCGCCTCATCGAGGGCCTGGACAACCTCATAGGCCTCCTCGATGAGATAGGTCTTGAGCGAGGCGTGGGTTTGCTCCCTGTCCCACGGACAGCCGCCCGGCCCCCTGAGCCTGGCTACTATGTCCCTGAACGCGTAGAAGTCGCCGAGGTCGCTGCTGTCGGGGTTACCGGAGGTCATCTAGAACACCGGCTCCGGTATGTGGCTCGCCGGTCTCACCAGCTCGAGCCGGAGGGCATCGAAGTCGCACTTGAGGACGCAGATCCCGCAGCCCATGCACTTCTCCGGATCGACGACCGCGACCGGCCCGTTCGTGGTCTCCTCCATGGAAAGCGCGCCGAACTCGCACCACTCGATGCACGCCTCGCACCCCGTACACTCCTCCGCGTCGACCCTGGCCTCGTAGCGGCTCTTCACTATGCAGGACGTCACCGGCGCGTTGAACCGGTTGATCGGCTCGTAGATCATGCAGCAGTCGGTACAGCAGTTGCACATGCCCCAGCGCGGTCTCATGCGTGTCGAGTTCTCGCAGGTATGTATCAGGCCCATGTCCTCGCACTGGTCGATGAGGGCCATCGCCTCTTCGGCGGTCATCCGCCTGCCCGCATTCTTCTCGATTAGATACTCGGCGCTGACGTTGAACTGGATGTCGACCATTGGATGGGACTTGTGACACGGTTTGCCCACAACGCCTTTGCGCCTGCGGCACGTACAGAAGGCCACGCAGATCGAGCGGGCGGACTCGATTATCTGCCGCATATCTTCGTATGGCAGGACCTCCACGCCCTCGGGCAATGCCCTGTACGCCGGCACCACCCTCCCCTGCGGCTGCTCCTGCGTCATCCAGCTCTTGACTTGATCGGGGTCCCACTCGTTGACGCAGAAGTCGTCCCACAGCTCGAAGAGCTTCCTATCACGTGTCTCATCGACATCGAACGGGCACATGGTAATGTCGTGCAACTGGACCACGGCCAGAGAGAAGGTTGAGTCCTCCATAGCCGCCTTGTTCTTGGCGAAGATGACCCCCTTCCGGTACAGATCCTCCATGTCGGCCCTGATGTCGCTCTCGGAGCGGTTGAGCTTCGAAGCCAGGTCGGCGTACTTCATGGGCAGCAGGGATACCAGCTCGGCCTGCCCGGGTGTCATTAGGTACTCGAGCAGTCGCCGGTACCGGGCCGACTCCCCGTAGCCGTGCCTGCTCGCCAGTGTCGTATAGGGATCGCTCTTAACCATGTCACCTACCTCTCGGGGCCATTATAAGTGCGCCGCGCGGACCGTGACAACCCGGCGTTGGAATGGTGGATAGGGACTGTAACGCCTTGACGTCGGATTCGCGGTCGATATACTAGCAACACGAAAAGGGAAGGGGGTTATCATGGCCGAGGAAGAAGTTGGAAAGGTGAGACTGTTCTTTGCGCGCCCGGTGGTGGCTGGAATAGACGCATCGGGCAACTTCCAGGTCGGAGACACGCTTCATATCAAGGGCCACACGACCGACTTCGAGTTCACGGTCAACTCAATGCAGATCGACAACGCCGAGGTCGAGGAGGCCAAGCCGGGCGATTCCGTTGGGGTCAAGGTACCCGACAGGGTCAGGCCGGGGGATATCGTATACAGAGTGGGCTAGCCGAATCCGGCTCCCGCTAGGCCATTGACTTGAAGAGATTTGCCATCTCGATGGCATGACCTGCGGCCTGTGCCCCGTAGTTGCCTGACTTAGTGCCGGCCCTCTCTATCGCCTGCTCCAGGCTGTCCGCCGTTATCACGCCCAGAACGATGGGCACGCCCGTCTCGAGACTCGAGTTGGCGATCCCCTTGGTGACCTCAGAGGCTATGTAGTCGAAATGCGGCGTGCCTCCCCTTATGACCGCTCCCAGGCACAACACCGCGTCGTACTTGCCCGACTGCGCCATCTTCCTGGCCGTGAGAGGAATCTCGAACGAACCCGGCGTCCATGCAACATCGATGTCGTCGTCTCTGACGCCGTGCCGGGACAGGGCGTCCCTGGCGCCGTCCAGCAGCTTCGACGTGATGAACTCGTTGAATCGCGCCACAACAACACCGAACCTCAGACCTTCACCGAGGAGCTTGCCGACGTAAACGTTGCCCACTTTCTGCCACCTCCTGGATTGATTAGTCCAACTGGAGCGTGTGCCCCATCTTCTTCTGCTTCGTCCGGAGATACCTGATGTTCTCGGGATTCGGCTTGCACTGTATGGGTATGGTCTCCACCACCTCCAGACCGTATCCCTCCAGTCCAACCACCTTCTTGGGGTTGTTGGTGAGCATCCTTATGTACTTGACTCCGAGGTCAGCCAGTATCTGTGCCCCGATTCCGTAATCACGGATGTCGCTCTCGAAGCCAAGTGCCTCGTTGGCCTCGACCGTGTCCAGCCCCTGGTCCTGCAATGCGTACGCGCGTATCTTGTTGTGCAGGCCGATACCCCGTCCCTCCTGACGCATGTACAGGAATACCCCTCTTCCCTCCTCCGCTATGGCCTGCATCGCAAGGTCTATCTGCTCGCCGCAGTCACACCGCAGGCTGTGGAACACATCTCCGGTAAGGCATTCACTGTGGACCCGCACCAGGACGGGCTTATCGCCGTTGAGTTCACCCCTTATCAGCGCAACGTGCTCGTCGGGATCGATGGCGCTCTTGTAGGCTATCGCCAGGAAGTCCCCGAACCTGGTAGGCAGGTTGGCCTCGGCTACGCGCTGAATCAGCTTCTCGTGCCTGCGCCTGTACTCGATTATCTGAGCAACGCTGATTATCCTGATGCCGTTCTCGGCCGCCAGCGCTTCGAGTTCCGGCATCCGCGCCATGGTACCGTCGTCGCTCATGATCTCGCAGATGACGCCCGACGGGTAGAGTCCCGCAGCCCTCGCCAGGTCCACGGCGGACTCAGTGTGGCCGGCCCGCACCAGGGTACCGCCTTCTCTGGCCCGAAGCGGGAACATGTGTCCGGGCCGCCCGATGTCCTCCGGCCTCGTACCCGGATCGATCAGGGCCTGTATCGTAACCGCGCGGTCATGCGCCGAGATGCCCGTGGTGACGTTACGCGTGGCCTCCACCGAGACGGTGAACGGGCTGCCGAACCGCGACGTGTTGTCCTGGCTCTGGACCATCATCGGGATACGAAGCTCATCGAGTCGCTCACCGGTCATCGCGATGCAGATCAGCCCTCTGCCATACCTAGCCATGAAGTTGATGGCCTGGGGAGTCACCTTCTCGCTGGCAATGGCGAGGTCACCCTCGTTCTCGCGCGACTCATCATCGACGATAATGAGGAACCTGCCTGCCTTGAAGTCCTCCAGAGCGTCCTCTATCTTCGCCAGCGCCATGTCTAGAAACCTCAATCAGGAAGCCAGGAAACCGTGCTCTTCAAGGAACTCGGGGGTTATGCCTGACCGCTCCCCGCTTCTGAACCTCTCCACGTACTTGGCGATTATGTCTACTTCAAGGTTCACGACATCCCCACGTTGCCGGAAAGCGAACGTCGTGGACTCGCGCGTGTAGCCGACCAGAGACACCGTGAACCATGTGGCACCCGATTCCACGATCGTAAGGCTGACGCCGTCAACTGCGATGAACCCCTTCTCCACGATGTAGCGGGCCAGCCCACCCGCGACGTCGACGGTCATCAGCACCGAGTCGCCCGCTGGCAGCATCGATGCGATCCTGCCCGTACCGTCTACGTGTCCCTGAACGAAATGACCGCCGAAGCGACCGCCCGCGGCCACAGCGCGCTCCAGGTTCACCCGGTCTTCCCTCTTCAGAGAGCCAAGATTCGTTCGCTTCAGCGTCTCGGCCATCACGTCCACCGCGAACCAGCCGGGACCGCTCTCAGTCACGGTGAGACATGCCCCGTTGACGGAGATGCTGTCGCCTGCGGCAGTGCCGTCAACAACGCGCGCTGCACTGACGACGAGCTTCCCCGCGCCTGCTGATCGAACGCTGCCGACCTCTTCAACTATCCCTGTGAACATGAAACCCTGAGCCGTTCTGCCGGTGTCGCCGAGCACCAGAGACTAGAAGCGGGTCTCCGGCAGGTATGAACCCGGCGAAGGCCCGGTTGGTGACAAGTTGATTCTATCATTGCGCTCGTTCCCGCGCAACTTCGCTCGTGCAAGACGAAGGGACGGGCAAATGCCCGTCCCTCGCAGCATGCTGTCCGCTGGTGCCTGTGTCAACCGCCGTCAATGGCTGTCTGCGTCACCATATCCCACTTGCCGTCGAGCGCCGCGCTCGTCACAGTGCCCTCACAGACCAGGATCATCGCCGTATGCGGTGTGACCTCCTGCAGAAGGAAGCGCCCGGTCCTGTCCCCGTAGCCCGAGTGCAGACACTCGAACTCGATAGCGAACTCCCAGCATCCCCCACCTGAAGTTGCTTCCCCGGGGGCAGTGCTGCCTGCCTCGCCTGGAGAGTCAACGTCCATCCTGTTCACACCCACGACTTCAACGGAGTCCTCAACACCATCATAGGTGTACGTTGGGCTGGCGAGCACGTATTCCTCGGCAGTCGCCTGGCTTTCCTCCATGCCAGCAGCCGTGTCGCCATCGTCCGCCGAGCCGCAACAGCCGGCCGCTACCACCATAGCCGCCAGGCAACCGACCCAGACTGACTTCACGAGATACCGCATTGCTTCAGACCTCCACCCTTCTTCGTCTCAATGCCCGTCCGACCACGACGCTCAGAAGGCCGACAGCCAGTGCGCCGAGGGCTATCTCGACCCAGCGCACAACCGGCCAGGACTCATCAGCGGCGGCGCCTTCGGGCAAACCGGGTGCGGCAGCGCCGTCTCCATCTTCACCAGCACCCGCTCCCTTCTGGCCCATCTCTATACTGTCGTTTCCCTCCGGTCCCTCGGGACCGCGGGGTCCGACATCAGCGAGGGGCGCCGGCATGTCCTGCCCGGGCGCAGAGTCCGCCGCCAGCTTGGACTCATTGCCCGCGCCGGCCGGTGCGGATTCCGCCCACGGAGATGCAGCGGAGAAAGTCTCCATGCCATTGGCCCTGGTCTGCTCGTATTCTCCTACGACAGGGGTAGGCGTGGCCCCCGTTGCCAGCAAGTCATGGGTACCCTGCTCGCCCCCTCCCAGGACGAGGAAATCCACGGACAGCAGCAATGCAACCGCAAGGACAGCGAGCACAGCGACCGGCTGCAACCAGCCCGTCCGCGGCTGCGCAAGAACGGCCACCCCAGTGGCCGGACGTGTACGGCCCAGCCATCCCGCGCCACCGGTTGCGGTCTTCTTCTTACCCAGGTGTTCCGGCCTCAGCGCGAAAGACCTTGGTGCCGCGGCTTGCGGCATCCTGTGAAGAACGTCGACCGTCATCCTGAGACCTTCGTACTCCCGGCGGCAGTCTGCGCAGGACTCGATGTGCCGCTCGACGAAGGCTCGCTCGGCCTCGCCGCAAACACCGTCCAGGTGAGCCGACAGGCTCTCGCGAACCCTCTTGCACTCTCGCCTGTTTCCTCTACCCAGCATCGACTCTCAACCCCTTCTATTCACTAAGACGGAATTCGGAAGGTAGAAGTTCCTTATGCTTGAGCATCATGTCCCTCAGGCGAAGGCGACCGCGATTGATGCGCGACTTCACCGTGCCCAGAGAGCAGTCAGCGACCTCGGCTATCTCGTCATAGCTCAGGCCCTGTATATCCGCAAGGGTGACGACCAGGCGCTGCTCTTCGGGCAGGGATGCGAGCGCCTCGCTCAGAGCCTTGCCCAGCTCCCGGCGCAGCGCGTAATCCTCGGGCGACTCGGAATTGTCGGCGGGGGAGAAACCGGGTGAGTTGAGCAGCATCTCGTCCAGCGACAGCGTTCTGGCCCTGCGCGCGGCGCGGAACCGGTCCCGGCATCCATTGGAGACGATTCGCAGCAGCCACGCCTTGAAGTTGCCACCCCGGAAGGTGCCTATGGCACGGTAGGCGGATACAAAGGCATCCTGGGTCACGTCCTCGGCGGTGCCCCGGTCCCCGACCATCCTGAGCGCAACATTGTAGGCCAGTTGCTGGTAGCGTTCGACCAGCATGTTGAAGGCGTCCAGGTCGCCCGCCTTACTTCTGGATACGAGGTCCTGGTCTTCCATTACTGCGTACTGTCGCTACCCGGCATAGCTGTCAGCGGCGAGGCGGAACTTGACTGCGACTCGTGGCGTTATCTATACTACAGCCGTCTTCCGATAGACCTGCTAATTCTATCACGTCGGATTGGGCGAAGCTAATTGAAAGCACACAGTGAATGAGAATCAGAGCCGTTGCCCGAGAGATCGCCATCATAGCCGTGATGGCTCTGGTACTCTTCCTCATACTGCACTACATGGTGCAGAACTTCCGCATAGACGGCACCAGTATGGTGCCCAACCTGGAGAACGGCCAGTACGTCCTGGTCAACAAGACGGCCTACTGGTTCGGGCGCGACCCGCAGAGAGGGGACATCATTGTCTTCGATGCGCCGGACGCGAATGAGGTGGACCGCATCAAGAGGGTAATCGGCCTCCCCGGAGATGAAGTAGCCTGGGACCGGAGCGGTGACCTGCGCATCAACGGGCAGAGCGTCGAAGAACCGTACCTGAATGAACTCAAGCCGGGCAGCACGGGGCCTTCCGGAACGTGGACAGTACCAGAGGGCGACTATTTCGTCATGGGAGACAACAGGGGCGTCAGCTTCGACTCACGCGCCGGCTGGACCGTACCACGCGAGAACGTGGTGGGAAAGGGATGGATCATCATATGGAGTATCGGCGACTGGGGCGGTGTTCCGAACTACGAGCTTGAGGTGGGAAGCGATGCCTGAGTGCGCCCCGATTGACAAGCGGTCAGCCCTGAAATACAATTGTGCCCAATTGGCCGGCGTCGTGCGGGAGAGACCAGCATGAAGAAAGACCTGATGGACATACTGGCGTGTCCGGTTTGCAAGGCAGACCTCACACTCGAGGTCACTGAAGAGGACGGAGACGAGATCGTCACCGGCACGCTTACATGCACCAAGTGCGGCGAGCACTATCCCATCGCGGACACAATACCGAACCTGCTGCCGCCGGACCTGCGTGACTAGGATGACGCACAGGCAATGTCCGTAACCACGAAGTTCAAGATCGGTGGTACGCTTATATCCCTCACCTGTGTGGTACTCGCGGGTCTTTTCATATGGGGTATTGTTGCAGGAGGCGACTGGCGCTTCTGGGCGATAGCGGTACCCGTCATCGTGGCCTTCGCTGTAGCCCTTGGTATCGGCTTCTCGATCGGGAGGCTCATGGCCTCGACAGAGATCGAGGAGAGCAGAAGTCAGAGCGAGGAATAGGCGCGCTCCGTCCGTCGTCTACGGTATGTAGGCAGCCCTCGAATCAGGCGATTCCCAGACTTCTACCCGGCTGACCCGTACGTCCTCAAGCCTCTTCACCAGCTCGCGGTAGATGGCAGCGGCCAAGTTCTCCGACGACGGGTTCAAGATGTCGAAGGGGGGCACATCGTTCAGGCAGGCGTGGTCGAACGAAGCGATTATGCCATCCAGCGCGTCCTTGAGTCCCCTGAAGTCGACAGACAGGCCGATCTCGTTCAACTCCTCGGTCTGGACATATACAACGACCTCGAAGCGGTGGCCGTGGAGCTCCTCACATTTCCCTCCGTAGTCCCTCAGGTAGTGAGCAGCGTCGAAATGGCGCCTAACCGAGACTTCATACATTGCCTGTCGATTCCTTGACTTCCCGGAGGGATGACGGGCTGCTCGCCAGCCTGACGCCCTCCTTCCCTTCAACGCGCTCAGCCAACTCCACGATGGTCGCTTCCAATACCGGATGCATTGCCCCTGGTGCAATCTCTGCGAGAGGCAGGAGAACGAAAGCCCGTTCCGCCATGCGCGGATGCGGCACAGTCAGTCCCGGCTTCTCGATCACGAGATCCCCGTAGAGCAGTATGTCAACATCTATAGAGCGAGGCCCTTTCGGCACTTCACGCCTGCGCCCGAGCGCCCCTTCGACCTCCATGGCAAGCGATAGCAGCTCTCCGGGACTCAGATCAGTGACGGCTTCGATAGCGGCGTTCAGGAAGAGCGGCTGGTCCAGGTACCCGACCGGCTCAGTCTCATAGACCGAAGATACTCGCTTCACCTCAATCCGTTTCGAGAGCTGCGCCATGGCGTCTGAGAGGTTCGCCGCCCTGTTCCCGAGGTTCGAGCCCAGCCCCAGGTAGACCTGCGCCATCTGCGAACGCTGTCCCCGTTTATCCATGCTGCGGCCTCACAACAGCGTCGCTCATCCTGACGACGCGCACCATCTCCTTCACGTCGTGGACCCTCACTATATCCGCGCCGTTGGCTATGCCTACCGCAACCGTGGCGGCGCTACCCTCCAGCCGCTGGTCTGCGGGGAGATCGAGCGTGCAGCCGATGAACGATTTCCGCGACGTTCCGAGCAGTATCGGCCTGTCCAGCACTCTCAGCTCGCCGAGCCTCCGGACGATCTCCAGATTCTGCTCCACCGTCTTACCGAAGCCGACTCCCGGATCGACTATGATGTTCTCCCATAGCACACCGGCGTCGAGGGCATGGCGCACGTTCTGCGTCAGGCCGTCGACCAATTCCGGGAAGAAGTCCTTGAAACTGCTTCCCCGCTGGTTCTGCGAGACGACCACCGGCACCCCGACCTCGGCGGAAACACGTGCGATATCCGGATCACGCCTCAGCCCCCAGACATCGTTGATCATACATGCTCCGGCCGCTACCGCTCTGCGGGCAACATCGGCCTTGTAGGTGTCGATGCTCATTGGCACCATCAGCTTGCCGGCGAGTCCTTCGATTACCGGGATCACTCTACTGAGTTCCTCTACGGATGGCACGGGCTCGGCGTTGGGACGCGTCGATTCGCCGCCGATATCGATGATGTCCGCCCCGTCGTCGACCATACGGTGTGCCTGAGCCATGGCATCCTCCGCACCACGCAGGCCGTCACCGGAGAACGAGTCGGGGTCCACGTTCACTATGCCCATGACATACGTTCGCCGCCCCCACTCGAACGTCTTGTCGCCGCAGCGCATCAGACCAGGTTCGGCCTCGATACCGGATGCCATTCTCACCTGCCTGCGAGTCACATTCGGCCCCATTATAGCACGGGCCCGATTGCACACGTGGGCCAACTGGTGCGGGACTCCTTCCATATGATAAAATTAGACATACACGGGGAGTCATTGACCCTGGCGAGGTGAACGTGGATGCCGATTTACGAGTATCGTTGCAGGGACTGTCGACGGCGCGTCGACATCTTCGCGCGGGGATTTAATCCTCCTGCAGACCCCGCCTGCTCCGCGTGCGGCGGCAGAAACCTCGACCGCATATTCTCCAGATTTGGAATGGCGAAGTCCAAGAACGACAAGAGCGTCTATGATGATATCCTCTCCGACGGCAAGCTGACGCGCGGCCTGATGGCCAACGATCCCCGGGCGCTCGCAGAATGGAGCCGTAGAATGGCTAGGGCCACCGGCGAGGACAGCACGCCGGAGACAGAGGAGCTTCTAACTCGCATGGACGCCGGCGAAGACATATCCGAGATTGTAGAAGAGATCAAACCGCCGGAGCTGCGCGGCGACACTGAAATGGAGTGATCACGGATGCCCATCTACGAGTTCCGCTGCAAGGACTGCGGCAACATAGCCAGCTTCTTCACACGAAATGTGTCCGACAGGCTTGACCCTGCGTGCCCAGACTGCGGCAGCGGCGACCTCGAACGCTGCATAAGCAGCTTCGCGTACCACAAGTCGATGCAGACCGTACATGACGAATCAGGGCCACCGTCCATGTTCGGGAACAACCTCGACTACTACAAGGACCCGCGCAACATCGGCCGGGTGACCGAGAACCGACTCAAGCAGTTGGGCATCGACATCAACGAGGACAAGGACTTCGCCGGTGTGAAGCAGACCATCGATGCTGCGCGTGAAGGCGAGCTGCCAAAGACCCTAAAGGACTCCCTCTGAGGACGTAGCGCCATGATGCGGATCGTGGACGCCAACCTGAACCGCATCGGCGAAGGCCTGCGCGTCCTCGAAGACATTGCCCGCTTCACCCTGGACGACACCACACTGAGCCACCAACTCAAGACACTGCGCCACAGCCTGCTCCCGACAGACCCGACTACGCTCGCCAACCTGACGCTATCGAGGGATTCTGCGTCCGACGTCGGCGCGTTCCTGGACGCCGAAGGCGAAGGACGCAGGTCGGGCCTGACCAGTATCGTGGGTGCCAACGCTCACCGCGTCCAGCAATCGCTGCGCGTGCTTGAGGAGGTCTGCAAGACGGGCGACGCAGACTGCGGCCTCGACTGGAACGCACTCAAGCATGCGCGTTTCGAGTTGTACGAGATCGAGAAATCACTGGGGGTGCGGCTCTTGCGGCGGGACAGACTCGAAAGGCTTAGAGGCCTGTACCTGATAGTGGACGCCGAGGCTCTGGGCGACAGAAGTGCGTTAGAGCTGACACGAGCGGCTTTGTCGGAGGGAGTCCGCGCTGTTCAGATGCGTGACAAGGCACACAGCAAGGCGGAAATGCTCGGAGCGGCGCGCGGCCTCTCAGATGTCTGCCGCGAAGCCGGCGCTCTCCTCATCATCAACGACGATCTTGACATAGCCCTGGCGTGTGATGCCGACGGCCTCCATCTCGGGCAGCACGACCTGCCCATCCCTGAGGCCAGGCGGCTGCTGCCACAGGACAGTCTGGTCGGCTGCTCCACCGCCACCGTTGAGGAAGCCAGACAGGCCCAGGAGGACGGCGCAGACTACGTTGCTGTCGGGTCCATGTACCGCACATCTTCGAAAGAGGGTACACGTGCGGCAGGACTGGAAACACTGCGTACCGTCAGAGAGGCCGTGTCTCTTCACCTGGTTGCCATCGGTGGCATCAATGAGAACAACGTGTCAGAGGTGGTTGACGCGGGCGCCGATGCGGTTGCGGTTATCGGCGCGGTTCTCGGCGCCCCTGATCCTGCACAGGCGATACGTCGAATCATCTCCAGGATAGAAGGAGGTTGATCCCAGTGTCTGATCTCACCTCGAGACTGGATTCCATCGGCGATGCGGTACGGCGGCATTTCTCCACCCTTGACGAGGCCCGCGAGAAAGGCCTGAAGCTGTCACGGGACTCAATCAGGTACAGCTCCAATGCGATAAGGGCCATACATCGTAGAGAGTACGAAAAGGCAAGGGAACTGATAGCCTCATCGCGGAAGTGCATCGAGGAGATGACCACCGTCCTCACCCCACACGGCGAGCTGTCCTATGGCGGCTTCGTTCACAACGGCCAGAAGGAGTATGCCGAGGCCTGCATTACTTTGTCTCTCGTGTTCGAGGAAGCCCTGCCCGAACCCGACGACCTGGGAGTCAACTACGCTGCATACCTCAACGGCCTGGCGGAAGCCGTGGGCGAGATGAGACGTCACGTGCTCGACATACTTAGAGAAGGGCAGGTGGCGCGATGCGAGGAGATGCTGAGCGCCATGGACGACATATACAGCCTGCTCGTGACCATGGACTTCCACGACGCGCTTACAGGCGGTCTCAGGCGCAACACAGATATGGTGCGGGGAGTGCTGGAGCGAACCAGGGGAGACCTCACTCTGTCACTCAGACAGAGAAAGCTCGAGAACAAGCTGGAGGATTTCCAGGGCAGACTCGAGAAGGGCTAGTCGGTGCTGGATGCCGGCTCGGGACGGTCACGATCGTAATCGGAAATCAGGTTCTCGACTCCGAGCAGCTTGATCAGTCTATCGCCGCTCTTGACAACGCCCTGCAGATGGTCAGAGTCTCCCGTTTCCATCATCGAGGGGAGTGACTCCAGCGACTCGCTTCCCGTACTCAGCACTTCGGTGACCGCGTCGACCATCATGCCGATCATCTTGCCCTTGTTGCCAACTATCAGTATTCGACTTTCTGCAGTCTCATCCATCTCACCCAGGCCGAACACTCGCGACGTATTGACCACGGGCACCACATTCCCGCGCAGGTTCATGACCCCCTGAACGGACTCGGGTGTATCGGGGACCTCCGTGATCGGGCACGTCCTGACTATCTCCTGCACCCGATTGACATCGACCGCATAGGACTCGCCGTGAAGGTCGAATACTACAAGCTCCATGTCGCCATCGGTTCTCTTCGTCTCGCTCATCTGGCTGCTCCTTCGGACATATCACTCGGCCCGGTTTGCCATATTCCCTTTCTCCGTTGCGGCAGAGCTGGATTCGGCTCTCCGGCTACCGTATAATCAGGTGCTGCCCCGAATCGGTCTCCGAGTAGTCCACAGTTACCCCGTCAAGCGTGTTCGAGAGGTCCTTGGGGACGAAGAGGACCTTGAAGCCGTCGTGCTGGATCACCTCATCGCCTTCCCTTTCGCCGTCCAGCAGCAACTCGTACTTGCCCTGTGTGCCGGGTGCAAGCCTCAGACCGACCTCCGGGTCATCACTATGCGCCGCCAGTATGCGTTTCAGTTCCTGCCTGGCACTCTGGGTCACGGTTATCATTGGCTGCCTCCCACTATCGGTGCCTAGAAGTGCTCAGCCGTGACAATCAAACGAGGCTGTCCCTCAATGAAGACGAAATCCACTACACCCCCATCCAGCGACCTGCTCACTTCGTCCGAGACGAGGAGTACCCTTGCGCCCTCGTACTCGACCACCTGGTCCCCTTCCTGTTCCCGGTCGACTATCAAGTCATATTTCCCGGGTATCAGCGAGCATAGCCTGAGACCCTGTTGTGATTCCTCGGCGTTGTTGGACCAGATGCGCTTCAGCCTGTCTTTCGCCCTCTCCGTAACGCTGACCATCGTTTCCTCACGGCCTGTTGTCATAGTGGCTCACAGCATCAGAGGATAACGGACGCAAGCGGGTTCGGTGAATACCGACAAAGGGCTATTGGAGCGAAGAAAAAGGGCTATCCGCAGACAGCCCCGGCGATTCAGGACATGGAAGCGTGTGCAGGCCTATTTCAGCGCGTTCTCTCCCGCAGAGGTCAGGCCCTTGCGGACCGCGTAAGCGGCCAGTTGGTGCTTGTTGCGCAGTTGGAGTTTCGCCAGGATCTTCTTGGTGTGCAGTTTGGCTGTGTTCTCACTGATGATGAGCCGCTCGGCTATCTCTCTGCTCGTGGCCCCTTCGATGATGAGACCGACGATTTCCTTCTCCCTGCCCGAGAGGTCCGGCGAGTCCTTATCCCCTTCATGCGCGGCTTCCTCAGCAACTGCCTCCGCCTTCCGAGATAGCCTGTCGGCCACCTCGGGAGAGACTATCACTTCACCGCAGACAGCGAGATCAATTGACTTGACCAGTCTGTCCAGGCCGATATCCTTCTGCAGATAGCCCTTCGCGCCGGACCGCAGTGCGCTCAGCAGCTCGCCCTCCCAGGCGGAGTCCGTTAGCACCACCACCTGGACATCCGGAACTGCACCCCGAATCTTCTGGGCAACACCCCTGTCGGACATGTCGGCATCAATCAGGACCACGTCCGGACGGGTCTCGGCCGCCCTGGCAACAGCCTCCTGTGCATCTCCGCACCGGCATACGACCTCAATGGCGGGCTGCTCATCAAGGAGCCGTCCTACGCCTTCCCTGAAGAGTTCCTTGCTGTCGGCGACGAGCACTCGTATGGGTCGCACTTGCATACGCCTGCGGTTTGACTCCGGGCACGATTCCTGCAGAGTCTATCACCGCACGAACACAGGCGTCAAATCCACCGGGAGGGCACAGCAGCCGGTGCACTCGCTCGTCAGCCGCTAGTCGAAGAACGGCTCACCGTAGTCGGCGTTGTTCGAGTAGCCCCGGCTCTCCCAGAACCCCTCGTATTCGGTATCGTCCGATAGCTCGATCTCGGTGACCCACTTGATCCACTTGTAGCCCCACTTGCTCTCCGCGACAAGCTGGAGCGGGGCACCTCTCTCGGGCGACAGGTCAAGTCCGTTCATCTTGTGGGCCAGCAACAGATCGTTATCCATGACGTAGTCCAGTGGAAGCGAGGTAGTGTAGCCGTCATAGGCATGGAATATCACTGTATTGGCTTCGGGAAGTGCTCCAGCCTCAGATATGACTTCCTCAGCCAGCAGCCCCTCCCAGAGGATCGTGACACTCCAGCCCTCCACGCAATTCAGGGTCACCACCTTCTCGTAGCTCTGGAAATCGCCGAGCAATTCGTCAATATTGTACTGCTTCTCGGAATTCACGAGACCCGTGACCTCCAGCGTGTACTCCTCCAGGTTCACATACTGAGGTCCCTTGATCGAGTTCTCGCGGAAGCCCGCGATCGACGAGAGATCGGTTCCCTGATACTCGGTGACTTCCGACCCGGGGAGCACTGTGGGCCCGGCAACTCCACAGGAATCGCTACACCCTCCGTAGTACAGCGAGGAACCCGCTACAGCCACCGCCGCTACAAGGACGGCGATGAGTGCTATGTGCTTCTTCATAGGGACATCTCCATGTCAGACCAATCGCATGTCGTTGTGCAGCTACACCGCGACCACTTCCTTGACTTCAGGTACCTGCGCTCTGATCGTGCGCCCAACGCTCTGCTTCAGCGTCATGGTTGCCATCGGGCAGCCGCCGCACGCACCGGCAAGGCGAACCTTCACGATGCCGTCGCTGACCTCAACTATCTCCACATCACCGCCGTCTCTCTGCAGCGCAGGTCTTATGGTCCCCAGCGCCTGCTCAACCTTCTCGCGCATCATCCGCCTCCTTTCAGGGTCACATATCAAGGACCCATGTTCTGTAGAATAGAGGCGAACGAAGGGAATGTATGCAACTTATGTCACAGAGAAGAGGACACCACAGAAGAGGGACTGGATGTAAGGCTCAGAGAACGACCGCAGCTACTCCCACTCGTTGTAGGCGCTTCTTATGGCGGCCATATAGGCGAGGGACGGTTCCGCCTGCTCTACCTGGCCTTTGCGGAGGTAGGTGACTGCCTCAACCTGATCGCCGTCCCTTGAGACGACCCATACGGTGAGCCTGTCGGCCCTGGTGGGGCTGTTGAACTCCCGGTCCAGGTATCGAAGGTCCCTCTCCGTCACCTCGTAGAGAGCCCCCATAACCCTTGAGCCCTTGCGGTAGACGATGCTGGCGAGCCCGCTGTGCCACTTGCGGTCGAAGCCGACGAACACCAGCCTGTAGTGTGGAAGCAGAGCCGTGGAGACCGGCCTCGAATCCGGACAGACGCGGCTCATGTACTTCTTGCTTATGTCGATGCCGTACGCGAAGTAGTTCATCAGATCACCTGTATCTGTGGCCACCTCGGCAGCCGCTGACAATTATATGCGCAAAGGTAAACGTGTCTCAACCGGCCAGCTATGAAAAAGGAAAGAGCCCCCAAAAAGGGGCTCTTGGATGAGGGCATATCGAATTCGAGTTCAGGACAGGACGAGGTGTCCGGTGGCGAGAACCCTGCTCACGACCGTAGCCGTGCCGGGCTCGTAGCAGGAATCCTCACACTCGTGGTTTCCCGACGCACTGTAGTGTGGCAACTGACCGAGGTCAAGCACGGCGCTCCTGCGCTGTCCGTCGTCACCCGAAAAGCCCGCTTTCTCTTCCTGGCAGCGCGTGCAGAGCAGAACGCAGTTCTCGACCGACCTTCCGCCGCCATAGACTCCAGGGCGCAACTCGACCGGCCAGTAGGCACCGCTTCCACCCTGGCCTCGGTTGTAGTACACAAGCGACCTGCCGCATCCGGCACACAGGCCTGCCTGTCTTTCCCATGCCTCGTCTTCCACTCGTCTGGAGAAAGCTGTTCTCATAGCTCACCTCGCTCCTCGCCGTCCCGTCCAACGCTCCGTCGCGGACATGCAGCGACCACAATACGATGATAAGAGGTGAATCGTCGGGGCCTCAATGGTACTTTGGTTAGCGTCAACCGGAGTCAATAGTAACGGGGCAACGTGACCGGGCATTCACGCGGTACCCTGTTGGACACCGGGGCGGCGCAGGAGGCTGCGTTCACCCTGCTTCCTATTATAGCGCATATGCCCCCAGTGTCCCAACCGAGCGGAGGCGAAACACGAGAATCCAGCGGTGGAACTAGTCAAAGACGCGGGTGGGGAGATTACCGGACACAAGTGGGGAAGGGAGGGGCCCGGTGGCCCCTCCCCCAGTCTCTTCTCTGACGCTCACTTGCCGGGCTATTCGGCTTCCATCGCAGCGTCAATCCACGAATCGTAGAGCGCCTGGTTCTCCTCTATCCACTCCTGAGCGTGCCGCTTGATGTCTTCCTTGCTGTCCTCGCCTTCCTGCATGAGAGCGTTCTGGGCGGCTATGTCCTCCAGAGGAATTGCAGCCACCTCGAAGAGGGCCTCTGCCCTGGGATTGGCCGCGAGGAAGTCGTTGTTGGCAACTGCACGGATGTCGTTGGCGGGCCAGCCCATCTCGCACGGATCATCCACACATCCTACGACCCCGGCCAAGGTGGTCGCATCCTCAAGGTCTTTCTGGCTCTCCGGCAGGCTTGGGTACGGCACCTCCAGCCAGACCACGTCCTCGCCGGGCACGAGTTCGTTGATCGTCCAGTTCGGCGTCCAGGTGTAGAAGAAGATGGAGTCACCCTGGTCGTACCGTGAGATGGCATCCGCCATGCCGATCGAGTAGTCTGTAGTCTGGGCATTCACGTAGTCCCGCAGTTCATACTCATCCAGGTGATGCTGGATGACCAGCTCGCATCCCCAGCCCGGGGGGCACGAGACCAGGTTCGCCTTGCCGTCCCCGTCGCTGTCGAAGAGTGCGGCTATCTCGGGGTCCTTGAAGTCCTCAAGATTCGTGATTTCGTACTGCTCCGAAGTCTCTTTGTCGATGAGGTAGCCCTGCAGGGCTCCGGCCTCCACGACGTATCCGACGAGGCTGACTTCCTCGTCTATGTCTTCCAGGTAGGTGTTGTGCAGCGGGAACCAGCCGTTGACCCAGAAGTCGACGTCACCCGCGGCTAGCGAAGTGTAAAACGCAGGGTTGTCAAGAGTCAGCGGATCCTCTACGGAGTACCCCAAGTCCTGGAGAGCGCTGCTGAATATCTCCGTCGGGAACCAGCCGGTGTCCCAGGTGGCGCGCGCCGGTGCTGCGGTCAGCTCTTCTTCACCGTCCCCACAACCGATGACACTGAACGAAGCAGTCAGTGCCACAATCAGCAGGAGGACTATCAGTCTTCTCCTCATTGCTTCCCCCTTTCACGGTGTGCCGCAGATCTCAGAGCGAGATAATGCGGGATCATTCTGAGGCACAG
Organism: uncultured Dehalococcoidia bacterium; assembly: GCA_964574685.1. Taxonomy (GTDB): domain Bacteria; phylum Chloroflexota; class Dehalococcoidia; order SZUA-161; family SZUA-161; genus CAZGDV01. Next base: position 48,275 of record CAZNOI010000009.1, read on the forward strand.
TTCGCCTCCGTCTTCTCATGGACATCCCCCCTTCCTTCACGCTCTGCTGCCCGGACCGAGATATCAGCTTGATCCTGTCTTCAAGCTGAGGCTCAGCCAGCCGCAGATTTCGGTCTTCTCAGGCCCAATACTGCCGTGTATCCCCTCTTCAGAATCTGTAGTAGCGTTAGCCTGCCCGGAGCTCCAGGCTGTCCCAATCCCTGCGTTATCCGGTCCAGAACGATAGCCAGAATGACAATCGCCAGACCTCCAACGAACCCAGTCCCGATGTCGATCCTGCCCAGGGCGACCCACACTATCTCACCAAGCCCGCCTCCTCCAATCAGGGCAGCTATGACCACCATGGACAGCGCCAGCATCAATGTCTGGTTGAGACCGGCCATGATAGTCCGGAGGGCCAGAGGTATCTGGATTTCCCTCAGTACCTGCATAGGCGTCGAGCCGAAGGCGTACGCAGCCTCCACAAGCTCGACGTTCACCTGGCGTATTCCGAGGTTTGTTAGACGTATGATCGGTGGTACCGCGAACACAAAGGTAGCTATAGTACCCGGAACCTGTCCAACCCTGAACAGCATAACGATGGGAACGAGATAGACGAAGGGGGGGATAGTCTGCATCGCGTCCAGAACCGGCCTCAACACTCCCTCGAACTTGTCGCTCCTCGCAGCGAGGATGCCTATCGGAATACCGACCAAAGCGCAGAACACCACAGCCGTCAGTATCATGGAGAGGGTGGTCATGGCCTCCTCCCACACACCAAGGAAGCCCAGTAGCAGAAGAGCAACTGTACTGAACAGCGCAACCCTCCAGCTCGCGGCTCTCCATGCAATGATGAGGATGAGAAGCAGAAGCACAATCGGCGGCACAATGTCCAGGAACCCGTTGATGCCAGTGAGTATCTGGTCAAAGAACCACCGTATGCCATCAAACACATCTCTCAGGGCAGGAACCAGGTAGTCGTTGACAAAGACATCCACCCACCTGTCAAGGGGGATGGTGTAGTACTCAAAGGGGAATCCCATCTACTCCTCTTTCTCGAAGGCCTGGGCAACCCGCCCCTCGAGTGTCCCTTCAGTACCGGTCTCAGCCGCAGCCTGGGCCTCGCGTTCAGCCGGCTGTTCACCGACCGAAGCTACGTTCGCCAGAACATCGAACTGGTTGATGAACCCGACCAGTCGCTCCCGTTCATCTACAACCGCGACAGGCAGGCCGTAGGCGACGTCACTGAATATGTCAAAAAGGGTAGAAGAGGCTGTCGTCCGCGCGAAGTCTGTGCGCATGACCTTCTCGAGGTCGTGCTCGCCCGCACGAGCAGCAGTAGCCACGTCCTGGTCGACGACCAGACCGATCGGCTTCCGGTCTCTGTCCACCACGAACAGAGCGTCGCGGCCCAGGTCTCTCATCTGAAAGAGCGCTGTACGAACATGGTCGTGGTCCGCGCGAAGCGCCTCCGGCCTGCGCATCACTGAACCCACCGTGATAACACGACCTCGGTCGACATCCTGTGTGAAAGCAGTCACGTACTCGTCGGCCGGGTTGTCCACGATATCCTCCGGAGTACCCATCTGCACGATGCGCCCGTCTTTCATGATGGCCACGTGATCACCCATCTTCAGCGCCTCGCTCAGGTCGTGGGTTATGAACATGATCGTCTTGTGGACGCTGTGCTGCAACTCGATCAGATCGTCCTGCATCTGGCGACGAATGAGCGGGTCCAGCGCACTGAAGGGCTCGTCCATGAGCAGTATCTCAGGATCGGTAGCGAGCCCCCGCGCCAGCCCTACCCGCTGCTGCATGCCGCCGCTGAGCTCGGTCGGGTGGCGGTCCGCCCAACCTCCGAGTCCCACCATGTCGAGAGACTTCAGGGCCTGCTCCCTGCGCTCCCCCGCAGGAACACCTTGCACCTTCAGCCCGTATTCCACGTTCTCGGCAACCGTCCGGTGGGGGAAGAGTGCGAAGTGCTGGAATACCATCGAGAACTTGGTGCGCCTGATCTCCCGCAGACGCTGATCACTTGCTGCTATGATGTCTTCCCCGTCGATGTAGACTTCGCCGCTCGTGGGCTCGATAAGGCGATTGATGCAGCGAATAAGCGTAGACTTGCCCGAGCCCGACAAACCCATGACCATGAAGACCTCCCCTTCGTTGATGGAGAAGGTCACATCGGCCATTCCTACAACATTGCCGGTCTCTTTTAGAATGTCATCCTTGGAAGCGCCGTGCTTCAAACGCTCCAGAGCTTCCTCGGGCGTCTTCCCGAATACCTTGGAGAGGTTCCTTACCTCTATCTTGTCCGCCAAACGCAAGCCTCCGGGCCGCCGCGCTCTTCAAACGCCAGCCGTCATCTCCCGACCGCCCCTGCGTGGTCTCCCATTCTAGCTTCGAACACTCACGAAGTCATAACGCCGTAGCGCTAAACGTGAAGAAACCGTTACATCGTAGATGTGTTCCAACGAAGACAGTGGTATCGAGGCGTCTCAGCCCCGCAATCAGGACTGAACAGAGCTGTTCGAATGTGTTTCGAGGCAGAAGCAGGTTTCTTGTCTTTCTCCTCTCAGCGGCGCAACAGACTGTGCCTCCGCCGACAAGAGACGCATCGCCGAAAGGCATCGGGCAGACACAGCGGCGATGCAAGCTCCAATCGCCAGGAAGCTATATTTAGTTCACTTTGCCTCCACTCGCAGTTTTCGGCATGGTAGTACAGAAGTCAAATGGTGTCAACCCGGTAGCGAGGTGCGCCGAAGCTATGAGGAGAGCCGACTCGAACGCAGTTGAAGCTGCTCAGGGCATTCGCCTGTTGAGGGCCATCAGCAGTCCGGCGACGCTCTTGGCGTCCTGTATCCGACCCGAGGTGATGATGTCCGCCACCTGGTACACCGGAACGTGCTCTACGTCGATGATCTCATCATAGTCGGCCTCCAGACTGGCGGGCGCGAGGCGACTCGCCAGATAGAGGTGGACATACTCAGTGCAGAACCCCGGACTTGTGTAGAAGCCCCCCATCTCCTCCCAAGCTTCCGCCGAGTAACCCGTCTCCTCCGCCAGTTCCCTACCGGCACATTCCAGGGGCGACTCGCCCGTCTCTATCAGGCCGGCCGGTATCTCGAGCAGGTCCTTCTCAACCGCCTTACGGTACTGTCTTACGAGGACGACGTTGTCCTGCTCGTCCAGTGGCACGATGGCTACGACGTCGGCATGCTCTACGATCTCGCGTCTGGTCTCCCGCCCGGAAGGCAACTCGACCGTGTCGACGCGAAGTCCTACGAGCTTACCGCGGTATATCCGCTCCGAGTGCAGCGTCCGTTCCTGGTTCAAACTCATCGCTCAACGGTCCCGGTTGTCCCAGATAGACGATCAGCGGCACCTCGTCACAGTCGGGGAACTTCGGGCATCTGTAGCATTCTCCCCAGACCTTCCGTGGGAGGTTCGACTTGTCTACCTGGGCGAACCCGCACCTCTCGAAGAACTCGGGCTTGTAGGTGAGACAGAATACGGTGTTGATACCCAGCTCCAATGCCTCGTCAAGGCATTTCTTTACCAGCGCGGCCCCCATGCCGCCACCCTGCCGGCCTTCGGCCACGGCCAGCGACTTGATCTCGGCGAGGTCAGCCCAACTGACATGCAGGGCAACGCAGGCGACCACCCGTTCCTCCTCCCTCACCACCATGTAGTCCCTGATGTTCTCGTATATCTCGCTCAGGGCCCTGGGGAGCATCTCCTGCCGCCGCGCAAACTCATTTATCAGCTTGTGCATCTGAGCCGCGTCGGATATCTTGGCCTTCTCGACCTGCATCCCTGCCTAGTTCTCCTCCGCCCGCCTTCGCATCAGGTTGCTGTAGAAAGCCTTGGCCCCCTGCGACCTTATGAGCCTGGTCACCAACGGGCTCGGCTTGACCTTCACGATGTCGCCGTCTGTCAGCGGAATCTCTATCTGCCCGTCGACGCTCAGCGTCGCCTGATGATAAGTGCCTACCTGCAGGTCGACAACCGACTCGGACGGCAGTACAAGCGCCGTGCCGGGACTGAGGTGCGCCGCTACGGGTTGCAGCACGATGTCGCTGGCGAGCGGATATAGAACGGGCCCGCCGGCGGCCATCGAATAGGCGGTGCTGCCTGTCGTGGTTGCCAGTATGACGCCGTCGCACTTGTACGTTGTGACAGGCTCGCCGTCAATCGTGACGCTCACACGTATGAGGCGACAGCGTTCGCCCCGCGCCACGACGACGTCATTCAGGGCATGATAGAGGAGGCCGCCTTCCCGGGAGACCACCTCAGCCTGGAGCATGTGCCTCTCCTCGATCCAGCCCTCTTCCCCCTCGACAAAGGGCAACACCTTTTCCAGCGCCTCGGATGCCTGCAACTCCGCCATGAAACCGACGCGTCCCAGATTCACGGCGAGTATTGGAATCGATCGCGGGCTTGCCACACGGGCCGCCCTGAGTATAGTCCCGTCACCACCCAGGCTGAGCATGATGTCGGTGCCTTCCGCAAGCTCGGACGCCTTCGGCTCATCCCATGAAGAGCAAAGCCAGACATCGTGCTCTTGCTCAGCGAGGCTCTTGGAGAGCTTCTGAGCGAGGTCGCCCGCCGCCGGCGTCTTGGGCTGATAGAGGATCCCCACTCTCTTGGCCAACTTCAACCTCTACGAATCGGTACTATCCTTCCGGCTTGCGCAACAGGACGAAGAATTCCCGATTGCCGTCGCCGCCCCTGATCGGAGAGGCGGTGACCCCCATAACCCATAAGCCCTGTTCGACAGCCCGGCATATGAACCTGCCAAGAACACGCGCGTGGACCTGCGGGTCTCTGACCACTCCACCCTTACCGACCTCACGCCGTTCCGCCTCGAACTGCGGCTTCACCAGAGCTAGGATGTATCCGCGGTCGCGTGTCAAGCCGGATACGGAGGGCAACACCTTCGCCAATGATATGAACGACACATCGATCGTGGCGAGATCGACGGCTTCCAGAAGCTCAAAGTGATAGCGGGCGTTGACCCGCTCCATGACGACGACACGGGGGTCCTGCCTCAGCCTGTAGTCCAGTTGCCCATACCCGACGTCGATGGCATAGACTCGCGCTGCGCCGCGCTGCAGAAGGCAGTCGGTGAACCCTCCAGTGGAGGCCCCGATATCGGCGACAACTGCGCCTGTCACTTCCAACTGGAACTCATCAAGAGCACCGGCAAGCTTGAGCCCGCCCCGCCCCACGTAAGGCGGCGGCTGGGCTACACTCAGTTCGGCTTCCTCAGGGACAAGGGTGCCCGGCCTGGCGACAGTCGCGCTGTCTGCCGCAACGACACCCTCCATGACCATGAGACGGGCCTTCTCTCTCGTATCGGCCAGGCCTCTATCGACAAGCAACGTGTCTATTCTGCGCTTCGCCACAGCACCCTAGCATAGACCTGCACGTACGGAAAGTCAACCGAGGCGAAGCTGAGTAGAGCGCGGATGACAGTGGTAGAGTATCATCCGACACCGACCCGTCGACATACTGGAATGGGGCGCACGGCCAAGTTATCATGGATAGGACTCGCTCAACGGAGGTATGTCATGACGCTGGCCCTCGAAGGAATCAAGGTACTCGATCTGTCGCGGACAGTCCCCGGCCCCTACTGCACGATGATGCTTGGTGACATGGGCGCCGACGTGATTAAGGTCGAGGACCCCGGCTACCAGCTCGGCATGCTTCCGGACCAGGAGAAGCACGCGGCGTACGACTTCCTCTCCCGCAACAAGAAGAGCATAGCGCTCAACCTCAAGTCCGAGCAGGCCAAAGAGGTCCTGTACAAGCTTGCAGCCGAGGCCGATGTCTTCATGGAGGCTTTCCGTCCGGGAGTAGCGAAGCGTCTGGGGGTGGACTATGAGACCGTCTCAAAGCTGAACGACCGCATCGTTTACTGCAGCCTCACGGGCTACGGTCAGGACGGGCCCTACCGCGACCTCCCCGGCCACGACCCCAACTACATCTCAATCGGCGGCGCGGTCGGACTCACAGGTGATGAGAACGGAAAGCCGGTGATTATCAGGGCGGCTATGGGAGACATTGGCAGCGCGCTGCACTGCGTGATAGGGATACTTGGAGCGCTGATGGCACGGCACAGCACGGGCAAGGGTCAGTACATAGACGTCTCCATGACGGACAGCGTCCTTTCATTCATGACAGTGAGCCTGCTGAGGTACTTCAGGGACGGGTTCGTGCCGAAGAGGGGCTGGCCTTCCCTGTCTATCAACATCTGGGAGACAAAGGACGGCAGGTACGTCTCGACCGGTCTCATCGAGCCGCACTTCTGGGAGCGGTTCTGCAGGGCGCTGGGCCGCGAGGACCTCATACCTCACCACAGGGCCAAGGGCGAGAAGCTGCAGGAGGTCCACGAGGCCATCAGGCAGGCCTTCCTCACCAGGACCAGGGATGAGTGGTTCAAGATCATGAAGGAGGCTGACACCTGCGTGACGCCGGTACTGGAGCTTGACGAGGTAGTGGAGAACGAGCAGCTACTGAGCCGGGGCATGTTCCCACAGTTCGACCACCCGAGCGAAGGCAATGTCACGCAGCTTGGCATGCCGGTCAAGCTCGCGGACACCCCCTCCGAGTTCCGCAGCTTCGCGCCGGTCCTCGGGCAACACACCAATGAGATACTGCGGGGGCTGGGCTACACGGACACGCAGATCGAGGAGATGCGAAGCGCCGGGACTGTTAAGTAGGAGCAGTCCGGCTACAGCCCGTGCCTCGGAAACACCAGCCTCTTCACCTCCGCTACGCTGTCTTCCGCGAAGCGCCGTGCCCGGTCGCGGGCCTCCCTGCCCAGCTTTGGTGAGTCAATGTCGTACAGGGTCTTCAGGCCGTAGCTCTCCCGGAAGACCTCGGGCATTTCGTCCGGCCACTCAAGCCCCTGCATCGCGCCGTAGGCCATCGTCCAGATTCGTATCACCACGCTCACCTCGTACCCGCCGCCGCCCACCGCCAGCCATCGGCCAGCGAGTCCCCTCAGCTTCTTGAAGACCTCGGCGTATCCGTGAGTGGTCAGGCTGAGCTGCGTCATCGGGTCAAGGTAGTGGGCGTCACAGCCCAGTTGAGTCACCAGCACGTCAGGGTCGAAGGCGCGCACGAGCGGGGGCACAATCTCGTCGAAGGCCCACAGATACACTTCGTCGTCGGTCCTCGGGGCGAGAGGCGCATTCGCGGAGTAGCCTTCGCCCTTGCCGACCCCCATCTCGGAAGGCTCGCCCGTCCCCGGGAAGAGGAGCCGCCCGGTCTGGTGCAAGGATATGGTCAGCACCCGGTCGGTGTCATAGAAAGCGTTCTGCACGCCGTCGCCGTGATGCGCATCGATGTCGACATAGGCCACCCGCATCCCTCTGTCCAACAGGCGCTTGATCGCTATCACGACGTCGTTGAATATGCAGAATCCCGAAGCGTGGCCGGGAGCGGCATGATGCTGGCCGCCAGCGCAGTTGAAGGCCACCCGCACATCGCCTTCGGCCAACGTCTCCGCTGCACACAGCGATGCCCCGACTACCAGCGTGGACAGCTCATACATCCCCGGATAGGGAGGGTTGTCACCGATCTCGCTGAAATTGAACCGTCGTGCATCCGACCTTTTCCTGCCATCGCTCAGGTCCCTGACCGCGTCGACATACTCGGCGGTGTGGAACGACACCAGGGCGGAGCGGTCGGCGTCCATCGGACGGACCAGGCGGGAGTCGGGACGGTCGAAGGCGCCGTAAGCGCTCAGAAGCTCGAAGGCGTACTGAAGCCGTGTCGGGCCGAATATCTCATCGACCCTGCTGTCGCGCCGGGCCAGCTCATCGCTGTATACGAACGCAGCCCCGCTCATCCGGCCCCTGCCACTTCCTCCAGTTCCTTCGCCATTCTCTGCCAGTGGGTCCCACGCCAGTAGACGCGCCCACAATCAGGGCACTGCATGAACTGCTCCTGGGTCTTGAAGACATACGGCGGGACGAGTTCACCCACCTCGTGTTTCGCCCTGGGCACGAGTACGCCGTTGCACTCCGGGCATACCGTGAACGGCCTCAGCCTGTCACCGATTTCGAGTACTGAGAACACCTGGGCAAGCTGCGCCTTGACGCTGTCATCCCGAATCAGGATCACCTTGAGCCTGCCGCTGGCAGCTACGCGCCGCTGCAGAATGCCCGTGTCACGGGTAAGAAGCACGCGGCTTTCCGCGAGAGCCCGCCTGACAAGCCTGCTGTCATCGATGTCCTTCTCGAATACCGTGTCGAACCCCGCTATCCTCAGCCACCGCGCCAGTCTGCCCACATTGCAGTCCACGATGAATCTCACGAACTGATTCTAACACAGGTCCAGCTTTGCGGCAGGGCGGCACACAGGGGTTGCCTTTCTCGAATCAGTTGGCTATCATACAGTCCACCCGGCAGTGTGGAGCGCCCGCCTCGCGAGGAAGCCGGTATGGATATCTGCACACTGTACTACTTCGTGCGCCTGGCGGTCCCTGTAGACGTCGTCGAGATGGCCGCTGTGGCAGCCGCCGCCGCGATGTTCCTGCTTGCGATCGCGCTCCTTCTTCTCAGTCCCAAGTATGCCCTCGCAGGCGGCTACGCGACTCAGCTGAAGCACAAGGCCTATCGCCTGCTGCACACAGACGAACCCAGCCCAACTGAGGTTGCCGACACCCAGCACGCCCTCAGCCGGTTCCCCGAAGATGAGGTCGCCTCAGAGTTCGAGCGCAGGCTCGCCGGACGGCCACCGGCTGTACCTGCAGCGGAACCCTCCTACCCCGAGGACACGGGGTTCTACTACCATCCGCTGTCGCTCCCTCCCATCTACTACCAGCGCTAGGCCCCCGGTTTCCACTTCTGCCATTGGATTAGTATAATCTTCTGCATCATGGCTGATTTCGAATTCATCGAGCATACAGCCGATACGGGCATAACAGCGCGAGGCGCAGACCTGAGCGAGGCCTTCGCCACCGCTGCGTACGCCATGTTCACGCTGATTGCCGATCTGGAAAGCGTATCAGAAGACTTCTGGCTCGATGTCGAAGTCGAGGCCGACGACGAGGAGTCGCTGCTCGTTACGTGGCTGAACGAGCTACTATATCTTGCCGATGTCAATAGTGCTATCTTCAAGAGGTTCGACATATCAAGCACCGGCGAGTGCATGCTGCGCGCGACTGCCTGCGGCGAGCGCTACGATGTCGATCGTCATCAACTGCTCGGCCAGGTGAAGGCCGCGACCTACCATCAGGTCGGCGTCAAGCATAAGGATGGGGAAGTCGAGGCAACAGTGATACTCGACGTCTGAGGAGGTGAGGACATGGCGGGGAACTGGCAGCATACCATAGTCAGAATCGACGACTACCGCTGGGAGATACCGGTCACCTACAAGCAGGGTATGCGGGTTCCGGGCCTCATCTACGCCGACGACCGGATGATGAAGCAACTCCGGGACGACGAGTCGCCCGAGCAGGTGGCGAACGTGGCCTTCCTGCCAGGCATAGTCGGCAGGTCGCTGGCCATGCCGGACATCCACTGGGGCTACGGCTTTCCGATTGGGGGGGTGGCGGCAATGCGGGCGGAAGACGGCGTCGTCTCGCCGGGCGGCGTCGGATTCGACATCAACTGCGGCGTACGGGTTGTTCGTACCGACCTCACCGAGACAGATGTACGCCCCCGCATCGAGCAACTCGTGTCGGAGTTGTTCTACAACGTGCCATCGGGCCTGGGCTCCGAGGGGAGAATTCGACTCAAGGGCCGGCAGATAGACGACGTCCTCGTGAAAGGGTCGGCGTGGGCGGTGGAGAAGGGCTACGGCGAGCCGCAGGACATGGAGTTCACGGAGGAGAAGGGGTGTCTTGACGGCGCCGATCCCGGCAAGGTCAGCGAGAAGGCCAAGAACAGGGGAGCACCTCAATCGGGGACCCTGGGTTCGGGCAACCATTTCCTGGAAGTCGGGGTTGTGGATGAGATCTACGACGCCGGGGCCGCAGGCGTGTTCGGAATCGAGAGGAAGGGGCAGGTTGTGCTGCTCATCCATACCGGCTCGCGGGGATTCGGCCATCAGGTCTGCGACGACTACCTCAAGACGATGCAGACGGCGGTGAGGAAGTACGGCATCGAGTTGCCAGACCGGCAACTGGCCTGCGCACCTGTGCGGTCGACCGAAGGACAGGACTACCTGGCCGCCATGGCCTGCGCCGCCAACTACGCCTGGGCCAACCGGCAGTGCATCATGCACTGGGCGAGGGAGTCCTTCGCAAAGGTGTTCGGCTCCACCCCCCGCGACCTCGGTCTGAAGCTGATTTACGACATCGCCCATAATATCGCCAAGATTGAGCGTCATGAAGTCGATGGCAAGCAGGTCACGCTCTGCGTCCACCGGAAGGGGGCAACCAGGGCATTTCCTGCGGGCCACCCGGATGTCCCGCAAGCCTACCGGAATGTCGGACAGCCTGTCATCATCCCCGGTGACATGGGCCGCTACTCATACGTCGCGGTTGGGACACCAACGGCCATGAAGGAAACCTTCGGCTCGACCTGTCACGGGGCCGGCAGGCTGCAAAGCCGCTCGGCAGCCAAGAGAAGCCTGAAAGGTGTGGACATCGCCGGGCAGTTGGCGGCCAAAGGGATCACTGTCAAGGCGGCGAGCCGACACGGCCTGGCCGAGGAGGCCTCCGAAGCTTACAAGGACGTGATGGAGGTAATTCACGTGGCGGACGCCGCAGGGATCTCCCCGAGGGTGTTTCGGGCCAGGCCTCTCGGCGTCGTGAAGGGATAGGGCGGTGCTCTTCGTTTGGGGTCGCTAGTATTGCGCGGCGGTGAGGCGAAAGCTATAATTGCGCTGGCCGAGGCCAACGGGCTAACTAGACGAGAGCGAGACCCACGCTATGGCGCGATCCGTTAAGAGACATCTCAAAGTGGGTGGTGTCCCCCAGATCGACGAGACGGAACTGCGCATCAGAATGCATGACAGCGACATACCCCAGGGAGCGAAGTGGGGCAAGTGGATACACCTGCGTGCGTACGACGACCACATCACCGCAAGAGTCTACTCCAACGCCATGGCCGAAATCCAGCAGCCGCGGGCACATCAGATCAGCATCAACAAGCACCTGCGCGACAAGCTCGGACTGAAGCCAGGCGCCACCGTTGACTTCTACGTGAAGAAGGCCTCCGGACTCAAGGCGCCGTACTACACCGCCAGATACCATCCCACAGCATCAGTAAGGCGGAAGGCGCTCCTTCAGATACTGGGGGTAGTGGTCCCCCTGGTGGCGGCCGCAGTCATCGCCGCACTCTACTTCCTGGTGTGGACTAGTCCGTCGTAGAGCCGCCGTGGCCCGAACAGTCCCGTTCCGCAGCTTGCAGATTGGCAAGTCCTGCAGTCCGTCGACGCTTGACAATGCGTTGTTATGTATCCTAGAATTCAGGCTGTCCAGGGTTCAGGTGGTATCCTGCTATGTTGAGTCTGAACGTCGCTCAGCTCCTGAAGGACGGCGTTGGTGCGGTCCGCTACCACTCCGTTGATGACGTAACATCGGAGGGAATGCCCGTCCGGGGAGATGTCAAGCTGCTGCGCACGAATCGGAGCGTGCTCGTTACAGGCAGGCTGCGCACTTCCAGCGTGATGACCTGCAGCCGCTGTCTCGAAGCCTACGAACACCCTCTTAAGTTCGAGATGGAGGAGGAGTTCGCGTTCCCGAGCAACTTCGGCGGCCCGGCTCCCTCAATGGGCTCGCGGGAGTCCGGGCTCTTCGCCATAGATGAGGAGAACATCCTCGATCTCACCGAGGCCGTGCGCCAGTACGTCCTGCTCAACTCCCCGATGAAACCCATCTGTCACCCGTCCTGCCCCGGCCTGTGCGCATCGTGCGGTCGCAACCTCAACCGCTCCAGTTGCGATTGCGAAACGACCGGACGTGAGTCTCGCTGGGCCAAACTGGAACAGCTTCGCTGCCGGGACTAGGGAACCCGAGACAAACCTTCAGAAGGGACTCTGCTATAGTCATGGCCTTACCGAAGAGGAAATACGCAAAGGCGCGGCAGGGGAAGAGACGCAGTCATCTCCGGATGTCAACCCCGACCCTGGCCCCCTGCTCCCAGTGTCGCAACCTCAAACCTGCGCACCAGGTTTGTCCGTACTGCGGGACCTATCGAGGAAGGGACGTGCTCAAAGCACCTTCGCCCAAGAAGAGCGAATGAACCTTCGGAGATAGCGATGGTTGAGCCGGATACGGCAGGCCAGGCCAAACTGGCCTACGTCTTCCCCGGTCAGGGCTCTCAGTCCGTTGGGATGGGCCGAGAGCTCTGCGAAAGGTCGTCCACCGCTCGACAAGTCTTCGAGGAGGCGGACGAGGCCCTCGGGTTCTCACTGTCGAGGCTGTGCTTCGAGGGACCCGAGGATGACTTGCGCCAGACGATCAACGCCCAACCCGCGATCCTGACCGTGAGTGTGGCCTGCCTGCGGGCCCTCGACGACCTCAACAGCCAGACCGGACCTGCCTTCGTCGCCGGCCACAGCCTTGGTGAGTACAGCGCACTGGTGTCTGCGGACGTGCTCGACTTCAGCGATGCAGTCCGGATAGTGCGGGAGCGGGGCAGGCTCATGCACGAGGCCGGTAGGGCCAGGCCCGGTGCAATGGCAGCAATAATCGGGCTCGACGAGTCCACGCTCGAAGAGGTGTGCCTGGAGACGGGTGCTCAGGTGGCCAACATCAACTGCTCCGGGCAAATCGTCATCAGCGGTACGCGAGAGGCCCTCGCAAGATCGATGGACCTGGCGAAGACACGCGGAGCACGAAAGGTCGTGCCGCTCCAGGTCAGCGGTGCATTTCACTCCAGCCTGATGCAGCCCGCTGTGGAGGGCATGACCAGAGCCATCTCCGATTTGGATCTGCGCACGCCGCGTGTGCCTATAGTCGCCAACAGCACAGCGCTTCCCATCTCAACGACCGACGAGGTGAGGAAGGAGTTGCTCGAACAGCTCTGCAATTGCGTCAAATGGCAGCCATCGGTTGAGTATATGGTTGACGTAGGGGTTACCAGATTCGTGGAGATCGGGCCGGGCCAGGTGCTCGCCGGCCTGATCAAGCGGATCAGCAACCAGGTGCAGGTTCTCAACATCTACGACGTAGATTCGATCAAGACAGCCGACTTCTGAAGCGGGCTACGATTCCGATTCACAAGAGACGGAAGAGATGTATGAATACGCTTACTAGAGTCGCAGTGGTTACCGGCAGCGGCCAGGGGATAGGACGCGAGATCGCGCTGAAGCTCGCCGAGACGGGCCTGAGCGTTGTCGTGACCGACATCAACGAGGCAGCAATTGAACAGGTAGCGACCGAGATCGGCGGTCTGCAGGTCAAGTCGATGGCAGTACAGGCAAACGTGTCGGTGCCCTCGGAAGTCGCCAACCTGATAGCGCGGGCGATGTCTGAGTTCGGTCGCATCGACATCCTCGTGAACAACGCCGGTATTACAAGGGACGGATTGCTCATGAGAATGTCAGAAGAGGACTGGGACCAGGTTATCGCCGTGAACCTGAAGGGCGCCTTTCTGTGCACGCAGGCTGTTATGCGGCACATGATGAAGCAGCGCTGGGGGCGCATAATCAACATCGCCAGCGTTGTGGGCCTGATGGGCAATGCGGGGCAGGCCAACTACGCGTCCGCTAAGGCGGGCATCATCGGCCTTACGAAGTCGACCGCCAGGGAGGCGGCATCACGTGGCATCACCGTCAATGCGATCGCGCCCGGATTCATCGACACCGGGATGACGGCCAAGCTCAGCGATGATGTCAAGCAGCTCTATGTCAGCCAGATACCGATCGGCACCTTCGGGACACCCAGGGACGTGGCCAATGCCGCTGCTTTCCTGGCATCCGAGGACTCACATTACATCACCGGGCAGGTCCTGAACGTGGACGGCGGAATGGTGATGTCATGACAGACTTATGTCGAATTGGCGGCGCGTTTGACGGAGGCGTGACACAGGCCTCCGTCACCTCTATAATGCCGTCGGTCGGAGTGCGATAGGAGTCGATGCTTTGGCCTTGGCGGGAATCCGATGGTCAAGACGGACAGGCCCGGTCCCCGAGGTGTTTCTACAAATGGCCGGTGAAAGGCGCAAAGCAAGGGCATTGGCGTTGCAGGCCCTCTACGAAGCGGACTGCTCGAACCACGATGCGATGGCTGCTCTGGCCAACCTGGCTGAGCAGTCTCAAATCTCGAATAGCACTCTCGCCTTTGCATCCGAGTTGCTGGATGGGGTTCTGGCCCATCGCGACCGGCTGGATGCATCCATATCCAGGCACGCGCCAAGCTGGCCCGTGGAGCAGCTCCCCGTAGTGGACAGGAACATACTCAGGCTTGCAATTTTCGAGATTTCGATAGACAATAGGGTGCCGATTAAGGCAGCCATAAACGAGGCGGTTGAGCTTGCCAAAACGTTCGGCAGCGACAACTCGGCCAGGTTCGTGAATGGCGTGCTTGGATCCGTAGCCCGGCTTCAGTCGGGCGCTGAGAATTCGGAAGGACCAACACATTAGGCTACTGAGAGAGGAGGCAACAGGATGGCAACCATTCTCGAGCGGGTGAGAAAGATCGTCGTTGAGCAATTGGGCGTGGATGCATCAGAAGTGAAGCCCGAGTCCTTCTTCGTCGACGATCTGAACGCCGACTCCCTCGACCTGGTCGAGTTGGTCATGTCGCTTGAGGAGGAGTTCAGTACCGAAGGTAGACAGCTCGAAATCCCGGATGAGGATGCCGAGAAGATCAAGAAGGTGCAGGACGCTGTTGACTACCTGAAGGAGCAGGGGGTGGAAGAGGAGTAGTGCCGGACCTCCGGACCGGGCGTCGGGCGGCTGGCAGCGTCCCTTGAGTGCTGGTCGGCACAGGAAGACTCGCCTCTAGCGCAGTCCCCGTCGGAAATCCAAAGGCTACAGGCCGCAGGGCAGGCTGGACAGAGCAACAGCCTGCCTTCAGTGTATTCGAGGCCGGGAATGGCGCGAGCGCAAGAGGGCAATGCCAGAGCTGACTACCTGCACCAGGAATACCGACAACGAGTCAATCGCGCGATTGACTACATAGACGCCAATACCGGTTCGAACCTCTCACTCGCCGCTCTGGCAGACATCGCGGTCTTCTCAAGGCTTCACTTCCACCGCATATTCCGCGCGATGATGGGCGAGACCCTGAACGAGTTCATACAACGTCTACGCGTGGAGAAGGCGGCAACACGACTCGTCAACAACCCCCGAGATTCAATCACCGAGATCGCGCTCGGTTGCGGCTTCTCCAGCTCGGCCGGCCTTCGCCCGCGCATTTCGGGAATCGTTCGGAATGAGTGCCACCCAATGGCGGGCCGGAGGCTACCGAAGGGGTAGCAAGATGGGCAAAGCCGAGAGCAACCACCGTGAAGGGCCTCGCAACGTGGAGAAAGACACGAGCGCTTTCAGCCTCTATATTGACAGTGAGACAGGCAATCCACTATGGAGGTTGGAAGTGGAAAGCAAGATCGGAAGCACAATCGAAGTCAGGGAAATGCCCCAGCTCCACGTAGCGTACGTGCGACACACCGGACCTTACCGGGGCGACCCCGCGGTGTTCGGCAACTGGATGCCGCAGAGCGGCTACCAGCCGGATGACCGCCTGTGCTATGAGCTGTATCACCATGATCCCGACCAGGCAGTGGATGGCACGCACATTGTGGACATATGCATACCGGTCAGACCACTCTAGTCACCGCACAGGCAACATGAGCGCCCCCGTCTCCCGGGGGCGCTTGGTCTCCCAGCCGTCGCCTAGGGTCAGCCATCCGGTACTATCTCGCTAGTACTGCTCACCTCAAATGCCTATTGTACCCCTCCACCCGCCATGCTAACTTGCAGTCGTTCGGGTTGAACACTATTCCGAGTTATCGCCACGAACATCCGGGACTCACTCTCGATTACGACTCGCGGGCAGGGGGAGACTCCGATGGCAGGACGGCGAGGGCTCTCGAAGGGCGGTGCAGCAACCAGCGCCGCTTCGAGTACATCTGTGGGAACAGAGCTTGCCACACACGAGATAGCCTTTGGCGGAGCGGAAGGCGCAGCTCATGCCAATGCCTCAGCGGAGGCCCTGGACACCGAGGCGCTGATAAACGCTATGGGTGACGGCCTCATCTCAATAGACATGACGGGCGTTGTACAGACGGTCAATCTCGCGTTCGAGAACATGAGCGGCTACCGAAGAGGTGAGCTGGTCGGCAGGAACGGCTTGTACCTGGTGGAATGCCTGGTAAGCCCACGCGAGAGAGCCACGATCATGGGGCTGCTCCAGGACGCACTCGAATCGAATGTGACTCAGTATGTATCGTTCATGCTCACGGCCAAGGATGGTCGTGAAATCCCGGTCGCTGCGACCGCAGCTACCGTCCACTCCCGTGTCGGTGGTCTCAGTCACATCATCGCCACATTCAAGGACATGTCCGAATTCATGGAAACGCAGAGCCAACTGCGTCGAGAGAAGCTGTTCAACGAGGCCATCATGGCCAGCCTGCCCGGCAACTTCTACGTCTATGACTCGACCGGGAAGCTTGTCAAGTGGAACAAGCGCGTGGAGGAGACCACCGGATACTCCTGCGACGAATTGGCGGCTATGTCACCACTTGACTTCTTCGATGAGGCAGACCGGGAACGGGTGAGGCAGAGCATGGAAGAGGTGTTCACGGGCGGTCAGGCTGACGTCGAGGCCAACCTCGCCACGAGCCAGGGGCTGCGCATACCGTACCACTTCACGGGCGTCCTCACGGATGTCGCCGATGACACCTACCTCGTCGGCATCGGAGTGGACGTGAGCGGGCGGAAACGGGCGGAGGACGAGCTTCAGCGCATCTTCAACCTTTCGACCAGCCTGATATGCGTAGCTGGATACGATGGCTATTTCAAGCGGGTCAACCCCGCCGTTTCAAAGACGCTGGGCTACACCGAGGCCGAACTGCTCTCGACGCCCTTCATCGAGTTCGTGCATCCGGACGACAGGGCGGCAACCGTGACTCTGGCCAAGATGCTCTCCCGAGGGAAGAGCATGCCGGGCTTCGAGAACCGGTACAGATGTAAGGACGGCTTCTACAAGTGGCTTTCCTGGAACTATACACCGGGAGCCGGCGACGAAGCCGCCTACGCCGTGGGCTACGATGTTACCGACAGAAAGGAAGCGGAGCAGCGGTTGAGAGACACGATGACGGACCTGGAGCGCTCCAACAGTGAGCTCCAGCAATTCGCCTACATAGCCTCTCACGACCTCCAGGAACCCCTGCGAATGGTCGCAAGCTACACACAATTGCTGGCGGACCGATACGGCGGTTCTCTCGACGAGAAAGCCGACAAGTACATCGAGTACGCGGTCGACGGCGCCAACCGCATGCAGAGAATGATCAACGAGCTGCTGGCCTACTCCCGCGTCACAACCCAGGGCAAGCCTTTCAACGAGGTGAACTGCAACGCGGTGATCGAGGAGATTCTCGCCAACCTGTCCCTGGCCATACGCGACGCCGATGCCGCCGTGACCCACGATGACCTACCTACCATCGTGGCCGACCAGGGGCAGCTTGTCCAGCTCTTCCAGAATCTCATCGCCAACGCCATCAAGTTTCGGGGAGACCAGAAGCCGCAGGTGCACGTGTCAGCCCAAGAGGGACAGGGCGAATGGGTATTCGCGGTTGAGGATAACGGGATAGGCATCGACAGGAAATACACAGAAAGGATATTCCAGATGTTCCAGCGACTGCACAAGCGTTCCGAGTATCCGGGTACAGGCATGGGACTGGCTGTGTGCAGGAGGATAGTCGAAAGACACGGTGGACGCATCTGGGTGGATTCTGAGCCGGGCAAGGGATCGGCCTTCTACTGCGCGATCCCAACCGCCGGGACAACACCCGACAGGGAGGCAGAGCATGAATAACGGGAACGGCACCGCGATAGAGATACTGCTGGTTGAGGACAACCCCGGAGACGTCACTCTGACCAGGGAGGCACTGGAAGACAGCAAGATAGTGAACAACCTGCATGTGGTTGAGGACGGCGATGAGGCAATCAGCTTCCTGCGCCGTCAGGACGGATTCGTCGATTCTCCCAGGCCGGACCTCATCTTGCTGGACCTCAATCTCCCCAAGAAAGATGGGCGTGAGGTCCTGGAGGAGATCAAGTCGGATGCCTCTCTGAAGTCCGTACCGGTGGTCGTCCTGAGCATGTCGAGTGCAGAAGAGGACATACTGAAGAGCTACAACCTGCACGCGAACTGCTACATCAACAAGCCGGTGGACCTGCACCAGTTCGCCAAGGTCGTGAGGTCCATTGAGGACTTCTGGTTCACCATAGTGAAGCTGCCACTACATCAGGAGGCATAGCACGCAGCCAGCATGAATGGGCACATCAGGATTCTGCTTGTAGAGGACAACGCGGCAGATGCCGATCTGCTGCGTGAGTACCTGCCCGACGAAGGCGAGTGCTCCACATTCGAACTGGAGCATGTCGAGACTCTGGCAGAGGGGCTGGAGCGTCTTTCCGAGGGAGAGATAGACGCAGTCCTGCTGGACTTGAACCTGCCGGACAGCCAGGGCATCGAGACATTCCTACAGATGTACGAGGAATGCCCGACGATGGCCATCATTGTCCTCACAGGGCTCGATGACGAAGATGTCGCGGTTGAGGCGACCGGCAGCGGTGCAGAGGACTACCTGTGCAAGTCCGATCTCGACCGCAGATTGCTTACCCGCTCCATACGCTATGCCATCGAGAGGAAGCGCGCGGAATCGGAGCTTCGACAGAGTGAGCGCCGCTTCAGAGAACTCGCGGACCTCCTGCCACAGACCGTATTCGAGATAGACCTCGAAGGCAGGTTCACCTTCGCCAACCGGGCCGGTTTCGAACTCACGGGCTACACGCAGGAGGACCTGGACAACGGGCTGAACGCGCTGGATCTCTTCATCCAGGAAGACAGGCCGATGGTGCTACAGAACATAGCCGGCCTGGTTTCCGGTCAGGCATCCGGTGGGAATGAGTACACGGGAGTCCGCAAGGACGGAAGCACATATCCGGTGCTCGTCTTCTCCAGCCCAATTGAGAGAAACGGCAAGGTCGCCGGCCTTCGAGGCATAGTCTTCGACCTGACCCAGCAGAAGCAGGCGGAAGAAGACAGACGCAGGATGGACGAACAGCTCCAGCTCGCGGGAAGGCTGGCAGCCATCGGGCAACTGGCGGCCGGAGTTGCCCACGAGTTGAACAACCCGCTGACCGCCGTGCAGGGCCTTGCGGAACTGATGGCTTCCAGTGAAGGACTGGACCAGTCGATGAAGGAGGACCTCGAAAGCATACTTAGAGAGGCGAAGCGGGCCAGCAAAACGACAACCAACCTCCTTTCCTTTTGCAGGAAGCACAATCCCGACAAGAAATCAATCTGCATGAACGAGGTCGTCGACCGAAGCGTCGAGCTTCATGCCTACCGAATGAGGGTGAACAACATCCAGGTCCGATTGGAGCTCGCCGAGGAGCTGCCTGAGACCATGGCTGACTTCCACCAAATGCAGCGGGTGTTGGTCAACCTGATCACCAACGCCGAGCAGGCCATGACCGACGCTCACGGCGAAGGCACTCTTACTATCAGAAGCAGCAGCAATCAGGACTCGATCCGACTGGAAGTGTCAGACACCGGCCCCGGGATTCCGGCTGACCAGACCAAGAACATCTTCGAACCTTTCTTCACCACGAAGGAAGTCGGCAAGGGCACCGGCCTGGGACTGGGCATATGCCGTGGCATAGTCGAAGATCACGGTGGCCGTCTCGATGTGCGCAGCCGGACAGGTCGGGGGACCACTTTCATAGTGGAGCTACCCATCGCGACCGAGGAATCACAGGCAGACCAGGCCGCGGCCGGCCAACAGAGCTAGCTCTCGTCGCGAAGCGGTTGCTCGAATAGCCGGACCAGCATAAGAGCGGCCCCCGAGACACCAACCGCAAGGTGCTTTGACTTCCCGAGAATGGCTGTGATAATATCACCCCCTGAAGAGCATCAGTGAACACAAGACCCCTGTGGTACGTGCTGGCCGGAGCGGGAGCCGGAATGCTTGCCGGCTTCCTGGGAATCGGCGGGGGTATAGTGCTCGTTCCGGTGCTGGCAGGCGTCTTCGGCCTTAGACAGCACGTAGCCCACGGGACTTCGCTCGCGGCAATCATTCCCATTGCAGCAGCAGGGGCGATAGTCTATTCGCTCAGGGGCGATGTCGACTGGCCGATAGTCGGGGCGATCGCAGCCGCGAGCATAGTCGGCGCCATAGGCGGGGCGAGGCTGACGCAGAGGATGCCCGCCGCGAGACTGCGGCAGGTCTTCGGCGTCTATGCAATAGCCATCGCTATAGTGATGCTGGTCACTTAGGAGTCTGACGCGTTGGTTATCGGCATCGCCATCGGAGTGGGGCTGGTGGCTGGAGTCGCCAGCGGAATGCTTGGCATCGGGGGAGGAACCGTAATCATCCCCGCGCTGGTGCTGGCGCTGAACATCGAGCAGCATGTGGCACAGGGAGTGGCACTGTGCGCCATGCTCGCGGCGGCCGTTGCGGGGACAATACAGCACCGGAGACAGGGCGATGTCAGACTCGGAGTATTTGCACTGGTTGTACCGGGCGCTGTGGTCTTCTCCTTCGTGGGAGCCTGGGTCGCGGGACTGGTGACAGCCGACTGGCTGAGCCGGGTCTTCGCAGTCGCGCTCATCATCATAGGAACGCGAATGCTGCTGTTCAATAGAGGAGGTAGAAGTGTCAGCACTTGCTGAGCTGTGCCAGCAGATGGAGTCCTGCACCAGATGCCCCGAACTCGCGGACACCCGAAACCGCGTGGTGCCCGGCATGGGCAACGAGAACGCCGATATCGTCTTCATTGGAGAAGCGCCGGGGTTCAACGAAGACCAGCAGGGGCTCCCGTTCGTTGGTTCGGCGGGGCAATTCCTCGATTCCCTGCTCGATTCCATCGGCCTCAAGCGGTCCGATGTCTACATCTGCAATGTGATCAAGTGCCGCCCGCCCGGCAATCGCGATCCGCTACCGACCGAGATCAAGAACTGCCAGCCGTGGCTGGACAGTCAGCTAGAGCTGATTGCTCCGAAGCTCGTAGTGACCCTGGGGCGGTACTCTCTGGCCAAGTTCTTCCCCGGCGAGGCGATTGGCAAGGTGCACGGCAGGGCACGCCGGAGGGACAGCACCCTCTACTACCCCATGTACCATCCGGCCGCTGCACTTCACCAGCAGAGTCTCAAACAGACTATAGAAGAGGACATGAAACGCATACCGGAGCTACTGGAGCGGAAGGAAGAGGTCGAGCAGGAATCCAAACCTCAGCAGCTTTCGATGTTCTAGACCTGTCGAGAAACATGGCCAGAACGCGCACACGCAAGCCGGCACCCAGAGCAACCACGGGGGACACTCCCCTGATCAAGCGCCTGCGCCATACGTCTATCTCACCCAGGCGCGTCATCAAGCTCACAGCAGTGTTCCTGGTGCTGGCATTCCTCGGGCTCTTCCATTCAGTTATCCTGGAATATATCGGATTCGGCTTTGTGCTGGTCATCATCTGGGTGGCGACAATCGCCTTTCTGTTCTCCCGGCGACAGGTCCGAGTTGCAGCCAGATGGTGGAACATATGGATGGGCGCCATACTCCTTACTCTGGCTGCCTGGGGGGTTATGGCCGTCTTCAGACCTGACTTCACGCTGAGCAGTGTGGACTTCTCGGATGTCAGTCTTGGCGGTTCGCTCGGTGCCGGGTTCATAGGCAGCCAGGGCGCCGGAGCGCCCCCCGCCGCACGCCTGCCGCTACTGATCCTAGCGGCGGTGTTCCTTGTCCTTCCCTATCCCAGCATCGTCTTCGTCAGGCGACTGGTCCACGCAGTCAGTCTGGCGGCCACGGAGGGCTTCTCAGGGTTGAAGTGGTTCACGGGTACGACGGGCCGTCAGGCTGCAAACGCCTACAAGAAGAGGCCCTTGCGCGTCCCGTCGAAACAGGCGGCCCAGCCCGCAGGGCGCAAGGCCGGAAGCGACCTCAAGGGGCCACTCACCAGCTCCGCCGTTGCAGGGCAGGGTCTCGAATCTGGCACGCTGTCTCGAGCTACAGACGCAAGCGGGATCCAACTGCCGCTACAGCCCACCGGCGATGATGCTCCGGGCGCCGAGACGAAGACCGAGGGCGTCTCGACTACCCTTCACGCAGGCACGAAATCGGCCTCGGTCACGCCGGGGCTGGAGCTCCTGGACAAGGCGTCTGAGATCGCGTTCACCGAGGCCGACAATCAGCAGAAGGCGAGGCTGATCGAAGAGGCGCTGGAGAGCTACGGAGTCGAAGGCAAGGTAGTGCAGATAAGCCCGGGGCCGTCGGTTACTCAGTTCGGCATCGAGCCCGGCTGGGTGCGCAAGTACAAGCGAGTGGTTGAGCGCGACCCACAGGGTAAGCCGAAGCTGGACAAAGACGGCAAGCCAATTGAGCGACTCGAGGAGTTGTCGAGGACGAGGGTTAAGGTAGAGAGCATCACGTCGCTCGCCAACAACCTCGCGCTCGCACTGGCCACCCCTAACATACGTATGGAGGCACCGGTGCCGGGCAAGCCGGTCGTTGGTATCGAGGTGCCGAACATCACGACATCCACCGTGCGGCTTCGCGGCGTTATGGAAGGACCTGCCTTCCAGAAGACCAGGGCGAAATCCAAGCTCGCGCTGGCTCTGGGCAATGGCGCAGCGGGCGAGCCCGTGGCCGGTGACCTGTCCAAGATGCCCCATCTCCTCATCGCGGGAACCACCGGCAGCGGCAAGACTGTATGCATCAACTCGATCATCACCTGTCTGCTCATGAGCAACGCCCCGGAAGACCTGCGGCTCCTTCTGATAGACCCGAAAAGGGTCGAACTGGTCAGTTTCAACGGGGTCCCGCACCTGATATCGCAGGTAGTGGTCGATGTCGACAGGGCGATCGAGGCGCTCCGAAGGGTGATCCGCGAAATGGAGACCCGTTTCAACAAGTTCGCAGCGGTAGGAGTGCGGAACATAGAGGGATACAACAAGAGCCAGCTTGTAGTGGAGAAGATGCCCTACCTGGTGGTCATAGTCGACGAGCTGGCAGACCTCATGATGACGGCCGCGGAGGTGGTGGAGCCGTCCATATGCCGCCTGGCCCAGTTGGCCCGCGCAACAGGCATACACCTGATCCTTGCTACGCAGCGTCCGTCCGTCGATGTCGTCACCGGCCTGATCAAGGCCAACTTCCCGACCCGGATCAGCTTCGCAGTCGCCTCTGCTGTTGACTCGCGCACTATACTCGATATAGGCGGGGCCGAGAAGCTGCTGGGACAGGGCGACATGCTCTTTGTCCCTCCGGAGGCATCGAAGCCCAAGCGCCTGAGGGGTTGCTATGTGTCGGACCAGGAAATCGAAAGGGTAGTACGCTTCTGGAAGGAGCGGGCGCAGGTCTACCCGGCGCAGGATGAGGACAGAGTCGCTCAGGCATTCGCCGCACTCGAGACCGAAGACGAACCGAGATCGAGCGACCCCTTGTTGCCGACTGCCAGAAGGCTTGCCAGAGAGCATTCCCATCTCTCAACGTCGCTGCTTCAGCGAAGGCTGCACATCGGCTACCCGAGAGCTGCGAGGATAATGGACGCGCTGGAGGAAGAGGGCACGGTTGTGCGACAACAGGATGATGCAATGGCGAGGAGCGGTTTGAACGGGGACGACAGGAGGGGCTATGACGAAGAGTGACGACACCACAATCCTGTCCGGCCAGATGGACGGTCTGGTCGCTGGCGAGGCGGAAGTAGACCTCTGCCTCTATTGTGGTGAGGATGTTTCCGAGTCTGACCTGTACCGGCGATATCGGGTGTGCCCGCATTGCAGATTCCACCACAGCATACCGGCCCGGCAACGTATCGAAGTACTGGCAGATCCGGGCAGCTTCAGGGAGGTGAACAGGTTCCTCATCTCGATGGACCCGCTGTCGTTCTCGGGCAAGCCATCGTACCAGGAGCGCATCCTTGAGGCCCAGCGTCGCACCGGCCTGACCGAGGCAGTCGTCACAGGCAAGTGCACGATCGGCGGCAACCCCACCGCCATAGCGGTACTCGACTTCGGTTTCATGGGCGGGAATATGGGATGCGTCGTGGGCGAGAAGGTCGCTCTGGCGTTCGAGACGGCAGCCAAGCAGCATCTGCCGATGCTGACCGTCGTGTCGAGCGGTGGATCGAGGATGCAGGAGGGTACCCTGTCCCTGATGCAGATGGCGAAGACGACCGCCGCCGCCAAGCGTCTCCACACTCAACGGCTACCTTACATCTCAGTGCTCACCAATCCCACCAGCGGAGAGGTGTATGCCAGCTTCGCGAGCCTCGGGGATGTGATCATCGCCGAACCACAGTCGCTGATCGGTTTCGCGCCGCTGGGGGTCGTGGAACAGGTCTCCAAGAGGCCCCTCCCCGAAGGCATACACACGGCGGAGTACAACCTTGAGCATGGCATGATCGACCAGATAGTCGACCGTGTCAAGCTCCACCAGTTCCTGTCGGTCCTCCTCGACCTCCTTAGCGCTCGCTATCGGCTGACGCCGACGAGGAAGCGGCACCCAGCCTACCAGAGCTACGCAGGTCAACCGGTCAACCAGGCATGGCAAAGCGTGCAGCTCTCACGCCACGAGGAACGCCCCATGGCCTCGGACTACATATCGCGCATGACCACATCATTCATAGAGTTGCACGGCGACCGCCGGTTTGCCGACGACAAGTCCATCGTTTGCGGCCTCGCCGATTTCAGCGGCGAGGCGGTCGTCATAATCGGCCAGGAGAGGAATCACAACAACGGCCAGACGCTCCCCGAAGGCTTCCGCAAAGCACAAAGGGCCATGCGCCTGGCCGCCAGCCTGCGGCTGCCGGTGATAACCCTGGTCGACACACCGGGGGCCTATCCGGGAATAGAGGCTGAGGAGCGCGGAATGGGCCAGGCCATAGCCGGCACGCTCGCTCTCGTGTCTGACCTGCCGACCCCCGTGGTATCGGCTGTTATCGGACAGGGAGGCAGTGAGGGCGCCCTGGCACTGAGCGTGGCCGACCGCATTCTGATGACGGAGAATGCGACGTACTCCGTCATCTCTCCCGAGAATGCTGCCACCATTGTGTACAGGGACCGGACGCGCGCGGAGGAAATCGCCTCCGCCCTCAAGCTCACCGCGGCTGACTGCAAGGAACTGGAGGTAATCGACAGTATAGTACCTGAGCCGGAGGGCGGGGCTCACAGGGACCCCGACGAGGCCAGCAGACTTCTCAGGAACGCCATCCTGCGTGAGCTTCTTGACGTTCAGCAGCTTCCCGTCAAGAAACTCGTCAAGGAGAGGTACAAGAAGTTCCGGCGCATGGGAGAGTACACATCCTATTTCAGGTCGGCCATTTCCAAGGAGGTGACCGAACTCCAGGGACTGCTGCACCGAGGCGTTACCAGGTTGCGCGATCGCTTCAGCGCGGTGGAGAGCCCTGAAGCCGTGGAGCCGCCGGAATCAGATTGAGTTTGACACGCGGTGTTACAATAGTAACAGTCCGCTCGAAGAAGAGCGTATGCGATGGACTTGGTTGCGTGTTTGAACGCGCAGCGCCGGAGATATGTCAGTCCGGCAGTCCGTGGGAACTGAAACAAACGCACGCGAGCAGGTAGGCGCATGCAGGCGCGTACCTGCTTGTGCCATGGACTGCGGTCCCGCGCTGGCGGCTGGGTTGTCGGACTATGACAGGCAGAAAAGCGATTACAATTGCCGGGGTGGTGAAGGAGGCCGTCCACGAGTTCCTCGCGGATAACTGCACGCATCTGGCGGCAGCGATCTCCTACTACTTCCTCCTGTCCCTCTTCCCGCTGGCACTCGCAGCGATATCCATATTCGGTCTGATCCTCAAGTCAGAGACCGTCGAGCAGACCGTTACCGATGCGATAACCGACTTCGTACCGGTATCCGCCGACCTCGTCACGCGGACCATAGCCGGTGTGTCGGACAACTGGGCGACAGCCGGAATCATCGCTACCGTGGGTCTGATCTGGGCCGGCATGGCGGTACTCAACGTGGTCAGGAAATCGCTGAACACGGCATGGGGAATCCGAGAACCAAGGCCGTTCCTCCACGAGCGGCTCCTCGAATTCATCATGATGCTGGGACTGGGCCTGCTCCTCCTCCTCTCCATCGGCATCACAACGTCATTCAGAATCATACGAGATACGAGCACTCCCGCCGGCGAGCTTCTGCACGAGGGATTCTGGTGGCATGCTGCCACCACTGCAGCCAGTATTGTGCTCGTCTTCCTTGCTTTCCTGTTCCTGTACAAGGTCGTGCCCAACACGAAGGTCCAGTGGCGGCATGCACTCATAGGTGCCCTTGTGGCTGCCGCGCTCTTCGAGATCGTGAAGCAGGTCTTCATATGGTTCGTAGGTGAGTTCACGACATACCCCCTGGTATACGGGACCGTGGCAGCCGTCGTAGTCTTGATGTCGTGGACCTACATCTCGTCGCTTATCGTCCTCTTCTGCGCCAAGCTCACCTCTGTCTATCCGAGGATGCGCGCCAGCGTGGCCGCCAAGACTGCAGCCGAGGCCAACGGAGAGATAGAGCCGATACGACTGAAGAAGGAATTCGAGAAGGCAAGGGCAAGGGTCAGAGTGACGGTCCCCACGACGACACGCATGGGAAACGACTCCAGCCCGGGTAACGGAGGACTGGGTCTTCTCCGCCGCGTGATTCCCGGAAGGCGCTAGAGCCTCACAAGGTCCGTCCGCAGCTATCAACATGACTCGCTCGGAGTCCGGTATGAACAAGGAATGGTTGCCACTGTCTCTGCTGATACTGGTGCTTCTTCTGTCCGCTGCCATCGGCTGTGACTCATCAGCAGCTGGCAATGGGCCGGCATCTTCACCGACCGAGTCACCCGCAGAGCAGCCGTCACAGACGTCCAGCCCCGTCTCGGCGCTCGCCTCGGTTGCCGACGTTGTTGACAATGTCCGGCCTGCGGTGGTCTACATATCAGTCGAGTACCTCCAACAGTCCTTCTTCGGCAACATCCTTTCCACGAAGACCGGCTCGGGAGCAATATTCTCCGCTGATGGGTACATCCTGACCAATAACCATGTGGTCGATGGAGCGAGGAACATCGAGGTGCTCTTGCCCGACGACGTTAATGCCTATCCGGCAGAGATCGTTGGCACCGATCCGCTCAGCGATCTTGCGGTCATCAAGATCGATGCAGATGAGCTGCCGACAGTCGGGTTCGCAGATACGTCGCAACTCCGTGTTGGTGACTGGGTGGTGGCGCTCGGCAATGCTCTCGGGCTTGAGGGCGGTCCGTCCGTCACGGTGGGTATCGTCAGCAACCTCGAACGCGCCTTTCCCATTGGAGAGATAGGACAGAGCGAGGCGGCCTTCTACGACGTGATCCAGACAGACGCCGACATCAACCAGGGCAACAGCGGCGGGCCGCTCGTGAACCTTGCAGGAGATGTGGTTGGCGTCAACACCTTCGTAATAGCTTCAGGCGTTGAAACAGCCGGCTTCGCCGTCAATGCCACGACGGCGCGGAAGGTGTACGAGGAGTTGATCGAACACGGGCGCGTTGTCAGACCCTACCTGGGAGTCCAGTTGAGGACCGTCACCCCGGCCCTCGCGTCGCAGTTTGATCTTCCCAGGAAGAGCGGTGTCGTCGTAAGCTTCGTGACCGAAGACTCGCCGGCGGCAGAGGCCGGTATGCAGGTCAAGGACGTCATCGTCAGTCTCCAGGGTAAACCGGTCACCGAGGCCTACGAAATCACCCGGCTGCTCTGGCAGTACGAGGTTGGAGATACGGTTACGATGACCCTGTGGCGTGGCAACGATGAACGCCAGGTTACAGTGACGCTGGGCGAGCGGCCCACCTGACCTCAGGCGTCGGCTCTCTTCACCGCCAGTGTCACATCGGCGCCCTCCAGCTTGTGGCTCTCTACATATGCGCCCTCAGGCGCGTGTCCCTCTTCCAGGCTCCTTGACAGAGTCTCCTGCCGTATGTAATCGGCGTAGTCCTTCATCACCTTACGAATCCTATCGTCGGCCTGGAAATGGGTCTCGATGTGATCGGCGATGTCGAAGCCGGCTGACCGCCTCATGTACTGGAGGCGATGGACCAGTTCCCTCGCCAGTCCTTCATCCGCCAGTTCCGGCGTGATCTCGGTGGACACCTCCACAGCGATTGCATGGCCGAGCACCCCGATATACCCCGGCGTGTCGGTGGCGAGGGATATCTCCTGATCCGACAGCCTGTATTCACCCACCTGGACCTCACTCCGGCGGCGGATACACGAGGCGACGTGCTCCCTCTCCTCGGCTGCAAGACCCTCGATCAGCCCGGCTATCCTTTCCGCGTCCTTCCCGAATCTGCGCCGAAGCTGCTTCCGGTTGGGCTCAAGTCGGTAGCTCACCTCACCTCGTGCGCATACAACTTCCTTGACGTTCAACTCGTCACGGAGTTGGTCGGCATTCCGCTCGATGGCTTCCTTGTCCCTGTCACTGGCGACGGTAACCTTCACCGCCGACAGAGGCTGTCGAACCTTGATATTGGCCCTGGACCGGGCCGAACGCCCCATGCTCGAGACCTCCATTATCAGCCGCACGTCGGCCGACAGCCGCTCGTCAATGGCGTCGGAGTCGGCTTCCGGGTAGTCGGTGAGGTGCACGCTTTCCGGGGCGCCTTCGTCGATCGATCGGACGAGGTTCTGGTACATCTCCTCGGCCACAAACGGCGTGAACGGCGCGAGAAGCTTGACAAGCGTATACAGACACGCATAAAGGGCAGAGTACGCAGCGAGCTTGTCGTCATCGTTCTCGCTCTTCCAGAACCTCTTCCTGCTTCTCCTGATGTACCAGTTGGACAAGTCGTCAACGAAATCCTCTATCCGGCGCCCGGCTGTGGTTGGATCGTAGGTGTCCAGGGAAGTGGTCACATCCCGGACGAGCTTGTTCAGTTCCGACAGCACCCACCGGTCGAGGTCGGACATGTCACCTGGCGATCCCGCCGTTCGGGGATTGAAGCCGTCGATCTTGGCGTACGTCACGAAGAAGGAATAGGTATTCCAGAGGGTCAACATGAACTTGCGCACGACTTCCTCAACCAGCTCCTTCGAAAAACGGCGCACATTGCCGGGAGGCGATGAGGTGTACATATACCAGCGCAGGGCATCAGCCCCGGTAGCGTCCAGGACCTCGTAGGGCGTGACGACGTTGCCTTTTGACTTGCTCATCTTCTCACCGGTAGCGTCCAGGATGTGCCCCAGGCAGATAACGTTCCTGTAGCATGGCTCGCCGAACAGCAGAATCGATATCGCATGCAGGCTGTAGAACCAACCCCGCGTTTGATCGACGGCCTCACATATGTAATCGGCCGGAAACCTTCCATCCTCCAGCACGTCGGCGTGCTCGAAGGGGTAGTGCCACTGTGCGACGGGCATTGCCCCCGAGTCGAACCAGCAGTCCAAGACCTCGGGCACTCTCTGCATCCTTCCCGCGCATTCGGAACAGGCGAAGGTAACATCGTCGACAAAGGGGCGATGCATATCGTCCAGACTATCTGCACCTTCGACGCCCTCCTTCCCCTTCAGGTCCGCCATCCCACCTACACACTCCTCGTGCCCGCATCCGGTGCAGCGCCATATCGGGAGCGGCGTGCCCCAGTACCGCTCTCTGGAGACGGCCCAATCGACGTTGTTATTGAGCCAGTCGCCGAAACGTCCGTACTTGATGTACTCCGGATGCCAGTTGATCTCCTCGTTCCCCGATACCAGCCGTTCCTTGCAAGCCGTCGTCTTGATGTACCACGACGGCTTGGCGTAGTAGAGGAGTGGTGTAGAGCATCGCCAGCAGAAGGGATACGTGTGCTCCACGGTTTCCCGCCGGTAGAGCAGCCCCCTCGCTTCCAGATCATCGAGGATCAGCGGATCAGCCTCTTTGACAAACCTGTCGCTGAACGCATACTGTCCCCTGATCATCCCTCGCTGGTCCACGTAGTCGCGCACAAAACACAGCCCTCTGGCCTCCCCCTCCTGATAGTCGACTTCGCCGAAGGACGGCGCGATGTGCACTATGCCAGTTCCGTCATCCAGAGAGACGAAGTCCGCAGCTATAACCGGATAAGCAAGGCCGGGCTCTGCTTCCGCAACATCCAGCCTACCCTGGCCCGCCTCGACATCCCGTCCACAGAACCGCTGCCTTTCAACGCCGAAGTTATGAGGATTGAACAGCGGCTCGTAGCGCATGCCATCGATCTCTCTGCCTTTCACGACTCCGGTCTCGAGGTAGTCGTCCAGCATTACCCTCTTGACCAGATCGGCGGCCAGTATCAGGTACTCACTGTCGCCCTCCAATACCGAGTACTCCGCTGCCGGCGCGACCGCCAGAGCGGTGTTTCCCGGCAGAGTCCAGGGCGTGGTCGTCCAGGCAAGCAGAAAAGCGGGCTTGCTGGAAAGCCTGGGCATCAGGTCTTCCAGAGAGGTGCCCGTCACCGCCTCGGGTATCAGGCGGAACTTAATGTAAACGGAGGGGTCGACTGTGTCGTCCTTGTATCCAAGCGCCACTTCGTGGGAACTAAGGCTCGTCTCACAGCGGGGGCAGTGCGGCGTTACCTTGTAGCCCTGGTACACCAGGTCCTTGTCCCATAGCTGCTTGATTATCCACCAGCATGTTTCGATGTAGTCATTCTCAAACGTCACGTATGGGTGCCACATGTCGATCCAGAACCCTATACGGTCCGTCAGTTCCTCCCAGTCCTTCACGTACCTCATGACGTTCTGGCGGCACCGGCTGTTGAACTCGGCCACCCCATAGGCCTCGATGTCGGGCTTGCTTCTCAGACCCAGAGCGTTCTCGACCTCAAGCTCGACGGGCAGGCCGTGGGTATCCCATCCCGCCCTCCTGGGGGCATAGAACCCTTTCATCGTCTTGTACCGCGGAAAGAGATCCTTGAAGACCCTGGCCAAAGCATGATGGATGCCGGGGCTCGCGTTAGCGGTCGGCGGACCATCGTACAGCACGAATAGCCGGCGTCCACGGCGTCGCTTGACGCTCTCCTCGAAGACACCCCTCTCTCGCCAGAATGCCAGAATCCTCCGCTCCAGGTCAGGAAAGCTGACCTTGCTGCTCACAGCCCTGTACATCGGTTCCTCCTGCCAACAAGAAGCGTCCCATCCCCGAAGGGACGGGACGCTGGTCCCGCGGTACCACCCTACTTCCCCGGCATCCCGGGGCGCTCATCAAGGCACGTCAACATGCCCCGTCACTGATAACGGATGACGAACCCGTCCAGACCTACTCGGGTGAAGACCGTTTCGGTTGGCGGCTCGGGAGGGATTTTCGACCGGGTTGCCCATGCCTGCTCACACCGTCCCAGGCTCGCTGTGTGTTGTCGCCCGTCTACTCGTCTCCGTCGTAGCCTTTGCCAGTGATGGAAACTAGCACATAGCGTGACGGTTGTCAACGCTACGATAGACTGCTACTTCCCCGGGAATTTGGCCGGCCTCTTCTCAATGAAGGCCGCAATACCTTCCTTGAAGTCCTCGGTGTAGCCGTGTGCCGTCATGGCAAGCATCTCTGCTTCAAGGCCTGTGTCGAGGCTGCTGTCCATACCCTTGTTCACCAGCCTCTTGACAGCCTTCGCCGCCATTGGGCTCTTGCCGAGCAGGTTCTGCACTATCTCATTCACCGTTTCCTCGACCTTGTCCGCCGGGACAGCCTTGTTGACAAGGTCCAGCTTCTCGGCCTCTGCGCCTGTTATCCTGTCCCCGAGCAACAGCAGTTCCTTCGCCTTCCTGATTCCGATGAGGCGCGGGAGCCTCTGCGTTGCGCCGCCGGCGGGAACAAGACCCCGGTTGGCATGCTGGTCCGAGAGTCTGGCGTCCTCGGCTGCTACGACAAGGTCGCAGACCATGGTCAATTCCAGGCCGCCGGCATACGCGGTACCCTGAACCATTGCGATAACGGGAACGCCTATGTTCTCGATTGCGGTGAACGTCTTGTGCCACAGACGCAGGAAGTAATCTATCGGTTTACCCTCCGGGACGGTGGATACGGCGGTCAGGTCGGCGCCGGTGCAGAACGCCTTCCCGTTCGCTTTGATAATGACGACCCTGACAGAGACGTCATTGTTGATATCATTCGCCGCAGCACCGAGTTCCTCCAGGGTCGTGGCGTCCAGCGCGTTCATGACCTCCGGGCGGTTCAGTGTTACCCATGCGACGCCTTCCGGGGTCTTCTCGAAGATGATGTTCTTGAACTCCATTCGCTCCTCCTGCTTGGTTATTGCGGCCTATGCCTCAGTCCTGGTCTCGCTCTTCGGGACCACTGCTACTTTGCGGTCTTCTCCCTGACCGACGCTCTGGGTTGTAACCCCAGGGTGGTCTCGCAACTCCAGGTGGATTATCCTTCGCTCCGCTGCTGTCATGGGTTCAAGGGTGACCGGCTTGCCAAACGAACCGACCCTCTCAGCCACACGCCTGGCGAGATTCTGCAGGGATTCCTGGCGGCGCTGCCGGTAGCCCTCGACATCAACTAGCACGGCCACGCGCGACTTCACCTTCCTGCTTATGATCAGGTTGACAAGGTACTGCAGAGCCCCCAACGTCTCTCCCCGCCTGCCGATGAGTATTCCCAGGTCCTCACCCCGGATATCCAGAGCCGTGTTCTCCTGATCGCCCACCATCCGGTTCTCGAGGTTCACGGTCGCAGCGATATTCATATGGGTCAACAGTGTGTCCAGCGCTTCTTTCGCTGCTCCAATGCTTCCTATCTTCTCCTCCGGCAACTGCTCAAGGGGAGTAACCCGGACCCTTACCTCCTCCGAGCCGAAACCCAGTATGCCCGTCCTCCCCTTCTTCACCACCACGACCTCAACCTCGGACCTGCCGAGTCCCAGTTCAGCGAGAGCCAGTGCCACCGCCTCTTCTTCGGTCTTTGCGCTTACTTCGATGCTTTCCATCACGAACCTTCCTTCGCCTGGGCGGAGCAGAGTCCTTGGCCGTGGCTTCTCCCTCCACTTCAACCGGCGCCTCAGCCGCGGTTTGCGGTTGCCGGGACACCGCTCCTGACGGCGTGTTGGCCGAGGTGCCCGACGCCTGTCCCTCAGAGGGCGCGAGCCACGGTATATACCTGCCCACGAACGCCGGAACGCGCAGGGATCCCCATCCTGTCGCCCTGTACTGCATTACTATTCGTATCGCACTGGACGCCACCCAGTACAGCGGCAGGCCGGCGGGGAGCAGGAAGCCAAACACTATAAAGAATATGGGCATAGCGATCTGCATGGTGGTCTGGGTCGACTGTTGCGAGGGGTCCAGGTTCACCGGCATAGACATTCGCTGCAGGAGCCACATGCTAAGCCCGCCCAGAACGGCCATGATCATGTCCGGCTGGCCCAGGTCGAACCACAGGAACGAGCTGTTGAGCGGCACGGCCTCCTGAATGAACGACGACGGGTACAACTGCTTGGAAAGGCCGAGAAGGTTCTCGGGGGCCACCGCAATACCCTGGATTACAGACTGGTAGATGCCGATCCATACAGGGAACTGGATGAACTGCGTGAACATGCATCCCGCGGGATTGACGCCGCTCTCCTTGAGCAGCTTCATCTGTTCCTTCTGCAGCTTCTCCCTGTCCTTCTTGTACTTGGCCTGTAGCTCCTTTATTCTGGGCTGAAGCTCCTGGAATGCCTTAGTGGACCGCAACTGGCTCATGTGCACCGGCATCAGGAGCAGCATCACCACTATGGTCAGCACTATGATGGCAACGCCGAAGCTCCCCCCGAAGACACGCGAGAGGATGACGAGGAAGTTGAGCATGGGCTGTAGGAGAATGAGGTTGAACAAACCAACGGGCGAAATGATGCCCGTCACGAACAGGAAGATAAGGAGTACACCGACTATCAGTACGAGTTGGGGAAGTCTGCTCTTAAGGAATTCCATCTGCGATTAGCCCGCGGGCATCTGCTCCACCCAAAGCTCCTGCTGAGTCTCTGCATCAACACAATGGAGACTGTTGTCGTTGGCATAGATATAGATTCTGCCCTCGGACACAGCCAGCGGCGCCAGAAGCTTGTCAGATATCTCGAAGTCCCACAGCGAGTCGCCGGTCTCCATGTCCAGACCATAGACCATACCGCCCTCGGAGGCGGCAATGAGCGTGCCATCGATTGCGACCGGTGATGACTTCATTGCGCTACCCCCGTCGAATGACCAGACCAGGTCGCCGGTGCTTCCATCCAGGGCGTAGACGCTATGGTCGAGGCAGCAGGCGAAAACCACCCCGTTATGATAGACCGGGTTCGCCCAGAACCAGCCCTCCGCCTGGAACGGGCTGTCCCACAGCAACTCGCCGGTGTCGGCATCCAGAGCGTAGAAGTCGCCGTCAAAGGAACCGAAGTAAACCTTCCCACCCACAACGAGCGCTTCCGAGACAATGCCGCCTTTTGCATTGAAGGGCTCTTCCCATGCCGACTCGCCGGTTCCTGCATTCACGGCGTAGAACATCCCGCCGAGGGACCCGAAGAGAACCTTGCCGTCTGCAACCACCGGCGTTGCCCATATCTTCTCGTCAGCCTCGAATGGCTGGTCCCACTGAAGGCCCGGTTCAGGAACGTCCTCATCTCCCTCGCCGCTACCTGACGAGGGGAAGCGCTCCAAAGCATAGAGCATCCTGTCGGAAGACCCGACGAATACGGTCTCCTCGGTAACAGCAACGTTCCCGGCTATTGGACCGTCTGTCTTGTACCGCCAGATCTCGTCCCTGCTGTCCAGGTCCACCGCGTGCACCCTGCCGTCATAGGCCCCTAGATACATCGTGTCGTCCCTGATCGCTGGAACGCTGTATAGCTTGCCCGCGCCGACGCCGCCGGCAGAGCCGCAAGCGACCAGCGGGTTCGCGGACAACTCGACCTCTGGCTTCCAGAGCCATATCGGGTCGCCGTCTTCGGTATCCAGCCCGTACACATTGCCGTCCCTCGAACCCACGAAGACCAGCGTTCCCTCCTCGGCGATACCGACGGCGGGACCCGGCCAGCCACGGGCGAGAGAGCAGCATCCGGACAGCAGGACAGCAATCAGGAGAAAGACGAGGGCTACATATCTCATCGGACGAATCCGCTCGACCTCAACAATCTCAGAAGTCATCCCGGGTGGCTCACGATGCCATCGGGAGTTCGATCAGGGTACAGGGTCTATACCACCTTCGAACAAGGGATTGCACCTGCAGAGGCGCCTCAAGGTAAGCCAGCACCCCCTCAGCACTCCATGCCTCTTTATCGCCTGTACGCCGTACTCAGAGCAGGAAGGTACATACCGGCATCTGGGAGGTGAGAGTGGGGATAGCTGAGCCTGATAGAAACGTATCAAGCCGAGAGCAAAGCTCTTCACGCCTTGACCTTCCCGTCCCCGGGACCCGAAGCACCGGCCGCCAGAACACGCGCCCGGCGCAACAGCGTCTTCACCGACACATCCAAATCGCTGTAAGTCGCCTCGCCTGCACCTCTGCGAGCGATGAACACCAGGTCCCACCCCTGCCTTGTTGGTGTCAACCTCGCTGCTTCGCGAAGGCGCCTCTTGACGCGGTTGCGAGCCACCGCCTTCCCAACCCTTCTCCCGGCGACAAAAGCATATCGGTTACTCTCAAGGTCATTGGGCAATGCCTTCAACACCAGAAGGCCATCGGCCCAAGTCCTGCCCTGAGTGTATACCGCACTGAATTCCGCTGCCCTTCTGAGCCTCTTCCCCTTCTCCATCCACCAGGGACAACTTAGACCGCCATTCTGTGACGTCCCTTCAGCCGTCTCCGTTTGATGACCAGGCGACCGCCTCGGGTCGCCATGCGTGCACGGAAGCCGTGCTTACGCTTTCTTGGTCGTCTCTTGGGTTGCCAGGTACGCTTCGGCATAGCAACTCCGCCTCGAATCGTCGGCTATTATACCCCACGGCCAGATTCGGTGTCAATTTGAGTTCAGTCGCGCCGGTGCGCTTCCTCAGCTACTGAGCAGGCGTCAACACGATGACCTGCATTTCCACCGGAAGCTCGTCGGCCCTCAGTTCCATCTCGCTACCGTTGACTCTCCTGACGTTGCTCTTCCCCTCAAGGAACCTGTCGACCCCATCAATAGGGAAGTCACATTTCTCGGTCTTGTAGTGCATTGGTATGACCACCTTTGGCCTCAAACTGGCACAGACGGACGTGGCCTGGCCTGCGTCGATGGTGAAGAACCCACCGACGGGCACGAACAGGACATCGACGGTACCTATCTCGGCAGTTTGCGAGTCCGACAACTCGTGCCCCAGGTCACCCAGGTGACACAGGTTCGCACCGTCTACATTGAAACAGAACACCGTGTTCGCTCCCCTCTCCTCACCCCTGGACGCATCGTGGTACGTCTCGATTCCCCTGAACACGATGCCGGCAGCCGGTGTAGTACCCACACCGATCACCTCGATTGGGCTGCCTTTCACACCGCCACCCATATGGTCACCGTGGCTATGACTGATGACCATGACGTCAGCTTCCTCTTCAATAGGGCTGTAGCGAAGACCGGGGTAGTCCCCGAACGGGTCGGTGATTACCTTCGTTCCGTTACTGGCGGCAATCAGGAAAGATGCATGACCGAGCCACTTGATCTTCATCACTGCGCCTCCTTCCCACTATGGTGCTTCACCGTCAGCCTTCTGCGAGCGCTTGCGCCAGATTGATCATGGTCCTGACTCCAACGCCAGTCCCGCCCTTGGCATAGTAGCTGCGTTCCTTGTCGGTATAGGCTGTGCCGGCGATATCGAGATGCACCCACGGGACATCCCCAACGAATTCCGCAAGGAACTGGGCCGCGGTTATCGCTCCTCCCCACCTGCCACCAGTATTCTTGACGTCGGCCACTTCGCTCTTATTGAGTTCCTTGTATTCCTCAAACATGGGCATCTGCCACATCTTCTCGCCGGCGGTCTCACCGGCCTTCATCACCTTGTCGAGGAATTCCTGGTCGCTGGCGAAGGCCCCCGTGCAGACGTGTCCCAGTGCTACTATGCACGCGCCGGTCAAGGTCGCCAGATCTACCACGGGGGAGTAGCCTTCCCGACCAGCGTAGCTCAGCGCGTCGGCGAGTATGATCCTGCCTTCGGCGTCGGTATTGGCCACCTCGATCGTCTTGCCGTTCATAGCCTTGAGGACGTCCCCCGGCTTGAGTGCGGACCCGCTCGGCAGGTTCTCACTTGCCGGAATGAGCCCCACGACATTCATCCTGGGCTTCAACTGCCCTATTGCGCTCAATGCGGCAATCACCGCGGCTCCACCAGACATGTCACTCTTCATCTCATCCATCTTCTCGGAAGGCTTTATCGATATGCCTCCGGAATCGAACGTGAGCCCCTTCCCGACAAGGGCCATGGACTTCTGAGCGGCATCCGCCCCCACGTACTTCAAGATGATGAACTTCGGCGGCTGGAGGCTGCCCTGGGACACGCCCAGAAGGCCACCCATACCCAACCGCTCCATATCCTCTCGCTCGAGAATGGTACACTCGAGGCCGTGCTTCTCGGCCACATCCTGGGCCGCCTGCGCCATATCCGACGGAGTCATGTGATTCGCGGGCTGGTTGACCATGTTACGCGCAAGCATGGTCGCCTCAGCCGACACCCGACCCACTTCTATCGCCTTCTGGAGGGCAGCGCGTTCACTTTCGTCCCGGACAACCACCAGCAATTCCTCGACCTCTCCGAACTCGGGATCCGTGGTCATGTGCACTCTGAAGGTGTACAGCCCGAGCATGGCTCCTTCTGTCACA
Organism: uncultured Dehalococcoidia bacterium; assembly: GCA_964574685.1. Taxonomy (GTDB): domain Bacteria; phylum Chloroflexota; class Dehalococcoidia; order SZUA-161; family SZUA-161; genus CAZGDV01. Next base: position 86,114 of record CAZNOI010000009.1, read on the forward strand.
GCCTGGGCCGCATCAGCCGGCGAGATGCCCCCCGCACCGGTCCCATGCAGGATGGTCGCGACCCGCCTCGCGCCCGCTCTACGAGCGGCCTTGCAGGCTACGGCGACCGCGGCCCGCACGCTGTCCAATTTGAACTTGTCCTGCTTGCCCAGGCCGACAATCAGAACCCGTTTCGGCGGGATCCTTCCGAGCGTGTGAACGACGGTCACCTCATTTGACTTGCCTTTGATCTCCCCGGCAGCGATAAGGCTGGATATCGCACCGTCGAGCGCCTTGTCCACGGCACCCGTAGCGCCGCCGGGAGCATCGACACCTTCGAAGAGATTGACCACGATCGCGTCAGCTTCGGCCTGGACTATGTCACCTGCAATGACTTCGAGCTTCACCGCTGCCTCCTTGTCATGCCCGAATCCCTCCGGACTGTGTCCGGGCGTAAGTCCCTAGAATGGAGGCCTGAAACGCAACCGCACCAGGCCTTTGATGTCGTCCACCGCGGTCCTTACTACGTCCACCCTGCTGTCAGGGTCGTCCACCCACTCCACCGGTACTTCTCGGACCCGGTATCCCCGTTTCTCCGCCAGAAGAAGAAGCTCCGTGTCGAAGAACCACGAGTTGTCCTCTACCAGGGGCACTATATCATCAACTACCGCCCGCCGCACCGCCTTGAAGCCACACTGAGCGTCACGGAAGCACTGGAAGAACATCGCCTTGATCAGGAGGTTGTACACACGGGACGTGGTCTCCCTCTTGAGACTGCGACCAATGACCCTGGAGCCCTTCATCAACCGTGAGCCTATCGCCACATCGTATCCCTCGTCGAAAGCCTCCAGCAGCTTCGGGAAAGCGTCCAGATTCGTGGACAGGTCCACATCCATATAGGAGACTACGTCGGCATCGCTCTCCAGCCAGGCCTTCTTCAATGCCCGCCCCCGGCCCTTCAACTCCAGGTGAACGTATGTGACGTCAGGGAAGTCAGCCGCGAGACCTTTGGCGTGGTCAAGAGTACGGTCCGTAGAAGCATTGTCAGCAATGACGATGCGCCACGGCCAGGTAACGTGTGCGGACAGGTATTCTCTCAGCTTCCCTACGCTGCGACGAAGGACCGCTTCCTCATTGTAGACGGGCAGGACAACATCAACATTCATAGCGGAACGGATATGCCAGCGATTGCCAACGCCCTCAAGGCGCCGCGCCGGACAGGGCGTGTCGCACTATGCCGCACACTTCAGAAGGATCGCTCGAAATGACGTTTGCGGCATACAGTTCCATTGTACCGATGTCCGATGGGTCCGCGTCGCCGTCGCCCCGATCAACAATGCGGGCCATGACAGGGAAGTTGCCCCAGTCCTCCTGCGTCTCGCTCAGAGGCGGCATCAGCATCGCAAGATTGAACGAGTTTACCCCCATCCTGTCCCGAAAGCAAGCCAGAACGTCGTGAAGCAAGTCCTTGAATTCCGAGCTGAGGTCGTCAGACACCACGATTACTTCCTTCTCCTTGACCGGTGTTAGGTGTGAGAGGACACGAACACTGCCTCTGGCGAAGCCGCATCCCAGAAGCTCATGCGCCTGGCAGAGATCCTCGAAGTACTCAGCCCCGGTCTCACGCCTGTAGCCGAGTGCGCATCTCCTAATGTGCTCGACTCTTCCGTAGTGAGAACCCCGCCCCAGCACCACCTGGGCGTGACCGTGGGCAAGTGACGCCCCCGCGCGCGCACCGCAATTCCACATGAAGAACAGATAGCGGGCCTCCGGGTCATGCGCCTCTGCTTCATCGGCCCATCTCAGCGCCGTATCCAGATAGTCCTCTAGCTGCGCCCGATTGAAACTGAGCGGGTCGGGCTCGTCGAATACCACGATTCCGTGGAGCGCATCGTACTTGGCCACATTGCCCGCTGTAACGCAGTACTTGCCTCGAACACGCCCGAAGACGTCTTCCGGCGTGTGCCGGAGCGGGTCGGCAAGGATATCTGTCTCGGGCTTCAACCCGGGATTGGCGGGACCCATCTCTATCGGACGCTTCGAACGAAGCGGGTTGAAGAGGGCCTCCTCCAGCGTGACCCTGTTGGTTATCCGAACGATAGTCTGCTCAAGCACCGGCCCGAGGTCGCCGAATCGCTCCTCGATCCATGGCTGCATAGCAGCAGGTGGTCTGGTTCGCCCCGTACTCACCGCGATACTGTACAGCCGCTCCACCAGAGCCCTGTCCGAGACAGGGAGCGAGGACACCAGGCTCTCGATATCGCCAATCCTGTGGCTTGAACTCATGAGCTCCAGCAAGCTTCAGTGCCTGAAGTGGCGCATGCCCGAGAACACCATGGCAATGCCGTACTTATCAGCCATCTCTATTGCCTCGGAATCCCTCATGGAGCCGCCCGGTTGGATTATGGCGGTGACGCCGCCCTTTCCAGCTTCCTCTACTCCATCGGGGAACGGGAAGAAGGCATCCGAGCCAAGAACGCTGCCACCGGACCGTTCTCCCGCCTTCTCCAGAGCTATCCTGACGCTCGTCACTCGATTGGGCTGTCCCGCACCCATACCCAACAGGGTCTTGTCCCGAGCAAGTACGATCGCATTGGACTTGACGTGCTTGACGGCTCTCCATGCGAAGAGGAGGTCGCTGAGCTCCGCGTCGGTCGGTTCACGTTTCGTGACGGTCTTCAGCTCTTTGCTCTCATCCATCGGATTGTCGGCTGTCTGGACAAGAAGGCCCCCACTCACCCGGCGATAGTCCATTTCCGTCCAAGCCGTTGTTGGAGAGTCGGCCTCCTTCATGAGGAGTATTCGCACGTCCTTCCTATGCTTCAGGACCTCCAGCGCCTTCTCCTCGTACTCGGGAGCAATGATTACTTCATAGAACGTGCTGGAAATCTCCCGAGCCGTATCGACAGTCACAGGACGGTTCAGCGCTACAATGCCGCCGAACGCCGAGACAGTGTCGCCCTGAAAGGCCCTACTGTACGCCTCCGCCAGGTCCTCGTGCGAGGCGAGGCCGCATGGATTGGTGTGCTTGATAACAGCAACCGTTGGCTCCGAGAAGTCGCTTGCCGCGTTCCAGGCGGCCTCCGAATCGAGGATGTTGTTGAACGAGAGCTCCTTGCCCCAGAGCTGATCCGCCGACGCTATTCCCCACGGCACACGACCGGCGGTCTCCTCCTCATAGAACGCGGCCCGTTGATGGGGGTTCTCGCCGTACCTGAGATCGAGTCTCTTCCTCAGGGACATCGTGAACTGCTTTGGGAGCTGGTCGTCATCAGCGCGCAGGTACTGCGCGATGGCCGTATCATAGGCCGCCACGTGCTGGAAAGCCTTCTGCGCCAGCCTCTTCCGGTCGTCGAGGGATACATCTCCCCGCCTCAGCTTCTCCAGGACCGGACCGTAGTCGGTGGGATCGACTATCACTATGACATCGGGGAAGTTCTTCGCGGCTGCCCTGATCATCGTTGGCCCGCCTATGTCGATGTTCTCCAGGGCGTCACCGAGCGTAACCTCCGGCTTTGCCACCGTCTGCTTGAAGGGATAGAGGCTGACTGCAACAAGATCGATGAGGCCAATCCCGTTTCGTTGAAGCTCTTCGAGGTGATGGGGCACGCTCCTTCTGGCCAGTATGCCGCCGTGAACCGCCGGATGAAGCGTCTTCACCCGGCCGTCCATGATCTCCGGAAAGCCGGTCAGCTCGCTAATGCCTCTGACACTTATGCCTGCTTCCTGGAGAGCCTGCCTGGTGCCACCGGTGCTGTACACCTCGATCCCTGAAGCGCTCAAGCCCCAGGCGAAGTCCATCAACCCGGTCTTGTCCGATACACTGAGTATGGCACGCATCTGTTACTCCTGTTCTGGTGTTGCCAGGCCGCCGGTCGAGGGCGACATCAGATGATCATCACCCTCTGATCCCCTTCGGCCACTACCTCACCAATGACCACGGCGTCCGGAATCTGAGCCTGCACTGGGCCGACGTCCTCAGCGGAGGTAACCACCACCATCCCGACGCCCATGTTGAACACCCGGTACATCTCATCTGTCGAGATGCCGCCGCATGACTGTATGAGGCTGAATATGGGCGGTACCCGCCACCCGGATGACCTGACGACAGCCGACACGCCCGGTGGCAGCATACGGGCGAGGTTGTCGCGCATACCACCACCCGTGATGTGGGCCATCCCCTTGATCAGCCGTCCGGACTTGGCGTCCGAGCCAGCGCCGAGCAGCGGCCTCAGTTGCCTGTAATAGCATCGGTGAGGCTCGAGGAGCTCTTCGCCCAGCGTGCGATCCAGCTCCGAGTATCTCTGCCCGAGAACACGCGGGTTGCTCTCAACACCAAAGACTCGACGAACCAGCGAGAAGCCGTTGGTGTGCAGCCCGCTGGACGGCAAGGCAAGCAAGGCGTCTCCCTCCACGATCTCCCCGATATCCATGAGATTATACCGCTCCACTGCACCGACTATGAATCCGGCCAGGTCATAGTCATCAGGAGCATACATGCCCGGCATCTCGGCGGTCTCCCCGCCTATCAGTGCGCAACCTGCCTCCTTGCACGCCGCGGCCAGCCCGGCGGCTATTTCGGCGACTCGCTCGGGAACCAGCCTACCCACCGAGATGTAGTCCAGGAAGAACAGAGGATCGGCGCCTGCGGTGAGGATATCGTTGACGCTGTGATTGACCAGGTCCACGCCCACCGTATCGTGGCGATCGAGCGCGATGGCAATCTTCAGCTTGGTGCCCACTCCATCGGCGCTGCTTACCAGCACAGGTTCCCTGTAGCCCGTGAGCTGGAACAGACCGGCGAAGGGGCCCACGCCGGTCAGCACTTCGGGACGGTGAGTCTGCCGGGCCCTCTGCTTGATCGAGTCGACAGCCCGGGCTGCGGCATCAATGTCCACCCCGGAGGCAGCATATGTCTCCGCTTGTCTTTCGGGATCTGGTTGCACAGAATGCCTCTACGCAGGACTTCAGATCACGTCCGATCCTGCACTCGAGAACGATTCCATCTCGAACTTGTCCATCTCAAGCTGCACAGGAACGGGGTAATCGCCGGTGAAGCACGCGAGGCAGAACAGGTCCCTTGGCAGATTGACAGCTCGGACCAGTCCTTCCACACTGAGGTAGCCCAACGAGTCGGCACCGATGGCGTTGGCGATCTCGGGCACGGTCTTCCTGGCGGCTATCAACTCGCTCCTCGTCGCCATATCAACACCGAAGAAGCAGGGATATCGAATAGGGGGAGCACAGATGCGCATGTGCACCTCCTTTGCCCCGGCCCTTCGGAGCATCCCGATGACCTGCGGTGTGGTCGTGCCGCGGACGATGCTGTCGTCTACTACGACAAGGCGTTTGCCCGAGATTACCTCCGACATCGCATTGAACTTCAGTTTGACGCCCAGGTCGCGCAGGCGCTGTTCCGGCTCAATGAAGGTGCGCCCAACGTACCTGTTCTTAAGCAGCCCCTCGCTGAACGGAATACCGGACGCAAGGGAAAACCCTATCCCGGCAGCGGTGGCCGAGTCGGGCACGCCGATCACCAGGTCTGCGTTCACGGGGTGCTCTCGGGCCAACTCCACTCCCATGGCCTGTCGAGCCGGATACAGGCGACGGCCGTTCATTACGCTGTCAGGTCGCGCGAAGTATATGTACTCAAAGATGCAGAAGCCCTGCCTGTCGCTTGTTGCCTCGATCGAACTACGTACGCCTGATGCGTCGACCCGAACGACTTCACCGGGCCTGATTTCTCGCAGGCTGCACGCTCCCAGGTGATCCAGGGCGCAACTCTCCGAAGCAATGGCGCACCCTCCGTCTAGATCACCCATACAAAGCGGGCGTACCCCCAGCGGATCGCGTACGCCCACCAGGGTATCCTTGGTCATGGCTACGAAGCTGTACGCACCGACCAGTCTACCCATCGCGGACCTGACCCTGTCTACCAGATCCATCTTGGGAGCCAGTGCAACCAGGCGGGCAATGATCTCCGAGTCTGTGGCCGAGGAGAAGGAGCATCCATTCGCCTCAAGTTCCGCTCGGAGGTACGCCGCGTTCGACAGGTTGCCGTTGTGGGCCAGAGCGATATCGCCGATGGGACTGGGAACCACTATAGGCTGGGCGTTGAATACGCGGCTGGACCCTGTGGTCGAGTAGCGGTTGTGTCCGATGGCGATGCAGCCACGCAACTGGTCCAGTATGGCTTCGTTGAAGACCTGGGCAACCAGGCCCATCGAGGCATGCAGTCTGATTCGACTGCCGTCAGAGGTGGCTATGCCCGCGCTTTCCTGGCCCCGGTGCTGCAGCGCGTATATGCCGAAGTACGCCAGACGAGCTACATCCTCCCCCGGAGCATAGACCCCGAATATCCCACAGCTCTCGCGCAACTCCGGCCTTCTCGCGCCAACGCGCAGTCCGCACTCGTTGCCAGCAGCGACGGCAACCTGATTATAAACCTCGTCCACCCCGAAATCAAACTCGCGTATTCACTCACCTAAAATGTTACCGGGCGGGTATGGTTCACTCAACTAAGA